>NZ_JBLWVH010000044.1:0-6549 GCF_048268525.1 Maricaulis sp. | reverse complement strand
ACCGACAGGCCGCTTTCGCGTGCCTTGGTCAGGCGCTGGCGCTCACCATCGGTCAGGCTGTCATTGATCGGCGCCATAAGCGCATCGAACACGCCCAGCTCGATGGCCCGGTCCAGCTCCGCACCGCGACCGCACACCCCGATATGGCGGATCATGCCGCGTTCGGTGAAGGCTTGCAGGCGGCGGATCAGCTTGTCGGTCAATTCGCCCGGCGCCGGGCCGTGCAGCAGCAAGAGATCGACATGGTCGCGCTGCAGGCGCTTGAGCGAGTCCCGCAGCGACATTTCCACTGCTCCGGCGGAAAAATCACGATGTCCGCCAGCATGGACACCGGCCTTGGTCGCGACGAACGCGCTGTTGCGCGGGACTTGTTTCAGCGCCGTTCCAAGCCGTTGCTCGGCCTCGCCCCGACCATAGGCCGGGCCGGTGTCGAACAGGGTCACGCCCAGTTCGATGGCTTGATGGATCAACCGCGTGGTTGCGCTGCGGCTGGTCCCCAGCCCGGCATGCGGTCCGGTGACGCCGAACCCCAGGCGCGAAAAGGCGTCTGCCTCAATCATCAATCGGGGGTCCGGGTTTCCAGGGCCAGCGCGTGCAACTCCCCACCCATCTTGTCGCCTAGCGCGGCATAGACCATCTGATGCTGGGCCACACGCAGCTTGCCGCGGAAGCTTTCCGAGACCACGAGGGCCTGCCAGTGATCATTGTCACCGGCCAGATCGGTCATGGTGATTTCGGCGTCCGGGATCCCGGCCTTGATAAGGGCGATGATGTCGTCGGCGGGCATGGGCATGGGGTGCGTCCTTGTCGGCGGCCTGACTGCAGGCGATGGCGGTTTCACAGCGGATCACATTCGACCGCCATGAGCGTGACCGAATGTGTCGCGGCGTGCATTGTTCTGCAGGGCATCAATCGCCCATATCTGAGTCAAGCTAATCGCGACCGCGACAAGGGAAAAGAGCATGACACGCCTGATGACTGCCAAAACCACCCTCCGGCTGGGCCTCGGCCTGGTCTATCTGGCCCTGGCGACCATTTTGCCGGCCGGCATGGCGTTTGCCGGAGACCCGTATCTCGACCGGGACGGCCGTCCGGTCGGCGGCAATGATGTGGTGTCCTACCATACCGCAGAGGCGCCACTGCCGGGGCTCGAGAGCATCACGGCGGAGTATGGTGGCGTGGTCTGGTATTTCGCGACTGAAGCCAATCGTGACCTGTTCATCGACAATCCAGTGCGCTATGCGCCGGCCTATGATGGCCATTGTGCCTATGCCCTGGCCAATGATCGCAAGGTTCGCTCGGATCCGCTCGCCTACCGGGTCGTGGACGGCGTGCTGTACATGAACTTTTCGCCCTCGATCCAGGAACGCTGGGAGCAGGACATTCCGGGATATCTGGAGCGGTCCGAGGCCAACTGGCCCGATCATGAAGACGAGCCGGCGGCCCGTCCGAGCCGCTGGTTCTGATTGTTACGGATATTTTGGTGGGGCCGGCGCGGCGGACATGGCAGTCTCGTCGTCAACAGCACCAACGGGGATTATCCATGCGCGTACTATCGGTTTCGTCCATCCTGTCCGTCAGCTTGTTGGCGACCGCCTGTGTGGCCATGCAGCCGGCGGAAGACGGTGCGGGCTGGGCTCTGGATCGTGAGCAATTGCTCTCCGATCTGCGCATACTGGCCGCCGATGACATGCAAGGCCGGGCGGTCGCAACCGACGGCAATGCCCGGGCCCGCGCCTTTATTATCGAACGCCTTGAAACGATGGGCGTCGAGCCGGTCGGCGACAGCTATGAGCATGTCTTCAGCTTCGAGATGCCGCGATCACCCGAAAAGGTCGACGGCACCAATATCCTGGCCCTGATCGAGGGGACCAGCGACAGCGACCGCACCATGGTGGTGTCGGCCCATTATGATCATGAGGGCATGCGCGGAGCGCAGATCTGGAATGGTGCCGATGACAATGCCTCCGGCGTCGCGTCGGTGCTGGCCGTCGCCGAGATGTTCCTGGCGGAACCGCCCGAGCATGACGTCATCTTCGCTTTCGTCGATGCCGAGGAAAATGGCCTCCAGGGCGCACGGGCCTTTGTCGCTGACCCGCCCATCCCGGTCGAGAACATCACCTTCAACCTGAATATGGACATGGTCGCCATGTCGACCGACCGCATCCTGTGGGCCGTCGGGACATATCACTATCCCTATCTGACGCCGATCGTCGAAGACGTCGCCACGCGCGCCACCGTGTCGATGCCAATGGGCTATGACGAGCCGACCGAGGAGCCGGGTGGTGACTGGACCAATCTGACCGATAGCGGCGCCTTCCACGCCGCCGGCATCCCCTTCATCTATCTGGGCGTCGACTTCCACCCGCACTACCACCAGCCAACCGATACCTATGAGAACATGACGCTGGACTTCTTCCAGGATGCCAGTGACGCGATTGCCGATTTCGCGCGTCAGTCGGACGCGCAGCTTGACATGATCGGCGAGGCTTCGGGGCGGTAAAGAAAACGCTTGAAGCTCTAGCGGCTAGAGAGATTAGGCTTTCCGGCAGGTATTGGATCTGGTCGGAAAGTCTTCACTCATGTCACTGCTTGCAATCGTGCTCTGCGTCTACATCCTGTTCAACGCTATCCTCGCCATCCCCTTCATGATCCGGGCCCGGCGGGAGTTTGAAAGACAGGGTAAATGGACACCCGCTACAGCCAGCTGGTCAGGGGGCGTGATGCATGGGCAGGCGTTGGCCACACTTGCCTTGGCCATTGTCGATCGGGGAAGTCTCTGGCCGGTCACGGCCGTGAGCCTCGCTGCAGGCGGGCTGTTGCTCTCCGCCGGTGCAGGGGTGATTGCAGCCGGCCGGATCGCTTACGGCTCCCAGAAGCGCGTTTATGGCTTGCTGGAGGATCGCCTGATTGAAGGCGGCATCTACCGGTTTTCCCGCAATCCGCAATATGTCGGCTATGCCGCCATGTTCTTCGGCGCTGCCGCGGCCGCCGGTTCCATCCTGGCGCTGACAAGCTCGGCCCTGTTTGCGCTGATCATCCACGTCTTCATCACGCGCGTGGAAGAGCCGCACCTGGACCGTGTCTTCGCGGCAGCCTATGCCGATTACCGTGCGCGGATCCGGCGCTATCTGTAGCCAGGGACGGACTTATTCCGCCGCTTCGACCAGCTGGTCCATCAAACCGGGCATCCAGCCTTCCCAGGCCGCGCGCAGGCGGTCCAGCTCCAGCGGGTGGGCGCCGTTGACGGTGACGGCTGTACCACCGGCCAGGCCGACTACATGGACGGGCACGCCGTCAGCCTTGGCGTCCTGCAGGATGGCGATGGCGTCTTCCTTGGCGGAGGCCAGCAGATAGCGGCCCTGGTCCTCACCGAAGAGATAGCCGTGCATTGGCACATTGCCTTCATGGGCCAGCTTGACGCCCATGTTCGAGGCCATTGCCATGTCGGCGGCGGCGCAGGCGAGGCCGCCATCGGACAGGTCATGACAGGCCGAGATGCGGCCCGAGCGGATCTGCCCGCGGACGAAATCGCCATTGGCTTTCTCGACATCGAGATCGACCAGCGGCGCACCGCCATCTTCGCGGTTCTCGATCACCTTGAGGTAGACCGAGGCGCCCAGCGCGCCTTCGGTCTCGCCGACCACGATCAGGATATCGCCTTCGCGCATGCCACCGAAATGGGCGCGCTGGTCCATGTCCGGGATCAGGCCGACACCACCGATCGCCGGCGTCGGCGGAATGGCGACGCCATTGGTCTCGTTATAGAGGCTGACATTGCCGGACACGACCGGGAAGTCGAGCTTGGCACAGGCTTCGGCCATGCCGTCGATACAGCCGACGAACTGGCCCATGATCTCTTCGCGCTCGGGATTGCCGAAATTGAGGCAATCGGTAATCGCGATCGGGTCGGCGCCGGTGGCGGTCAGATTGCGCCAGGCTTCGGCGACGGCCTGCTTGCCGCCTTCGAACGGATTGGCGAAACAATAGCGCGGCGTGCAATCGGTGGTGATGGCCAGCGCCTTCTTCGTGCCGTGCACGCGAACAATGGCGGCATCGGACGGGTCTTCGGAGGAGGCCGCGGTGTCGGCCATGACGTGGCGGTCATACTGTTTCCAGATCCACGCCTTGGAGGCCATGTCCGGGCTCGACATGATCTTCAGCAGGATCTCGCCCATATGCGACGGCTGGGCGACATCCTTGGCATTCAGCTGGGCGCGCACTTCCGGGGCGAAATAGGGGCGCTCATATTTCGGGGCGTCATCGGCCAGCGGCGCGACCGGGATATCGCAGACGGTTTCGCCCTTGTGGGTGAGGACCATGCGACCGGTATCCGTGGTCTCGCCGATCACGGCGACATCGAGTTCCCACTTCTTGAAGATCTCGTAGGCGACGTCCTCGCGACCCGGCTTCATGATGACCAGCATGCGCTCCTGGCTTTCCGAGAGCATCATCTCATAGGTCGTCATATTGGTTTCGCGCTGGGGCACCTTGTCCATGTCGAGCGCGATGCCGATCCCGCCCTTGTCGGCCATTTCGACCGAGGAGGAAGTGAGGCCGGCAGCGCCCATGTCCTGGATCGCGGCGATGGCATCGGTGGCCATCAGCTCGAGGCAGGCCTCGATCAGTTTTTTCTCGGTGAAGGGGTCACCGACCTGGACGGTGGGACGCTTTTCCTCGGAGGCATCATCGAACTCGGCCGAGGCCATGGTCGCGCCGTGGATGCCGTCGCGGCCGGTCTTGGAGCCGACATAGACGATCGGCTGGCCCGGCTCGGCGCCGCGGGCGTAGAAGATATTATCGGCGTCCGCGAGGCCGACGGCCATCGCATTGACCAGGATATTGCCGTTATAGCCGGAGTGGAAATTGGTCTCGCCGCCGACGGTCGGCACGCCGACGCAATTGCCGTAACCGCCAATGCCAGCCACCACACCGGAGACCAGATGCGTGGTCTTCTTGTGCTCGGGCGCACCAAAGCGCAGCGCATTCATCAGCGCCACCGGGCGCGCGCCCATGGTGAAAACATCGCGCAAAATGCCGCCCACGCCCGTCGCCGCACCCTGATAGGGCTCGATGAAGGAGGGGTGGTTGTGGCTTTCCATTTTGAAAATACACGCCTGACCATCGCCGATATCGATCACACCGGCATTCTCGCCCGGTCCCTGGATCACCTTCTCGCCGGAGGTCGGCAGACGGCCCAGATGCGCGCGGGAGGATTTGTAGGAACAATGCTCGGACCACATGACCGAGAAGATACCCAGCTCAACCAGGTTCGGCGCCCGGCCCAGACGGTCCAGAATGACGGCGTACTCGGCGTCATTGATACCGTGTTCCTTGACGATCTCGGCGGTGATGCCTTCAGCGTATTGGGTCATCGTCACGCACTCCCGAGGAGAGATTCAAACAGCGCCAAGCCATCCGTGCCGCCATGGCCGGTGTCCACGGCGCGTTCCGGGTGGGGCATCATGCCCATGACATTGCCTTGCTCATTGGTGATGCCGGCGATGTCGCGGGCCGAACCATTGGGGTTTTTGCCATAGCGGAACACCACCTGGCCTTCGCCCTCGATGCGGTCGAGCGTGTCGGTATCGGCGAAATAATTGCCGTCATGATGGGCGATGGGCACCAGAAGCTGGGCGCCGGCCTCATAGCGCGAGGTGAATTGCGTGTTGGCGTTCTCGACGGTGAGCGGCGCTTTCTCGCAGACGAATTTCAGCCCGGCATTGCGCATCAGCGCGCCCGGCAGAAGCCCGCTCTCGGTGAGGATCTGGAAGCCATTGCACACGCCCAGAACCGGTGCGCCGGTGGCGGCGTGGGCGACGATGGCCGGCATGATGGCCGAGCGCGAGGCCATCGAGCCGCAACGCAGATAATCGCCATAGGAAAACCCGCCTGGCACCATCACGAACTGTGTGCCCTCGGGCAATTCGCTCTCCTGGTGCCAGACCATGGCCGGTTTTTGACCCGTGACTGTCTCGATCGCGTCGTGGGCATCACGATCGCAATTGGAGCCCGGGAAGACGATGACGGCGGATTTCATGATGCCGGCCTCTCCTACGCCAGTTCGATCGAGTAGCTCTCGATCACCGGGTTGGAGAGGAGTTTGGCACACATTTCGTCGACGCGTTTGCGGGCCGCTTCGGCGTCATCGCCGGTCAGGTCCAGCTCGATCAGCTTGCCCTGGCGGACCGCTTCGACCTCGTCATAACCCATATTGTGCAGGGCACCGGCAACGGCGGCTCCCTGAGGGTCCAGAACGCCGGGTTTCAGATAGACGTGGATTTTCGCTTTCACGGGCTCGACTCGCTTGTGCTGGTCACGACATTTGGCCCCTGCATAAAGCGGAGTCGCACGCTGTGCAATTCGCGGGACGGGGTGATTCAGCAGGGCCGGGGTGCAGACGCTCTGATCTGCGCCTGATGTGCGGCGAGAGTGGGTATGTCGGAACCCGGCAAGGTGGGTCCCGTCATGGGCATTCGAGCGCGCTCGGATCGCAGCATTGAGGTCTTGTCAGCCAGTTCGCCTCAGCCGGTTTTCGAGCTCAAGGGT
>NZ_JBLWVH010000043.1:0-7989 GCF_048268525.1 Maricaulis sp. | reverse complement strand
CCGCCCACCCCGCGGACGCGCCGCCCCCGGGGCAGGGGTTTTATGGCGCAACAGGCGCGGGGGGCGCCTGTCCTGACCCCGCTATCCCTGGGGCTTGAGGGGCGGGGGGGGGGGCGTGAAGCGCGGGCATGGTCTTTTACCGGCTCCGGTGAAGCGCTGCGCCTGGACAACGGCGCCGAGTCCAGTCCTGACCCGGCGCCGCCCTGACGTCCTGTTTTGGATCAGTTGCCGAAGCGCGCTGCGATCCAGTCCGAGATCAGGTCCAGCGCGTGTGGCGCAAAGGTCTCCTCGATCTCGGCGTATTCGGCGATGGTGCCGGTTTGCGCCGTCTGGAACATGTGGTTGAGACCCGCCAGTTCGATCGCGGTGACGTCGGGATTGCTGGACAGGCCAGCTTCCAGGCCGGCGAGATTGGCCTCGGGGAGAACCTGAAGGTCCAGCGAGCCGTTCAGCGCCAGAACCGGCTGATCGACCCGCGGCAGATAGTCAGCCGGATCGTGCTGCAGGAAGTTGCGATGCCAGGCGCGGACATTCTGGCTGACCATGAGTTCGCGCTGCGCCGGCGCGGCGCCGAGCAGGGCTAGCCTCTCATCTGTCAGAAGGGCTGTCAGGGCGGTCCGGGCTGCCTCTTCATCCGCTGCCGCGGTGACCGTGGCGGTGATTTGCGGGATCAGCTGTGCCAGCACGTCCAGCTCTTCCGGGCTGCGACCACCGGCGCGGGCTGCGGCCAGCGACTGGTCCAGAATGATCTGCTCGCCAGTCGTACCGGGGCCAGCCAGCAAGACCAGGAAGGCGACCGCGTCATTATCAGCGGCGACAACCGGGGCAATCAGTCCGCCCTCGCTATGGCCGATCAGGCCGATAGCGGAAGTATCGATCTCCGGCCGGGCCTGCAGCCAGGCCAGCGCTGCCGCCGTGTCAGAGGCGAAATCCATCGAGGTCGAGGATGCAAAATCGCCGGTGGACTCGGCAAAGCCGCGATCATCATAGCGCAGGACGGCGATGCCATTGCGGGTGAGATGGTCGGCAAGCACCGCGAATGGACGGTGTGTCCACACGGTCTCGTCGCGATCCTGGGGGCCTGACCCTGAAATCAGGATGGCGGCGGGGAATGGGCCGTCGCCTGCCGGCAGGGTCAGCGTGCCGGCCAGGGTGACGCCGTCGGCCTCGGGATTGTCGAAGCGGACCGGCTCGACGCGGTAGGGGAAGGGGCCGACCGGTTCCTGCGGCCGGTTGGGACCGGTGACGATCTCGGCCGTGCGTTGAAAGACGACCTCGGCTTCGGGAAAGCCGGGGCGGATCCATTGACCGGTCAGCCTGTCACCCTGGGCATTCAGCACGCCGCGATAGGTGACATTGGCGGCCGGGATGCGAAAACCGACGGCGTCACCGTCACGGGTGACATCCGTGACCGGGATGCCATAGGCCGCTTGGGTGACCGAATCGAGCGTGACCTGGGTGCCGTCCTCGCCTGTTTCGATATTGAGCGTGAAGGCCAGTTCGGTCTCGCCGCGCGTCAGCATGCCTTCCCAGACGCCATCCATGCCGTCGATGACCGTTACCTCGACCGCCTCGGGCCGGGCGAAGGAGAGTGGCAGGGTCATGCCCTGGCTGAACTCGCCCTCATAGCGTTGGGTCTGGTCATTCCATTCGCCGCTGTAGGAAGCGCCCATGGCTGTAATGGCAAAGCGCATCGTGTCGGGATCGATCGAAAACTCATTGATCGGAATCTTTTGACCCGGGGCCTGGTCGAGGCTTTCCAGCTCACCACGATGGCTGCCGTCCGGCTGCTCCGTTGCCGTGATCAGCAGGCGCAGCTCTCCGCCCGGTGTCGATAGTATGCCGAGCCAGTCCCCGGATGGCGGGGCATTGGGGCTCTCGTCAGCAGACGCTTGCGACAGTGTCATCACCAGCGCCAGAAACAGGCCTGTCAGCCAGGCGGAAAAGGTTCGGATAATCGGCATGTCGCCCTCCGGGAAATGGCCAGTCATATGTGGTCACCCGCAATGGCGCCGTTGGCTGGCTGCGATGGATGTCAGAGCCGTTGGTCGGAGAACGTCCGGCCCGTGCTCAACTAGACAATTAGCTAATGATCAAAATGATTGCAAGCAATAATTCGACATTGATCTAAATGATTTTGGCAGCCGGACCAAAAAAGCGCCCGGATCGTTGGGGCGATCCGGGCGCAGCATTGTCCGGTTTGGGGCCGGTTGGGGTAGGCGCGTTTGCCGGGGCTGACCGTTGGGGTGTGAGGCTTGGGGGCGGTCAACCCGAGATGGGAGCTTGGGGAACTCCTAGGCCCGCACGCGCCGGCGGATGGCTGTGAACGACCAGATGAAAGCGATGATCCAGCCGAGGAAGGTCCAACCCAGAAGCAAGTTGGTCAGGAAGATCGCGAACGTATTGTCGTGACCGCGCAGGAGGGCGATCAGGGTCGGCACGAAATAGGCCAGCAGGCCAATCACCGCGATTTCTCCACCCATGACGTAAACCTCCATTGTCCTGTCTCCTTCGCCCCGTTGATCACCGGATCTGAGGCTTATCGAATTTCGATATGAATGTAGGAGCGGTTGCGAAACCGCACAAGGGAGGACGAGGGGGGATTAATCCGATTTAAGTCCCGCGTCAGGATTGGCCCACGAAAAAGCCCCGACCAGATGGCCGGGGCTTTACCGTCTCGGATCCAGGCGCGTCTACGCCTCAACCGTCGGAAATTCGTAGTCCTTGTAGATTTCCCGCAATTTGGTCTTGAGCATCTTGCCGGTCGCGCCGATCGGCATTTCGTCGATGAATTCGACGGCGTCCGGCAGCCACCATTTCGGCACTTCACCGCGCAGATATTCGATGATCGAGGCCGCGTCCGGCTCGGCGCCTTCCTTGAGTTGCACGACGAGGAGCGGCCGCTCCTGCCATTTCGGGTGCGGCATGCCGACGGCGGCAGCCATTGCGACGGACGGGTGTCCCATGGCGGCGTTTTCAAGGTCGATCGAGGAGATCCACTCGCCACCGGTCTTGATGACGTCCTTGGAGCGGTCGGTGATGGTCATGAAGCCGCTGCCATCGAGATGGGCGACATCGCCGGTCTGGAACCAGCCATCCTCGGTGAAGCTCTCGGCGCCGGCGCCGCGGTAATAGCCCGAAGCGATCCACGGTCCGCGGACCTGGACATGACCGGAGGACTTGCCGTCCCAGGGCAGCTCCTCGCCATTGTCGTCGACAATGCGCATGCCGACACCGAAGACGAGGCGGCCCTGCTTGAGTTTGACCTGGATGATCTCCTCGCGGCTGAGCCCTTCATGCTTGGGCAAAAGGACATTGACCGTGCCCAGCGGGCTCATCTCGGTCATGCCCCAGCCTTGCTGCATGACAACGCCATACTTGTCCTCATAAGCGCGCAGCAGCGCTTCCGGCAGGGCCGAGCCACCGATCAGGACGCGTTCGACCGAATCGATGCGCTTGCCCTCGGCTTCCAGATAGTTGAGCAGGCCGAGCCAGACCGTCGGCACGCCGGCGACATAGCTGACGCTTTCATCCTCGATCAGCTGGTGGATGCTGGCCCCGTCCATCTGGGCGCCGGGCATGACCAGCTTGGCGCCATTCATCGGCGCGGCGTAGGGAATGCCCCAGGCATTGACGTGGAACATCGGCACCACTGGCAACAGCGTGCCGCGGGCACCGACACCGATCACATCGGCCGCGGCCGACGCCATGGCGTGCAGGACTGTGGAGCGGTGTGAATAAAGGACGCCCTTGGGATCGCCCGTCGTGCCTGACGTGTAGCACAGCCCGGCTGCCGCATACTCGTCAAACACCGGCCAGTCGAACTTCGCCGGATATTCGGCGATCAGTTCCTCATAGCTCTTGCACTTGGTCTGGACGCCATCGAGATGGCTCTTGTCGGTCATCAGAACCCAGTTCTTGACCGATTTGCACGCTTTCGAGATGGCGTCGATCAGCGGTGCGAACTGCTTGTCGAAGAAGACGGTCTTCGACTGGGCGTGGTCGAGCATCCAGATCAGCTGTTTCGGGTCGAGGCGCGGATTGACAGTGTGGACCACGGCGCCGATGCCGGAAATGGCATAGTAGAGCTCGAAATGGCGATGGGAGTTCCAGGCGATCGTTGCGACCCGGTCGCCTTCGCGGATCTTGAGCTTCTTTTGCAGGGCATTGGCCAGCTGCTGGGTCCGCTCATGGGTCTGGGCATAATTCTGCCGGTGGATCTGACCATTCTCCGGCAGCCGCGTCACGATCTCCTGATCGCCATGGCATTTTGCCGCGTGAACCAGAATGTCCGAAATCATCAGCGGACAGTCCATCATGTGTGCGCGCAAAGTCATGTAATTCCCCTGGGTAACAACCGTTGCTTCATTTTGTGTTTTGCCAATCAAACGGTCTATCGCGCGGCGGCGCAATCCCTTTGCTCAATCGGTTTGAATTGCTTATGCGTTTTTTCCACATATGGCGTCGTCGGACGCCGCGTCCAGTTAAGGAGACATCGCCGTGACCCATCCCGTTGATCTACCGGTTTACGCGGACATTCTTGATGCGGCGACGCGATTGGCGGGACAGGCGGTCGAGACGCCCTTGCTCCGCAATGACCGGCTCGATGACAGGCTGGGCGCGAAACTCTTCGTGAAGGCCGAGTGCCTGCAGCGCACCGGTTCGTTCAAGTTTCGCGGTGCCTTCAACCGGATTTCCCGATTGACGGATGCCGAAAGGGAACGCGGCATCGTCGCCTACTCGTCCGGCAATCACGCCCAGGGTGTTGCGGCCGCGGCGCGGCTGAACGGAACCCACGCCAAGATTCTCATGCCGTCCGATGCACCGCGTTCGAAAGTCGACGGTGTGAAGTTCTGGGGCGGCGAAGTCGTGCATTTCGACCGCGCGACGGAAAGCCGCGAGGATCTGGGCGCTGCGATATGTGAGGCCGAAGGGCGTATTCTGGTGCCGCCCTATGAAGATCCCCGGATCATTGCCGGGCAGGGCACAGCCGGCCTTGAGGCGGCCAACCAGCTGCAGGCTCTGGGTGAGCGCCCGGACATTGTCGTGTGCTGTGCCGGTGGCGGCGGATTGATCGCCGGCGTCGGCCTGGCCATGCGGCATGCCTTCCCCGATATCGAGATCTGGGCCGCAGAACCGGTCGGATTCGATGATCACAAGAGGTCACTGGCCAGTGGTCGCCGCGAGACCAATGATCGCCTGACCGGTTCGATCTGCGACGCGATCATCACCCCGACCCCCGGCGCCCTGACCTGGGCCCTCAATTCGACCCAGCTGACCGGCGGTGCTGCCATCTCGGACGATGAGGCGCTCGACGCCATGGCCGCGGCCTGGCGTCACCTCAAGATCGTCGTCGAGCCGGGCGGTGTCGCCGCCCTGGCGGCGGTGCTGTCTGGCAAGATCGATGTTGCCGGCAAGACGGTGTGTGTCCTGGCAACCGGCGGCAATGTCGACGCGTCGGTCTTCCAGAAGGCGCTGGCTCGGGCCTGACCTGCGTTCGGATGGCGGGCGCTGTACGGGTTTCCGGCGGTGAGGTTATCGTGACGCCTTGCCCTGGTTGGGATTTCAACCCGGTCTTCAAGTCGGATGACGGAGAGCTGGCGGGCCACTGGCGGCCATGTGGCGTGGGGCTGACGCAAGGCTGACGTGGTGGCTTGGCGGCCGGTCTGTTTTTTGGGGCCAATCGGTTTACACAGGCTTTCCAGGAGACGGACATGGCTTTCAAGGCAGACGCAGACAAGATCAAACGCTGGCGTGAAGAGCGACACTGGTCGCAGGAACACCTGGCGGAGGTCGCGGGGATCGGCCTGCGCACCATCCAGCGGATCGAAACTGGCGAGGCCGCATCGCGCGAAACGCTGATGGCGCTGGCTGCGGCTTTCAATGTCGATGTGCTTGCCTTGTGTGTCGATCCCGAGGTCGAGGCCGACGAGCTGGTCCGCCGACGCAATGCCAAGGGCAGGGCTGCCTTGCAGCTTTCCTTCTGGATCCATCTGGCCAGTTATCTCTTCGGCATGATTATCTTTGCCGGGATCAGCCTGGGCTCGGGCTGGTTCGTGATGAAATGGCCGATGATCTGGTGGACGGTCGGTATAGCCGGTCACGCCCTGCCGGTGATCTTCATGGAAGTCGTGACGCGGTATCAAGAGCGGTACTAGATCCGTCTTTCAACGGGCCTTGGACGGCGAGCTGTGCTATCCGGATGGCATGGCTCGTCTTTCCTTCATTGACCGGATCGGTCTTACCCTGGCCGGCAGCGCGCTTGTTACCGTTGGATGGGTGATCCGAGAAGGCGTCGCGGATATCGCGGCGCGCATGCCCTGGCATCACGAGATCGGCACGACCTTCATGGCGATTGGCGTGCTGACCCTGTTGGCCAATATCAGTGTGCGGGCGAAGTCGCTGGTCATCATCATCATCACCGGAGGCTGGGCCGCCGCCGCCATCTGGGCCGCGATCACCATGGACGAGCTGATCATCCTGCAACGCGGGCTGATCGGACTGACCGGTGTCTTCTCGGCGATCTTCGCGCTCACCTCTATCCCGAAACTGGTCACCGGCGAGGATGCGGCGGACTGAGCCCGCCGCATGTTGGCCTCAGGCCGAAAAGCACAGCTTGTTGTCGTCAAGATCGCGGACATAGGCCGAGAACATCGGTCCGCGATCGCCAGGCTCGCCGTCACATCTGCCGCCCAGTTCAATGACCTTGCTGTGCAGGCGTTTGACCGCCTCCTTCGAGCCGAGCGCGAAGCCGACCATTGTCCCGTTTCCGTTGGTCGCCGGTTGTTCATCGAACGGGATGGCGACCGCAAAGGCAAAGCTTTCGCTCTGCCAATAGGTCATCCGGTCATTCGACATGACCTGCTTGATACAGAACTCCTGGAAGACCCCATCATAGAACCGGGTCGATGCGTCCTTGTCGTTCGTACCGACGACGAAATAATTCATCTTCATGTCTTGCGCTCCTGTCTGCCAAGGCACCGTTTTGGTGGCTGATCCGAGGTGTATCGCCAAATAGGACATTTTATGTCTTATTTGTTGGATGACGCGCGCGAACTCAAAAGACAGGCTGCGGCGGATGGACATGCTGGCTGTCCAGCTCAAGCAGGATGGACTGTGCACGGTCGCGGATCTGGCACGCCAGCACGAGGTCAGCGAGCGCACGATTGCCCGTGATCTCCTGCTCATGCGCGAGCAGGGCCTGCCCATTGATTCCGACCGCGGACGCGGCGGCGGTGTGCGCCTGGACCGTAATTGGGGTGTTGGCCGTCTGAACCTGTCCTATGCCGAAGCCGTCGACCTTTTGATCAGTATCGAGGTGTCCGAACAGATGCGCTCGCCGATGTTCCTGGCCAGCCTGGGATCGGTGCGACGACAGCTCGTGGCGTCCTTCTCGCCGGAAAAACGCAACAGGGTGACTAGGATGAAGTCCCGGATCCTGATCGGCGATACGGCCTCTACCTTTGTCCAGGCGGGTGTGGCCGCGCCGCCGGGAAGCGTTGTGCAGGCCTTGCACCAGGCCTTCCTGGATCAGGAGATGCTGGCGATCGAATACCGGCGCGAAGACGGCAAGCCGTCCGAACGGCAGATCGAGCCGCACTATCTCTTGCTGAAATATCCAGTCTGGTATGTGGTCGCCTTCGACCATCTCCGCGACGCGTCGCGTGTGTTCCGGTGCGACCGGATCCTGTCGGCCAGACGGACTGGCACGCCGTTCAAACTCCTGCCCAAGGACGCATTCGCGTCCTCGCTGGATGGCAATGATTTGCTGGTGTGACGCGGGCAGGGGACATATCTCCTTGCCCCCACCCGCCTGTCATCCCCGCTGGACGTCCGGCGCCCGCGCAGGCGGGTGGCAGGGGTGACTACGGATTGTGTGCACGGCTTTTCGTCTCCGCACGCTTTCACGCCGAAGGATGGGAGGGAACGGGATGTCGGCGGACACCGGGGTGTCCTGGTGGTGGTCTGCGGTGTCCGTGATGTCCTCGA
>NZ_JBLWVH010000042.1:0-11222 GCF_048268525.1 Maricaulis sp. | reverse complement strand
GTGGCTCCGCGCGCCCTGCCGCCGATGACCACTCCATGCTGACAGCTGCGCCCGGCGTTTTTGCGGCCGGGGAAATGCTCGACTGGGATGCGCCGACCGGCGGCTATCTGCTGCAGGCCAGCTTCGCGACCGGCCTTGCCGCCGCACGCGGCATCGAAGCTTGGCTGGAACAGACCGCATAGGCTGGCGCAGCAGGTCGTTGCCTAGCGCAGCAAGTCATTGATCGAGGTCTTGGCGCGGGTCTGGGCGTCGACGCGCTTGACGATGACGGCGCAATACAGACTCGGCCCGCCCTTGGGGTCGGGCAGGGCGCCGGGCACGACGACCGAGTAGGCCGGCACTTCGCCATAGCTGACCTCGCCTGTGGCGCGATCGACGATCTTGGTCGAGCGGGTGATGTAGACACCCATGGCCAGCACCGAGCCCTCGCGCACGATCACGCCTTCGACGACCTCCGAACGGGCGCCGATGAAGCAATTATCCTCGATGATCACCGGGTCGGCTTGCAGCGGCTCCAGCACACCGCCAATCCCGGTCCCGGCCGAGATGTGGCAATTGGCACCGACCTGCGCACACGAGCCGACACTGGCCCAGGTATCGATCATCGTGCCTTCGCCGACATGGGCCCCCAGATTGACATAGCTCGGCATCAAAACGGCACCCGGCGCGATGAAAGCGCCGCGACGCACGGCGCAGGGCGGCACGGCCCGGAAGCCGGCGGCCTTGAACTCGGCCTCGCCCCAGCCGTCAAACTTGGACGGCACCTTGTCCCACCATTTCGCACCGGCAATGCCGCCCTCGATCAAATCCATCGGATTGAGGCGGAAGCCCAGCAGAACGGCCTTCTTCAGCCATTGATGCACCACCCAATTGCCGTCATCCCCGCGCGACGCGACCCGCGCCTTGCCACTGTCGAGCAGGTTGATCGCCGTCTCCACGGCGTCGCGAACCTCCCCGGTCGTGTCGGTCGAGACACTGTCACGATTGTCCCAGGCGGTATCGATGGTGGCGATCAGGGCGGTGTCGGTCATGGGGCGGTACTCTTGATGTCGGGTTTGCGGGCTTCGTGCAGGGCCACGATGCCGCCGGTGTAGTTGGTATGATGCACGTCTTCAAACCCTGCCCGTGCAATTTCCTCGGAGAAGCTGACGGGATCGGGAAATGTGTGGATGCCCTTGAGCAGGTAATCATAGGCCGAGCGGTCACCGCCGGTCGCAATGCCGGAAATGAGAGGCAGGCAAATATCCATATATGTCAGATAGGCCCAATGGATAATCGGCACGGGGATGCGGGCGGCCTCGAGGTTTAAAAGATGGCCTCCCGGCTTGAGAACCCGTAGCGCGGCGGCCAGAACGCGTTCTCGGTCGCAGATCTTCATCCCGAACGACATGCTGACCAGATCGATGGAATTGTCGTCTATGCCGTCTAGCGTGTGGGCGTCGAGGCGAAACACCGAGACATGCTCCAGTCCGGCCAGCCGCTCGCTGGCGAGGCTGATCATCTTGGGGCTGAGATCGGTGGCGATCAGTCGGCGGGGCGCGCCACTGCGTCCCACCAGCCGGGTTGGAATGTCGCCTGGGCCGGACGCCAGGTCGAGGGCTGTGTGGACATTCAGAGCGGCGATCCGGCGTGCCATGCCGGTCTTCCACAGACGGTGAATGCCAAAGCTGAATATGTCGCAGAGCAGATCATATTTGTCGGCAATGCGGGCGAACACATCGTCATCACCGGGATCAAACGCTGCGGCGTTGGCTTGGTCTGTCACGTCACATCATCATCCGGTGTGGCGGCTGTGCGGAGCGAGCCGAGGAAGGTGGGGAGGCAGTCCACGGCGTGGTGGACATGGTCGGGATGCTCGTCCGGCGCGGCGCTTTCCTCGTCGCGCGGGCCATGTTTGGCGCGGACGAGGACGGTGGTGAAGCCCATGGCGTGCGCCGTCTTCAGATTGCGGACACTGTCCTCGAAGAAGACTGATTCCGGTACCGGCAGGTTGAACTTGCTGACGAAACTGTCGAAGCCGGCCTGGTGTGGCTTGGGTTGGAAACCCGAGGCCTCGACGTCAAAGATGTCATGGAAAAGATGGGTCAGGCCCATGTGATCGAGAATGTTCTCGGCATGACCCAGCGACCCGTTGGTGTAGACCAGCCGCTTGCCGGGCAGGGCCCTGATGCGATCGGCGAGTTCGGGATGCGGGGTGATCACGGTCGGGTCAACGTCGTGCACGAAATCGAGAAAGTCGCGCAGGTCGACATCGTGATTGGCCATCAGCCCGTTCAGCGTCGTGCCATAGTCGCGCCAATAGGCTTTCTGGACGATGCGGGCCTCGTCCTCGGGCAGGGCCAGCAGGCGGGCGACATATTGCGTCATGCGCCGGTCGACCTGGGCCATGATCGGTGCGTCGGACGGGTAGAGCGTATTGTCCAGGTCAAAGACCCAGTGCGTGATGTGACGCATGTCGGCGCGGTTGTCGGCCATGTCAGGGCCTCCGGAAATCGCCTTCGTCGAGCGTGATGCGAACCCCGCCCTCGGACGGCTCGGAAATGCGACGGAAACCGGCGGCGGTATAGCCGCGGTCCGGGCAGTCACCCCGTCCCTCGGCCACGAAACGGGCCGGAGCGACACAGAAGGATTCGCTGGCTTCAGACAGGCCCCGACGGGCGCCGGTGTTGATGCGCTCGGCATAGTAAAACGCATTGTTGGTCGCGAGGCGGGTTGCCAGCACCCGGGCGCACTCGCCGGCATGGATGCGCCACCAGCCGCGTGACTGCCAGATCGTCCCGACCTGGTGGCCGATGGCGACGGCGATGTCACCGTCAGCCTCATTGCACATGGTCAGCCCGCTGGCCGCATTGCGCCCGAGCGCGTGCGCTTCCAGGGCATCGATCAGGGCATCATCATTGGGACGGCTCGACAGGCCCGCATCGCGCAGGAAATTGTTGACGGCGAGCCGGGTCGAACGCCCGTCCAGCCCGTCCACGGCGGTGACCGGGTAGCCGCCCGACTGCAGCAGACGTTGGATACCGGCGACGGTGGCGCGTGTGGCAAAGTTGACGGGCTCGACCAGAACCGTGCGTTCTCGCTCCTCGCCCTCACGGATGAAGAAATCCCGTGATGCCATTCCCAGGGACGAGCAGCGGGTATTGGCGACGACCTCGAAATCAGCCTCGTCGACGCAGAGCGGGATGGTGCCTCGCCATTCCCGAACCCCGCCCAGATAGGCGATCGAGGATTTGGCGTAGTAGAAGATCGGCTGGTCACCATCGAGGTCGACATCGGTCGCGACGGTGGCGCAATCACCCGGGCGTAGCCGCATCCAGCCTTCAATGGCGACGCCGCCCTCGACCGGCCAGCCGGCAGCCGTTTCGACGATATAGCTGGTTTCGTTGCACAATTCCGCCGCATCAGCACGCGGAACGGTGGTCGCGAAAAGGGCGGGCAGGGCCAGAAGGGCAAGGGTGAGACGCAACAACATCCCCTGTCATCCCATGTCGGGCAGGAGGGCGACAATCTCGGCCCGCAGCTGGTCGACACCGTCCTGCTTGGCGCTGGAGGTAGCGACCACGCGCGGGAAGGCGGCAGGCCGCCTGGCAATCTTCTCGCCGGTTTCCGCGATCAGGCGCTTGACCGCCGGTGGTTTGATCTTGTCGGTCTTGGTCAGCACGATCTGGTAGCTGACGGCGGCGTCATCGAAGACGTCCATGATCTTCAGGTCGACATCTTTCAGACCGTGGCGGCTGTCGATGAGCAGATAGACCCGCTTCAGATTGACCCGGCCGCGCAGGAAGGCCTTGGTCAGCCGTGTCCATTTCTCGACCACCGGCTTGGGTGCCTTGGCATAACCATAGCCGGGCAGGTCGACAATGCGCAGGTCCGTCTCATCGACCTCGAAGAAATTCAGCTCGCGCGTACGCCCCGGCTCACCGGAGGCGCGGGCCAGACCCTTCTGGTTGGTCAGGGCATTGATCAGCGACGACTTGCCGACATTCGAGCGACCGGCAAAGGCGACCTCGAGCCGGTCCGGCTCGGGCAGATGATCCAGCGCCACCGCTCCCATCAGGAAGGTGCAGGGGCGCGAGAAGAAACGCCGCCCGAGGCCGATGTCGAGGTCGTCGCTACCGTCGGTCAGGGTCAGTCTCCGCGATCCCGCTTCATCAGCCGGGCGATCAGCTTGTCGACCTGGGTCTCGTTCCCGTGGCGGCGCATGATGATGTATTGCTGCAGCACTGACAGGAAGTTGTTCCAGGCCCAGTAGATCACCAGGCCGGCCGCAAACGGGGCCAGGATGAAGGTGAAGACGATCGGCAGGAAGGCGAAGATGCGCGCCTGCATCGGGTCCGGCGGCGGCGGGTTGAGCGCCTGCTGCGCGGCCATGGTCAGACCCATGATGATCGGCCAGGCACCGATGCCGAGAACTCCGCCGATCAGCCAGATACCGGTCGGGTCATACGGGATCAGGCCGAACAGGTTCCAGATATTGGTCGGATCGGCTGCGGACAGGTCGCGGATCCAGCCAAAGAAGGGCGCATGGCGCATTTCGATGGCATTGAACAGGGTCTGATAGAGCGCGAAGAAGATCGGGATCTGCGGCAGGATGGGCAGACAACCGGCCAGCGGGTTGATCTTCTCGGTCTTGTACAGCTCCATCAGCGCTTGCTGCTGCTTTTGCTGGTCGGCGCCGTAGCGCTCCTTGATCTCGGCCATTTTGGGCTGGACCGCCTTCATCTTCGCCATCGAGGCGTAGGCGCGGTTGGCCAGCGGGAACATGACGATCTTGACCATCAGGGTCAGCGCCAGGATGGCGAGGCCGAACTGGCCGAGAGCGCCTTCCAGCATGGTCAGCAGCCAGACGAAGGGGCGGGTGAGGAACCACAGCCAGCCCCAGTTGATCGCCATGTCGAAACGCTCGATGCCGACCTCGTCCTGGACCTGTTGCAGGACGCCCAATTCCTTGGCGCCGGCAAAGATGTGAGTTGTGGATGTCAGCGAGTCACCGGCCGGAACCGCGATGGCTTGTTCCAGATAATAGGCGTCAAAGAACTGTGTCTCTCCCCGCTGAACTGTCCGAAATGTGGCGGTAAAGGGACGGTCCTGATCGGGGATCGCCGCTGCCATCCAGTAACGCTGGGTGATGCCGACCCAGCCGCCGGTACCGCTGTCCTCGGTCTGGTCGCCGTCTTCCAGCTTGCCGAAACTGCTGCGCACCATGGCGCCGTCAACAACCGCCAGCGCGCCTTCGAAGACCGCCATGTTGCGGGTTTCCTCAGCTGGCCGGCCCTCATGGCGGACCAATCCATAGCGCGACAGTTCGACTTCCCGCCCGGAGTTATTGGTAACAGTGTCCGACAGGGTGAAAAGATAATTGTCGTCGACCGAAATCATGCGCTCGAAATGCAGGCCAGAGGAGTTGGTGAACTCTAAGGTGACCGGACTATCAGGTGTCAGGGTCGAGCCGGAAACGACAGTCCACTCAGTCTCTCGATCTGGGAGGTCGGTGAGGCCTGTTGTTGCGGAGCTCCAGCCATCTCTGGCGTAGAATGAATGTTCGCCGCCGAGGGGACTTAGTAATGCGATAGGGGTTGAATCGTCGATCGTTTCGGTATGCCGACGGAGTCTAACATCGTCGAGAATCGCACCAACAAGCGAGAGCGACCCTTCAATCGACGGCGTGTCGATTTGAATTCGACGGGACTCAGCCAAAACAGTTTCTCGGGGTCGGTAGGCTTGGTCTGTCGCGATAGGGGAGATGTCAGGCCCATCGTCCGCGAGCTCCTGGGATGCCTCGACGGCGGCCTGCTCGGCGCGGCGTTCTTCCTCGGCCGGGCCCATGACGAACATCTGGTATCCGGTCAGGATCACCAGGATCAGGCCCAGTGCGATAAACAGGTTGCGTTGGTCTTCGCCCATGAAAACTCAGGCCTCTTGCGCTTTATGTTCGCGATCGCCCGAAGTCCTGCCGGTTGCAAGACTTGCCAAGGCGCTTTCGACATCCCCCACCAAGCGTGACCAATCCCGTTTGGGCGTTGTCGCGCGTGCGATGAATACATAGTCAATGCCGGGCTGTCCGTGGAGGGGGAGAAGCAGCCGGGCAATCTCCCTCAACCGGCGCTTGGCCCGATTGCGGATGACCGCGCCACCGATCTTGCGGGTCGCGGTGAAGCCGGCGCGGATATGCCCAGGCGCGTTTTCGTCCGCCCCCAAAAGCAAAGAGCCGTCTCGCGAGCGGGCCTGAATGACCACGCCCGACCGGACGGCTTTTTTACCTTTTGCGGCTTGCAAAAATTCACGCCGCGTTTTCAACCGTTTGACGGCAGGAAGCGGCGTTGACATCGTCCTTAGGCGGACAGACGCTTGCGGCCCTTGGCCCGGCGACGAGCCAGGATAATGCGGCCGGATTTCGTCGCCATGCGGGCACGGAAGCCGTGGCGGCGCTTGCGGACGATCTTTGACGGCTGAAATGTACGTTTCACGGTCGCGCTCCATCGGCGTTCAATTCGAGAGCGGCGGCAATTACGCGCTTGAAGCGGCGGCGTCAAGCGTTCATGCCCCCTGTAGCGCAGGAGAATGACATGCCGGACGTCGCAAACCAACCATCTTCGGACCCGCCTGGTGGACCGAATAGCACGCCCCGCTGGCTGCGCCCGGTGCTGGCAGCGGCCCTGCTGTGTTTTTTCGCGGTTCTTGTGCTGACCGGGACCGGGCCGCAGGAGATGCTGACCTGGCTGCGCGACAGCCGTGGCCTGACTCGCGATGTCACGGACCAGCATGTCGTCTTCGCCGCGATGTTTTACACGCTCGTTTATGTCGGTCTCGCGAGTCTGGCCCTGCCCGGAGCCTTGTGGCTGACCATCGGCGCGGGATTTCTGCTCGGTCCTGTCTGGGCCGTACCGGTTTCCCTGACCGGTCTCACGCTGGGCGCGATGAACACGGTGTTGCTGGTGCGTTTCTTTGCCGGGGAGGCGCGACGGGAGCGCTTGCGGTCGCGCTATCGACGGATCGCGGCCGGGTTCGAGCGCAACCAGCTCAGCTATGTAATCCTGCTGCGCTTGCTGCCGCTTCCCTATTTCGGCGTGAACATGGCGGCCGGCCTGTCGACCGTGCGCCTGTCGGCCTTTGCGCTGGGCACCTCGGTCGGCTCCCTGCCTTCGGTCATTCTATACGCCGGGTTCGGGGCCGGGATCGGATCCCTGGCCGAGATGGACAGCCTGCCCGGGCCGGAGGCGCTGCTACAGCCAGCGGTCCTTGTCCCGCTCGCGATGATCGTGCCACTCGCCGTGGCTCCGATTGTCATGCGACATCGCGCACGCAAGGCAAAAGCGCGGGCCTTGTCGGGCGAGTCCCGCTAGGCTATCCGCCAACACTCATGTCGATTGAGCCGCTCCCTTCCGACGATGAAGCCCATCGTCCCGTCAATCCGCCCCTGGCGGGTGCATTCGCCAATCTGCGGGCGCAATTATTGATGGTGACCCTGTCGCTGATCGCAGCCGGATTGGTGCTGGTCTATTTCCCGGCCGCCGCGAGCTTCCGTCTGCAATGGATGACCGACAGGGCCGAGGCGGCGCACCTGGCGGCGCTGGCAGCCGATGTCGCGCGGGGCGGGGCGTTGGGGGAGGAAGAGGTCCGCGCCCTCCTGATGGGCGCTGACGCCGTCGCAGTGGCCCGTGTACGCAATGGCATGAATGAATTGGTGCTGTATTCCGGACCGATCGGTGAAGGTCTGGTCGAGAGCGATCTGCGTTCGGCGACCTGGCTGACCCATATCCGTGACACGGTAGACACGTTGAATGCGTCGGATGACCGACTGTTGAGGATCCGCGCCCGTCCCGCCGGGGCTCCGGACGAACTGATCGATGTGATCGTGCGTGAAGCGCCGCTACATGAGGCCCTGCGGGACTTCTCCCGGCGCTTGCTGATCTATGCCAGCGTTGCGGCCGTCCTTGTCGGCGCGGTCTTGTACTGTGCACTCTTTTTCCTGTTCGTCCGGCCCATGCGGCGACTGGCCGGGGCGATGACGCATTTCCGCGAGGACCCGGCCGACCCGGCCCGCATGATCAGGCCCGGTGCTGCGCGCAACGAGATCGGCCAGGCTGAACACGAGCTGGCACGAATGCAGGCCGATGTCCGCCAGGCCCTGCACCAGCGCGAGCGTCTGGCAGCGCTGGGCGGTGCGGTCGCCCGTATCAATCATGATCTCCGAAATGTGCTGGCCAGCGCCCAGCTGGTCTCTGACCGGTTGGCCACAGACGCTGATGATCGCGTCCGCGGCATGGGCGAGCGTCTGGTGCGGGCGGTGGATCGCGGTGTCCGCCTGTGCGAGGCGACGCTGGAATTCGGCCGGGCTGAGGAAAGTGCTCCGGTGCGTCGGCCGATCCATTTGCGTACCCTGCTCGACGAGGTCGCCGATGATGCCATCCTGGCGGAGGGCGACGCGATCTGGACCAATGAGGTCGGCGCGGAGATCAACATCGATGCGGATCCTGACAAGGCCCATCGCCTGCTGCTCAATCTGTGCCGCAATGCGATCCAGGCGATGCAGGTGGTCGAGGGCGAGCGTCGACTGACCGCGCGGGCTACACCGATGCCTCCCATCGATGACGGTGCCGGTGACGTCTGGCTGGAAATCTCCGACACGGGCCCCGGCGTTCCGGCCAAGGCACGCGAGCGCCTGTTCCAGGCCTTCAGCGGCTCGACGCGGCGCGGCGGGACGGGTCTCGGCCTGTCGATCGCGCGCGAACTCGCCCGCGCCCATGGCGGCGATGTTGATCTGGTCTCGACCGGGGCAGCCGGGACGATTTTTTCAGTGCGCCTGCCGGCCGCGGCTCAGGGCTGACGCGCCTGGCCTTCCCGGCGCGGATCGGCGCCGCCCACCAAAGTCCCGTCCTCCAGCCGTCGCACAATATGCAGGCCGGAATTCTCACCGCGATTGGCATCCAGCGTGAAACCGAGACCGGCAAGCCCGGTCAGAACGGCCGGGTCCATGCCGTCTTCCACGCGCACCACATCGCCGCGCGCGACGACATTGGGCAGGTCGATTGCCTGTTGCGGGGTCAGGCCCCAATCCAGCATCCCGACCAGTGTCTTGGCCGTATAGGCAATGATCGAGGAGCCGCCGGGTGAACCGGTCGCCAGGACAAACTCGCCATCACGGTCAAAGACGATGGTCGGCGACATGGACGAGCGCGGGCGTTTGCCGCCTTCCGGCGCGTTCGGCACAAGGGCGCCATTGGCGTCCGTCGGCGTGCGCGAAAAGTCGGTCAGCTGGTTGTTGAGGAAGAAACCCCCGGCCATGCGGTGGCTGCCGAATACGCTTTCCACGGTGGTGGTCATCGAGACCACATCGCCATCGCTGTCGACAATCACGAAATGACTGGTCCCCGGCGAGTCCGGGGTCGCATCGGCACCGGGGGCGTCAATCCCGTCCGGGATGCCCGGGCTGGATGTCGGCAGGGCGGTGGTGCGCTGGATGCCGCGAGACCGCTCGGCGATGTAGTCCGCGTCGAGCAGACCTTCGACCGGAACGGTCACGAAATCCGGATCGGCGACATAGGCATCGCGATCGGCATAGGCGAGGCGGCTGGCCTCGATGAAGCGGCGCCAACCTTCCAGCGTCTCCGGGCCGGTGGCCGACATGTCATAGGGTTCCAGCAGGCCGAGTATCTCGTTGACCGTCACACCGCCCGACGAGGGGGGCGGGGCACTGCAAATCGTCCATTCGCGATAATCGCGGCACAGCGCGTCGCGGCGTACGGCTTGGTAGGACGCCAGATCGGTCAGGGTCAGCCCGCCGGGACGTGGCTCGTCCTGTACGGCGTCGACGATGGCGGCGGCCAGGGGGCCTTCATAGAGCGCGCGCCAGTCGGCGGCGAGGGCGCGGGAGGTCTCGGCATAGGCGGCGTTGCGCAACAGGTGACCGGTCGGCAGCGGCGTGCCGTCATCGGTGAAGAAATAGTTCCGCGAGGCCGGCCACTCATCCAGCGGTCCGCGCGGCGCCATGCCGGCGATGAAACGCGCGAGGCGCGGCGAAATCTCGAAGCCGTCCTCGGCCAGCCCGGTCGCGGCATCAAACCCGTCCGCCCAGTCCAGTGCGCCATGATCTCCATGAGCCAGGGCCAGCATGGCGACAGCGCCCGGAACGCCGATGGAGTGACCGGAGAAGACCGACTCGGCAAAACCCAGTGCCTGGCCATTGTCATCGAGGAAGAGTTCAGGCGTGGCGCTGGCCGGAGCCGTTTCGCGGCCATCATAAACGGTCAAGTCGCCGCTCTGGGCGTCGTAGT
Organism: Maricaulis sp.; assembly: GCF_048268525.1. Taxonomy (GTDB): domain Bacteria; phylum Pseudomonadota; class Alphaproteobacteria; order Caulobacterales; family Maricaulaceae; genus Maricaulis. Next base: position 948 of record NZ_JBLWVH010000042.1, on the reverse strand, counting down.
ACAGAAGGAAGGCACCGCCACCGAGGCCCGAGCTTTGCGGCTCGACCAGACCCAGAACGCTTTGCACCGCGATCGCGGCATCAATGGCATCACCGCCCGCGCGCAAGGCTTCCAGCCCCGCCTCGACCGCGTGCGGATTGGCGGCGGCAACCATGGCCGGGCCGACATCGAGGTCGGCGGGCGTCTCCTGCGCGTTCGAGCAACTGGCGAGAAACAGACCGCCGGCGAGCGCGGTGGTGGCGAACAGGAAACGCAGCATCTAACTTGCCCCTCAGCAATGTCCGGTCAGACTGGACCTTGAAGTGACAGATAAGAGGCCGGTCATGTCAATGCCAGCACCGCGAAACAGCCTGACCGATATCACCGGCCTGCGCGTCGGACAGGTCCATGATGCCGCCGTGCGGACCGGCGTGACCGTCGTCGTGCCGGACGAGCGCGCTGTTTGCGCGGTCGATGTGCGCGGTGGCGGACCCGGCACGCGTGAAACTGACGCGCTGGCCAGTCACACCCTGGTCGATGCTGTCGATGCAATCGTCCTGTCCGGTGGCTCATCCTACGGGCTGGCCGCGGCCGACGGTGTCGCGGCGGCATTGGGTGCGCGCGGAGACGGCTTTGCCCTGTTCGACATGCCCGGCGTGCCGAGGTCACCGGTCGTTCCGTCGGCCATTCTCTATGACCTCGCCAATGGTGGCGACAAGTCGTGGGGCGAGGAACCGCCTTATCGCGCGCTCGGCAAGGCGGCATTGGCGGCCGTTTCCGGGACGGTCGAGCTGGGAGCCTTCGGTGCCGGTCATGGCGCGCGCGCCGGACTTCACGCCGGAGGGACCGGTACGGCAAGCCTGGATCTGGTCGGCGAAGGCGGACGGGTCGCGGCCCTGGTCTGCGTCAACAGCTTCGGCTCGGTCACCCTGCCGGGAGCGGACGACGTTTATTGGGCCTGGCCGTACG
>NZ_JBLWVH010000041.1:0-12211 GCF_048268525.1 Maricaulis sp. | reverse complement strand
TATGTCTGGTTCGACGCGCCGATCGGCTATATCGGTGCCACGGTCGAGTGGGCCGAGGCCGGTGGAGGCGACTGGGAGAGCTGGTGGCGCACCGACAAGGGCGCCGGCGACGTCACCTATGTCCAGTTCATGGGCAAGGACAATGTCGCCTTCCACACCGTTTCCTTCCCGGCGACCATCCTGGGCTCGGAAGAGCCGTGGAAGACGGTCGACAAGCTGAAGGCCTTCAACTGGCTGACCTGGTATGGCGGCAAGTTCTCGACCTCCGAAAAGCGCGGCGTCTTCATGGACCAGGCGCTGGACATCCTGCCGGGGGATTACTGGCGCTGGTATCTGACTGCGAACGCGCCGGAAGGCTCGGACGCGGCTTTCACCTGGGAGCATTTCCAGGGGCTGATCAATTCCGATCTCGCCAATGTGCTGGGCAATTTCGTCAACAGGATCACCAAATACACGGTCTCCAAATTCGATGCTGCATTGCCGTCCGCCGGGACACCGGGCGAGGACGAGGCCTGGATGGCCGCCGAGCTGGACCAGCGCCTGCCGGCGCTTATCGCGAATATGGAAGCAATGGAGTTCCGCAAGGCGGCTGCCGAAGTCCGCGCCATCTGGGCTGCCGGCAATGAGTATCTCACCAAGGCCGAGCCGTGGGTGAAGTACAAGTCGGACGTCGATGCGGCCGCTGTCGGGGTGCGCACCGGCCTCAATCTGGTGGCGTTGTTTGGCATCCTCGCCCAGCCTTTCATCCCGGAAGCGGCGAGCAAGATCCTTGATGCCCTTGGCGTGCCTGAGGATCGGCGCAGCTGGAATTTCGACGGGTCGGCCGCCGATCTGCTCGATGCCTTGCCGCATGGCATGGCGATCACGCCGCCGGCCGTTCTCTTTGCCAAGATCGAAGATGCCCAGGTCGCGGAATGGACCGAGCGTTTTGGCGGCGCGCCGAGCGAGTAGAAACCTCGTCTCGCGAGAGACGGAAACAGGCATTGCTTCTTGCCGGGATGCCGCCTTGGGACGAAAGCTTCGGCAAGGCGCCAGCCCGCTACGCGGCACCGGAGTTGGCCTTGACGAAGCTTTCATCCCAAGGCCCACTGGCTGACAAGATATCAATGGGGGAGTGGGCGCGTTTGCGCCCTCGATTGACTCGATGAAATCAACCGCGATGAAAGCAGCACTGACGGCGCTGGCCCTGGCCGCAATCCTGACGGGTCCAATGATGGCCCAGCCTGATGCCGACTGGCGCCCGGTCGATCCGGACGATCTCCTGCTGATCGAGGTCGAGGATGGTATCATCGCCATCGAGCTTGCCGACTGGGTCGCACCCAACCACGCCAATCGCATGCGCCAGGCCGCTCGCGACGGCTTCTTCGACGGGCGCAGCTTCTATCGCGTGATCGATGGTTTCGTTGCCCAGGGCGGGCGCGGTGAAGAAGCGGACTCTGTCGAGCTGCCGCAATATCCGACACTGGCCGGTGAATTCACGGTCGCGGCCTCGTCGGTGACTTTCACGCCCATGATCGATGACGACCTGTACGCAACGCAGGTCGGGCATGTCGCCGGCTTCCCCGCCGCCGCGAACGAGGCGGGTGACGAAGTCTGGCCGATCCATTGCCCCGGCACTGTCGCCATGGCCCGCGACAATGATCCCGACAGCGGCGACGTGGAATTTTACATCGTGATCGGGCAGGGACCGCGCCATCTCGATCGCATCATGACGGTCTTTGGCCGGGTGATTGACGGCATGGCGCATGTCCAGGCGCTCCAGCGCGGTGATCCGGCGGTCAATTCCGGTGTGATCGCCGACACGGGAGCTCGTGACATCATTGTGTCAGCAAGGATCGCCTCGGACCTTCCCGAGGATGACAGACCGGCTTATGAGGTCATGCGAACGGACGGTCAGGCCTTTCACGAAGCCAAGGACGGCCGCCGCAACCGGACACACGACTTCTTTTTTGAAACGCCGCCACCGGTGATCGAGGCCTGTCACATGCCCGGTCCCGTGAGGACGGCTCAAACGCAACTGGATGACTGAATTGCCGACCCGCTATGCTCCCGCCGACATTGTGAAGATCGCGATGGATTGTGAAGACCTGGACGCGCTTGCTGCGCCGCTCGAATTTGCGTCGACGGCCAATGATCCGTGGATGGTCAATGCGGGCATTCTGGCCATCGGTCATGCGGCGCGGCGCTTCAAGGCCTATCCGGCGACGCTGAAAGATACGCTTTGGGCGCGCATCCATGATTTCCCGCAGGCCGACCAGTTGCGCCCGGCCTGCCTGGCCGCCCAGGAAGACATTCGTCACTTCAAGGCAAAACCGGTCTGATCATCCCCAGTCGCGACGGCTGAGCCAGGCGATGGCCAGGGCAAAGACGATCACGCCGCCAAAACCGCCCATCGCGATGGCAAGGTCTCCGCGGCCGCCTTCGGACGCCAGCACGTTGACCGGCATCAGCCAGGGAAAATAGAGACCCTTCTCGGCGCTGGTCGCGGCGACAGCCACGAAGGTGCCGCCGATGCCGACCGAGACCGGCGCGGCAAAGCTGCGAAAGCGCATCGCCATGGTCCACTGGATCGCCATCACCAGAAATCCGGCAATGAACATCTTGCCATAGAGCTCGAAGGCGAAGGTCGGGTCGAACCCGCCTTCCATCACGGCGTCCTCGCCCAATTGCAGGCCGATCATGGCGCTGGCATAGCCGGCCGCGGCGACGGCGACGGATACAATCGCCATCAGGCCGAGGCTGACCAGTGCCTTGGCGAGGAAGATCTGCCAACGCGGGACCGGCAGGGCCAGCGTGTGCGACCAGGTGCCGGGTCCGTGTTCCAGTTGTGCGATCAGGGCAGTGATACCGATGACGCTCATCGGCAACAGGAAAAAGGCCCAGATGGCCGAGCCGGCCATGGTGTGCATGGCCCAGCTTTCCGGCGCGTTGCCGCTGGCCACGACGAGGACGCCGAGGGCAAAGACCATGACTGGCGGTGTGGCGGCGACCAGAAGCACCAGAGAGCGGCGCAGCTTGGTCGCTTCGGCGATCAGGATATTGATCATGGCTGGGCCTCCGCGTGGCCGGTGAGGGTCATGAAGGTTGTTTCCAGGTCGGCACGGTCGAGGGTCAGTTCGCTGACCTGGCATCCTGCGGCGTGCAGCGCCGCATTGAGCGCGGCGACCCGCTCGGCGGTGATCGCCTCCGGATCGGTCAGCGTGAAGCGATCCTTGTCACGAATGACGCCGGCAAATCCATTCGCGGTCATCACCTCGTGTGCCGTGTCGGCGGGAGTGGCGGTGACCAGCAGGCGGGGGGCCTGTTGTTCGGACAGGGCGGCAAGAGTGCCGTCAAAGACGACGCGCCCTTGCTGCAGGAGGCCGACATGGCTGGCCAGTTGCTCGACTTCCGACAGCAGGTGACTGGACATGAAGATGGTGGCGCCGGTGCGTTCGGGCAGGGCGCGGATCAGGGCGCGCATGTCGCGTATGCCGGCAGGGTCCAATCCATTTGTCGGTTCGTCCAGGATCAGCAGGCGGGGTTCGGCGAGCAGCGCCCGGGCCAGCCCCATGCGCTGTTTCATGCCCAGCGAGTATTGCCCGACCCGACGATCGGCGGCGTCACGCATGTCGACCAGCTCCAGCGCCTTGTCGATCAAGGCCGGCGCGGCACCCAGCATCCGCCGGGTGATGTCCAGGTTTTCCCGACCGGTCAGATTGGGAAACAGGGCCGGGGTCTCGATCACGGCGCCAACGCTGGCGAGCGCATTGCGACGGCTCTTGGTGAGATCGTGTCCGTCGATCAGCACACGTCCGGCCTGGGGAGTCAAAAGCCCCATGGCGCAGCGGATCGCCGTGGTCTTGCCAGCTCCGTTCGGGCCGAGAAATCCGTAAATGGCGCCGGCAGGAATGGCGAGGTCAACCGCGTCCAGCGCGGTCAACTTGCCGTAGCGCAGGGTTACACCCTGCAGGGAAAGGACGGTGTCTGTCATGACCGACAATAGGCGTTCCGCAACGCGAAAGACGCAAGGCTGCGGTGTCGCCAGACGGGCGGGATTGTGGATATCGCTGTCCCCCTTGGGCGGGTGAAGCGGGTATCCATTGACCTTTGCGCGCGAGCTGGGTCGAATGGCGACAACTCAATGAGGGGAATGCCACCATGAAACGCCAATTGCTGACGGCTGTCGCCGCCATTGCGCTCACATTGTCTGCCCAGCCTGCCGCCCGCGCGCTTCAGGATGCGCCCGGTGATGACGCCCTGCGTACAGCCATCGCCGCTGACTACCAGGCGCACCTGGAAGACCTCTACCAGCACTTCCACGCCAATCCGGAACTGTCCTTCCGCGAAGTCGAGACGGCCGCCCGCCTTGCCCGCGAGCTGCGGTCGCTTGGCTTTGAAGTCACTGAAGGCGTCGGCCAGACCGGCATCGTCGCGGTAATGGAAAATGGCGACGGACCCACGCTCATGCTGCGCGCCGACATGGACGGCCTGCCGGTGCCCGAGCAGACCGGTCTGGACTATGCGTCGACCGCAACTGGCACGGATCTTCGCGGCGTCGAAAACCCCGTCATGCACGCCTGTGCGCACGATACCCACATGACGGCCCTGGTCGGGGCTGCCCGGCAACTGGTCGAGCGGACCGACGAATGGTCCGGTACACTGGTGCTGATCGGTCAGCCGGCCGAGGAGCTGGGCGAGGGCGCCGTGGCGATGATCGAGGACGGACTGTTCGAGCGCTTCCCGCTGCCCGATTTCAACGTCTCTTTCCACACCTTCTCCGCGATCCCGACCGGTACCATCACTTATGTGCCGGGCTATGCCATGGCCAATGTCGATTCGGTCGATATCCATGTGCAGGGCCGCGGCGGGCATGGCGCCTATCCGCACACGACCAAGGACCCGATCTATCTGGCGTCCCAGATCGTGGTGTCGCTGCAGTCCCTGGTCTCGCGGGAAGTTTCCCCGCTCGAACCGGCCGTCGTGACGGTCGGGGCCTTCAATGCCGGCGCCAAGCACAACATCATCTCCGACGGTGCCCATCTGCAGCTGACAGTCCGTTCCTATACCGACGAGGTGCGCGAGCAGCTCCTCACCGGAATCCAGCGCATCGCGGCGAACCAGGCCGCCTCCTATGGCCTGACGCCGGAGGAGTATCCGCGCGTCGAGATCGAGGAGACCTACACGCCGGCCCTGTTCAACAATCCGGATCTGGCGGCACGTGCCGTTGAAACGATGCGCGCGCGCTTCGGGGCGGAAGCCGTGGTTGAAGCCGCTCCGGTCATGGGTGGCGAGGACTTTTCACAATATCACCGCACCGACCACAATATCCCGACCTTCATGTTCTGGGTCGGCGGCACCACCCAGGCAACGTTGGACGACTATACCGCCCGGGGCCTGGTCCCGCCGTCCAACCACTCGCCCTTCTTCGCGCCGGACGACCCGCAGGGCTCGATCACCCAGGCCACCGAAGCGATGGCGGCGGTCGCGCTCGACATTCTTGCGATCAGCGGTGCCGAGTAGAACGATGAGCACCGGGACACAACGCAGCTTCACCGGTGCCAGCTGGGAAAAGCAGGTCGGCTATTGTCGCGCGATCCGGCGCGGCAATCTGGTCTGGGTCACCGGCTCGGTGTCACTGGACGATGAAGGTCAGCCCTTTGCGGTCGGCGATCCGGAAGCCCAGGCACGGCGCTGCCTGGACATCATTGCCAAGGCCCTGGCCGAGGTCGGTGCCTCGATGAGCGATGTGATGAGGACGCGGATGTTCGTCACCGATATCGATCACTGGGAGGCCTTCGGCCGGGCCCATGGCGATGTGTTTCGTGACCATCCGCCAACAACGACGATGGTCGAGATATCGCGCTTCATAGGTCCGGAATTCCTGATCGAGATCGAAGCGGATGCCTGCATCGAGGCCGGGTGAGCGGAGCCTCCATCCGATCGGGGGAGACAGAACAGACATGACCGAACTGACACTCTATCACTGCCCGAAGACGCGCGGCTTTCATGCCTTGTGGATGCTGGAGGAAATCGGCGAACCGTTCGATGTCCGCATCGTCAATATCCGCGACGATATCCAGTCGGAGGCCTATGGCGCGGTCAATCCGATGCGTAAGGTTCCGGCGCTGGATGTCGGCGGTGAACTGATCACTGAAAGTCCTGCCATCTGCGCCTGGCTGGCCGACCGATTTCCAGAGAAAGGCCTGGCTCCGGCTGTCGATGCAACCGGCCGTGGGGCCTACCTGCGCTGGCTGTTCTTCGCCGGTTCGGTGATCGAGCCGGCCTTCATCGACAAGGCCATGTCACGGGAGACGCCGCGCCAAATGGCCGGTTGGGGCGATCTGGCATCCGTCAAGGCGACTCTGGCCGAGGCGCTGGACGGGCGCGAATTCCTGGTCGGTGATCATTTCACAGCGGCCGATCTGATGATCGGGTCGACGCTGAACTTCATGATGAATTTCAATCTGCTCGAGCGGATCGAACCCTTTGCTGGCTATGTCGGCCGACTTGTCGAACGCCCGGCCTACAAACGTGCCATGGAGCGCGAGGCCGCCTTTGCGGGGTGACGGGTTTGCGGTCGCGGGCAACGACGTCTAGGTTTCGCGCCAGGATTTGAGGGGAATGCCATGTCATTGATTCCGGCTGACAATGCCGTTGCGTCTGTTGCTGCCCTGTTTGGTGTGGCGGCGGCCGGTTTCCTGATGGAGAAGACCCGGATCGGCGCTCTGCTCACCGGCGCGGTCTGGGCGATCCTGTTCGCGATCCTGGCGTCGAATATCGGTCTGATACCGCAGGACTCCGAAGGCTACTCCTTCGTCTTCCGATACTTCGTCCCAATCCTTATCCCGCTTTTCCTCATGAAGGCGGATCTCCGCAAGATCTTCTTCGAGACCGGCCGCATGTTCGGTGCCTTTCTGCTGGCCGCGGCTGGAACCGTGATCGGCGCAGTCGTCGCCTTCTCGCTCATCTCTTTGCCTGATTACGAGACGGGCGTGCGGACCGCTGACATGGTCTCGCGCGAATCCGGCGCGGTTGGCGCGTTTATCGCGACCTATATCGGCGGCTCGGTGAACTATGCGGCGTTGATCGATATCACCGGCCTCGCCCAGGCTGATCCGGACTTTGTGTCGAGTGCGACAGCGGTCGACAACCTGTTCTCCGGACTGTTCCTGGCGCTTTTGGCCGTTCTCCCCGGTATCAGCTGGATCGCCTCGCGTTTCGTGAAGCGCGATCATTCGCAAGGCGAGGTCATCGCCGAGGAGGGGGGCAAGGTCACGGCTGCGACGCTGGCCTATTCCATCACCTTTGCGCTCGTGGTCGTTGCGCTGGGCGACTTGATCACAGCTGCTCTGTCCAGCCAATTCGGACCGGGTGCCGGCAATTGGCGCTATGCGATCATCACCGTTCTGGCCCTGATCCCGGCCACGGCATTCCCGCGGGTGATGGCCCGCCTGCACGGCGGCTATGAGATCGGTGTCGCGCTCAGCTTCGTATTCTTCGCGGCGATCGCGGCCGGGGCCGATGTGGTCGGGCTGGTACAGACCGCGCCCGTCCTGATCCTGATCATTGGCATTCTGTTGCTCGTCCACGGCGTTGTGGTTTTCGGTATCGGTTCGCTGCTCCGGTTTTCGCTGCCCGAACTGATCACCGCATCAAACGCCGCGATTCTGGGTGCCACAACCGCACCGGCCCTGGCGGCAGCGAAGGGTTGGAAAGACCTGGTCACCCCCGGCGTACTGGTTGGCGTGGTGGGCTATGCCCTGGGCACGGTGGTGGCGACCGTCGTCTTCCAGATCTGGCCAGGCTGACTTACTGACCTGTCATGTCCCGGACAGAGCGGGGCATGTCGGTCATGTTTATCGTCGTACTCACACTGCATCCGATCAGGCCTCGACCTGCATCAAGGGATGAAGACACCAGGAGGGACGCCCCATGACCAAACCGATCTTGCTTGCCACCAGCGCCGCGATTGCCGGCATCGCACTGTTCTCGATGACGGCAGGCGCCAGCCTGCAGGCCAATGACGTTGGCAGCTATGATGCCGAACGCCTCGAGATCGAGAATTTCGTCGGCCGGATCGAAATCCGCACCGGTTCCTCGGATACGATTACAGTGGCGATGTCCAATACCGGCGGTCATGTCGATGATCCGTCCGTGTCGCATTCCGGTTCGACCGTGCGAATCGATGGTGGCCTGCGCCTGCGCAACACCAATTGCCGCACGCGCAATGACACGATGAGCATCGGGCTCAACCGTGGCAATCGTCACAGCATTGACGAATATCCCAGCCTGGTCATCACCGCACCGGCCTCGCTCGCACTTGAGCTGGATGACAGTGCCTATCTTGGGACGGCGGGCGATCTCGGTAGCGCCGATCTTTCAATGAATAGCTGCGGACGTCTGGATGTCGGCGATATCGCCGGTGAAGCGCGTGTCGCGATCAACGGTTCGGGCGATATCACCACCGGTTCAATTGGCGCGGGCGCCCACATCAGCATCAACGGGTCCGGCGATATCGAGACCGGAATGATCGGCGGTGAAGTCAGCGTCTCCATCAACGGTTCCGGCGATGTCCTGACCAGGGATGTCGATGGCGACGCGGACGTCAGCATCAACGGCTCGGGCGATGTGGAGTTCGGCCGGGTGGCCGGGCTCGCGGTTGGCATTTCCGGTTCCGGCGACGTTGAGGCTGCCAGTCTGAATGGTGCCTTTTCGGCACGGATCAACGGATCTGGCGATATCGCAGCTCACGCGGGCCGTGCCCAACCATTCGAGGCCTATATCGGCGGCTCCGGTGACATCTCCTTTGGCGGAACAGCCGTGGACATTGTCGTTCGCGAAAATGGCGGCGGCGATGTGTCGATCTCCGAAATCGAAGGCAGCGTCAACTGGACCCGCAATGGCCGGACGGTCCTGCGCGTCGGCGATGCCAACTGATACAGGACTTTGAAAGCGTCCGGCCCGCAGCCTCCCGCACCCCGGGTCGGATCAGCCAGATGGCGTCTCGTCTCTGACGGGGCGCCATTTTGCTGCCTCGTAGAGCGCAATGGCCGCTGCGTTGGAGACATTCAGGCTCTCCACTGTATCGGTCATCGGGATGCGGACGAGCTGATCGCAGCATTCCGCCACCCGCTGGCGCAGCCCCTTGTCCTCCGATCCCATCACCAGGACCAGGCCGGGGCCCCAGCCCTTGCCGTCCGGAGCGGCGAGGGCGGTGGCGAGATCGAGCTCGGCCTCTCCGGCCAGACCCAGGACATGACGTCCGGCCTTGCGAAACTCCAGCAATGTGTCGGCGATATTGGTCACCCGCACATGGGCGACGCGTTCGGCGGCGCCGACGGCGCTCTTGCAGACCGTGCCGAATAGCGGCGGCGCCTTGCGGTCCTGCATGATGACGGCACGGATTCCGAACGCTGCGGCCGAGCGCAGCACGGCTCCGACATTGTGAGGGTCGGTGATCTGGTCAAGCACCAGAAGGGCGCCATGGGTCGGATCGATCACGCCATTGACGGATTCAGACGGCAAGGCGCGGGCCCGGGCAGCGAATCCCTGGTGGACGGCGCCCTCGGGCAGGGCGTTGTCTATGACCTTGGGCTCGACCTGTTGGTGATCGGTGCCGTCCGGCAGGTCTCGCGCAGCATTGCGGGTGACCTTCAGTTCGAGGATTTCGCGGCGCTTGTTGGCGAGCGCGGCGAGCACCGCGTGGCGGCCCCATATCCAGCCCGAATCGCCAGTGCCAGCAGGCTTGGAGCGGCGGCTGTAATCGGGGCGTCTGGAGGTGTTGCGCATGGGAGTCTTCGTCACTATAGTCCGCGCTCCTGTTTTGGGGCGGTCGCTTGATTTGCCGAGGCATAACATGCCTCTCCGCAAGCTGAGACTGTTTCTTGCAGGTTTCCGAAGGGCCGGTTAAGTCGCGGCCTGAAGGCACCCTGTGGAGGGGTGGTCGAGTGGTTAAAGGCACCAGACTGTAAATCTGGCCGCGAGAGCGTACGTTGGTTCGAATCCAACCCCCTCCACCATTTCTTGATCTCACGGCAGTCCGCGTTGCGGACGCCTCCGATGGGGCGGCCTGACCGGCCGACGCGCGGTCGCGCTTGCGAACCCTGTGGGTTCGAATTGCCCCTCTCCAGCGCAGTTTGACGTGCGTGACGATCAACCTCGCCTTCAGACGCTTTAAACAATTTTGCGCTAGGCTTTCCTTTCGAATTGGGAGGGGAACCCGTCATGTTGCGACGGTACTGGCCGGCAGATGATACCGATCAGCACATGGACATCGCGTCGCGTCGATCATTGTCGGCGTTTTGCGTGCTGCCCGGAATCGCAGGTATGATGGTCACCCTGGTCAGCCTGAAATTCTTTGAAGACCAGCCCGGCCTGTTGGTGACGGGGGCGATCGCGTCGCTGATCTGCCTTGTGGCGCCGATCTGGATCAATGCGAGCTCTGACTACAAGAACCGTGCCCGTCTGCTCGGCGCGCTCTTGCTGGTCATGCTGGCGGGTATGGCGACCATGGGCAAGGCCCTGATATCGCCTGCCAACATCATGATGTTGCCGGGTATCATGACGTTTACGCTGGCGGTCGGATGGCGGACCGGCCTTGCTTATATGCTGGCGGCGCTGTCGATCTATGTCGGGTGTGTCGTCCAGTCTCCCGAAACCGTTGGTTATTCGGTCACCAGCAGCAATGTGACCTTGCTCACGGCGTTGGGTGGGGCAGCCACTTTCATTTTCATTGGGGCGACAATTTTCCGAAACGAGATGGTCAATGCGGCCTTGCGCCTTGAGACGGCCAAGAAGGCGGCCGAGATTTCAATGGCCCATTTCCGCGAACGGGCCGCGACGGATGCCCTGACCGGTGCTGCCAATCGCGCGGCCATTGACCAGATCCTGGCCGCGGAAACCGACCGCAATCGCGAAACCGGCAAACCGTTCGCTATCGTTGTCTTCGACCTCGATCATTTCAAGCGGGTCAATGACACATTCGGGCACCTCGCTGGCGACCGGGTCCTGATTGAAACCGTGCGGGTGGTGAAGCAGGCGTTGCGGACGTCAGACACGCTCGGTCGCATCGGCGGTGAAGAGTTCGTCGTCATCCTGCCCGACCTGTCAGGTCAGCAGGCGCAGTTGATGGCGGAACGCATGCGCAAGATGATCGCCGCGATTTCCATTCAGGTGGAGGGGCGCGGATCGGTTTCGCCGACAGCCAGTTTCGGCGTGACAGAGAGTGATGTGAATGCGAGCGCGACAGACCTTCTCGCGCGCGCGGACGAGTATCTTTACCGCGCCAAGCGCGGTGGCCGAAATCGGGTTGAACCCGAACTCAGGGCGTCTGACGAGACGGCTCCGGCCAGCCGCGCTGGCTGATCGGCCCGCCTGTCGGCGCGGCCGGATCGCCCGCGTGCAGGATTCGATGTATCCGCCCCCTCGACGCACTGAAACGAATTCGCTAAACACAACGCCCGTCCCTTGGGACATGCGGGTATAGCACAATGGTAGTGCAGCAGCCTTCCAAGCTGAGGATGCCGGTTCGATCCCGACTACCCGCTCCATTTTTCCGTCATGATTTTTCGGCTATGATCCTGTCTTGCGAACGCGACAGAAGGGTCGGTCGATGCCTGAGTATCGCTACAGCTACCGGCTCAAGCGGAAGGTCTGGATGCTGGACGATGCGGACTACGCTCCGATCGGCGCGGCGGTCGATAATTACGTCAACGCGCGGAAAGATGTGCGTCGAAACGGCGAGACCCGTTTGGGTGTCGCCGCAGAGCGCGATGATTTAGCGGCACTCGGTCAATACGCGCTTGGCCTTTATGAGGACAAGACAGGGCTGGTTCTTGCGCATCCGTTCGACCTGCGGGCTGTCAGGGCCGCGCTTTACGGACCCGATTGCCAATTCTGTTCCAAGCCCTTGCGGACACCACAGGCAAAACTCTGTGCGGCGTGTGGGGAGGACCGGGCGACGGAAACGCCCCGGTAGGCCGGGCGCGCTCTCTGCGGCCCAAAACGGCAATCCGCGCTTCGGACTTGCCTTCTTTGGCGAGCGACGCTATCCCGCGCCGGTCTCACGGGTATGGTCACGCCATATCCAATGAAATCAATACATCCAAGTCTATAGCCCATCTTCTCGATCAAGATCGGCGTTCAAGAGGTAAATCATGGCGAAGGAAAAGTTTGAGCGCACCAAGCCGCATGCGAACATCGGCACGATTGGTCACGTTGACCACGGCAA
>NZ_JBLWVH010000040.1:0-13469 GCF_048268525.1 Maricaulis sp. | reverse complement strand
GGCTGAGGCCCCCGACTCGGTCAACGCCTGCTTGAAAGTGACAAAGCCGCGCGAGGAGGAACCCGCTTCGGCGAGGTTGAAGAGTTTCTGCTCGATGCCCTGGATCAGGTCGCGGGCATGGGTCTCGGCGTCGGCGCTGGCTGCATTGGCGAGGTCATGGCCGATGCGAATCAGCTCGCGGCGCAAGGCCAGCTCATAGATGATGCGGGCGTATTCGACGGCGGCATTGCCGGTCGCGGCGCCTTCCATCAGCACGGCGAGATAGGTCGTGCCGCCAATATCCTTGAGACCGTCATCGCGGTCGAAATGGGTCTTGAGCACGACCGCGTCGGCCAGCGAGCCACGGCCGATCAGGTCGGTCGCGGTCTCGAAGATGCGCCCATGGACCGGGTCATAGAAATGCTCCGCCTTCAGCCAGTCGGCGACACGGTGGAACATCTCGTTGTCGTAGAGCAGGGCGCCCAGGAAGGCCTGTTCGGCATCCAGATTGTGCGGCGCCGAGTCCAGCTCGGCGACATCGGTCTCGGCTTCGTAGGGCAGGAGTGCAGTGGTCATGCCCATTGGGATACAGAAGGCGGCGCGGCGATACACCCCCTGAGAGGGGCGGCGCCTCGATTGCCCACAGCTCTTTACCCGGCCTGTGGACAGTTGTGGATAAGTCGGCGGCTTGGTCGCAAAAGAAAACGGGCCGGTCTGTTGACCGGCCCGCTTCCCTCAAACGTTTGAAGTGACAGTCGCTTACGCTTCGGTCTCTTCGCTTTCGTCTGCACCGGCGTCTTCGGTCGCTTCGCGCTGGGCAGCCAGTTCCTGGCCTTCCTCGCTGGCTTCGAAGAGCTCGGCGGCCTGGGCGTCGGCGATGGCGCGATCTTCGTCAGCCTGGGCTGCGATCACGTCTTCACCAGCGGCCTGGCGTTCGGCTTCGTCTTCCGACCGCGCGATGTTGATCGTCACGGTCACCGACACGTCGGCGTGCAGCTTGATCTTCAGCTCATGCAGGCCGAGCGTCTTGATCGGCGCGTTGAGCGCGATCTGCGAGCGGACGACCTTGGTGCCGCTTTCCGACACGATCTCGGCGATGTCACGCGAGGTGACAGAACCGTAGAGCTGACCGCTTTCGCCGGCCTGACGGATCATGATGAAGCTTTCGCCATCGATCGTCTTGCCGGATTCAGCAGCTTCCGCAGCCCGTTCGGCATTGCGCTTTTCGAGGAGCTCACGCTCGACTTCAAAGCGCGCCATGTTGGCTTCGGTTGCGCGCAGTGCCTTGCCTTGCGGCAGAAGGAAGTTGCGGGCGAAGCCGGGGCGCACGGACACGACGTCACCGATGACGCCGAGATTTTCAACACGTTCCAAGAGAACCAGTTTCATCGTCAGTTCTCCTTAATCGACCACATAGGGGAGCAGGGCCAGCTGACGCGCACGCTTGATGGCACGGGCCAGTTCACGCTGCTTCTTGGCCGAGACCGCGGTGATGCGGGACGGGACGATCTTGCCACGCTCGGACATGTAGCGAAGCAGGAGCTTGGGGTCCTTGAAATCGATCGCCGGTGCATTTTCACCGGAGAACGGGCAGACCTTGCGGCGACGCATGAACGGACGGCGCGCGGGCAGGTTTGAAATATTGCCTGATGACATCGTTCGTTCTCCTAGTTCCGCTCGCGACGACCGCGGCGATCATCCTTTTTGGTGAGGATGGCCGACGGCTCTTCGGTGTGGGCTTCAACGCGCAGCGTCATGTGACGGATGACGTCTTCCGACAGGCGCTGCAGGCGCTCGAGTTCGTTGATGACGTCAGCTTCCGCGTCAATGTCGATCAGGCCGTAATGACCCTTGCGCGACTTGTTGATGCGGTAGGACAGGTTGCGAAGACCCCAGTACTCGATCTTGCCGGTCTTGCCGCCCTTTTCTTCGATCAGGGCTTTGGTCTCTTCGAGAAGAGATTCCATCTGCGCCGGAGAAACGTCCGGGCGCACGATGAAGATGTGCTCGTAAAGTGCCATGAAGGCTCCCTTCGATAACGGTTGCGGCGCATGCCTGCCGAAGGGTCGGGCAGGTCTGCGGCGGCTCCTTGCTCCTGCCGGAACACCACGTTCCGACGGTCTGAAACAAGGACCGCAACCAAGCGAAGCGCGGGCATTACCGGAAACAGCCTGCATGTGCAAGCATTGTGACACCGTGACGCCTAAGCCGGAACGGTCAGGCCCAACGCGACAACAAGGGCAATCGCCACAGCCGCCCAGAAGAATGCACACAACACCGAGAGAGGCATTGTCAGGCCGGAGAATGACAGGTCAGTGGGGCTGAACCGGCGGAACTCAACGATCAACATATAAACAGCGTTGAAAAGCAGCGTTGAGAGCAAAACCAACACAGGTTGAGCGGGCAGGTCAGTTTGGCTCAAGATGGCTGATAGTAGAATTGCAAGAACACCGACAGTGGGCAGGCGAACGGCAAGCGCTCGCAGATGACCCAGGAGCGATGGTAAGAAGCCGGTTGAGCCGTAATCCAGCCGTTCCACGCCCGGCAGAAGGATCGCGTTTCCAAACCCGCTGAGGACCGCATAAATCAGAAGTGTTCCCAATGGAGCGCCAATAGCCAAGGCAAACATCGGTATTGTCGTTTCCGAAGTGGATAGCAAAGTACTTGCCGCAATTATTGGAGGCAGGCTCAGGACGACAGCAAACGCGCGGAAAATTGCTGCAAACCACCAATTTTGGACAGGATCCTCAAGAAGGGCTGGGCGTGCATTCTCTGTGAATCCGAAAGCTCGTTTCCCAGCAAACACGAACACAGAAGAAACGCTTCTCGTCATGTATAACAACGGCACTGGCAGCAAATGGATATAGCTATCAACTGGCAGCCAGTCGCTAAGCCCGAGACGGGCCGTTAGTTGGAATACACCGTCGAGCGGAACCGTCAGGATCGTCAATGCGGTCGCCAGATATTCGCCATACTGATCGAGCGCGACGCTAAACGGGGCGCGAAGCTGAAGGCCCGCACTTGTGAGCGTTAGCGAAAGTATGGATGTTGCGGAAATGAGGGCGCCCAAAAAGCTCAATGGCGCGCCCGGATACACAGCGCCCACCAAAACCAGCCGGATTGTGTTTGTTGTTTTGGTCAACTTGCCCCCATCTTCCAAAGCTGCCAGCCGATATTGTGCTCGCACATGCGCAATGAGCCGGGCAAGCAAAATCATTGTGGGTCTGGGCATGGAGGTTGCGCGCGGACCATGACAGGGGCTAGTCAGCCATCAACTCAAATCTTCATGGGGGAGGGATCGCCATGAAATTCGCTTTTGTCTTTCCGGGACAGGGCAGCCAGGCTGTCGGCATGGCGCAGGAACTGGCCGGCGAGTTCGCCAGTGCCCGGGCTGTGCTTGACGAGATCGACGCGGCGCTGGACCAGAATCTCAGCGGCCTGATGGCCGATGGCCCCATCGAAACGCTAACCCTGACAGAGAATGCCCAGCCGGCGCTGATGGCGTCTAGCCTGGCTGTGATGGCAGTCCTCAAGGCCGAGTTTGACGTAGACGTCAACGCGGCCGAATTCGTCGCCGGGCACAGTCTTGGTGAGTATTCGGCTCTCGCCGCCGCCGGCGCCCTGTCGATCACCGACGCCGCCAAACTGCTCAAGCTGCGCGGTCTGGCCATGCAAAAAGCTGTGCCGGTCGGTGAGGGCACCATGGCGGCGCTTCTGGGCGCTGATGAAGACCTGGCCGCCGCCGCTGTTTCTGCCGGTGCCACCGCCGGCGTGTGCGCGATTGCCAATGACAATGCGCCCGGCCAGATCGTGATCTCCGGCTCCACCGCCGCCATCGAGGCGGCCATCGCCAAGGCCGGCGAGCTGGGCCTGAAAAAGGCGATGAAGCTGCCGGTCTCCGCGCCCTTCCATTGCCCGATGATGCAAGCCGCCGCCGATGCCATGGCCGAAGCGCTCGCTGCCGCAACCATCAACGCGCCGTCGGTACCGGTCGTCGCCAATGTCACCGCCCGTCCGACGAGCGACGTCGAAACGATCCGCAAACAGCTGGTCGAGCAGGTCACCGGCCGCGTCCGCTGGCGCGAAAGCGTGTTGTGGATGGTCGAGGAGGCCGGCATTACCACGCTCGCCGAAGCCGGTTCGGGCAAGGTGCTCTCGACCATGCTCAAGCGGACGACCAAGGATGCGACCGGCGTGCCGCTGAATGCTGCGGCGGAGATGGAAGCCTTTGCGGCCAGCCTCAAGGCGGAGGTCGGGTAACGGTGGCTCTCCCGGAACAAGCCTCGGAGTCTGTCTCTGTTGGGTCGTCCACGTACCAGCGCGTGGGACGGGGCATGGGTTGGTTTGGCGTTGCCTGTCTGGCTGGTTTCTCTTTATCGGCCTTTCAGGCAACACCGGCTTATTGGCTTTTGTTTCTGGGGGTGATTGCCAATGCCGTTTGGTTGGTTTTTGCAAAACTCATTTTGAAATTTCGCATTTCGGGGATGACTGGCCTTCAGTTTGGGGCTCTCCTCATCGCTCTCGGCTTCCTGTTTATCGCCGAGCAAATTCGGTAATCTGACGAAGGACTCACCATGTTCGATCTGACTGGCAAGAATGCCCTCGTGACCGGTGCGACCGGCGGGCTTGGCAATGCGATTGCACGCAAGCTTCACGCCCAGGGTGCCACGGTCGCCCTGTCCGGCACGCGCGAAAACGTGCTGCAGGAGCTGGCCGATGATCTGGGCGAGCGCGCCCATGTCCTGCCGTGCAACCTGTCTGGCGCTGCTGCCGTCGATGCCTTGCCCAAGCAGGCTGTCGAAGCGATGGGCTCGCTGGATATCCTGGTCGCCAATGCCGGCATCACCAAGGATCAGCTCCTGATGCGGATGAAGGATGAGGACTGGGACACGGTCATCAAGGTCAATCTGGAAAGCTATTTCCGTCTGACCCGTGCTGCCCTCCGCGGCATGATGAAGGCGCGGTGGGGCCGCATTGTCGGCATCACCTCGGTGGTCGGCGTGACCGGCAATCCGGGCCAGACCAATTACTGCGCCTCCAAGGCCGGCATGATCGGCTTTTCCAAGTCGCTGGCCCAGGAAGTTGCGGCGCGCGGCGTCACCGTCAACTGCGTCGCGCCGGGCTTCATTGCCTCGCCGATGACCGACGTCCTCAATGAGGACCAACGTTCCACGATCCTGGCCAAGATCCCGGCCGGGGACCTGGGCAGCGGCGATGATATCGCCAATGCTGTTGTCTATCTCGCCAGTGCAGAAGCCGGTTACGTCACCGGCCAGACGCTGCACGTCAATGGCGGCATGGCGATGATTTAACTGTAGAACCTGAACCTGCGGGCAGCGCCGCGACTTCTGGTCTTGCCGGAGGAAACATGCTAACTGCCCGCGCATCTTGGGAATGGCGACTGTTTCGCCGCTTCCCGTCCTGTCCTGCACCGCTATATTGGCGCGGTGAATCACTATGAGGGTCTGAAATGTCTGACGTTCTCGAGCGCGTTACCAAAATTGTCATTGAGCATCTTGATGTCGAGGCCGAAAAGGTCACCGACAAAGCCAGCTTCATCGACGATCTGGGCGCCGACTCCCTGGATAATGTCGAACTCGTTATGGCGTTCGAAGAAGAATTCGACATCGAAATTCCGGATGACGCCGCCGAGCACATCCAGACGGTCGGTGACGCCGTGAAGTTCATCTCCGAGAAGGTGGGCTAACACCCCCTCATGCGCCGCGTTGTCGTCACCGGTATCGGGCTCGTAACGCCGCTGGGCTGCGGGCGGGAAGTCGTTTGGGAACGACTTCTCGCCGGCCAGTCCGGTCTGGGGTCCATCGAGCATTTCGAGACCTTGGACCTGTCCTGCCGTGTGGCCGGGCTGGTCCCACGCAAGGACGGACGCGGCGGTGGACGGGCAGGCGAGGCCGGGGTGTTCGACCCCGACAGCGTCATGAGCGTCCGCGATCAGCGCCGGATCGATGATTTCATCCTGTACGGGATCGCAGCCGCCGACGAGGCGATTGCGGACTCAGGGTGGGAGCCCGCCTCCGAGGAGGAGCGGCATCGTGCCGGCGTGATGATCGGATCGGGTATTGGTGGGCTCGAAACCACCTATGAAGCCTCGGTCCTGCTGCATGAGAAGGGGCCTCGACGCCTCTCTCCCTTTGTCATTCCGGGCATGCTCATCAACCTCGCTTCCGGCCAGGTGTCGATCAAGCACGGCCTGAAAGGTCCCAACCACGCTGTGGTGACGGCCTGTTCGACCGGTGCCCACGCCATTGGCGATGCGGCCCGCATGGTCGCCCGCGGTGATGCCGACCTGATGGTCGCCGGCGGCGCCGAAGCGACCGTCTGCCGTCTGGGTATTGCCTCCTTCATCGCCTGCAAGGCCCTGTCGACAGGCTTCAACGAGACGCCCGAAAAGGCCTCGCGCCCCTATGACACCGACCGCGACGGTTTCGTCATGGGCGAGGGGGCCGGAGTGGTCGTGCTGGAAGATTATGAGCGCGCGAAAGCGCGCGGCGCGACCATCTATGCCGAAGTGAAGGGCTATGGCCTGTCCGGCGATGCCTACCACATCACGGCGCCCGCCGAGGACGGTGATGGTGGTTTTCGGTCGATGTCGGCGGCGCTCAAGGATGCCGGCCTGGCACCGGCGGATATTGATTATGTGAATGCCCACGGCACCTCGACACCCAAGGGTGACGAGATCGAGCTGCGCGCCGTCGAACGCCTGTTCGGCGAGGCCGCCGGCGATGTCGTGATGTCCTCGACCAAATCGGCGGTTGGCCATCTTCTGGGGGCGGCCGGGGCGGTCGAGGCGATTTTCTCGATATTGGCGATCCGCGACGGTGTCTGCCCGCCGACACTCAATCTGGACAATCCATCGGTCGAGACCGCGATCAATCTGGCGCCGCACACGGCCGTCAGGCGTCCGGTCCGCGCCGCCCTGTCGAATTCATTCGGATTCGGCGGCACCAATGCGTCCGTGGTATTTGTCGCGGCCGAGTAAAGCGTTTTCGGGGACACCATCATGAGCGACGCGCCCGCGCCCAAGGCCAAGGCCAAGTCCGGCCTGGTCCGTATTTTCATCGGCTTGATCATTGCCCTGGTTGTGCTCGCCCTGGCAGCCGCCGGCACGCTCTATGGCGGCTACAAGTGGATGCAGGCCGAATTCGCCGCGCCGGGACCGGCGGCCGAAGAGACGATCATCCTGCTGCCACGCGGTGCCGGTCTGATCTCGATAGCCAACCAGCTGGAAAATGCCGGCCTGATCAGTGACCGCCGCATCTTTCGCGCTGCCGTGACGCTGGATGGCGGTGAGGGTGTGCTGCGGGCCGGTGAGTACCGCATTCCGGCCCAGGCCTCGATGGCCCAGATTTATGAACAACTTCGCGTCGGCCAGACGGTGCAATATCCGGTCACCTTCGCGGAAGGCCTGACCAGCGCCATGATCGTCGAAACGCTGAACGCCGCTGACGTTCTGACCGGCGAGATCACCGACATTCCCGCCGAGGGGACGCTGTTGCCCGAGACCTATCTGGTCACCCGTGGCACCTCGCGCCAGGAAGTCCTGGACCGCATGGCCGCTGCCCAGACCGAGCTTCTGGACCGCTTGTGGGACGCCCGCGCCGAAAACCTGCCTGTGACCAGCCGCGAGGAGGCCATTATCCTGGCTTCGGTGGTCGAGAAGGAGACCGGCGTCGCGTCGGAACGTCCCGAGGTCGCCGCCGTCTTCGTCAATCGCCTGCGCCGCGGCATGCGCCTGGAGAGTGACCCGACCATCATCTACGGCATCAGCCAGGGGCGCCCGCTGGGCCGCGGCCTGCGTCGCTCGGAAATCGACAATACCGAGAACGCCTGGAACACCTACCAGATCCCGCGACTGCCGCCGACGCCGATCGCCAATCCCGGCGCGGAATCGATTGCCGCCGTCCTCAATCCGGCCGAGAGCACAGCGCTCTTCTTCGTCGCTGACGGGTCCGGGGGACACGCTTTTGCCGATACCTATGCCCAGCACCAGCGCAATGTCGCGGTCTGGCGCCGGGTCGAGCGCCAGCGCCGCAATGGGGGCAATTGAGATGGGTGTGCTCTCAGGCATGACCGGCTTTGCCCGTGTCGACGGCCAGGCTCCGGGCTGGGCCTGGACCTGGGAGGCGCGCAGCGTCAATGGCAAGGGGCTGGAAGCGCGCTTTCGCCTGCCCAACGGCTTTGAGCGGCTGGAGCTGAAGGCCCGTGAATTGGCCAAGGCCCGGTTTGCGCGCGGCAATGTCAACGCCACGCTGAACCTGCGTCGGGAAAGCGAAACCGGTTCGGTCAGGATCGACATGGCGCGTCTGCGCACCCTGCTCGACCAGGCCGCCCCGCTGTTGGAGAGCGGCGAGGTCGGGCGCCCGTCGCTGGACGGCATGTTGGCTCTGCCGGGCATGCTCGATACCGACCAGGCCGATAGCAATTCCGACACGGCAATGCTCGACAAGGCCCTGCTAGCCAGTCTGGGCGAGACGCTGGACGGGCTGCAGGCCGCACGCCGGGATGAAGGGGCTGCCCTTGCGGACGTGCTTTCCGGACATGTCGACGAGATCAGCCGCCTCACCGACCAGGCTGCCGGTCACGCGTCGACCCGCACCGATGCGATCCGCGACCGGCTGGCGGCCAAGTTCGCCGAACTCCTGCCCGAGGGGCTGCCGGAAGACCGGTTGGCGACCGAAGCGGCGATGCTGGCGATGAAGATGGATGTGCGCGAGGAGCTGGACCGTCTGCTGGCCCATATCACCTCTGCACGTGACCTGCTCTCGGCCGGTTCACCTGTGGGCCGCAAGCTGGACTTCCTGTCACAGGAGTTTAATCGCGAAGCGAACACTCTATGCTCGAAGTCCTCCGATTCTTCGCTGACCGCGATCGGGCTTTCGCTCAAGAATACGGTCGATCAGTTCAGGGAGCAGATCCAGAATGTCGAGTGATGGCTACCCCGCCCCGATCTTCCGTGGCCGTCGCCGCGGTGTGCTGCTGGCCCTGTCCAGCCCGTCCGGCGCTGGCAAGACGACGCTGTCCAAGCGCCTGCTGAGCCAGAACCCCGACGTCGTCCTGTCGGTCTCTGCCACCACGCGCAAGCCGCGCCCGGGTGAGGTCGATGGCCAGGATTATCACTTCATCTCGGTCGAGGCGTTCAAACAGAAGATCGAGGACGACGAGTTCTTCGAATGGGCCGAGGTCTTCGGTCGCTATTACGGCACGCCGAAAACGCCGGTCATGGAAGCCGTCGAGGACGGGCGCGACGTCGTCTTCGATATCGACTGGCAGGGCGCCCAGGCGCTGGCTGCAGCGGCGCCGGACGATGCCGTGCGGGTCTTCATCTTGCCGCCGTCACTGGCCCTGCTGGAAGATCGCCTGCGCAAACGCGGTCAGGATACGCCCGATATCATCAAGGACCGCATGGCCCGCGCCAAGGACGAGATCTCGCACTGGCACGAATACGACTATGTCATCGTCAATGATGATTTCGCCCGGGCGCTCGAGAAACTCAACGAGATCCTCCACGCCGAACGCCTCAAGCGGCTGCGTCACCCGTGGCTGGAAGAATTCGTCGACGCCATCATGGATCAGTAGGCGTCAGGCGCGGCCGGCTTCATAGGCGGCGCGCCAGGCCCGGGCCAGCGACTGGAAGCCGGCAATGTCGATCACTTCGGCCCGATCCCCGGCATACAATCCTGCTTCCTCCAGCAGCGCGTCGGCGCTGGTACCGGCCTGACCGGCAGCCTGGGCGAGGCTGCGGCGCAGCGTCTTGCGGCGCTGGCCGAAGGCTGACGCGGTGATCCGCTCCAGCGCGACGACGTCCTTGAACTGCTGCGCTTGCGGCAGAGGGTCGAGTACGACCACCGCCGATTCTACCTTGGGAGGCGGGGTGAAGGCGCGGGCCGGGATTTTCAGGGCCAGATGGACCTGGCAGCGAGATTGCGAAATCACGGCGAGGCGGCCATAGGCCTTGTCGCCGGGCTGGGCGACGACGCGGTCGGCGACCTCGCGCTGAAACATCAGCACGGCTCGGCGCCACCAGATCGGCTCGGCCTGCAGCCATTTGATCAGCAATTGCGTGCCGACATTATAGGGCAGGTTGGACAGGATGACCTTGTCTCCGGGGTCGGTCAGGAGCGCGGTTTCGTCCACTTCGAGGGCATCGCCCTGTTCGACGGCCAGCCGTCCGCCGGAGGCCGTGTTGATCTCGTCCAGAGCACCCAGAAAGCGGGAATCCATTTCGACGGCGAGGAGAGAGGCCGCGCCCTCTGCGAGGATGGCACGGGTGAGGCCGCCCGGACCCGGACCGACTTCGATCGCTTGGTCGCGGCTCATGTCGCCGGCGAGGCGGGCGATCTTGGCAGTCAGGTTGAGGTCGAGCAGGAAGTGCTGCCCGAACGACTTCTTGGCGCCCAGATCA
Organism: Maricaulis sp.; assembly: GCF_048268525.1. Lineage (GTDB taxonomy): Bacteria > Pseudomonadota > Alphaproteobacteria > Caulobacterales > Maricaulaceae > Maricaulis. Next base: position 3,067 of record NZ_JBLWVH010000040.1, on the reverse strand, counting down.
TGGCTGGCGATGACATCGCGCAGCGGCGGAAGCTGGTCGAGGCTCATGCCCGGCACTCCGCGATCTTCACGGCCTGATCCAGCGCGGCCAGCAAGCTGTCGGGCCGGGCCACGCCCTGTCCCGCGATGTTGAAGGCGGTGCCGTGATCGGGCGAGGTCCGCACGATGGGCAGGCCCAGCGTGATGTTGACGCCGCCATGGAAGTCGAGGGTTTTCACCGGGATCAGGCCCTGGTCATGATAGAGGCAGATGGCCGCATCATAACCGGCCCGGGCATCGGCATGGAACAGGGTATCGGGCGGTTGGGCGTCGGTGATGTTGATGCCGTCAGCCCTCAGGCGCGCCGCGAGCGGATCGAGAATATCGATCTCCTCCTGACCCAGGGCGCCACCTTCACCGGCGTGGGGATTAAGGCCGGCCAGGGCCAGACGTGGTCTGGCCAGACCGAAATCCCGGCGCAGGGCGGCATCCGCCAGCCGGGCGATTGCTTCGACCCGCTGCGGTGTGATCAGCGACAGGGCCCGCGCGAGCGGCTCGTGGATCGTGACGAGGACAACGCGCAGTCCGCCGCCGGACAGCATCATCGCCGGCCCGCTCGGCCCGTCGACAGGCGTCTGAGCGCACAGCTCGGCGAGGAACTCCGTGTGACCGGGAAAGGCGAAGCCGGCCTCATACATGACGGCCTTGGCGATGGGCGCGGTCACCAGCGCACTGACCTGCCCGTCGAGGCACAGGCGCACACCGGTCTCGATCACCGCCTTGATACAGGCCGCATTGGCGGGGTCGGGCTGGCCGGTCCGGACCGGGCTGGCAAGCTTGATGCCGACATCGAAGACCGGCAGGCCGTCGAGCGCCTCTGCGGCTTCGCCGGTCGGGGTGGGCAGGGGGCAAGGTGAGGGCAGGCCGAGCGCCTGGGCGGTCGCTGTGAAGGCGTCGATATCACCCAGCGCGATCAATGGCGGCACGCCTTCGCGACGGTGCCAGATATTCCACGCCTTCAGGATGATCTCGGGGCCGATACCGGCCGGATCACCCATCGACACGGCGACGGGTGACAGATGCGGCATCAGTCGCGGATCTCGACCGTCGAGTCGCGACGCAGATCCCGCAGCCAGCGCCGTGACAGCAGGGACAATTGCTGGCCGCGCAGCTGGCTTTCCAGATCATCGCGGGTCGGGACACCCGGGCCGGCGATGGCACGGTCGCAGACGATCAGGGCCTGCAGGCCGACGCCGGATTGAAGGACACCGGTGTTCTCGCCTTCATCCAGCGGCTGCAAGGCGTCGCGGATGGCGGGCAGGACGGCTTCCGCCGAAATACTGCCCAGCGGCGTGTAGATCGCGCCGGGAATGCGACTGGCGACCGCTTCCGCCTGGCTGCAGGACGGGTTGCTGTCCAGCTCGGCCGTAAAGGTGCTGGCAGTGGAGTCAGTCAGCGCGCTGGTCGGCACGGTGATCTGGACAAGGTCATACTGAAGCGTGGTCGTGCCGTCGCGGGCTCCAACCAGGGCGATGACCATGAAGCCGCCCGGCACCTCGATCGGGTTGGACAGCGCGCCGCGGCCACCGCTTTGATCGTACTGCACCCGCATCTGCGGCATGATGCCAGCGACCTCGGGCTGCAGTTGGGACGCCGTGATCCAGCCGATATCGCCGCCGTTTGCGGCCGAGGGAGCGTCAGAGAACTGGCGGGCCAGCTCGGGGAAGGTTGCTCCCTGCTGGAGCTGGTTCATCACGGTGATCACGCGTTGGATCGTCTGTTCCTCGCGGCCCGGTCCCGGCACTTCGAACAGCATTTCGAAAATGCGGAATTGTGGCTGGGAGGCGCTGGCGGCCAGCCGTTCCAGCGCGAGCTCGATCTGTTGTTCGGAAATCCGGATGCGAGAGCCATAGCGGCCATTGACGATGACCTGCCAGGCGATCTCCGCCTCGAGCTGGTGGCGCAAGGTCGAGATATCGACGCCGGAATTCTGCAGGTCCTGGATGATGACGTCGATCGTGGTGTTGTTGCGGTCGGCGAGATCAAGCAGGGAATTGCTGATTTCAGCGTCCGAAACTTCAATGTCGTATTCCGAGGCGGCCTGCAGCTGGAGATGCTCGTCGACCAGGCCCCGCATGGCTTGGTCCTGGATACGGCTCAGCGTCCCTTCGTCAATCTGTGACATGCCGGTCGAAGCAATGATGAGACGCATGCGATTGCGCACATCCACAGTCGTGATCGGCTCGTCATTGACGAGGGCGGCAACGCCCTCGGTCGTTTGCGCGTATGCGCTGGCGGCGCTCAGCGTGGCGACGCAGGCAAGCAGGGAAAGGACAATTCGTTTGGCGCAGGTCATCAGCATTCGCATGTTGGTTCGGGGCGGAACATTACTCAAACTCGGCCCCGGCGCAATCGCGGGACACTGTTCGCTCGGTACTGGAATCAATCGGGTCCGAAACTGCCCAATGTGAACAGGGTGATGCGGAACTGAATGGACTCCGACGGGCCCAGTTCCGAAATCCCGAGATCCTCGCGCTGGTAGACGATGTCGAACTGTGAACAGTCATCGCCATAGCGCAGGCCGATCTCCTGACGACGGGTGATTTCGCGATCCAGGTCACGCATCACGGCGCCGATCGCACTCCAGTTGTCGGTCAGTGCGACCACGAAATCGCCCCGCAATTCGCGTTGGGCGCCATTGCGGGTGCTGGAGTCATCACTGATGTCGAGATAACGCAGATTGCCGGAAACCCGGTCGCCGGAATAGCCGAGCGAGACATCGAGGCGGTTGGTGTCATACGTTTCCGGGTCAAGACGGGCCTGGACCTCGGCGGTAAATCCGGCCAGGTCGATCTCGCCGGCGACGACATAGTCTGAGGTGTCGTCCGTCAGCCCGCTCGCCGGATTGAAGATGGCGGTTCCGTCCAGGCGTTCGCTCTGGCCGACAAACAGTCGTGCCAGTCCGTCCTGGCCCCACATCGCGGTTGTCCGGAAACCATAGCTGACCCGAGTGCCTTCTTCCCACAGATCATATCCGGGTGCGCGAACGGGCTGGAACAGAAGGCTTTCGTCCAGATCGATGGCGAGGC
>NZ_JBLWVH010000039.1:0-16190 GCF_048268525.1 Maricaulis sp. | reverse complement strand
CAGAACGGCGCCCGGGCGGTATAAGCGGGCGGACCGATCCAGGCATCGATCGACAGGGTCTGCCCACCGGCGATGATCATGTTGGGGGAAAAGGCCTCACCAACCCGGTCGCGGGCGGCGGGGCCAGCAATCAACCAGCTGACCACAAGGCCAAGCCCCAGCATGCCGCGCACGGCGAAGCTGTCGAACCGGGCCCAGGCAGCGCGCGGGCGGCGGGCGCGCGCTGCGGCCAGGCGGGCGGCCATGCGGGCGCGGTGTTCGGTCCAGACCTGAAGGGCTACCGGGTCGTCCTCGCTCGGACAGTCGGTCAGGGCTTCATGGGGGCGGGCGGTGATGTGGCTGTCGGTTTCGACCCGACGCGCCGTCTCGTCCGTATTCGGCCACCGGAAGGCAGCGACACCCGGTCGGGTCAGCCAGACGGCGACAATGAAGGTGATGATGGCATAGATCGCCCGCCAAGGGTCGCCGAACATGTCCCAGACGCCCAGCAGTGCGACAATCACAAAGCTGGCGACCCAGGCCAGGCCCGGCCAGACAACCGGAACCGACCGCTCCCAGACGAGCGAAAACCAGGCAAGGATCAAGGACGTACGACGCATGGCGTGAAAACTACCACGGTGCAGCGGAATAACGAGGCTCCGATGCATTACACTTTGGTGAGCCGCTCGGGCGCGACGGGCTATTCGTCGCTCTCGTCTTCAGCAGCCGGCGGATCGCCCCAGAGCGGGTCGGGACGGTCGAGATTGCCGCGCAGGCCACAGGCCGCGACGGCGAGCGCGCTGAGCGCGACAAGTGTGAATGTGGCCAGACGTTTCATCGCAATTGCTCTCAACAACCCAGGCGATCCTTCCAGATCGCCACCTGTTCGCGGACCCGGATCGGCGACGTGCCGCCAAAACTGGTGCGGCTCATCATCGATGCCCGCGCACTCAACACGGAAAAAACGCTGTCGTCGATAGCCGGTTCGATGGTTTGCATCTCGGCCAGCGACAGCTCCGCCAGTGGCACGCCTTTGGCCTCGGCCAGTTTGACGATCGAACCGGAGATGTGATGGGCATCGCGAAACGGCTTGCCGAGCTCGCGAACGACATAGTCGGCGAGATCGGTGGCGTCGGAATAGGCTTCTCCGGCTGCCTCTTCCAGGGCTTCCGGGAAGAAGGTGAGGTCGCCGGCCATGCCCGCCATCGACAGCAAGGCGAGTTCCAGGTCGTCAATCGCCTGGAAGACCGGTGCCTTGTCTTCCTGAAGGTCCTTGGAATAGGCGAGCGGCAGGCCCTTCACCACGGTCAGCAGTCCGGTCAGCGAGCCGATGATGCGGCCCGGCTTGGCGCGGACCAGCTCGGCGGCGTCGGGATTGCGCTTTTGCGGCATGATCGAGGAGCCGGTCGACCAGGCGTCGGACAGGGTCGCGAAACCGAACCGGCGGGTGCACCACAGCACGATCTCCTCGGCAAAGCGCGACAGGTTCACGGCGCAGATCGAGGCGGCCGACAGCACTTCCAGCGCGAAGTCGCGCGCGGCGACGCCGTCGAGCGAATTGGCCATCGGACGGTCAAAGCCGAGATCACTGGCGGTCATCTCACGGTCGATGGGGAAGGCGGTTCCGGCCAGGGCTGCACAGCCGAGAGGGCTTTCATTGAGGCGCTTGCGGGCATCGGCGAAACGGCCGCGATCGCGCTGTGCAACCTCGACATAGCTGAGAAGATGGTGACCCAGCGAAACCGGTTGCGCGGTTTGCAGGTGGGTGAATCCCGGCATGACCTGGTCGGCATGGATCTCGGCCTGCTTGACCAGCGCCGTCTGGTAGGCGGCGAGCATGGCGTCGATACGGTCGCAGGCATCGCGCAGCCAGAGCCGGAAATCTGTGGCGACCTGGTCATTGCGCGAGCGCGCGGTGTGCAAACGTCCGGCCGGTTCGCCGATGATTTCCTTCAATCGCGCCTCGACATTCATGTGAACGTCTTCCAGCGCTTTCGACCACGGGAAGTCGCCGGCATGGATCTCGGAGCGGACCTGTTCGAGCCCGCGCTGGATCGCCGCAGCATCGGCGCTTGAAATCACCCCGGTTGCGGCCAACATTCGGCTGTGGGCGAGGGAACCATCGATATCCTGGTCCGCCATGCGCTGGTCAATGTCGACCGAAGCGTTGATGGCTTCCATCACTGCCGACGGGCCCGCTGAGAAGCGACCGCCCCACATGGCGCTGGAGGCTTGTTTCGGGGCGTCGCTCGAGGTGTCGTCAGCCATGTCGGTGTCCCGTGGAGGAGAATGAGATGAAAATGTCGCCGATCGGCCTTGGTATACTGGGCATGACCGTACTCGCCATAGGCTGGTTCCTATACGTGATGGTTTCCGGTGCGAGCAAGGGCGAAACCGGCCCATTGGACAGCTATGCGCATGGTGAAATGCGGGCTTTCGTCTCGATCGACGATGCGCCGGCGCAACCCGATCTGGTCTATCGCGACGGCGACGGTGGTGAAGTCCGGCTGTCTGACTATCGCGGCCAGGTGATCCTTGTGAATTACTGGGCGACCTGGTGCGGGCCTTGTGTGGAGGAAATGCCGGCCCTGTCCGAGCTCCAGGCGGAATTGGGTGGCGATGAGTTCCAGGTCGTCACGGTGACGCTGGACCGCTCGATCGAGGATGCCCGCGAGTTTCTTGCCCGGATGGAGCTCGGCAATCTGCCGCTCATCCATGACGAGACCTTTTCCAGTCCCAATCGCGTGCGGGCGATCGGCCTGCCGATGTCCATTCTTTATGACGGGCTGGGTCGCGAAATCGGTCGCGTGCCGGCTCCGGCGGAATGGAATAGTGAGGATGCCCAAGCGCTGATCCGCGCCGCGATCCGCCGCAATATCTGACGCCGACAGCCTCGCAGACTAGCCGATACAAAAAGGGCCGCCCTCGACCAGGGCGGCCCAATAGTTTGCATCTCGGAGGGATAATCGAGTCGCGAGCCCGTTCGGGGAGGAGCGGGTTGGCGTTCTTCTATGAGCGCGATGCGACGGACGGATGACAGATGCACGATGCTTGTGTGTCGCAGACCATTGATGCGCAGCCGGGTTTCCCGGGCGCTGTCTGCGGTCCGGCCGCGCACGCCTCGGGCCGGGCGATAAACTCGCCCCCGACACGAAAAACGCTCCGGACCATCCGGCCCGGAGCGCTCTTCATGTCGATTGGTGTGGCCGCGCTTTAGTAGGTGACGCGGACACCGAAGACAGCCGACCAGCCATATTCTTCGAACTGCTCGACACGGTCGATGCCGTCCGGGCGGGTGACCGCGCGGTAGGGTTCGTCCGTGACGTTCTTCAGGTCGCCGAAGATCTGGAACGTGTCGTTGAAGGAATACTTGGCCGAGAGGTCGAGCTGGGTGTGCTCGAGAACCCAGCGATCCTCGTCGGCACCGCCGCGGATCTCGTCCAGGTATTCCGAGCGGCTCGACACCACGGCGCGCAGGTCCCAACCGGCGCGGTCATAGCCGAGTACGGCGTTCCAGACGCTGTCGGATTGACGCGGCAGCGGCACGACGCGGCCATCGGCGAGCGTCGCCTCACTGTCGGTCGCGGTGTAGTTGAAGCCGGCGATGAAGCCTTCGACCGGCAGGAAGTCGAGCGCCTGCTGGTAGTTGAACTCGATGCCTGAGACTTCGGCTTCCGGCAGGTTGATGTAGGACGCGGCCTCGTCGAAGAAGCGGCCGTTCAGCGTGATGTCCTCATAACCGACACCGGCGATGACATTGTCGAGATCCTTGCGGAAATAGCCGAGGTAAACGACGGCGTCATTGTTCGGATACCATTCGATGGAGACATCGAAATTGTCGGCTTCCAGGCGCTCGAGGTCCGGATTGCCGAACTCGCCTTCGACTTCGTCGTCGTCATTCTGCTCGACCAGGACACGGGGAGCGAACTGACCCGGATTGGGGCGCTGGATCGAGGCGAAATAGGCACCGCGAACGATCACGTTTTCGGTCAGCTCGTAGCGAGCCAGGATGGAGGGCAGCACGTCCGTATAGTCGTCGGAGGCCGTTGTCGGGGTCACAAACACCGTGTCCTCGGTCAGGACGACACCGTTCACCGTGGCATCTTCCTCGGCGAGGAAGGTTTCATAGCCGCGAGCCGCCATGTCGGTCTGTTCGACACGGACACCACCGACCAGGCGCAGCGGGCCGTTCTCGACCGAACCCATCAGATAGCCGGCCATGACATCTTCCTCGACGCGGTAGGAGGCGCCGAAGCTGTCGATATCACTGTCGATGCCGACATAGTCGAGCGTGCCGAGGTTGGAGAAGAAGTAATCGCGAACCTGCGAAGGATCGGCAACCGGGCCGATCGGGCCCTGGCCGTACTCGACCGAGCGGACCACGTCTGACAGCAGCAGGCTGTCATCATCATAAACGTCGAAATCCAGGGCGAATTTCTTGTCGCGGGTACGGGCCCGGACACCGTATTGGACGTAGCCCGGCATGGTGCCGAAATCCATGTCGTGGCGGACATTGATGGCAGCGGCGTATTCGCGGTCCTGCGACAGGCCGTTGGTCAGCTCGTAGCCGGCGTTCTCGTAGTTGGTGGCGTCGAACACACGGTCCGTCGTGATGCCGCCACCAAAGCCGAGCTCCGGGCGGAGCGGGTTGGTGGAGTCGACCGTGAAGAGCTCGCCATTCTCGAATTCATAGCTGAAATCGGTGTCGAGACGGTTCGGTTCGGCTTCCTCGGCGTAGACGTAGGACAGCGACCAGTCGATCGATGTATTGCCGTTCAGCCACTCACCACCGAAATCGGAGGCGAAGATTGTCTGGGTTTCCAGACGGTCTTTCACATCGCGGTCGATTTCCATCTCGTCGGCTGTGAACACAGCCAGATTGCCGCTCGAATTGACGTCGTCATATTCGGCGTCCTCGAACTTGATCTCGACCCGGTTGCGGGTCTCCTGGTCCGAGAAGTCCGACCAGGTCGTGCGGGCGTAGAGGCTCAGATCATTGTTGACGCGGTAGTCGAAGTTAAGGGCCGCGGTCGTGCGTTCGCGGGTCACCTGGTAGTTGCGCATCTCGACTTCATTCGGGAAGGCAACGCTTTCATCGACATCCCAGCCACCATCGACTTCGAAGCTGTCGGAGCCGAAGACGCGCTGCTGGAAGGACAGCGAACCGGCAACACCGAGGCGGCCGTCCATGAAGTTGTTGGCCCAGTTGATCGAGCCGCGATGGCCGAATTCCTGCTCCAGGTCGGAGTAGAGGCCGGCGACGCGGGCGCGCAGATACATGCCGTCGACATCCAGGCCGGACATGGTTTCGATCTCGACATTACCGCCAACACTGTCGCCATCCATGTTCGGCAGGAGCGACTTGTTGATCACCACGCTGGAGAGCACGTCGGCGTCGATGACGTCGAGGCCGACCTGGCGGTCTTCGGCTTCCGGCGACACCAGGCGGACGCCATTGATCGAGGTGGAGACGAGGTTCGGATCGAGACCGCGGATCGAGACGAAGCGGCCTTCACCCTGGTCGTTGAGCACGTTCACGCCGACAGCGCGGCGGGCGGCCTCGGCAACATTCTCGTCCGGGAACTGGCCGATGGCGTCCGAAGACAGGACGGCGACATTGCCATCATTCGCGCGCTGGCGCGAAAGGGCGGAATTGAGGGCGCCGCGCTGGCCCATGACGAGGATGTTCTCGACATAGTCGACATCGTCGCCGAGCGTGATGGTCGGCGAGACGGTGTCGCTCACCGTGGCGAGATTGACGCTGACTTCGCGAACGTCCGCACCGATATAGCTGACGCGCAGCGTGTAGTCGCCCGCCGCGAGGCCGGTGACACGGAATGTACCGTCAGCACCGACCGTGGCGGTCTGGCCGGTCTCGACGATGCGCACCGTGGCGCCTTCAAGGCCGATGGTTTCAGAGGCGTCGGTGACGCGTCCGGCAATGGTGCCGGCATGGGCTGCGGTGGCGGCGGCGAGCGCGAGAACGGAGGCCGTGCCAAGCATGGCGATGGTCTTTTTCATGGGAGTCCCCCTCACATGGACATGACTGGTGCCTTGCCCGGGCGGGCAAAGTTGGGGTCTCTATGCGCGGCCAGTGGCGACACGTTGATGACGATTGCATCTCACCTCCGTGTCGTTTTCTTGGGCATTTCGTGACAACCGGAATCACCGAAGGATTCGTCACGGAATTGTCGCCGAAATCGGCTTAGCGCAGTCGCGCCTCCATGCTATCCGCGCGCCGTGAGCAGGGAGATATGTGATGAGACATGTGTTGGGACTTCTTGCGACGGCCAGTGTGGTCGCCGCGTGCAGCCAGGGCCTGCCGCCGGTTGCGATCGAGGCCGTCGTGGAAACCGCCAGCGTGGCCGGCACGGGCGACGCCGCAGATGATCCGGCGGTCTGGGTCGCGGAAGACCCGGCCGACAGTCTCATCTTCGGGACCGACAAGGATAATGGCGTCTATGTCTACACCATGTCCGGCGCCGAGCATGCCTTTCTGCCCGAAGGCCGCCTCAACAATGTCGATGTCCGCTACGGATTTGACCTCGGTGACCACGTCGTCGATCTGGCTGCCGCGTCGGACCGGTCCAATGGTGGCATCGCCTTCTTCTTTATCGATCCCGCCAGCCGGGCCGTCAGCTATGCGGGCGCTGTCACTGTTGCGGACGTGACCGAGCCGTATGGCTTCTGTCTCTATCGCTCGCCGGTCGACCAGTCGCTCTATGCCTTCCTGTCCGACAAGGAGCCGGGGACCTTTGTCCAGTACGCGCTGGGCTGGGACGGGACGGTCGTGACGACGCAGGAAGTGCGCCGCGTCACGCTGGGGACGATTGCCGAGGGCTGCGTCGCCGATGACCGGACCGGCCAGCTCTACATGAATGAGGAGAATGTCGGCGTCTGGACCATGGGGGCCGAGCCGACCGACCCGACCGAGCCGCAACCCATCGCCGTCACCGATGGGCGGGAAATCGCCGCGGATGCCGAAGGCGCCGCCCTTCTGCCGCAGGGCGAGCGCGGTGGCTGGCTGGTCGTGTCGAGCCAGGGCGACAACACCTATGCCGTCTATGACCTGGAAACGCGTGACTTCGTGACCCGGCTGCAGATTGTCGATGCCGCCATTGACGGCGCCACTCACACTGACGGTCTGGACATCTCGGCGGCCAATCTCGGCCCGGATTTCCCGGCCGGGGTGCTGGTCGTCCAGGACGATGAAAACGACACGGGTGGCCAGAATTTCAAATTCGTCGACCTGCGGTCGGTGATTGCGGCGATTGAGGCATCAACGCCGAGCGAATAAAGTTGGGCCATGGCTCTTCTGGTTCCACTCGCCCTGATCGTTGTTCTCGCGGTCCTGTTCCTCGGGCACAGGTCGCGCGACGGCGGTTTGCGCGGCGAGTTGTGGCGGATCGAGCAGGCCCTGATCGGTTCGGTCGAGAGTGGCGTCGTCCCCGATCCCGGCCTCATGGGATCGGACCATCTGCGGGAAGCACCCGAACACCTCTACCGCCTGATCGTCGATGCCTTCGGCAGTCGCGACGAGACGGCGGCCCATCGTGCACTCGCCGGAATTCGCGAGTACCGCGCCTTCCGGGGGTGGAAAGCGTGATCGTGCCACCGGGCCCTGGCGCTGCCATGGATTGCCAGCGTCAACGACGGGGCTAGTCTGGCGCGATGATCCTGTCGGCTGTCAATCTCCTGCAATTTGCCCTGATCGCGGTCGCCGGCCTCGGGGTCGCCCTGACGGTGTCGCAGCCGCGGCTGCGGGCGGCGTCCGCCCTGATGGCGATGTCCGTGCTCTGGATGGCCTTCAATTTTCTGGAGGAGGTCGCCGGATTTCGCGACATCTGGCTCGTAACGCCGGCCTTCCGTCTCGCCTATCCGCCGCTGGTCTATCTGGTTGCCCGCGGCGTGATGCTGTCCGGGCCGGGTCTGCGCAGGCACGACTTGCCGCATGGGCTGCCCTTCCTTGTCGCCCTGTTTTTGACACCGTGGGTGGGCCTGGTCGAGCATGCCGCGCGGCTCAGCCTGTTCGCCTATTCGGCGGCCACTATCGTGATGATCCATCGCTTCCACCAAGCCACCCGCGAAACACGCTCCGACGCCCAGACCATCCAGCTGAACTGGATGATGGGGCTGATCGCGTTCTACGTTGTGGACGGCATATTCGACATAGCTCGCATGGATGCGCACTGGCTGCATCCCTACTGGCCCTGGCTGGGGACCCAATCGGCCTATGTCTTTCAGATTGCGATCTCCCTTGTATTCGTCTGCGTCCTGATCGTCCTCGCCGTCCGGCATGGTCGCTTGTTTACGGGGCTCGACGACGGGGCGCTCGTTTCGTGGCGTGGCAGGCCGATGAATCCTGTCGACGCAGGGGCGGGCTCAACGACTGACGCTGACCATGCGTCCACATACCAGCGGATCGACGCGGTCGTGCGAGGCGAGGCACTCTACACGGAACCCCGATTGACCCGGCAGGAGGTCGCCACGGCAGCCCGTTTGGCCGAGCGGGCGGTGTCGGTGGCGATCAAGTCGGAGACCGGTCGCAACTTCAATGACTACATCAACGCGCTGCGCATCGAGGATGTGTGCGCGATGATGAAGGACGATGTCGCAGGGCCGGAAAAGCGGCGGCTGATCGATCTGGCCTACACGGCTGGCTTCAGCTCGAAGTCGGTCTTCAACTCGGTCTTCAAGCGCGAAACCGGCCAGACACCCTCGGCCTATTTCGAGGCCCTGGCGGCAAACGCGACGGGTGCGGAAACCGGGCACGACGCCCGCTGACAAATCCCGGACGTCCGGAATCCGGATGTCGGACGACCTGTTCCCGACCCCGTGCTCCTGTCTTCCCGTCAACAAACGGGAGACAGACATGTTGCGCACAATCCTGGTCGTGGTGGCCGTTCTTCTGGCGGGTGTGACCGCCTTCATCGCTTCGGCCTGGCAGATGCCCGCGGCCATGCAGCCGGACCGGGACGGGAACCGGTCCTGGTTGATCGAAAACGCGGTGCTGCTCGATCCGGCAACCGGCGCTGCGCGGCCGGATGCTTCGGTACTGGTTGTCAATGGCCGTATCGAGTGGCTGGGAAGCGGGCCGGTGCCGGCTGCAGCGGACGGGCTCAACCGGATCGATGCGCAGGGCCGAACGCTGATGCCCGGCCTCATCGATGTCCATGTGCATGTGTTCGATGAGACCGATCTCGCGGCCGGCCTGTCACACGGCGTCACCACGGTACGCAATATGGGTGGCATGCCGTTCCACCTGCCTCTGGTCGAGCGGATTGAACGGGGCGAGATTCTGGGCCCACGCCTGATCACGACCGGTCCCATTCTCAATGAAACCGGCGGGCGCAACGGCAATGACCTGCATGAGGCGGTCGCCGGCGCGGACGAGGCACGGGCGGCAGTCCGGCGTCAGCACGCTGCTGGCTTTCGCCATCTGAAAGTCTATTCGAACCTGTCCCGCGAGAGTTTTGCCGCCATCCGCGACGAAGCCGCCGCGCTGGGGATGACGATGAGCGGTCACCCGGTTGAAGGGACAGAAACCGATCCGCTGCCTTTCGAGGCGTCGCTGGATGCCGGTCTGCGAACGCTCGAGCACGCCGAGTCGATCGTCTGGTACGGGCTGGACGATGACATGGACCCGGACCGCATGCACGCCCTGGCCCGTCGGATCGCCGCTTCCGGGACGGTCGTGGATCCGACCCTTGTCGTGCACGAAAACCTGGCCCGGATCGTGGAGACCGAGGGGGCTCACATCACCCGTCCCGAGATGACCGGCTACAATCCGGTGGTCGCCAGCTTCGAGCGTGACGGGTGGGCCTTCTGGAGCGATTATCCGCATGACGACCGGACCCGGATGCAGGCCTTCTACGTTGCCTTCACCGGCGCGCTTCACCAGGCCGGCGTGCCACTGACCGTGGGCACGGATTCCGGCGTGATGGTCTCGCCGCATGGCGTCTCGACCTTGCGAGAGATGGAAATCCTTGTGGAAGCCGGTCTGACCTCGCTCGAGGCCATCCAGGCGGCCACCCTGAATGGCGCGGACGTGCTGGGGATGGGCGGGCAGATCGGCTGCCTGGCAGTCGGCTGCGCCGCTGACCTCATCCTGGTGGACGGTGATCCGACACAGGACATATCCCACCTGCATGACCTTGAAGCGGTGATGCGGGATGGTCGCTGGCTCGATCGGGACCGGCTTGATGAGCTGGCCGAGGCGGCAAAACATCCGTCCTCGCTGCGCACCTGGTGGCGCCTGGGTCAGCACCAACTTGCCATCTGGTAACTCGCCCGGATTACGAAAAAGGCCCGGCTGTCGCAGCCGGGCCTTGGTCGGTTCGTGGTGTCGCCTGGATCAGCCGAGCGCTTCGTCGAGCTCGGGCAGGGCGTTGAAGAGGTCCGCGACCAGGCCGTAATCGGCGACCTGGAAGATCGGGGCTTCCTCGTCCTTGTTGATGGCGACGATGACCTTGGAGTCCTTCATGCCGGCGAGGTGCTGGATGGCACCGGAAATGCCAACGGCAATGTAGAGCTCCGGCGCGACGACCTTGCCGGTCTGGCCGACCTGGTAGTCGTTCGGGACATAGCCGGCATCAACCGCGGCGCGCGAGGCGCCGACGGCGGCGCCCAGCTTGTCGGCGATCTTGTCGAGCAGGTGGAAATTGTCCCCGGACTGCATGCCGCGACCGCCGGAGATGACGATCTTGGCCGCGGTCAGTTCCGGACGGTCCGACTTGGACAGCTCTTCGGAGACGAATTCCGACTTGAACGGACCGGAGGCGGCACCGAGATCCTCGATGCTGGCAGAGCCGCCATCGCCGGCCTTCTCGAACGTGGTCGGGCGGACCGTGATGACTTTCTTCGCGTCGGACGACTTCACCGTCATCATCGCATTGCCGGCATAGACCGGGCGCACGAAGGTGTCGGGGGCGACGACCTCGGAGATTTCCGAGATCTGCATGACATCGAGCTTGGCGGCAACGCGGGGCATGAAGTTTTTGCCCGAGGTCGTGGCGGCGGCCAGCACGGCGTCATAATCGGCCATCAGCGGCGTGACCAGCGCGTCGAGGGCTTCCGCCGTCGGCTTGGCCAGCACATCGCTTTCCGCGTGCAGCACCTTGGCGACGCCGTCCAGCTTGGCAGCCGCATCGGCGACAGCCTGGGCGTTCGAGCCGGCGACCAGAACGTGGACGTCGCCGCCCAGCGCCTTGGCGGCCGTGACGACGGCGCGGGTGGCGTCGTTCAGCGTGGCATTGTCGTGTTCGGCAATAACGAGAACAGTCATGGTCAGATCACTCCCGCTTCATTTTTCAGCTTGTCGACCAGTTCGGCGACGCTTTCGACCTTGATCCCGGCTTCGCGTTTCGGCGGTTCGGTGACCTTCACCACGCTCAGGCGCGGCGCGGTGTCGACGCCGTAATCGGCCGGGGTCTTGGTGTCGATCGGCTTGCGCTTGGCCTTCATGATGTTCGGCAGGGACGCATAACGCGGCTCGTTGAGGCGCAGGTCGGTGGTGACAATGGCCGGCAGGGTGAGGGACAGGGTCTGCAGACCGCCATCGATCTCGCGCGTGACCGAAGCCTTGCCGTCAGCGATCGCCACTTCCGAGGCGAATGTGCCCTGCGGCCAGTCCAGCAGGGCGGCGAGCATCTGGCCGGTCTGGTTATTGTCGCCATCAATGGCCTGCTTGCCGAGCAGCACGATTTCCGGGCTCTCCTCGTCGACCACGGCCTTCAGGAGCTTGGCGACGGCGAGCGGTTCAACCGCATCATCGGTCTGGATCAGGATGCCGCGATCGGCGCCCATGGCCAGGGCCGTGCGGATCGTCTCCTGGGCCTGGGCCGGACCGACCGAGACCACGATGATCTCTTCGGCCACACCCTTTTCCTTGAGGCGGATCGCTTCTTCGACCGCGATCTCGCAGAACGGGTTCATGGACATTTTGACATTCGCGAGGTCGACGCCCGTTTGATCGGGTTTGACACGAACCTTCACGTTGTAATCGACGACCCGTTTGACGGGGACGAGAATCTTCATGCTGGGGCTCCGATTGGCCGCGCGCGGGATGGTCTGCGCACCTGACAAGAATAGGCCGGAAACCTGCCTTCGCCCGTGCGGTAAGTCAATGCGTCCAGCTGGCTTACGCGAACGTCAATTCGCAGTTGCGGTATTGCTGGTATGGCTTGGTGGGGCGTGGAGAGTGGGTCCATATGTTAATGGTGGCAGCGTGTGATGCGGCAAGGCGTTTCGGCGCTCGTCCATTTTTCGGTTTTTCGGTATGTTCCGGTCGCTGTGGCTTGACCGTCTTTGTCGCAGGCAGGCGCTTGCCGGTCAGGGCTTCATCCATCCGGCGACCGGCCCGCGCGGCGACAGGGCGAACCGCCACAGCCCGTAAATCGCACCGCTCAGGACCGCGCAAACTGCCAGCATCACCGGAATGAAGCCGGCTCCGAGGATTTCATCGGCACCTGGCTGGGCCTCATAGGAAAGCGTAAGCGCGCTGTCATCGGGGTAAACCCAGAGACCGACCCCGGCCGGGTTGATGATTTCCATGATGGCCATGTGCGCGAAGACGAGGACGATCAGTCCCGTCACGCCAATCACCATGATCGAAAGATAATGCCCGATCACGGCGGCTGGCTTGAGCCAGACGGGTGGCGGGGCCGGCGGGTCGCCGAACTCCGCTATGGCCGCCAGCAGCCGGTCGACTTCGTCGTCCGCCCGCGCGTCGCCCATCGCTTCACGCATGTGTGCGGCGGCCTCGGCCCGGGCTTCGGCCCGATCTTCGGTGCCAAGCTCGCGATTGGCCCAGTCCAGGCGTCTCAGGAAGTCGGCCCAGAGGCGGCGCGCTTCGGCCGTGGTGAGCTCCAGGGTCATGCGCATCAGGACGCCTCCTTTGCATGTTGTGCCAACAGGACCTCGTCCATGCGGCGCCAGATCTCGCGCATGGCATCAAGCGTGTGGGCACCCAATTCCGTCACGGTGTAATATTTGCGGGGCGGCCCGGAATCGTCGGCCACCCATTCGGCTGTGACGAGCCCGTCTTTTCTCATGCGTGTAAGCACCGGATAGACCGTGCCTTCGGCCAGGTTCTCAAAGCCGGGCGCCTGCTTCAGGGCGGCGACAATCTGGTAGCCATATGCCCGCCCGGCCTGCAGACGCGCCAGAAGCAACATCTCGAAATACCCCTTGCGAGCCTGGGAGCTCCAGCGGTCGAGAATGTCTTCCATCTCCGTCCCGGTCATGAATTCCTGCCTCGCTGATCGAGCTCCCTTCCTATGGCTTGTATATCGGTTTAGCAAGATATATAGCAATGCATAGTAGTTGGTATCACCAACGTTGAGGTGAAAGGATCGGACATGTCGCCCCTGATGAAATTGAGAGCCGTTTGCCTGGCTGTTCTGGTTGTGAGTGCAAGCTTGTCGGCAATCGGGCTCCGGCAAATCCGTGGCCTCGAGCCCGGGAGTTCCGACTCGGAGATAGCGGCGCAGATGGATGATGTTCTGGATCAGGCGATGCAGCGCTATTCGATTGCCGGTGTCGCGGCCGGCGTGATCCGGGACGGTGAGATGGTCTGGCAGGCGCGTGAAGGCCGCTCGGACGGCGACGGTGCACCGGTTACGGATGCGACAGCCTTCAATCTCGGATCAATCTCCAAGCCCCTGGCAGTCTGGACCGTCCTCAGCCTGGCGCAGGACGGGGTTATCGACCTGGACGCGCCCTTGTCGACTTATGACCTGCCCTATGAGCCGGACTATGGCGAGCATGCGCCGGAGGCGGTCACCGTCCGGCGGCTTCTTCAGCATACGGCGGGGACCAACCAGCCGGGCTATGGCGGCTGGGGCGTTCACGAAGAACAGCCCGAAGACGCGGTCGATCTCAGCGAAAATTACGCGCCTCTCCGCGTCGCCTATCAGCCCGGTGAGCACCGGCGCTATTCCGGTGGCGGCTATGTCCTGCTGCAAATCCTGGTCGAGACCGTGACCGGGCAGGACTTTGATACTATCGCCCGCCAACATGTTTTCGACCCGCTCGGCATGACGATGTCCGGCTTTGACGCGTCGCGACTGCCCACCGTGTCGCAAGCCTTCAATTATTATCGCCAGCCTATCGAGGACTTGCGCGATGTCGCGCTGACAGCCGCGGGTGGCTATGCCTCGGGCGGTGATATCGAAAACTTCCTGTTGGCGCACATGACGGGCGGCGGCGTACTGACCACCGACAGCCTGGAACAGGCCTTCACGCCGACCGACCCCAATCCACGTTTCGCCATGAGCTATTCGCGCTGGGAAACCCCGGACGGAATGCTCTATGGCCACGGGGGGAATAATTCCTCATGGAATGGACAAATTTATATTCGCCCCGATACCGGCGACGGCTTCTACTTTCTCACCAATGCGACTTCGGGCGCGCAGCTTGACTTTGATCTTAGCTGCGCCTGGCTGGGCCTGATGGAGAGCGATGACGGCGCGGCGCGCTGCGACGAGGCGGTGTCCCTGACGCATCAGCTGACCTGGGTCAGCTGGGGCGTCGGAGCCGTCGGCCTGTTCTGGGTCTATTGGCTTGTGGCGGGCGGCGTTGCCGGCAAGCGCGTTCTGACCCTGCGCCCGACGGGTCGGGGGCCGCTGCGCCTGAGTGGGCGTCTCTTCTTGGCCTTCCTCACACTCGCCGCAACACTCTTCCTGATCTGGATGTTCTGGACGAATTCCGTGATCTGGCGGACCCAAACCATTTTCATCGATGAAGTGCCGGTGGATGAGCTGGAAGGGGTGTCGATTGCCGTGACAAGCCTGTTTGCCATCCTGACCCTGTGTCTCTGGTCCAGCCCGCGAAATCGGCGCTGAATTCGATCGGCCATGAAAAAAGGGGCCTGTCCGCCGGACAGGCCCCCTCATTCTCATTTGTCAGGCCGTTGAGCTTATTCAGCCGCCGTCAATTCGGTCGAGATGAAGAGCTCGATCTCGTCGGAGACGTAGGGGACAGCAAAGCCCATGTCCCACTCCGAGCGCATCAGCGAACCGGTCGCCGTGAAGCCCAGCTTGGACGCGCCGTCCCGGGTCTCGCCGACCTGGTTCAACGTCACGGCCAGGCTGACCGGGTTGGTCACGCCATTCATGGTCAGATCACCGGTCATCGTACCGGTTTCGCCATCTTCGGTCGCAAACCCGGTCGCCACGAAATGGGCCGTCGGATTGACCTCGGTCTCGAAGAAATCGGCGGAATTCAAATGGGTGATGAAACGGTCCTGATTGGCGCCGACCCAGAAACCGTCGATCAGGTTGAAGGTGATGTCGACGGCCGAATTCTCGGGCATGTCGAGATCGAGATCGAGCGTGCCGTCATAGTCGGTGAACTGGAGCGACATCGTCGAATAGCCCTGATGCTCCCAGCGGGCTTCGATCAGGGTGTGCGACTTGTCGAACTCATAGCTGATCGGTTCGGCCTGGGCGGCGCCGGCGATGAGCAGGGCCGTGGAAGCGGCGAGGAAAAGGCGGGTCATGCGGTAACTCCGTATGGACAGAACTGATGAGCCTACAGATAGGGAGTTGCGACATCTTGTCGACCGGGCTGAAGGGAAGTTGATGTTTCCAATGCGGAAACAATGAGACAATTCAGCGGTCCTTGCCTGGCACCCAGAGCACATCCGCGCGGCCTTCCTCATTGGCGGTACGCGCCATCACGAAAAGCAGGTCCGACAAGCGGTTGAGATAGGTCAGCACAATCGGGTTGAGTGTCACGCCTCCCGCCATCAGGGCCGAGACCTTGCGCTCGGCGCGGCGGCAGACGGTACGGCAGACATGCAGGCGCGCGGCGGCCTCGCTACCGCCCGGCAGGATGAAGGAGTTCAAGGGCTCCAGCCGCGCATTGAGCCGGTCGATCTCGGTTTCCAGCCAGTCCACCTGCGCTGCTGTGACCCGTAGCGGCTCGTAGTCCGGCGGAGTGTCGCTCTCGGGGACGCACAGGTCGGCGCCCAGATCGAACAGGTCATTCTGGATGCGGGCGAGGGGCGGATCGAGGGGGTCGTTCGATATCAAGGCGGCGCGCGCCAGGCCGATAGAGGAATTGGCCTCGTCGACATCCCCGTAGGCGTCAACGCGCGGGTCGTGTTTGACTGTCTGCGACATGTCACCCAGCCGGGTCGATCCGGCGTCGCCGGTGCGCGTGTAGATTTTCGTGAGACGGACCATGGCGCCAGTCTTAGCGTCAGGACG
>NZ_JBLWVH010000038.1:0-21421 GCF_048268525.1 Maricaulis sp. | reverse complement strand
TCAGCCAGTTCGCCTCAGCCGGTTTTCGAGGTCAAGGGCGGCGCAGCCGCCGCTTCGCGGTTCCACCCTTGAGCTCGAAAACCGGCTGAGGCGAACTCCCGGCAAGGCATCAATGGACGGGTTTGCGCTGGCGCGCGTTTCACCAGATTACCCGCACCATTTTTCCCGGCCGGAGCCCCGCAGAAGCGGGGTGGAGAGCCGAGACCTACGCGACCATCCGGCAAATGATGAGTCTCCCGTTGGTCCCGGATGGCGCTGTGCGCCTCCGGGAAAAATGGATGGGGCCGCGCGGAATGTTTCTTCCCTACCCCGCCTTGTCTGGGCGAGGACCTACTTCGCCGCGTCGCTCTTGCCGACATCGCCATTGGCGGCGCCCTGGCCGCTTTCCTTCATGATGCCGAGACGGCGGGCCACTTCGGCATAGGCCTCAGTGACATTGCCCATGTCGCGGCGGAAGCGGTCCTTGTCCATTTTCTCGTTGGTTTCCAGATCCCACAGGCGGCAGCTGTCCGGGCTGATCTCGTCGGCCAGCACCGTGCGCACCATGTCGCCCTCATAATGACGACCGAATTCCAGTTTGAAGTCGACCAGGCGGATGCCGGCACCGGTGAACAGGCCGCACAGGAAGTCGTTGACCCGCAGGGTCATCGCCATCATGTCGTCGATCTCCTGATGGGTGGCCCAGTTGAAGGCGGTGATGTGCTCTTCGGAGATCATCGGATCGCCCAGCTCGTCCTTCTTGTAATAGAATTCGACGATGGAGCGCGGCAATTGATCGCCCTCGGGCACGCCCAGGCGCTTGCAGATCGAGCCGGCGGCGACATTGCGGCACACCACTTCCAGCGGAATGATCTCGACCTGGCGGACCAGCTGTTCGCGCATGTTCAGGCGTTTGAGGAAATGGGTGGGAATGCCGATCCGGCCAAGACCGACCATGATGTGCTCGGAAATCCGGTTGTTGAGTACGCCCTTGCCTTCCAGCGTCGCCTTTTTCTCGTTGTTGAAGGCAGTCGCGTCATCCTTGAAATACTGGACGATGGTGCCCGGCTCGGGACCCTCATAGAGGATCTTGGCCTTGCCTTCGTAAATCATCTTGCGACGGGACATGATGGGCGCTCCAGAGGCGGGCCGGGCAGCCCCTGCGGACAACCGGCCATTGAAAAGCACGACGCGGTCCGAATCGAAGACCGGACCGCGTATCGGAGACTGAAAATATCCTTCGCGGGCGTGCGGCGCAATCTCTTGTCGCGGTGCGGCATGGACCTGCGTCGGGCCTCAGCGCAAAGATTGATTTGGCGCCGCCGCCAAGCTACTCAACGTGGCAACACAACCGTCCCAAACGACCGTCCTCAAGGAGAGAGCCATGTCGGGCATCAATGATCGCGAAAAAGGCTTCGAGAACAAGTTCGCGCACGATCAGGAGATCGAGTTCAAGGCCAACGCCCGCCGCTGCAAGCTGCTGGGTCTGTGGGCGGCCGAGAAGATGGGCATGGACGGCCAGGAAGCCGAAGCCTATGCCAAGACCGTCGTGGTCGCCGATTTCGAGGAAGCCGGTGATGACGACGTTTTCCGCAAGGTGCGCGGCGATTTCGACGCCAAGGGTGTCGAGCTGTCCGACCATCTCCTGCGCAAGGAAATGGATGATCTGCTGATCACCGCGCGTGAGCAGATCCGCTCGGAAGGCTGATCCTTCGGCCCAGCGCTGCAACGAAAAGCCCCGGTCATGCCGGGGCTTTTTTGTGGTCAAAGCTGAGGTGAGAGGTCAGACGCCCTCGGCGTCAAGCCGCTCGATGACATGCAGCCAGCGGTCCAGCGCTTCGCGGATCTGGTCGCGGCCGTAATCCATGGTGATCATCTCGAAGACCTGACCGGTCTCGCGGTCAATCAGCAACATGAAACCGGTCGAGCCGGCCGCCTCGTCATAGATCGACAGCAGCCCCTCGGCCTCGGCCATTTCGCGCAGTCCGCCGCGACGGCCCAGGGTAAAATCGAACTTCACCCAATCGATGGCGGCCGCTTCATAGTCCTCGCGGACATCCTCAACGCGCGGTTCAATGATCCGGCAGGCCGAACACCAGGACGAGCGGAACATGGCCGCCACCAGGCGCGGTTCGCTGGCCGGCTCCGATACGCTGGCCACAGCGGCACTGTCCCAGTTTCCGCGGAAGAAATTGGGGGCCAGGAAAGCGGCCATCAGGCCGATCAGGATGAGGCTCAGGCGCATGATGTCTTACTCGGTTGCGGTTTCGGGTTTGACCAGGCCGGGCAGGCCGTCGATCGACACCGCATTGCTTTCATAGCGTCGGTCCCGCCATTGCTCATCGGTGCGGTGGGCATTGGTGCGAACCAGCTGGTCGCGCTCGCCGGTGAATTCGTAGAAGGGGACACCCCAGCCGCAACTGTCCTGGATGCGGTCGATCTTCGCCGTGAAAATGGTGCGGGCCTTGGGAAAATCCGGGAAAAGGGCCAGCTTGTCGGCAAAGCCCGCCTCGTCAAACGAGACAGCTTCGGCCTGGCCATACAGGCGCAGGATATTGGCCGCCCCCTCGAAGGCGCAGAACATGAAGGTGATGCGGCCATTCTGGCGCACATGGGCCAGCGTCTCGATGCCTGAGCCGCCGAGATCGAGATAGGCAACCTCATTGGGGCCCAGAATGCGGAAACTGTCATAGCCCTTGGGCGACAGGTTCACATGCCCATCCTCCCCGGACGGGGCGGTGGCGACGAAGAACATCTTCTGCTTTTCGATGAAGGCGCGGATGCGATCGTCGATATGGGGGTGAGTCTTGGCCATGGGGGGGGAATGTAGGCAAGCGCGGGACCGTTCGCTAGCTGGATGTGCGCGAAATCACGGAGTTTTGTGTGGTTTGGTCGGCGGCGGCGCGCCGCGCGCGAACCCGTCCATAGACCGCTTGCCGAGATGTCGCCGTATCCGGTTTTCCAGGTCAAGGGCGCCGCAGGCCCCGCTTCGCGGTTCCGCCCTTGAGCTGGAAAACCGGATACGGCCTGCTGGCTGACAAGCGATGTATGGATCGTTGCGCGTTGTCGCGCATGTTCTCAAATTCACCGCGGGCGGCGTTGTGAGGCCCTCAGTCCCCAAACACCCGCGTGAAAATCGTGTCGACATGCTTCATGTGATAGGCCTCGTCGAAGCAGGCCTCGATCTGGGCGTCGCTCATCAGGGCGGTGACGCCCTCATCGGCCTTCAGGTGATCGACCAGCATGCCGCCTTCATCCCAGGTCTTCATGCCATTGCGCTGGACCAGACGATAGCTGTCCTCGCGCGAAGCGCCGGCCTGGGTCAGGGCCAGCAGCACACGCTGGGAATTGTGGATCCCGCCATAGGCCTGGAGGTTTTCCAGGCAGCGATCCTCATGCACGATCAGCTTTTCGATCATGGAGGCGGTGCGGTGCAGGGCAAAGTCGAGATGGACATTGGCGTCGGGGCCAATGCCGCGCTCGACCGAGGAGTGCGAGATGTCGCGCTCATGCCAAAGGGCAATATTCTCCATCGCCGGCACCACGGCCGAGCGCACCAGGCGGGCCTGGCCGGTGAGGTTTTCCGTGAGGATGGGATTGCGCTTGTGCGGCATGGCCGACGAGCCCTTCTGGCCCGGCGAGAAATATTCCTGCGCCTCGCGCACTTCGGAACGCTGCAAATGGCGCACCTCGATGGCGATATTCTCGATCGCCGAGGCAATGAGGCCCAGCACGGCGAAATAATTGGCGTGACGATCGCGCGGGATGACCTGGGTCGAGACCGGCTCGACGGTCAGGCCCATCTGCGCGGCGACATGCTCTTCCACCGCCGGATCGATATTGGCAAAGGTGCCGATGGCGCCGGAAATGGCGCAGGTGGCGATCTCGTCACGCGCCGCGACCAGGCGGGCACGGTTGCGGTCGAACTCGGCATAAAAGCGCGCGAATTTGAGGCCCATCGTCGTCGGCTCGGCATGAATGCCGTGCGAGCGACCGATACAGGCGGTGAATTTGTGTTCCATCGCGCGCGTCTTCAGCGCCGCCAACACCCGGTCCATGCCCTCCAGCAGGAGATCGGCTGCCTGCTTCATCTGCACCGCGAGGCAGGTGTCCAGCACGTCCGAGGAGGTCAGCCCCTGGTGGACGAAACGGCTCTCCTCGCCGACATGCTCGGCCAGATGGGTCAGGAAGGCGATGACATCATGCTTCACCTCGGCCTCGATCTCATTGATCCGGTCGACATCAAACTCGACGTCCTTTGCCTTCCAAACAGCCTCGACCGCCGATTGCGGCACCACACCCAGCTCGGCCAGCTTCTCCGTCGCATGCGCCTCGATCAGATACCAGATCTTGTACTTGTTCTGGTCCGACCAGATGGCAGCCATTTGCGGGCGGGTATAACGAGGGATCATGGCAGGCGCTCCGGGGTGCGGGAGGGAGAAGCGCGGGGGATGCGACGGAATGGCGGAGAGGTCAAGTGTGGGCCCCTCATCCGCCCCTCCGGGGCACCTTCTCCCCTGCAGGGGAGAAGAAGAAAGCCGCACCGCCTCTCCCCGACGGGGGAGAGGAATCAAAGGTGAGGGGCGCGCAGCGCAAGCTGCGCCATCAAGATTCCAGTCGCGCGAGTTGAGCGTAGTGAACAGCCTCGCCAATGACTTCCATCATGTTGTCGATATCCGTCAAAACGTCATGGTTCCAGAAGCGCAGGACCTGAAATCCCTCGGCTTCCAGCCAGGCGGTGCGGCGGGCGTCGTAATCTTCCTGGTCGCCATGCTGCCCACCATCAGCCTCGACAACGAGTGACAACGCCTTGCACATGAAGTCCACGATGAAAGGGCCGACGGGGACTTGCCGCCGAAATTTGGCGCCGTGGAGCTGGCGCCCGCGCAGCCGCGCCCACAGCCGGGCTTCGGCCGGTGTCTGCTCGCGGCGCAATCGCCGGGCCCGCTCTCGGTGCGGATGGCGCATGGTGTGAGAGTATCGGTTCGGGCGGCCGTATCGGTGTGATCCCGGTCATGCGCGAAGAGTTTTTGATCGCCCCTCATCCGGCCCTCCGGGCCACCTTCTCCCCAGCCGGGGAGAAGAAGAAAGCCGCACCGCCTCTCCCCGGCCGGGGAGAGGAAACAAAGGTGAGGGGCGCGCAGCGTAGCTGCGCCATCAAAAACTTCTCAATCCACATCTATTGGCCGGTTGTGCGCACTCGCTCCTTCGGACAACCCTATTCAATTGGATCGACTTCAATCTGCGCGAATACGAATGCCGGAGAGCGGCGAATTCCGATTCGTGCTTCGATCGGACGCGCGATCATGGCAGCCGGCAAGAACATGATCGCCGCTGTCTGACGCCAGGCTGCGCGCGACGCATCCGCCCTGATCCGAAAGCGCATGAGATATTGGCCGACCGTAACGGTTTCGCCATTTGCTGACCGGCCGAAATAGACGGCTATCGCTGGGAACATTGCGAGTATCGACACGGTCGCGACACTGTCTGTCGCACGAAGATAGTCACGGTCGAAAGCGCTCACCCAATACCCCTGATGGGCGGATTCCGCTGCCAGCGCACTGACTGCCACGATCGGTCCCAAGGCCAACATCAGCAGCAGGTAGTCGATAAACCAGGCAGCGAAAATGTAACGCTTTTTGACGGTGCGGGTTTCGCTCACCTTCAAGGGCGGGCTTTTGAAGGCAAGGAGCAGTGCGAGCGCGACCGGCCACACGGCAAACAAGTGCGGGGAAAAGCTCGCTGCTACTCGGCAGTCACCATTGGTGCACTGGGTTGAAGCGTACATCTCGCCACTGGTGAGGCTGAAACCCGCGCAAATCGCATTGATAGACGCCCACAAAACGCGTCGATCCGCTAGCATTCTTCGTATGGCATTCACAATGCCCCCCAATCCACATCCCCATGTCGATCCAGCGCCACTGCGCCATCCGGCATCGCGTATTTCAGCCCCGAGCCGCAATTGAACAGCACGCATTCCGCGTCGCGTTCCAGCAGCCCGTCACGCATCGCCTTTTCCATCGCGGCCAGGGTCGCAGCGCCCTCGGGGCAGAGCAGCAGCCCGTCCTCTCGCGCACATCGTGTCCGCGCCGCTTCAATCGCGTCTTCCGAGACAGCCAGCGCCGCCCCGCCGCTTTCCCGCACGGCGTCGAGGATCAGAAAGTCACCAATCGCCTTGGGGACGCGAATGCCCATGGCGGCGGTCTTTGCGTCGAGCCATTCCTCGGCGTGTCTTGCGCCGTCCTCATACGCTTTGACGATGGGGGCGCAGCCTTCCGCTTGGACGGCGAACATTTTCGGGCGTTCCGGGCCGATCCAGCCCAGTTGTTCCATCTCGTCGAAGGCTTTCCACATGCCGATCAGGCCGGTCCCGCCGCCGGTGGGGTAGAAGATGGCGTCGGGGACTTTCCAGCCGAGTTGGGCGGCGAGTTCGAGCCCCATCGTCTTCTTGCCTTCGATCCGGTAGGGCTCCTTGAGGGTCGAGACATCAAACCAGCCCATCTTCTCCTTGCCGGCCCCGACGAGGGCGCCGCAATGATGGATATAGCCATTGACCTTGAAGACCTTCGCGCCCTGCAGCGCCATCTCGCGCAGATTGGCTTCCGGTGTGTCCTCGGGGGCAAAGCACCAGCTCTCCATGCCCATACGGCTGGCATAGGCCGACATTGCCGCGCCGGCATTGCCATTGGTCGGCATGGCGAGGCGTTTGAGGCCGTATTGATGGGCCATCGCCACGGCGAGGGCGAGGCCGCGGGCCTTGAAACTGCCGGTCGGCAGGCGGCCCTCATCCTTGACCCAGACTTTGCCCGTCGCGCCGGATGCCTTGCCGGTCGCCGGCACATCAATCAGCGGCGTATCGAGCTCGCCCAAGGCGCAGATGTCGGCGTCGTCGATGACGGGGAGAAGCTCGCGCCATTTCCAGAACCCGCCCTCGCGCGCCCAGACCGCGCCGCGATCCACCTCGCCCTTCATCTTGTCCAGATCATAGCGGGCGAGCAGCGGCTTGCCGGTCTTTGACAGGTTGTGCGGCTGGTCAGCTTCATACCGTTCGCCGGTCTCCGAGCATTCCAGATGGGTGAAGTAATTGGCTTTGCTTTGCATGTGGCAGGCTCGTGTCTGATTTGGTCAATGGGTTTAGCGGGTCATCTGACCCCAGGCGGCGCGGACGGCGAGACCGATCCGGTCGCGGGACCAGTCGCGTGTGTCGACCGGTTGGCCGGCCAGCCAGGTGCCGTGCACGGCAATTGGCGTTCCGGCCTCGATGGCGGTGACCGGGTCGCCGTCGAACCAGGTCAGGTCGGCGCGCTTGCCGACCTCCAACGAGCCGGTCTCGTCATCCAGTAGCAATTGCCGGGCAGCATTGATCGTCATCATGGCGAGGGCTGTCTCGCCGCTGACCGGCTCGCCCAGCGGCGATCCGTCCAGGGTCAGGCGGTGGACTGGCAGGGCCATGACGCGCAGCGCGTTGATGGTGCTGGCCGGATGGTCGCCATGGATGGTCGTGACCGCGCCCTGGCGGACGGCTTCGGCGACCGGCATGTAGCGAGCGGCGCGGTCCGGCCCGAACAGCGCGTCCAGTCGATGACCGTAATTGCCGATATGGTCCGGGAAAAAGCCCAGCGAAACCTCAAGCGAGCGGGCGCGGGCGATCTGCTCCGGTGTGACCAGGGCGAGATGTTCGAGGCGGTGGTGCAGGTCGGCGTCGGGCACGGCCCGTCGTGCGGCCTCGACAGCATCGAGCGCCAGATCAATGGCGCGCTCGCCCTGGACATGGAAGGCAACCTGTTGCCCGGCCCGCTGGGCGGTCTCGACCAGGTTGAACAGGGCCTCGCGCTCGGCGGCGAGCGGGGCCAGCCAGCCGGGCTCGAGCCCCAGAACGTCGCGGGTCAGCGGCGTGTCGGCATAGGGGGCGGCGGTCGCTGCGCCGCCGACAAAGGGCGAGCCGTCGAGCCAGACCTTGATGCCATTGAAGCGTTGGAGCCCGCCGGTCTGAGGGGCAGGCGTGAACAGCGCTGCGTCGCGCCCGGCCTGATCGGGGGGCGAGTAGAGAATGGTGTTGAGGGCCGTTCGCTCGGCATGGCTGACCGACATCAGTGTGGCCAGCGGGTCGCGGGCGCGGCCGACCAGCGAGGCTACCCCGATCGTGGTGTAACCGGCGCGGGCATAGCGGTCATAGGCGCCGTCGAGCAGGAAGGTCAGGGCGGCGTCGGAGGCTTGAGGGATGCCGGACATCAGCCGGCCAACTGCGGTCACTTCCACCACACGGCCCGTCAGCGCCCCGGTCTCGTCGCGCTCGAAAAACCCGTCATGCGGGTCCGGCGTGTTGGCACTGAGCCCGGCGGCTTCCAGGGCTGCGGAATTGGCGAATGCCTCATGCATCATCTGGGTCAGGATGACGAGTGGCCGCTCGGGCGACAGGGTGTCCAGCTCGGCGAGGCTGGGCGGGGTGAGACCGTCCAGCATGACCGCATCCCAGCCAAAGGCGATGGCCCAGGGCGAAGGGCCATCCTGCGCCGCGCCCTCGGCGATGGCCGCCATGATCGCCTCGCGGCTTTGATAGGTGCGTCCGGATATGTCGGTCGCGGTGGCCAGCAGGGCGGCGGCGAGCGGATGGGTGTGTGGTTCGATCAGGCCCGGTGTCAGTGTGCCGTCTTCCAGATTGATCCTGCGAACGCCGCGAGGTGCGGCGGCCAGCACGCTGTCCAGATCACCGACAGCGGCGATGCGTCGATCCTGGATGTAGAGCGCCTCGACCGTGCCGGTCGCGCTGACTGTCCGGATCGTGCCGTTGTGGAAGACCAGCGCGTCGGGTGCGGAGGGGGAGCCTGTGAAGGCTGCGATCCCGGCCACGAAAAGGGCGAGGGCGGCGATGATGGCGAGAAGCACGAGGCGGAAGGGACGAGTCATGCCGGCACAGTATCAGGCCTGTCTGGTGAGGCGAGGCGTGGATTTCACTGGGCAAGATCGCGTCGCGGCTCTTATGCTGCCGGTCCTCAAGAGGGAGAGCGAGATGGCAAAAGTGATCGGTGTGGGCGGCGTGTTTTTCCAGAGTCCGGACCCTGCGGCTCTTATGGCTTGGTACAAGGACAAGCTGGGTCTTGAGATTAATGATTATGGCGGCGCCGACTTCCTGCATGCCGACAGCGGCAAGGCCTTCCCGCAAGGCGCGCGGACGATTTTCTCCGCCTTCAAGACCGGCACCGATTATTTCAAGCCGTCCGACAAGCCCTTCATGATCAATCTCATGATCGACGACATGGACAGCATGCTGGCGCGCCTTAAGGAAAAAGAGGTTCCGCTGGAAGGCGAACCCCAGGATTTCGACTATGGCCGCTTCGCCTGGGTCATGGATCCGGACGGGACGAAGATCGAGCTCTGGCAGCCGATCGAACCGGCGGGGTAGGGTCTTTGGAGCATTACGCTCCGTTGTCATCCCCGCAGTATGTCCGGCGAAGGCCGGACGGATGGCGGGCAACTGTTTTGATCAGGCCTGCAATTACATAGGTCCCGGACTTGCGCCCGGCTTTCGCCGGGCGTCCATCCGGGATGACAAAACTGGGGCAGCGGTCTTGCGCGCGCTCCTCACATCAACCCCAACGTCTTGAAACTCGCCGTATTCTCCCGGCCGATCACCAGATGATCATGAACCGCGATTTCGAACGGCTTGCAAATCTCCATTAGCGTTCGCGTCATCTCGATATCGGCCTGGCTGGGTGTGGCGTCGCCGGACGGGTGGTTATGCACCAGGATGATGGCCGAGGCTTCGTGGGCGAGGGCGGATTTGACCACTTCGCGCGGATAGACGGGGGCATGGTCGATCGTGCCTTCGCCGAGCACCTCATCGGCGATCAGCTTGTTCTTGCGGTCGAGGAAGAGAACGCGGAACTGTTCCGTCGTGGCGTGCTGCATGGCGGTGCGGCAATAGGCGACCAGGGCCGACCAGGAGGTGATGACCGGGCGGCCGATCACCTGTTCGCGGGCCAGGCGTTCCGACAGGGCCTTGATCAGTTTCAGTTCGGCGGCGGTCTTTTCCGACACCCCGCGCACCGAAGAGAGCTGGCCGACGCTGGCCGAGGCGACACCGCCCAGATCCCCAAAGCGGGCGATCAGGTCCTTGGCTATGGGTTTGACGTCGCGGCGCGGGATGCAGCGGAAGAGGTAGAGTTCGAGCAATTCATAATCGTGAAGCGCTAAGCCACCCGCTGAGGTTAGTTTTTCACGCAGCCGGTCTCGATGACCTGTATGCGGGGCCAGCTCGGTCATGGTTCAGCGGTTGGAATAGGGTGGCTTGTCGAGGCCCTTGGGCGACTTGGTGAAGATCTCGACGCCGTCGGCGGTGACGCCGCACGAATGCTCGAACTGGGCCGAGAGCGACTTGTCGCGGGTGACGGCAGTCCAGCCATCGGACAGGACCTTCACGTCCGGCCGGCCCAGATTGAGCATGGGCTCGACGGTGAAGAACATGCCTTCCTTCAGCTCGACCCCTTCGCCGCGCTCGCCGAAATGCAGCACATTCGGGCTGTCATGGAAGTTCTGGCCGAGGCCGTGGCCGCAAAAATCGCGGACGATGGAGCAGCGGCGCTCCTCGGCATATTCCTGGATGATGGCGCCGATCGTGCCCAGGGTGACGCCGGGCTTGATCGCATTGATGCCGGCCATCATCGCTTCATAGGTCGTGTCGACAAGCAGCTCGGCCTTCCGGCGCGGCTCGCCGATCGTGTACATGCGGCTGGTATCGCCATGCCAGCCATCGACCACGACGGTGACATCGATATTGACGATGTCGCCGCCCTTGAGCGGTTTGGGACCGGGAATGCCGTGGCAGACGACATGGTTGAGCGAGGTGCACAGCGAGTGCCGATAACCGCGATAGAACAGGGTGGCCGGCATCGATCCGTGATCGAAAGCGTATTCGCGCGCCAGCTTGTCCAGATAGGCGGTCGTATTGCCCGGACGGGCGTGCTCGACCAGCATGTCGAGGATTTCAGCCGCCAGGCGCCCCGCCTTGCGCATGCCTTCAAACGCCTCCGGCCCATGCAGCTTGATGCGGCCATCACGCGGGCTGGCAGTGTCGATATCGGTCACGGTCTCGTAGGCAGTCGTCAATTCGGTACTCCTTCACCACCCGCTTATAAACAGAGCGCGCGCCGTTTGGAACGGCGCGCGCCTGCATTTCTCAGCCTGAGGGTTGGGACCTATTCCGTGTCGCCACCAAACAGGTTGCCGAAGAAGCTGTCATCATTCCACGCCGGACGCTCGTCGCTGTCAGCGATTTCGCGGGCGATCATGTAGTTGATGTTGGCGAACTTGGCGCCCTGTTCGAACAGGACTTCCAGCTCACCATCGAGCTGGTCGGTCGGACGGTGATAATGGGTGGTCAAGAAGCCCATGAATCCTTCGCCCTCGTCCCAGCGTGGATCCGGCGAGGAAAAACCGGTCATCAGGAACAGCGACGGCACACCCTGGCGAACAAAGTTGTAGTGGTCCGACCGCACGAAAAGTGACTGCTCCGGCAGCGGGTCTTCGCTGACCATGATGCCCAGACGGTCGGCGGCCCGGCTGGCGATCGGGCCAAGATTGGAGTGATTGGCACCAAAGGCGATCACGTCGGCGAAGTCATAGACGATAACCGGCATGTCGAGATTGACGTTGGCGACGATCTGCTCGGCCGGGACCGACGGGTTGCGGGCGAAGTGCTCGGAGCCCAGCAGACCTTTTTCTTCCGCAGTCAGGGCGACGAAGACGACAGAGCGACGCGGCGTGCCTTCTTCCAGGAAGGTTCGGGCGGTCTCCAGCATGATCGAGATGCCGGACGCGTTGTCGACAGCGCCGTTGCAGACTTCATCGCTCTCGTCGGTGGCGCGGCAGGACCCGCCGGCGCGCATGTGCTCGGTCACGGAACCGATATGGTCGAGATGGGCCGACAACACGACAATCTCGTCCGCGAGGACCGGGTCGGAGCCGCGGATCATGCCGACCACATTGGGGTCATTGAACGGCTCGGACAGGGTGCGCTGTCGGATCGTGACCGTGTGCGGCAGGGCAAAGCGCGGATAGCTCGGCTCTTCGGCAGACATCGCAGCCTGCACGTCTTCCAGGCTCATTTCGGCGCCCTCGAACAGGCTGGCACCAAGCTCGGCGGTGACGTTGGCGGCGGCCTGGACGGTGTCATAGCCCGACGCTCCGGTGGCAGCAGTCAGGCGGACACTCGGACGGCTGCCGAAGCCATTGGCATATCCGGTCAGCTGTTCCTGCGTCCATCCGGTGATCGAGATCATGCCGATGGCGCCATGCGCGGCGGCAACATTGCGTTTGGTCGTGCCGGAATTGTGGTGGGCGCGTTCTTCGGAAATGCCTTCAAACACACCCTCGGGAACACCGCCCATGACGACCACGATCTTGCCCTCGACATCGAGGCCTTCATAGTCGTCATGACCGCGATTGGTGGCCGAGACGCCGTGGCCGACGAAGACCAGCTCGCCGGTGATGGTGGCTTCCAGCACGCTGGGATTGGTCCCGATAAAGGCCCCCGTGCCGTGGGCGAAGGTTTCGCCATCCAGCGTGAACTGGTTGTAGTCCGCATCCGGACGCACTTCCTGCATTGGCACATCGGCGAAATAATTGCCGTTATCGCCGGCCGGCTCCAGGCCCAGAAGGCGCATTTGGGCGGCGACATAATTGGCGGCGATTTCATAGCCGTCCGTACCGGCATCGCGGCCGGCGAGGTAATCGGATGCCAGAAAGCGGATGTGTGCTTCAATATTGGTGGCGCTGACATCCGGCATGAAGGCCGCGTCAGCAGTGTCTGTCGTGGTGTCGGTCTCGACCGAGCAGCCCACCAGAGCGAGTCCGGCAATAGCCGTAATGAGATACTTCATGAAAGCCTCCCCCAAAGAGGTGTTGGTGTTGCAGCGGACTATAGGGGGCAGGGGCTTGGGGACAATCTCGGCGGATTGTTAACTTTCAGTCACAAGCGCGGCGGCGACGGACGGCAATACCGAGTAGTGATCTGAAAAGATTGGCGTCATACGAGCCGGGCGGCCGGTCGAGAGCTGGAAGCAGACGACCTTTGTCAGGGCACGAAACACAGTGGCGCCATCGCCAACGCGGCGGAACTGGTAGCGGCGCTCGGCCCGCAGGCGGCGGTCCGACTGGCTGATCCAGACCGCACAGTCGATTTCGTCGCCCAGGCGGACATGGCCCAGATAGTCAGCCTCGGTGCGGATGATGGCGATGCCGCGATCGTCCTTGGCGCAGGCTTCCATGGAATAGGCGTCGCCCTTGGAGAACCAGTGCGTCCAGGCGGCCTCGTCGGCCCATTCCAGATAGCGGGCATTATTGGCGTGACCGAAGCTGTCGATATCTTTCTCGCTAACGGTGATGCGGTGCACGTACGGCTCCGGCAGATCCCAGTCATTCCATTTGTCGGTCATGGGTTCAGCTCCACGCGCATGGGCCGGGTGATTGTCACCGCCGTCGGTGAGACGTCGCAGGCATAGGCAAGAACCTCAACCCCGGCCGCAGCGCTCGTCCGCAAGGTCTCGGCATAGACCGGGTCGATGTCCTCGGCCGGTCGCAGCACTTCGCAATCACTGCGCTGGACGATGAAGAGCTGTACCGCGCGTTCACCCGCCTTCACCTGATTGGCCAGCTCCACCAGGTGCTTGGCCCCGCGTGAGGTCACGCCATCGGGAAACTCCGCAATGCCGGGCCCTCGCTGCCAGTGGACATTCTTCACCTCGACCCAGCAGGCCGGACGGTCATTGCCTTCCAGCAGCAAATCGATGCGGGAGTTTTCGCCATATTTCACCTCGCGGCGCAGGCTGTCATAGCCGGACAGCTCGCTGATCACGCCGGCAGTCACCGCCTCTTCCGCCAGCGCATTGGCAAGGTTGGGCAGGGCGCCGATCAGCGTGCCTTCAGCCTCGACCAGTTCCCAAGTGTATTTCAGCTTTCGCTTGGGATTGTCCGAACGCGACAGCCAGACCGGAAGACCCGGCGTCTTGATACCGGTCATCGCACCGGTATTGGCACAGTGTGCGGTCACCACCGCACCATCCGCCAGCTCGACATCGGCGAAGAAGCGCTTGTAGCGTTTGACCAGGCGGCCTTCGATCAGGTCTGTCGGAAACTTCATGGCTTGGACTTCCCGGCTGGCGGTGCATATAGGACCGTGAACGGTGTGACTTAAGGATGATTCTCATGGCCACGGGCAAACGGGTGACGGCAGCGGTTCTTCTGATCGGAGACGAGGTCCTGTCCGGTCGCACCCAGGACAAGAACCTTAACCAGATCGCCCGCTTCCTCGCGCCGCTGGGGATCAATGTGATGGAATGCCGGGTCGTGCCGGACGAGACCGACGTCATCGTCGATGCCCTCAACACGCTGCGGGCCGGCCATGATTATGTCTTCACCACCGGCGGCATCGGTCCGACCCATGATGACATCACCGCTGACGCCGTCGCCGCGGCCTTTGGCGTCGGCATCGATGTCCGTGACGATGCGCTGGCCATCATCGAGGACTGGTATGCCAAGACCCAGACCCCGGTCACCGAGAGTCGCAAGCGCATGGCCCGTATTCCCGACGGCGCCAGCCTGATCGTCAATCCGGTCACCGGCGCGCCGGGCTTCCAGACCGGCAATGTCTTCACCCTGGCCGGTGTGCCCTCCATCGTCGCCGGCATGCTCAATGACATCGACCACCGGCTCGAGGGCGGGGCGGTGACAAAGTCGCGCTCGGTCAAGGGCGACAATCTGCGCGAGGGTGATGTCGCTGAAGCGCTGGGAGAGCTGGCGAAGGACTTCCCCGAGGTCTCGATCGGCTCCTACCCGTATTTTCTTGAAGTCAAAGCCGGCGAAATCAAACGCGGCACCCACCTGGTCGCCCGCGCGACCGATGAGGCCCAGCTGGACACGGTAGTCGAGCGGATCGCCGCGATGGTTGAGGCTGTCGGGATAACACCACGGATTGATCCGGCCGATTGAGGCGCGGGCGGGCAAGTGGGTTGCGCAGCCGCCGTGCCGAACAGGCAGAAAAAAGCCCCGATCGCACAACACGCGACCGGGGCCAGTGTTTCCCAAGGCATGGGAAGTCGTCAGTTGCCCGAAGTCGGGCTCACTGTCTGGTAGGTGGCGGAGTTGCCGATCGCGGTGGCCGCGCCGGAGAGGACCCCGCCCGTATTCATGCTGCCCGTCACAAAGGAGCTGACTGCGGCGTTGTTGGACTGGTTGGTATTGCCCCAGGCCGAGACCGGGCATTCCGAACAGACATAGGTCGTCGCGGCATTTCCGAAGGCGGTTGCCGAGACCAGGGCCGAGCCGCCGGCATCGCCGCCGAGCGTGGCCCGGGCCGTGACAGCGGCATTGTTGGTCTGGTCCAGCCCCATGAAGGCGTCGGCGCCGATATTGGAGATGATGGCGGAATTGCCCACCCCTTCGGCCGAGACCGAGAGGACGTCGGCATCGAAGTTTCCGACCTGGATTTCAGACTCGGCCGTGACCGCGCCGTCATTGTCCTGCTCGCCCTGGACATGGGCGTAGCCGTATTCATTCTGCATCCACACCGAATTGCCGTTGGCCGACGAAACGACGGTCTGGCTGATCGCCGTGCCGCCGGCGTCGGTGCCGGCTCGTGCCGTCACAGCGCCGCGATTGTCCTGGTCGACATCAACGACCTGGGACGGGCTGTCATAATAGCCTTCCAATTGCGCCGAATTGCCATTGGCCGCGCCGAGTACGGTCGCCGCATAGCCAAGGCCGCCATCGCTGGCGAGGACAAAGCTGTCCGCCGTGACGTCGGCGCCGGAGTCCTGGCGCAAGGCGAGATTGGTGTCGCTGCCATAGGTCGTGCCCTGGAAAGCATTGGCCGAGGCCGTTGCCGAGGTGACCGAGGAGATCGCATAGCTGCCGACTTCCAGTCGAGCCGTCGCCGCGACGCTCGAGCCGTCCAGTGCCGTCTGGTTGATTTGCGCATCCATGCCATTGTCATTGATCACGCTGGCCGAATTGCCCATCGCCGAAGCGGTGGTAATGGCTGCGCCGTCAATGATCGTGGCACGCGTTTCCGCGCGGGCATCGACCGAACCGGAGAAGGTCTGGTCAGACTGGATATCATGCCGCTCCACCACATCCACGGTCAGCGCATTGGCGGCGCCTATGGCAGATTGGGAGGCGGAGTTGGCCTGGTCGGTTTCACCTTCCGTCACGACCGTGATCGCGGCGTCCAGATTGACCTGGCCGTTCAGGATCTCAGTCGTATCGTCCGCGAAGATAGGTGCGCACGTGATCGTCGCGGCGCTCATGCCCGCGATCAACATTGCTGCGCGCTTGGACATTGGAAGTCTCCCCTTGGCCGTAAGGTGTGGAGGCGTTGACGCCGCCGGTAACATTGGTATGGCCGCCCGTGCTGCCACCGATCGGATCGGCATAGGTGCAGGCTGCGGCTGGATCGACGCCGTACATCTGGGCGGAGATTTCCAGGACTGCGCGTTCGATCACCGAACGCACGGCCAGCTGGACCGGCTCGAGCGAACGGCCGCCACCGGAAATGTCGATGACCGCGTCATCCCAGAAGGCGAAAACGCCCGCCGAAATCTCACGGCCGACAATCTGCTTCTGGTAGGAGATCACATCGACCGTCTCCATGGTGCGCGTCTCGTTGACGCGCAGGTCGAGACCGATATTCATGACCCACATGCGGCGGTTGAATACGCCGGTCGGGTCGCTGTCGATGCGGTCGCCGCCCAGGACATCAATACCGGACGAGCGGATATTGTAGTTGAGCTCGGTGATGCCGCCGGCCAGGTGATAGTCGGACCCGGGCACCGAGGCGGCGAGAATCTGGCGCTGGGTGCCGTTGTCGCCGATCAGCGAATTGTTGGCATAGCGTAGCTCGAGTTCGGACACCGACGTGTCAAAACGCTCCACCAGGCGGACCCCGGCTTTGGCGAAAGCCGAGATCGCCATCAGGGAGGCCCCCTGTGTCACCGCGGCGCCGCCTTCCAGAGAAGCCCGGCCGGTGTAATCCGCCAAGCGACCCACAGCGATGCGGGGCGATTGCAGATTGTGTTGGCGGGCATAGTTGGCGAGGCAGACCAGCGCCTCGGAATAGGGCGTCGGATTGGCCGTGACCGGCGAGCCACCGATCGGCGTCGCATAATTGCCGTCGGCGCCGCCGGTGCGGGCCGTTGTTGCACAACCGGTCAGCGCCAGCGCGCTGACGAGGGTCGCCATCAAAAGCTTAGTCTTGATCATTGTCCGTACTCACATTGCCTTGGGCCGTCGCGCTGGCGTTGATGTCGCCATTATTGATTTGGGTGGAATTCACGATGACCGTGTTCCACTGGCCGCTCACATTGACGTTGAGCTGGTTGCCGATAGCGGAGGCGTTTGCGCCGACGCCGCCACTGCCAAACAGGCCGGTCTGGGTGGAAACCCCGACACCGGTCTGGATGATTCCGTCGATGATCACGCGATTGCCGGCGCTTGACCGCGCCGCGGCGCCGGCGCTGGTGGTTGCACCCGACCAGGGCTGGCTCGCCTGTGCGGTCGATCCGCCATAGGGCTGCTCCCAGCCAGCCGTGGTCTGGACCTGCTGAGCCTGGGCCGCGGCGCTGAGAGCTGCGAGGGCAAGAGCGGCACCGACAACGGTGGGGAAGCTGCGCGTTTTCATTGTGTCATGTCCTTTTAGACGCGAATTCTGGGTACGGAGTTGCAACGCGCATGCCAAAGGGTGTGCCGCGCTAAAGCCGTTCCCCTGTTGGGGGAATCGTGTCGCCCTTGAGCGGGCGATGCCTGATTGGGGCAATCTGGAGCAGGAGTGGACGCCATGAGTGTGCCGCAGCGGGACGGGTCGGACGGGCCATGGCAATCGCCGCCGCCACCGCGAGCGCCGGTTTTCAACGCCATGCCACCGGCCGTATTGCTGATCGCCCTCAGTATTGTCGGTGTGTCACTACTCGGTCAGGTCTGGGCAGACTTCCAGCGCTGGGTCTTCAATGCGGGCGTCTTCATCGCGGCCGAACGTGGGGCCGCGTTGCCGAGCCAGCCACTTGGCCCGGTCGCACCGCTTTTCCTGCATGTCTACATCCATTTCGGCTTGTTCCACATCGCCATGAATCTGGCGATTCTGGTGGCAACCGGTCGGGCCGTCAGCCAGCGTTTGGGTCAGGGCCTTCTGGGCTCGGCGGGCTTCATCTTTCTGTTCTTTGCCTGCGCGGCGACCGGTGCCTCGCTTGAAGCTTTCCTGCATCAGGGCCCACCCGTGTCGATGGCGGGCGCCTCAACGGCGGTCTCCGGCCTGATCGCTGCCGCCGGCTGGGTCCGGGGCGGCTGGCGTGGCATGGCGGGCTTGGCCTTGCCGTGGATCGGCATCAATCTGGTGATCGGCCTTCTCGGCGACATGATGCCGATCCCGATCGCCTGGCTCGGGCATATCGGCGGCACGCTGGGTGGCATCGTCCTGACACCGCTGGTGATTGCGGTGTTCGAGGAGCGGCCTGACTGATTACCACAACCGGTCAATATGACGTTCGCCGTCGATCTCGAACCCCTTGATCAGAAGATGCCCGGAGGCGGGCAGGGAGAGAATGAGCCGGACATCGGACGTCTCGTCCTCCTCGCCGTCGCGCGGTGGCTGGCGCAACATGTCCTCCAGGGCCAGCGCCTGGTCGCGACTGGCGTAATAGCGCTCGATATTGAAACGGGCGCGCAGGATGTCTCCGGACCCTACGGCCCGACCTTCCGCCACCAGGCCGCTGCCGGGATGGCGGTGATGCACAGCGACCGGCCGGGCCAGCCCGTCGGCACCGATCTCCAGCGTCACAAATACCGGGGCGTGGTTCTCGAAAGCGTCATCGCCGTCCAGGGTCGCGAGATCGAGCGCGGCCAATGGCGTGCGGATCATCGCGTAGTGACCGAGGAAAATGTCGCGCGGATCATAGCCCTCGACCTCCATCACCAGCTCGGTACCCGAGTTCCGGGCGGTCTGGTGACTGACCAGCATGAAGACCAGGAAGCCGGTCATCGCCGCGGCGATCAGTCTCATCCGGGCCGGAGCGCTCTTCATCGGATGGCTCATGAGGTCTCTCCCGGATTGGCACCAGCCGGAGCCGGGGCGGCGAGACGTCGCCGTTTTTGCGCTTGCCAGAGCACGAAGCTGGCACCGAACAGGAGCAGTCCGCCGAGGAAGAAGAACAGCGCCGTGTCGAGCAGGCCTTCGAAGGTCTCCGCATAGACATAAAGCGTCTGCGCCACGAAGCCGATAATGCCGATGGTGCGGAGCGTTGCGGCCGACTGGCGCGAGCCGATCAGGATCAGCGCCACGCAGGCACTGTAGATCAACCCGCCGACCACCATGCGCAGGACCAGCGGCGCGACGTCCGGCTCGCCACCCAGGACCAAGGGGAGAGCCCCGATGGCCAACGCAGTGGCAAACAATGCTCCCGCCTCCCAGACCTTCAACCGCCCGGCAATCACGCGCAGCGCACACAGCAGGGCGATGACAGCCAGTGCCGGCAGGGCGAGGGCGCTGTAACCGAAGCCGTTCGATGTTTCCTGGGCGGAGAGGTGACCGTCCAGGGGGAGCTGGATCAGCAAGGCCGCAAACAGGGTGATCAGCGTCATCCAGCCGGCGACAATGCCGGCGCCGGGAATATTGCGGTCGCGCAGGACCGAGCCGGCCAGCGCCAGGGCCGCGAAGACCAGTATCGCCGCGGACTGTGTCGCCAGGGCGCCGACGGCATGGAGGTCCTGCCACACATGGAGCGCGTGTGCGGTCCAGATCGCCAGCGCCAGCGAGACCAGATGCACGGACACGAAGGAGCGCATCCGCACAGCCAGAAAGGCACTGGCCGCGGCGACCGGCAGGTAGGCCCATACCGTACCCGGGAAATGGACATTGCCTGCTTCCAGTCCCGCCCACAGCGCGCCCAGCCCGGTGGCCAGGATCAGAACCGG
Source organism: Maricaulis sp. (assembly GCF_048268525.1). Lineage (GTDB taxonomy): Bacteria > Pseudomonadota > Alphaproteobacteria > Caulobacterales > Maricaulaceae > Maricaulis. The sequence goes on along the minus strand of NZ_JBLWVH010000038.1, from coordinate 1,486 downwards.
CCGTGACCTTGCCTGCCAGGCGGTCAGGCCGCCGGCGACCGCCCAGACCAGGACGGCCGTATTGCGAAAGGAGGTCATGTTGAAGGTCTGGGCGGTCAGCATGATCGCGGCGCCGAACACCGCCACGCCCAGCAAGGCGAGGGCGTGTCCCAAGGTTGGCGCGTCACGCTTGAAAGCCTGTCCGGCCGCCAGCAGGCAGGTCCATAACAGGCCCAGCATCAGGCCGAAGCGCAGGAGGCGGGGGATCATCTCCCAATTGGCGCCGACGAAGGTCAGCGCCGACAGGCCCAGCAGGACGGCGCCCAATATCGTCAGCGCGCCCAGTGCCGAGGCGCCGCGGCGCGGGCGGCCGGCGTCAGCGAGAATCGCGGCCCGATTGGCGGCATCGACGAGATCGGCATCGATCCAGCGATCCAGGTCCCGTGTCAGGCGTTGCAGATAACCCATCGGCGCCACTCCTGCTGCCCGCTGCGCCCCGGAGGCGTGATTGCGAGCGTGAGCGGGCAGGGTGGCGGAGGCGTGCAGGCCTGTCCATGAAAGCTTGATTCACATCACCCGAAGGCGGGCACGGGTGTCTCAGGGACAGGCGACCCGCTTTGTGGTATCGTGCAACCTCGACTGATCGGGAGGCAGGCCATGATTGTTGACGCGATTCTTCGGAGCAAGGGGCGGGACGTGATCACGATCCGCGAAACGGCGACGCTGGAGGAGGCTGCCCGCCTGCTCGATTCCCATGCCATCGGAGCCTTGCTGGTCGAGGACGGGGGCGGCCGGCCGATCGCCATCCTGTCCGAGCGGGACCTGGTCCGCGAGATGGCGCTGCACGGGGCCGCCTGCCTGCAACGTCCTGTCGCCCAGGCGCTGACCCAGGCCTTTGTGGTGGCTGGCAGGGACATCGATCTCAGTGCGCTGATGGTGCTGATGACCGAGCGCCGGGTGCGCCATGTTCCCATCCTGGACGGCGAGCAATTGCTGGGCATCATTTCCATCGGCGATGTGGTCAAGGCGAAGATCGCCGACATGGAAGCCGAGTCTGCCGCCCTGCAGGCCTATATCCGCTCCTGACCTTGGACCTGACCGCCATGGGGCGGTGAAAAACAAAATCTGCACACGGTATATCCCTTGTGTGACAGGGCGATCGCAACACCGCCCTGAACTTCCTGCAGCAAAAGCCGCAAGAGGGGGTTGCGTCTGTCACGGCGTCCTGTAGAACCCCGCTCACACCGGCGCTGCCGCAGCGGTTTACCCCTTGCGGACCAGCGTCGTTTGTTTATTATACGAGGTCTTGTCGCTTTTCTAAGTCAAGCTGGTGCGCCGAATTCGATGCGCCGGACAGTGGTTTTTTCGCCGGTTTTCGAACCACTGAGAAACAACTGTTTGACCCTGAAAAACGAGATTGACTTCAAGAATGGGGCGGCTTAAACACCGCCCTCCTTGGCCGGGGGCGGCGATTTGATTGTCCCTTCGGCTTCGGGTTCGCCAGCGT
>NZ_JBLWVH010000037.1:0-21972 GCF_048268525.1 Maricaulis sp. | reverse complement strand
TTGTGGCGCGGAAGCCCGGGCCGGATATTCTGGATATGGTGGATTGTTGGCGCGGTATTTCTCGCCGTGTCGCTCATCCTGCCGAACTACGAGATGCGATTGCAAAGCTGGTTATTGGACTGGCTCCGAGCTTGATATGGCCAAACCTTCGCCGACCTATCAGTTTCGCGACGGAGGAACTATACCGCCGCCCGGGCCTATCGGTCGTCTCTCACGCCTGATTTTCGGCGCAGGCGCAATCTATTGGGCGGCCCAATTGTTTCGCTTCGGCGAGATGGATGCCTTGACCAATGCATGGGTGATCGGGTTCACGGCGTTTGCTGTCCACTTGGCCCCATACACGCTGAACATTGGACTGGGTTTTCGGCTAGGGCTTTGGCCTCGACTGCTGGCTACGGGCTTGTTGATCGGCGCCGCGGCTATCGGATGGCAATCTTCCGGCGAGTGGATCAATTCACAGCTTTGGTCGACCACCTATTGGCTCAATACCTATGTCTATCTCCACCTTGGTGGTTCATTTTTCCTGGCTGCTCTCTTCGGAACGCCCGGCTGCGAAATGCGCGCAATACCGATATTGATTGGCCGGATAGCAGGGCGTGAAACCCGCGATCACGAATGTCCCGGGCCGATTGGTGCAATTGATCAATGGGAGCGTTCCTTAAAGTCCGATGGTTGATATCCAACTCAAATCAACACTCACCTGTCCCCATTGTGGCAGCATACACGCCAATTTGGAGATGCCGACGAACGCCTGCCAGTACTTCTGGGACTGTCCGTCATGCAGCACGCTGCTGAAACCGAAGCCGGGCGATTGCTGCGTCTTCTGCTCCTTTGGAACCGTACCGTGCCCGCCTATTCAGGAGGGCGATGCGTGCTGTGCAGCAGGGTGGCCTCCCCGCGCTCGTCGGCTTGGGTGTTAGAGTACGGCACATCATGCGCTTTGTGCGGTGAACCGGACAATTCAGACATCCGCCGAATACAGAACTCAGCCGACAGGTTATGACCCCTCCTAAGCCAAAGCGGATGCTAGGTGTTGGCAAGAAGTCAATGCGGCCAAATGATCGTACAGCAGATCAGGGCTGTCGACCTTGTCGTGGCCCTTTTGAACACACAAACGATCCACTTGGATCATGAACCCCGACGCTTTCCAGCTTGGTTTGTCCAAGCTTCTTGGACTTTGTCCAACGACTTGTGACGTCCAACAAGAAATGGCGCACCCAAGAGGATTCGAACCTCTGACCTCTGCCTTCGGAGGGCAGCGCTCTATCCAGCTGAGCTATGGGTGCGTTGAACGCGAACCCATAGCCGATGCGGTTGTGGTGCGCAACGCGCCTTTGCGTTCGGGCCTCAGCGGGTGGCAGCGTTCCGGGGTCAGCCCTGATCAGGTGTTTCGCGCGACACGATCACGGCATAGGCGACGCGGACCAGCCCGGCGAGCAGGGCAATGATCACCGCGACCATCGAAACCGTGTTGGCCAGATCGAGCGGAGCCAGCAACCAGGCACCGGCATGGACGAGGCCACCGAGCACCAGCGCCAGACCGAAGAAGCGGCGCGCCGCCATCAAGGCCGGCTTTGCGTCACCGGCCGGGTTCGCGTCTTTTTCACGTTTGCCGGTGGCGTTGCCAAAAAGGACAAGGATGAGCCCGATCATGACCTGGGTCACACGATCCGGCATGTCCGGCCCGACCCAGTTGAAATCGGCCAGCAAGGACAGGCCATAGGCGGAGGCCAGCAGGATGGCGGCCAGTACCAGCGAGCCGCGGAGGGAACGGGTGATCATGGCTATTCCTTTCGTTCGGACGATGCGTCGGCCGCCGGGCGCGAACCCAGGCCGAAGGCGCCGGCAAAACCGAGCAGGGCCTCTTCGAGCACCGAGACATTGAGATGATAGATGACGGACTTGCCGGCCTTTTCGGTCGAGACCAGGCCGGCCGCCCGCAAGGCGTTGAAATGCGCCGACATTGTCGGCCGCGACACCGGAAAGGCTTCGGCCAGTTCGCCGGCACTTTTGGGTCCGGACTTCAGCATCCGCAGGACTTCGCGTCGGGTCGGGTCGGACAGGGCTTTGAAAACATCACTCATGAAGTGACATTTAGCTAATCATCTAATTGATGTCAACAGGGCCGGACATGAAAACGCCCCGGAGCCAGTCCGGGGCGAAAGCGATCAGGCCTGAACCGAGCCTCAGCTCAATCCGACAGCGCCCTCATCATCCATGTCATCGGCGCTACGTCGCCCGCCCAGATCATCACCATCGGTGTCATCGCGCCGGCGGCGGCCGTCCTTGTGGGTCGAATAGCCGGTCATCCCGACACCCCAGTCGCGATCGAAGCCGTCGACGCCGCGATTGCGGAAATTGACCTTCCGGCCCGGACGCATCAGCCACGCATAGAGCCAGATCGAGGCGATCGCGCTGGCGAGGATGAGGATCAGGGCGAACCCGGCACCGGTTTCGCCTTGCGGCTGCAGGAAGATGCCGAAGAACCAGGCGAGGGCCACAAAAAGCGGTGCACTGACCGAAATGGCGAAAAACTGGCGGATGAAGTGCGTACGCATGCGGGCCTCCCTGGTGTCGTGCCTGTCCGGCTGGATGCCGATCGGGCCTCGTGTGTATTGACTTGGTGTTTCGGCCCTCCTTTGGCCGCGTTCAGAATGCGCTGCAATCATGCCGAAAAAGGGGCAGTCCTGGCGGGACCGGTCGGGGGCCCGTCCCCGCTGACAGGCAAGGCCAGATCAGGCATCCTGGCGGTTATAGGTGAGCGCAAGGAAGACATCTTCCAGATCGGCTTCTTCGGTGCGCAGATCCTCGATCCGGCCACCGGCGGCGCGGAATTTCTCGATCATCTCGGCGACCGATTGCTGGCCGTAGCGATAAGTGATCGCCAGGGCGCCATCGGCCCGGATCTCGGCATCATATTCGGCCAGCTCGGCCGGGACCGCGGTCAGGGCTTCAGCGGGTTCGATCACCAGCGTCTTTGAGTCCATCCGCTTGAGCAGGGTTTCCGTCGGCTCGCAGGCAATGACCTGACCGTGATCAATGATGGCGATCTGGTCGCACAGCTCCTGCGCTTCTTCCAGATAGTGGGTGGTCAGCACGATCGTCGTGCCGCGCGCGTGGAGTTCGCGGACATAGTCCCACAACTGGCGGCGCAGCTCGATATCGACACCGGCGGTCGGCTCGTCCAGCACCAGGACGGGTGGGGTATGGACCATGGCCTTGGCCACCAGAAGCCGCCGCTTCATGCCGCCGGAGAGCTGACGCACATAGGCATTGCGCTTGTCGGTGAGGCCCACGGCTTCGAGCAATTCATCGGTCTTTCGCTCGGCCTTGGGCACGCCATAGAAACCGGCCATCAGCTCCAGCGCCTCATACGGCGTGAAAAAAACGTCCATGTTGATTTCCTGCGGCACCACGCCGATCGCCGCCCGCGCACCCCGACTGTCCTGGTCGATATCAATGCCCCAGGTTTTCGCCGTGCCGCCGGTCTTCTTCACCAGTCCTGCAAATATGTTGATGAAGGTCGACTTGCCGGCTCCATTGGGACCCAAAAGGCCGAAGATCGAGCCGCGCGGCACCTTCAGGTCGATGCCTTTCAGGGCCTCCTTCGGTTCGGACAGTTTGGAGCCGCGATAGGTTTTCTTCAGGCCGGTGGCCTCTAGCGCAAAATCAGGAAGTGAGGAGCTGTCGGACATGTCGCCTCGGAATTGACGGATGAGGGCCAAAGGCCATAACTAGGTTCCACACTTAGGGATCGTCATTCATCCTGTCCATGAGGGCTTGTCCATGGCCGACGCCGCCAATTCCGTACCGCCGTCCGAAATCATCGTCACCGACCAGCACCGCATGGCCTGCGATGGCGGTGGTGGGGCGCTGGGCCATCCCCGCGTCTATCTGGAAATGGGCCAGGATGATTTTGTCGAATGTCCCTATTGCGACCGCCGTTTCGTGAGAGCGGGCTCGGCCGAAGACCCCAAGGCCTGACGCTCGGCGACAGACTGACGGGTCTGCAACAGACGGCTGGGGAGGCGTTCTGTGCCAGACACTGACACGACGCCCGCCACGCGCGGCAAATCCACATCGCAGGTCTTCGGCCTGTTCGCCGGCATCGCCTTGGCAGCCGGATTGCAATTCCTGCCACTGCCCGACGGTCTCAGCCGTGAGGCCTGGATGCTCGCCTCGCTGGCGCTGTTGATGGCCTGCTGGTGGGCGACCGAAGCCATTCCGATTGCCGCGACCGCGTTGATCCCGATGGCGCTCTTCCCCTTTCTCGGCATCACCTCGACCGGCGCCGCGACCGCCCCCTATGCCAGCCCGATCGTCATGCTGCTGCTGGGCGGCTTCATCGTCGCCCTGTCGATCGAGCGCTGGAACCTGCACACACGGATCGCGCTCAACATTGTCAGCGGCTTTGGTGGACGACCGGCCGCGCTCATCCTCGGCTTCATGCTGGCCTCGGCCCTGTTGTCGATGTGGATCTCCAATACCGCCACAACGCTGATGATGATCCCGATCGCCCTGCGCGTCGCCCAGGAGGTCGAACGTGAGGGCGTCTCGTCAAAATTCTTCGCCCCGGCGCTGGCGCTCGGCGTCGCCTATGCGGCCTCGATCGGTGGCATGGCGACCCCGGTCGGCACACCGACCAACCTCATCGGCATCGGCTATCTGCAAAACGAATTCGACATCGCGATCGATTTTGCGACCTGGATGGGCATCGGCCTGCCGGTTGTGATCGTCCTGATCCCGGCTGCCTGGTTCATCCTCACCCGCCTCGCCTTCAATCTGAAAGGCGGCGGCGACAGCCACGCCGCCAAGGAACTGGTCCGCACAGAGCTGGCCAAGCTGGGCCGCATGACCCGCCCGGAATGGCGGGTCGCCCTCCTCTTCGGCACGGTCGCCATCTTGTGGATGGGCCGGATCCTGCCCGGTGAGCTGATCGGACAACCGGGCACGCAATGGGGCTGGAACCCGTTGCTGGCCTGGCTCGGCACGACGCTCGACATGCCGGTGACCCTGTCGCTCGGCAATACCCAGATCGCTGTTCTTGGCGCGCTCGCGACCTTCCTGGTCCCGGCTGGCGACCGGGGGACGCGAAAGGGAGAAATGCTGATGGATTGGGAAGGCCTCGCCCGCCTGCCCTGGAATGTGGTGATCTTGTTCGGCGGCGGATTGTCGCTAGCGGCGGCCCTGTCCTCGACCGGTCTGGCTGACTGGCTGGGCGGACAGATGGGCTTCCTCGCCGATCTGCCGGTCCCGGTCCTGCTCCTGATCTTCGTGACCCTCGTCGTCTTCCTGACCGAGTTGACCTCGAATGTCGCCACCACCACCGCCTTCCTGCCCGTGCTCGGCGTCATCGCGGTGGAGGCCGGCGTGCCGCCGCAGGACCTCGTCGTCCCGGTCGCGATTGCCGCCTCGACCGCCTTCATGCTGCCCGTCGCCACCGCGCCCAATGCCATCGTCTATGCCTCCGGTGCCGTGACCCAGTTGCAGATGATGAAAGCCGGCGTCCGCATCAATTTCGCCGCCATCGCCATTATCGCCGGCCTCTCCGTCCTCTTCGGGTAAGGCACCTGTCCCCTTTTCAGCACCGATATCGCCACGGCGCTTGCGCCTGGCGGAATGGGAGGGGAACGGGATGCCGGCCAATGCCGTCAACCGGTTTGATTTGAAAAACGTGACATCGCCGACATCCCGTTCGCGAAGTTTTCCCGGACGCTCTCGCGACCGATTCCAATGCGTCAGGTAGATGGGGTCGGTCGTTTAGTGCCCCGCGACCTGATCGCACGCCCTGCCGGAGCTTTGGACTGTCACATCCAAGGCGCGGACAGGCTCCGCTCGCTTCCGGGCACAAGTGACTGAGCTCGTGCTTCCCGTCCCGAAAACCGAGGGCATTATCGCCTGATGGGGAGGGGGTGGGGATAAGTTTGTCTCTATCCCCGCCCCACACACCGTCATCCCGATGGCAATCGGGACCCAGTCTGCGACGCGAAGTCGTTGCCACACTTGGCAAAACCGCGTGTGCGAGACTGGGTCCTGACTTTCGTCAGGATGACGGTTTGTGGGGTGTGTGCGTGGGATAACCCGGAAAGGACTTCGCAAAGCCCGCCTAGTTGCAGAGCGTTTCGGCGCGCTCCAGGGCCGCCGTTACGCCCGAGAGCGAAAACTCATAGGCCGTGGCGACACCGTCGAGCGTGGTGGCGGTCACCCGCATGACCGAGCCGCGGCGCATGGCGCGGATCAGGTCGCTCTCCTCGTCGAGATCGTCGAGGAAGCCCTCCTGGCCATCGGCGAACATGTCGTAACGGTCCGAACCGACCCGGACCTGCGGCGGGCTGGTGGGGCGCAGGTCATAGCCGACCAGCAGGCTGGGCTGTTCCTCGACCGCACCGGACTGCCAGGAGGCGACCAGGAAATAGACGCTGCCATGCTCGTGGGCACGCGGCGTGCTGTCGGTCGGGCGGCTCAGCGCGTAGCAGGACAGGCCCGCATCGGTGTTGCGGGTGAACACCCGCCAGTCGCTGTACTCGCCGCGAAATTGCGGGTCGTCCTGAGCCTGGGCAGCGGGCGTGGCTGCGAGGTTCAGCCCGGTCGTCAGTCCAAGGGCGAGGCAGGCAAGTCGAAAACGCACGGCGATCATCCTCATGTCCGAACAGTTGAACCCAGTAGGGTATCCCTATGGCGGTATGATGGCGGAGTTAACCGCGACCTAACAGACAGTATCGCGCGACAAATTCAGCGGTGGATACCGGCCTTGCGGGTGGTCACGGCGAGGCTCTCCAGATCCGGCCCGCCTGGCATCAGCGGCCGTTCGGGGAAACCGCCGAAATTGATCTGGCGATCATAGAGGGTGATCGCACAGGCGACCGAGACATTGACGCAGAATTTGGTCGGGATCTTCACGATGTGGTGGCAGCGGTCCTGGACGTCCTGCGACAGTGATCCCCGTTCGCGTCCGAACACATACGCGGCGCACAGCGGATGCCGGAAGCTGGGCAGGTCGACGGCATCGTCGGCCAGCTCGATCCCGACCAGCTGGCAGTTGGACGGCAGGGCCAGGCCGTCCACGTCCGGCCACTCGTAATAGGGCACATGATCGACCGACTTGGCCGTGTCGGCGCGATAGACATCGCGCACCTGGTGGCTGGCATTGAGCGTGAAGGCGAAGCTGGCACCAAAGGCGTGGGCGGTGCGCAGGATGGCGCCCATATTCATCGGTTTGGAGATGCCCTCCGCACCGACACCGAAATAGCCGCGCTTCATCGCCAGCATCAGCGCACGCCAGCGGTGATGCGGCCGTCCGGATGGACCATGGCCTGTTTCATGCCCGGAGAGTTGAAGGGCGCAGCCAGATTGCCATCGCGGTCGACCGCGATGATACCGCCTTCACCGCCCAGCGCGCCGATATCGGCCAGCGCCCCGGCGACGGCTTCGTCCAGCGACTGACCGCCATAGGCCATCCGCGCCGAGACATCCTTGGCGGCGGCCGTACGCAGGAAGTATTCGCCCTGGCCGGTGCAGGAAATCGCGACATGGCCGTCGGCCCAGCAACCCGAGCCAATGATCGGGCTGTCGCCGACGCGGCCTTCCATCTTGTTCAGCGTGCCGCCGGTCGAGGTTGCGGCGGCGAGGCGGCCTTCCAGATCCAGCGCGACACAGCCGACCGTGCCGGTGGCGATGTCCCGGTCATCGGGCGCGGCGGCCGGGGTGTAGTAGTCGTTGACGCTCTCGACACGCTCCAGCTCGGCTTCGCCGCAAAAGCGCTCAGCGCCGCGTCCGGCCAGCATGACGTGTGGTGTGGTGTCCATGATCGCGCGTGCCGCGGAGATCGGGCTGGTGAAGCCGGTCAGGGCGGCGACTGATCCGGCGCGCCGGGTCGCACCGTCCATGATGGCGGCGTCGAGTTCGTAGCGGCCGGCCTTGTTCGGCGAGGCGCCCTTGCCGGCGACATAGAGGCCCGAGGCCTCAAGTTCGCGGACAATGTCCTGGACGATGTCGAGTGCGTTGGCGCCGATCGCCAGGCGCGCCTTGGCGGATTCAGCGAGGCCGCGCATGTGCTCGATCTCGGGTGCATAGTCACGATCGGCCAGGGTGCCTGCGCCGCCGTGCAGCAAAAGGGCGTAACGTCCGCTCATAGAGTCCATCCCGGTTGAAATTGGGGTCCGGAGATTGCTCTAACATCGCTTGTCAGAACTGCCCAAGCCGGATTTCCGTTGTTGTCCAGCCGTTGCCGCGGATTTTCTTTTGCCGGGCTCCACGCTATGTCGCTGGGATCGATAAAGGGGAGTGCCTCATGAAACTCGACTCATCCATTGCCGCCATTGTCACCGGCGGCGCATCCGGCCTCGGCGAAGGCACAGCCCGCCGCCTGGCTGATGATGGCGCCAAGGTCGCCATTTTCGACATGAATGCCGAGCGCGGCGAAATGGTCGCCAAGGACATTGGCGGCGTGTTCTGCCAGGTCAATGTCTCCGACGAAGCCAGCGTCGATGCCGGCCTGGCCAAGGCCCGCGACGCCCACGGCCAGGAACGCGTCTTCGTCAATTGCGCCGGTATCGGCTGGGCAGAAAAGACGGCCCGCCGGTCCTCCTCGACCGGTGAGGTCTCCGCTCATTCGGCGAAGGGCTTCCAGACCGTCATCGGTGTCAACCTGATCGGCTCTTTCCTGTGCGCCTCGAAATCGGCGGCCGGCATGATGTCGCTGGACCCGCTCGACGGTTCAGGCCGCGGCGTGATCGTGAATACCGCTTCGGTCGCGGCCCAGGACGGTCAGATCGGCCAGGTCGCCTATGCCGCCTCAAAGGGCGGTATCACCGGCATGACCCTGCCGATGGCCCGCGACCTTGCCCGTGAAGGCATTCGCGTCAACACCATCCTGCCGGGCTTCTTCGAGACCCCGATCTACCAGCAGATGCCGCCGGAGGTGAAAGTCTCGCTGGCCTCGCACCTGCAATTCCCGCAGCGCTTCGGCACGCCGGAGGAATATGCCGATCTCGTCGCCTTCATGGTCACATCCGACTATATCAACGCCGAGTGTGTCCGCCTCGATGCGGGTGCTCGCATGCCGCCAAAATAGGCAGACCATAGTCTGCCGTGCATTCGGGAGCCGGGCCGCCAGGTCCGGCTCTTTTGCATTTGTGACCTCGTTGCGACACTTTCGCACAGAAACTGAAAATCACTCTCATTGACGGTGGACTCGGGGTGATTTGGCCCGTAATTGCGGATCACTTGCAAACGCAAACTCCGGGACATTCATCGTGCGTCACATTCTGCTTTCCGCAACCGCCCTCGTCGCCGTCGCCGGCGCCGCCCATGGTCAGATCGAAACCGCCGCCGCGACCGACGTGATCACGGTCATTGGCCTCAACGGCGATGCCGATGCGATCGCCGGCTCGGCGGACCTTCTCACCGCCGAGGATCTGGCGGTTCATGATTATGCGGACGTGACACGCCTGTTGCGGACCGTGGCGGGCGTCAATATCCAGGAAGAGGACGGCTATGGTCTGCGCCCGAATATCGGCATGCGCGGCACCGGCCTCGATCGCTCCGAAAAGATCACCCTGATGGAAGACGGTGTGCTGATCGCGCCGGCACCCTATGCCGCACCTGCCGCCTATTATTTCCCGCATGCCGGGCGCATGGCCGGTGTCGAGGTGATCAAGGGTGCTGCCGGGGTCCGCTATGGACCGCGCAGCCAGGGTGGCTCGCTGAACCTGCTGTCGACCCCGGTCCCAGAGGAATTGTCCGGTCGGGTCACGGTCTGGGCCGGCGATGAAAATACCCGTCGCACCCATGCCCATGTCGGTGGCATGACGGACGCCGGTGACGGCTTGCGTATTGGTGGCCTGATCGAGGGCTTCTTCGACAGCGCTGACGGGTTCAAGGTGATCGACGGCCTGTCGGACGCCTCGACCGGCTATGACATTGAGGACTATGTCGGCAAACTCCGGATCGAACTTGATGCCGGCGGCCTGACCCACATGTTCGAGCTCAAGGGCCAGTACTCCGACGAGCTGTCGCACGAGACCTATCTCGGCCTGACCGACGCCGACTTCGCCGCAGACCCCTTCCGTCGCTATGCTGCCAGCCAGCTCGACCAGATGGATGCCGAGCACTCCGAGTGGTCGCTTCGCTATCGCACCGAGTTTGCCAATGGCGTCGAACTGTCAGCCGTCGCCTACACCACCGCCTTTGCCCGCGACTGGTTCAAGCTTGACCGGGTTGATCCGGACGGTGCCGGCGCCGGGTCTTCAGCATCGATCTCGTCGATCCTGTCGGACCCGACCGGCAATGCTGCAGCCTTTGCCATCATCCAGGGTGGGGCCGGTCTGGTCTCGGCCGATGATGCGGTGCTGATCAAGCACAACAATCGTGACTATGCCGCCGAGGGTGTCCAGGTCGAGCTGGCCGGTGAAGCCTCCTTCGGCGATGCCAGCCATGGCTGGCGCGTGGGCCTGCGTGTCCACCAGGACGAGATGGACCGCTTCCAGTGGCGCGAGAATTTCCGTATGGACAATGGCCAGCTGGTGCTGACCTCGGTCGACGCGCCCGGTTCTGATTCCAACCGCATCGAGACGGCGGAAGCCGTCGCAATCTTTGTCCAGGACGAGATTGCATTCGATCGCTGGACCATCACGCCGGGCTTGCGCTTTGAACAGATCGAGCTGCGTCGTGAAGACTATGGCAGCAATGACCCGGCCCGTACCGGCACCAGCCTGACGATCCGCGAAAACACGGTCGAGGCCTTCGTGCCGGGTCTGGGTGTTCGCTACGACGTCGATGCCAATTGGACCGTCTTCGGCGGCGTCCACCGCGGGTTTGCTCCGCCGGCACCGGGTTCAACCACCCAGGAAGCCGAAGACGCGACCAATTGGGAGTTTGGCACCCGCTATCGGGATGACCTGTTCAGCGTCGAGGCAATCGGTTTCTTCAACGCCTACCAGAACCTGATCGGCACCTGCACCAATTCGACCGGCGGTGGATGTGCAATTGGCGACCAGTTCGACGGCGGCGAAGTCGATGTGTTCGGCCTGGAGCTGACCGGTGACGCAGATCTGGCGCAAGTCCTTGGCGTCGAGGAAATCGAGCTGCCGGTCCGCCTTGCCTACACCTGGACGGAAGCTGAGTTCCAGACCGGCTTCAATTCCGGCTTTGGCCCGTGGGGCAATGTCCAGGTGGGGGATGCGCTGCCCTATATTCCCGAGCATCAGATGTTTGCCTCACTGGGCCTCGATGCCGGCCGCTTTGGCGGCGAGGTCTCGCTGTCCTGGGTCGATGAGGTCCGCACGGTGGCGGGGCAAGGTGCCATTCCGGCTGATGAAAGTGTCGATGCACATACCGTACTTGATGCTTCGGCTTGGTATGCCGTCAACGAACAGGTCCGGGCCCGTGTGTCGGTCAGAAACCTGTCTGACGAGGTCTATACGGTCGCCCGTCGCCCGGCTGGCCTCCGCCCGGGCGCACCGCGTGCGGTGCTGTTCGGCCTGTCGGTCGATTTCTGACGTCGATCCCAGCGATCAACGAAAAAGGCCGGGGCGAGCCCCGGCCTTTTTTTGTTTTGGGTCGATCCCGTCAGTCTGATGACGGGCGGACAATCTGGTCGCCAAGATTGCTCATGACGTCGCGGGCGCCGAAGGCGCTGGGGTCATCGGGCTTGGTGCCGCGCCCCAGATGGATCTCGGCGCTGGCCTCGTAGCGCGTGCTTTCGCGATAGCTGACATCATCCCAGAACGGATCGCGCCAGCCGTGCCAGCCCCAGCGAGGATGGAAATAGGTGTGCTGCACGCTGAAGCCGGCATAGGGTGAGCGGCCGAGCGCAGAGGGCATGACGCGGGTCTCCTCATCCGTCGCCCGGGTGACGACAGTGAAATAGTCATACCCGTTCTCGACGGTCAGTTCAGCGGCCCGGTAAAGCAGGTAGGTCTCCACCGTCTCGCGGTCGGTCATCGAATTGCCGTCGAAGGAAATCCGGTAGCGATTGGTCTCGATCCGCGTTTCGGTGAAACCCGGACGGGATCCGTCGGCGGCTTGATAGGGCGTCGCGGTGGCGCACGCGCCAAGTGCTGTCAGGCTGGCCATTATGATCAAAACGCGCTTCATGATGGGGCTCCTTTCTGGGCTGGCGGTCCCTCGCCTCATTTTATATGACTCGTCCCCAGGCGTTTCAGCAGGCGGACTCCTCACCTCGGTGAGCATAGGGGTGTCGGGTCTGGCGTCAAACGCCTGATTTTGGTGCCACACCGGATGGGGAGCGTATGGGGCGGATCTGCAAAAGCATTGTCGTCATGATGGCGATGGCCGGTGGTCTGGTCACGCCAACAGCGTCTGCCCGTGACGAGGACGGCGGAACCGAAATCCATGCAGCCTGCCGGCAGGCCGGGTTTTCGGAGGCGGTCTGTACCTGCATCGTGCGGGAGGCGGACTCGCGATTCACCCATGCACAGATGCATGTGTTGGCCGAGGCCATTCCAAACCTGTCCCGGATCACCGAAGACCCGGACATTGACGTGCGCAGCGAAAACACGTCGCCACTTTCAGCCGCTCAGCTGGCGTATCTGCGTCAACGCGCCGAAGGGGCCGACATCGTCATCCGGCGGGCTTGCGGCACCGGGCTGAGCCTGACCCCCGGGCGCTGAGAGCCATCAGGCTATCAGATTGGACAGGGTGCTGACCGGTTAGCGCAAATCCATTTCAACAATGGCGGTCGCGGGGCGTTCCTCCTCCGGAACCGAGCCATCCGCCGGGAAGAGCGGCCAGGCCGCATTGGCGACCAGCCACGCCCGGCCATCAGCCAGGTCGACCAGGGTCGGCTCGGTATTGCCCGTCATCACCGGATGTGCGCGCAGCAACACTTCAACACTGGCGACTTCGACACCGGTCGGATCGAGGTCGATCGCCATGACCTGGTGCGGGGTTGCACCATTCCGCACGGCAATGATCCGGCCGTCGCGGGTCTGGCGCAGGCCGTCAATCCCGATCAGGCTGACATCCGAGGCGCGAACCAGGCTGGCGCTGCCGTCGACCAGGTCGATACGCCAGATCCCCATGGAATAGTCGGCGACGTAAAGCGCGCCACGGGCCAGCGCCACGCCCTGCAGGCTGACAAAGCGCGGATCCTCGGACAGGATCTCCAGCTCGCCGGAGACATTGTCGAGCCGATAGACGCGCGGCGCCTGGCTGTCGGAAATGAAGGCGCTGCCATCGCGGACCACGAAATCGGCCATCTGAACCGCGCCGTCGATCGTGTAGCGCCGGTACAACTCACCGGACACCAGATCGAAGGCGAACAGGGCGGTCCCTTCGGCTTCCCCCTCATTCAGCGGCGTTTGCGGAACTGTGCCCGAGGCGGCCCAGAGCATGCGGGTCCTGTCGTCCACGAACAGACCAAAGACCGACCAAAGACCGTCTTCCCGGTCGGCGAACACGACGGGTTGGTCACGGGCAAAGGGTTCCAGCATCAGGATTTCACGTTGCGCGACGGACGATACGAAAATCCGGTCTGTCTCGATGTCCACGGCCACCCCTTCGATCAGGGCGTCGGGCGCATTGATGCGGGCGACGATTTCACCACTGCCCGCAGGCGCTCCATTGGCGGTCAGGGCGGTCTCGATGGCAGACAGGCGGTTACTGTCGGCGGCATCGAGCAGGGCCAGCGTCTCGTCACCGATCTCGAAGGTCAGGCCGGCCCGGACCATCCCGTCCAGAGCGTCAAATGCGTCATCGGCCCGTTCGGCCCGCGTTGCGATGGTAACCAGCGCCCGCAAAACAGCCGGATGGGCGGGTTTGAGGTCGAGCGCGGCCTGCATCAGGCGGCGGGCACTTTCATGGTCGCCGGCGCGCAGGGCGCGGCCGGCTTCGCTGAACATTTCCAGGGCAATGCTCTGGGGTGTCGGCGCGGCGGCTTCCTCATCCTGCGCGATGGCCGGGTCGGCCTGCAGTCCGACGAGGGCGGCGGCGACGGCCACCGCCTTGAGTGTCATCATTGGATTGTATGTCATGTGCCCAGCTTCCCCCCGAACGCGGCCCGATTGCGACCGTTTCAGGGATAATATGAGAATTTGCCAAGTCTGGAAGTCACAGCCGCGTGCATGGTGGTCGGCGGACATCAGATATCGATGGTGACCGGCCCCTCATCTTCGACCGGGCCGGTCAGGCGAACGCGATTGTCCGCCGCGCGCCACTCGACGGACAGGTCGCCACCATCAGCATGGATGGTGACTTGGCGTTCGCACAGTCCGCGCCGGTGGGCGGCGACCAGTGCTGCGCAGGCACCCGTGCCGCAGGCCGCGGTGATCCCGGCGCCCCGCTCCCAGACCCGCAACCGGATATGACGGGCGCCCAGAATCTGCGCGAAACCGGCATTGACCCGTTGCGGAAACAGCGGGTCATGCTCGACGATCGGGCCGAGATCGGTGACCGGAAAACTGGCCATGTCGCGGATGAAGAAGACCGCGTGGGGGTTGCCCATCGAAACAGCCCCTGGAGCTTCGATGCGGACGCCCCCCTTCTCCACGGCGAAGTCGAGCCGTGTCGTGTCCATCGGGCGGGCGAGCGGAATTTCTGTCCATTCCAGTCGGGGTTCGCCCATGTCGACGCTGACCGTCATCGGACCGGCGTCGCGGGCAGACAGGACGCCGCCAGCGGTGTCGAGGCTCACGGTGTCGGACCCGCTCTCCTGCATCAGCGCCCAGGCGGCCGCACGTGTGCCGTTGCCGCAGGCACCGACCTCGTCACCGTCGGAATTCCAGATCCGCATGAAGGCGTCCGATGTGTCGCTGTCTTCGAGAACAAGCAGCTGATCGAACGGGTGGGCGCGGGCCATCGTCTTCACCGCATCCGCCGACAGATTGAAGGCACCAGCCCGTCCGCGCACATCGGCGAGGATGAACTTGTTGCCGGCACCATTCATCAGACGAGCGATCATGCTGCTGGACTAGCGCTCCCGTCCCTTTACGTCCAGCACCGCTCCGGTGTTAATTGCGGCACACACATCAGAAGGGAAGAGACTGATGAAAGCTTTCCAGACGTTTTGGGCGATCTCTGCCAGCGCCGCCATCCTCGCGGCCTGCACTCAGCCCGCCAGCAATGAGGGCGACACCGTGGCCGACACGACATCTGAGACGCCCGCGGAACGCCAGATCGTTGAAATCGATCCGAACAACGATCCGCGGGTCTGGCTGGAAGAGGTCGAAGGCGAACGGGCCATCGAATGGGTCGAGGGCCAGAACGAGCGGACCTTTGATCGCCTGCAGGGCGATGACCGCTATCAGGGCCTGTACGATCAGGCGCTCGCCATCGCCGAGTCCAATGACCGTATTCCATACGGCTCCTATTCCGGCGGTTACATCTGGAATTTCTGGCAGGATGCCGAGCACACGCATGGTCTGTGGCGTCGCACCTCTCTGGAAAGCTATCTGACCGACGAACCGGAATGGGATGTGGTGCTCGATCTCGACGCCCTGTCCGAAGCCGAAGACCGCAACTGGGTCTGGCGCGGCTCCAATTGTCTGGCGCCGGCTTATGAGCGTTGCATGCTGACCCTGTCGGATGGCGGCTCTGATGCGGCAGTCCGCCGGGAGTTTTCAATCACCGACCGGGCCTTTGTCGAAGGCGGTTTCGAAACGCCGGAAGCCAAGGGCGGAGTCAGCTGGGTTGACGAGAACACGCTGATGGTCGGACTGGCGACATCGCCGGAAGACACCACCAGCTCGGGCTATCCGTCGGTCGCCTATCGCTGGGAACGCGGTACCGAACTCGCCGATGCCACCGAGGTGGTCCGTGGCGACCAGGACGATGTGGGCCTGTTTGCCTTCCGCGCCGAGGACCATGACGGCACCGTCTACATGATGGCGTCGGAAGCCGACACTTTCTATGACACGACCTGGTGGTACCTGCCGGCAGACGCCGAACCGGTTCAGCTGCCACTGCCCAGCAAGTCATCGATCCAGGACCTCTACCAGGGCGAGCTGGTCTTCACGATCGAGGAAGCCTGGACGCCGGCCGAAGGCGGAGAGACCTTCCCGCAGGGCGCCCTGCTGTCGTTCAGCATGGCCGAGTTTGCGGCGACCGGAGAGCTGCCGGATGTCCGTACGGTCTTTGTGCCGGGCCCGCGCCAGTCCCTGGGTGGCATGGACTCGACCGCCTCGGCCTTCCTGGTTGCGATCGACGAGAATGTCGTTGGTGGTCTCGAGGCCTTCCATTTCGCCGGCGGACAATGGTCATCGGAAACCGTCCCGGTTCCCGCCAACATGACCATCAGCCTGCGCGGCACCAACAGTCATCACGACGTCGCCTTCATGAATGCCGAAGGCTTTTTGACACCGGACAGCTATTATCTGGTCGATGCGGCCGAGCTGACGGTCGAGGAAATCAAGTCGATCCCGGCCCAGTTCGATGCTGAGGGCCTGGTGGTCGAACAGCTTGAAGCGGCCTCGCCGGACGGGACGATGGTGCCCTATTTCGTGGTCCGCCACGAAGACACGGTGATGGACGGTACGACGCCGACCCTGCTCTACGCCTATGGCGGCTTCCAGGTCTCCATCCGTCCGAGCTATTCCGGTTCGCGCGGCCAGCTGTGGCTGGAAAATGGCGGCGCCTATGTGGTCGCCAATATCCGCGGTGGCGGTGAGTTCGGACCGGCCTGGCACCAGGCGGGCCTGAAAATGCAGCGCCAGCGCATTTATGACGACTTGATCGCGGTGGCCGAAGACCTGTCGGCCCGCGGCATTACCAGCCCGCGTCACTTGGGCGTCTATGGCGGTTCCAATGGCGGCTTGCTGACCGGCGTCATGTACACCCAGCGGCCAGACCTGTGGAACGCCGTCGTTTCGGCCGTGCCGCTGCTCGACATGCTGCGCTACCACACCCTGCTGGCCGGCGCGTCCTGGATGGGCGAATACGGCAATCCGGAAGACCCGGATGAGGGCGGTTTCCTGCGCTCGATCTCGCCCTACCACAATGTCGATGCGAACGGCGACTATCCGGAAATCTACCTCTACACCTCGACCAAGGATGACCGTGTCCATCCGGGCCATGCCCGCAAGATGGCGCACCTGCTGGAAGAGCTGGGCCATGACTATCTCTACTACGAGAACACGGCCGGTGGTCACTCTGCCGCGGCCAATCTCGGCGAGCGGGCCCGCAGTGAGGCGCTGCTCTACACCTTCCTGATGCAAAAACTGATGGATGACACCGACCCGCTCGACGCGGAATAGGGTCGACACGATCCAATAGAAAGGCCCCGGAATTCAGGCTCCGGGGCCTTTTTTTGTTCGCGTGTTCCATCTCCCCGGGGAGGAGGCAGGGCGAGGACAGGTTCTGAGTTCAGATGTAGTTGTCATCCCGGGGCTCCACACCGCTTGTGCGGGGTATCCGCCCGGGATGACAATAAAGGGGTGAGATGCGCAGCGTTCCCGCATTGACCGCCCATTACTCAAACGCGGCGTCGACCGGCCAGTCTTCGGTTTCGGTGCGCCACAGGATCGAGGCGATTTTCCAGTCGCCATCGATCTTGAACAGGGTGATGAAATTGACCCCGACCAGGAAGATCTCGCCGGTGACGCCATTGACGCCCTCATAGGCCGAGCGGGCATAGGCAATCTCGCCCCATTGCTCGATCTCGGTGCGAGTGGCGCGTTCGGTGAAGCCGTTCTCGACCAGCCAGGGCCCGGACCGTTCGATGTAATCTTCCAGCGAGATGACACCGCCGGCCCCATCGCCCTCGGGGCCGGCGCCGACCGCGCCCATGGCCGCACCGTCCATGAACATCGCGCGCATGGCGTCGAAGTCGCGCGCCTGTCCGACCGGTCCTGAGATCACGGCGTAGAGGTCGTCGATGGCGGCCTGGATGTCGGTAGTGTCGTCTTGCGCGGCGGCAGGGGTGACGAGGGCGACGGATGTGGCCAGCGCGGCGATCAGGGTGGTGTTCATGGCTCTCCCCAGCATGATTGAGCGGGAAGTCTCGCCAGCCGCGCCGGCAAAGGCAACTTACTGATCGGCCATCTGCCTGCAGGTAAATCCCTGACGCTCGGTTTCGGCCGCATCGAGATCGGTGCTGGCGTCGATGACGCGGCGATAGAGGATGAGACCCGTTGTGGTTGGTGACCAAGCGCTCTCGTCTGTTCGTTCCGGAATATCGGAATCAAGTCGTCGGGCCAGGCTGATTGAGGTCGACAAGGTCACAACATCCCGGTCGTTGATCGCCCGGAAATTATTCGTTCTGGCGTCGTAGAAGCTCACCGAGGTGTAGTTGTCATCGGCCGGCCAGATCACATCGACCCGCATTGGCCCGTCGGCCAGATCATAGAGGCAGACCGAATAGAGGATGTCCGGACTGGCGCGGACAATGGTCTGGTTTTCGGCGGTGAGGCGCGGCGCGTGGCGCACGCTTTCACCGTCTCCGCCGAGGCTTTCGATCCGCTCCATCGCGCGCGCCATGATGACACCGGGCAGGACATGCAAGGTGATGGCGGCGCCGATCAGCAGGCCGAGAACATAGGGCAGGAAGGGCAGGCCGCGCTGTTTCATGTCTCGCCCTCGCAGCCCAGCCGATCGATGCGCGGGAAGGTCTGTGCGTTCAGGTCATCCAGTACGGCCGGGTCGGGATGGTAGAGGCGCAAGGTGAGGGAGAACAGGCCGGCATTCTCTGTGGTGATCGCGCCGTCCTCATCCTGGCCGATCGGGATGATGACGCGGCCTCGCGCATCCATGTGGGCCGTGGTCTGGCTCACGGCATGGCGGTTTCGGTCATTGCGCGGCAGGAAGCTGGCCTCGTCATAGATCGTCAGTGACCACCAGCGCGTCGGCGGCATCTGGCCGGTGACCTCATAGGCGCAACGCTCCGTGAGATTGTGACCCTGACTGTCGCGCGTGGCGGTGAAATAGACCGCCTCCTCGCGGGTCAGAGCCAGCAGGCCGCGCCGCGCGACCAGCGCCCGCGTCAGCGGATTGGCGTCGCTTGAACCGATATGCGGATTGCTGATCCAGGGGCCATTGCTGACGCCGCCGATCTCGATCGGGCTGAAGACGAGGATCGCGGCCATGGCCGTGCCAGAGGCAAGGCCGACGATAAAAGTGAGGACATGGCGCAGCATCATGTCGTCAGCCTAGCCAGTTTCGGGCAAGACGCGAATGAAAAGCCTCAGCCGGTCTTGGTCTGCAAGACGGTCAGTTCCTGCAACATGCCCTGGATCTGGCGCAGCTTCGAACGACCATCTTCCGCCTGGGCCTCACTGAGCCCGACAGCCGATTTGAGATGGCGAAGCGCTCTCGCCTGGGCATCCGCAGAGCAATTGCCGATCGGCAGGGCGCCGCCGGTCGCCAGGCGCAACAGTCCGGTCGCCTTGTCGAGGGCCGGGCGGTCGCCGCCCTCGACCATGTTGAGGATCTTGCTGTCGTCGACGACCTTCATGCCCATCGCGTCAAAGCTGGCGGCCAGCTCGAGCTTGTCGCGCTCGGGGTATCCCCCTTTGAGAACCTTGGCCTGTTGGGCGGTCAGCTTGGCCAGGCGTTCCAGCGGTTTGGCGTCGCCGCGCACATACCAGGCGTCGGCCTGGTTCGAGCCCAGCGTCGAGCGGATATAGCCGGCCAGCTTCTGCTTGTTGCTCTCGCCGACCAGGTTTTCCTCGAGCGCGATCAGCCGGTCGAGATCCTCGTCCGCCCCGCGCGAATGACGCAGCAGCTCGTCGATGATTTCCGGCTGCAGCAGGCGGGCCGAGCGTGAGCCGAAAGCCTTGATAAGCGCGTCGGCCGGCAGGGTGCTGTCGGCGCAGATGACCAGGCGGCTGGCCAGGTCGCGGGCGAGGCGGACCTCATCGCGCACGCTGCTTGGACGCAGGCGTTTGGGGCGTTCCAGATCCTTGAGGATGCAGCCGGCAATGGTCGCGCGGCAGGCCGGGAGCTCCTTGCCCTTGATCTTGCGGGCGAGCCGCTTGGCGGCGCTGGGGGCAAGGTTCAGCGCGTCGGCGGAATGATCGCCATCGAACAGGCAGGCCAGCCGCTCGAGGGTTTCGCCAAGGTCCTTGCACTTGCCGAGCAGGGCATCACGGCCGGCGTCGAAGGCGATGACCTCGGCGATGTAGTGGTCGACCTCGTCCAGCGCGAAGCTGCGCGCCTCATCCTCGGCCGGCAGGCTGTCGGCCATGTCCAGCAGGGCTTCCAGCTTGTCGCCATATTTCTTTTCGTGACGCAGGCGGTCGGCCATGGCGGCGCGCAGCGTATAGGCGCGCGCGTCGCGTTTGTGGATGTCGCCGGCGATGTCGGCGAAATTGGCTTTCTTCGGGTATTCCGGCAGGCGTTTGTCGCGACCGTCCTTGTAGATGCGGGCGAGTGACTTCTGGACCAGCTCGTTGAGCTGTTTGACATAGCCGTGCACCCCGGCATCGCTGTCGCTGGCCGAGGCAATCGCCACCTTCTGGACAGCGTGTTGCAATTCCGTGCCTGAGGCCTCGAGGCTTTCGACCAGGTCCGGCCGGTGCAGCAATTCCATCGGGATCGCCTGGACGCGCTCCAACCAGCCGGTCAACACACGGCGGATGGTGTCGCGGGCATGTGGTTTGGCGAGGTCGTCAGGGGTCAGACAGGGCAGGCGGGCCTCCCCGGTCTTTTCCTTCTCGGTGCCCATGGTCTCGGCGCCGCGTTCAAATACCGGCACGGACCGGAATTTCCGGTGTTCCTGATCGAAGGTCTCCTTGGTCACACGGACCGAGGCGTCTTTCTGTTTGGCGACAAGGGAATGGGCCAGCCGGATTGCCTGGTCGCGATCGTCACGGGCCTCGTGGAGGGCCCAGCTCGCCTTGCGGTTCTTCTTGAAGAAGACCTCGTAATGTACGTCACCCGGCATCAACCTACTCCCCTTGAGCCTTATTGATGGCACAAAGAGGCTTAAAACCGAGTGAACCATGCTCCTGATTCATCAAGGGAGCTTGGCGTGTCGACCCGGCCGCGGCTATGGTTCCGGCACGCGGATCAATTCCGGCCCGATTTGTCCGGGTCAACGCGCGGAGATGGCATGGCGACGATTGCACTCGTGGATGATGATGAAAACATCATCACATCGGTTTCGATCTTTCTCGAAGGAGAAGGATATAATGTGCGGACCTACAATGACGGGGCGTCCGCGCTGACCGCATTGGCCGAGGATCCGCCGGACCTTGGCATTTTCGATATCAAGATGCCGCGCATGGACGGGCTCGAGCTGCTGCGCCGATTGCGCCAGTCTTCCAACCTGCCGGTCATTTTCCTGACCTCCAAGGATGACGAGTTCGACGAGGCCCTGGGCCTCAATCTCGGCGCCGATGACTACATCGCCAAACCCTTCTCCCAGCGCCTGCTGGGCGAGCGGGTCAAGGCCGTGCTGCGTCGCGCCCGCCTGTCGGGTGACCCGGTCGGCACGGTTGGCCTGGAGCCGGGCGACAGCAAGCCGCTCGAGCGTGGCAGCCTGTTGCTCGACCCAAACCGCCATGCCTGTTCGTGGAAAGGTGAGCCGGTCCGTCTGACCGTCACCGAATTCCTGATCCTGCAGGCGCTCGCGACCCGGCCCGGCTACGTCAAGAGCCGCGACAACCTGATGGACGCGGCCTATGATGACCAGGTCTATGTCGATGACCGGACCATCGACAGCCATATCAAGCGTATCCGCAAGAAATTCCGCGAAGGCGACAAGAGTTTCGACGCGATCGAGACGCTCTACGGCGTGGGTTACCGCTATAAAGAAGACTGAGACGAGCTCTGTGACGTCGGGTCTGCGGCGGGCCGGTGCCTGGCTTCGCAGCCTGGCGCCGCGACCGTCCTCGCGTCTGGCCCAATTGATCCTGATGGCGAATTTCGTCGCCCTCGGCGTGCTCGTCGTGGGCATGCTGGCGCTGACCGAAACCCGGCGCGGCCTGGTCAATGCCAAGCTGGATTCGCTGCGCGCCCAGGGCGAGCTGATCGCCAATGTTCTGGCCGAGGGCGCGTCCGACGGTGCGCCGGCTCCGG
>NZ_JBLWVH010000036.1:0-28568 GCF_048268525.1 Maricaulis sp. | reverse complement strand
GCTGGCAGGATTGGTTCGCTTGGGGGGCGACCGGCATGCTCGCGTTCTCGCTGACGCTGGCTTTGTGGCGCGGAAGCCCGGGCCGGATATTCTGGATATGGTGGATTGTTGGCGCGGTATTTCTCGCCGTGTCGCTTATCCTGCCGAACTACGAGATGCGATTGCAAAGCTGGCTGTTGGACTGGCTTAGAGGTTGATATGACCCAATCTTCGCCGACCTTTCAGTTTCGCGGTGCAGGAACGCTACCGCCGCCGGGGCTTGTCGGTCGCCTCTCACGCCTGATCTTCGGCGCAGGCGCAATCTATTGGGCGGCCCAACTGTTCCGTTTCGGCGAGATGGATGCCCTGACCAATGCCTGGGTGATCGGGCTCACGGCGTTTGCCATCTATCTGGCCCCGTACACGTTGAACATTGGACTGGGCTTGCGGTTGGGGTTCTGGCCTCGACTGCTGGCAACGGGCTTGTTGATCGGCGCCGCGGTTGTCGGCTGGCAATCATCCGGCGAGTGGATCAATTCACAGCTTTGGTCGACCGCCTATTGGCTCAATATCTATGTCTATCTTCACCTTGGTGGTTCATTTCTCCTGGCTGCTCTTTTCGGAACGCCCGGATGCGAGATGCGCGCAATACCGATATTGGTTGGCCGGATAGCAGGGCGTGAAACCCGCGATCACGAATGTCCCGGGCCGATTGGTGCGATTGATCAATGGGAGCACTCTTTTAAGTCCGATGGCTGATATCCAACTCAAATCAACCCTCACCTGTCCCCATTGTGGCGGCGTACACGCCGACTTGGAGATGCCGACGAACGCCTGCCAGTTCTTCTGGGACTGTCCGTCATGCAGCACGCTGCTGAAACCGAAGCCAGGTGATTGCTGCGTCTTCTGCTCCTATGGAACCGTGCCATGCCCGCCCATTCAGGAGGGCGATGCGTGCTGTACAGCGCGATGACATTCCGGCTCGCCAGCCGGGCACCATTTCTCTGATCAGCGACAAAGAGCAGCGCCTATCTGGCACTGTGCGCATCATTCGCGCTTTAAGCGGTGAAACCAACACCGCAAACATCCGCTGAACTCGGCACTCGGTCGAAAGGCCATATCCGCTTTTGCGCCGAAGCGAACATAGCATCTTCCCCCGCAATCCCAGAAGTCGGTCACCAGCGCGCCCGAAACGCCCTCACCTGCTTCCAATATGCTTCCAAATCCGTAGACCGGGCAAAACCCCAAAAAGCAAAACCCGCCAACTCGTTGAGTTAGCGGGTCTTTTTGGGTGCGGGGGTAGGATTTGAACCTACGACCTTCAGGTTATGAGCCTGACGAGCTACCGGACTGCTCCACCCCGCATCAGGGTGTTCCGGGTCAGCGCCACTGGTGGGCGGTGTGAGCCGGGAGCGCGTGTGTAAGCTGCGATCCGTGTACGGTCAACCGCATAGCTGCGCTTGGCCTGCTTTGAAAAGCATGGCTTAAACTGGGCTCCATGAGCGATACAAATCCAACAGCCAGCCAGACCGCACAGACGGCCCTGAACGACTGGCATGCCGGTCGGCACGAGGCGGCATTCGACACCGCCGAGACGGCCACACGGAGCGGTGACGACACCGCCATGGGCCTGCTCGTCCAGTTGAGCGGGCTGCCGGAAGCGAAGGCGGACTTTGCCGCTCGCACCCGCGCCGCGCTGGATGCTGCCCCGGGCAGCGGGATGCGCGACAGGCACCGGGCCTATTTCCGTGCCGCCGGGATCGGCGCCGACAGGGCCGACTGGCCGGGTGCGCTGGCCGACAGGATGGCTCAGGCGGATGCCGGCGACTGGGTCGCCCTGACGGAGCTCGGCCTGTTGGCCATTATCTGCGGCGAGACCTCTGCCGGCCGGGCCTGGCTGGAACAGGCGGGCCAGGCCGGCTCCGGCCTGGCAATCGCTGCCCTGATGCGCGAATCCCTCGAGGCCGGCGAACGTTTTGCCTGTCTCGACACGCTGGGCCCGGGGCTGGCGAAGTCCGGCCATCCGATGGCGGGCGGCCTGATACATCTTTGCGCCAAGCTGCCGGCAGAATCGGGCGGCGCCGGCATGGCTTCGCCGGATTCCTCCGATGACTGCCTGGCGCGTTTGGCCACGGCGCTGGAGGCCCCGGCCGGAACGCCGGACCGACTCCATGACAGTCCCCGCATTGATCGCTGGCCGGGGGTGTTGGCTCCCAGCGCCTGCGATTATCTGACGGTGGGCGTGGCACCGCTGCTCAAGCCGGCCCAGATCATCAATCCGAAGACCGGTCAGATCGAGAAGGATCCCTATCGCAGCTCGCTGACCGCTCCGATGCCTGAGCAGGCGATGGACCTCGTCTCCTGGGCCATCAAAAGTCGCATGGCCGCGCTCTCCGGCCACCCGCCACGCCACGGCGAGGCGCTGGCGGTTATCGTCTACCGCCCCGGCGAGGAATACCGGGCGCATTTCGATTTCATTCTCGATTCCGACGGCCAAGCCGCGCAGGACATTGCCCGGCGCGGCCAACGCGTCGCGACGTCGCTGGTCCGCCTGAACGAGGAATTTGCCGGCGGCGATACCGTCTTCCCGCGTCTCGACGTGCGCTGGACCGGAAAGCGCGGTGACGGACTCAGCTTTGACAATGTTGACGCCGACGGCAGCTGCCACAAAGCCAGCCTGCATGCCGGCGAGCCGGTATCCACCGGGGTCAAGGTGATTGCCAGCCTGTGGCTGCGCGAGCGGGTCTGAGCGATCGGCCCGCCCGCCTCCGGCCCCAACCGGATGGCCGGCGGGACACTGGCCCGGACCCGGACAAAAAATGCCCCGACCTGAAACCAGGCCGGGGCAGTCAGTGGATGATGATTTCCCGAAAGCGCGATCAGCGATAGCCGCCGACACCGCCATCCAGCATCAGGGTCATGGAGACCGTCTGGCGGCGTTCGCGCTCGACTTCGTGACGGACGCGTTCGGTATAGCGTTCCTCACGGCGCATGAAGACCATTTTCACGCCCGGACCGTGCATGCGCAGGAGCGAGCGTTCATTGCAATTGCGGCGCGGAATCTGGGTTTCGCAGCGCAGGGTGCCGCCGGCGGCGTGGCGCAGGGCCTCGCCCTTGCGGCACATGATGGTCGGCGCATCGTCCCAATCATAGACACCATCGCGAACCCAACCGATTGTGGTCTGCATCGCCGTGCCGGCCATGCAGCGGAAGATTTCGCCGTCGAAAGTCGCGCCGACACGGTCATCGGCATCGACCCGAGATGCCGGGTGCGGCGTACCGTTGTCGTCGACGCAGACCGAGCGGACGACCCGCCATTCCTCGACCCAGCGGGTGCGCTCTTCCTCGTAATACTCGTACTCGGTCTCTTCCTCGACACCGACCACATTGAGACCGGTGATCGCGGTCGCGGCCGGCGCTGTGGTCATCGGCGTGTAGGAACCGCCGCCGATGAAAGTCACCGCCCCGGCGCCAGCCCGCGCACCGGCACTGGCGTTGGCGTTGGCCGAGGCGTTGACGTTGACATTGGTGTTCACATTGACCCGCGTCGAGACATTGACGCCGACATTGATATTGCCGCCATGGATATTGATGTTCGGAACATTGACCGTGTGTCCACCGCCGTGGGTACAACAGGCCGGAGGCGGAGGCGGGGTGCAGCATCCGCCGCCACCGCCATTGCCGCCACCACCACCGCCGCCGGCCGATGCCGGGGCAGCGAACAGGGCGAACGCAGCGGTCGCGGGGATCAAAAAGGCGTGCCGGGCTGAAACGCGCATGGTGGTGCTCCTTACGTATTGCCCCCTGCCTTGCAAGCACAGGGCC
This sequence comes from Maricaulis sp., assembly GCF_048268525.1. Taxonomy (GTDB): domain Bacteria; phylum Pseudomonadota; class Alphaproteobacteria; order Caulobacterales; family Maricaulaceae; genus Maricaulis. The sequence continues at coordinate 24,764 of NZ_JBLWVH010000036.1, read as the reverse complement.
AGTTTTGCGCCCGCGATCAGACCACCGGTTTCGCGCGCCCGAAGAATGCCGTCAGACCGCTTTCCCGCCTCAGGGGTATGGCCCCGATCTTGAAGCGGGGCAGGCAGCAACGTCGGCCGGTGTGCCACGTCCCAACCTGACGGACCGAGTGGAGACATTCATGCGCCATGCGCAATCACAAGCCCTGCACGCCTATTGGCAGACCCGACGCCAGGGCGGCGCGGCGCCTCACCGTGCCGATATCGAACCGCAGGATATCGCGCGCCTGCTGGGCTATGTGTTCATCCTCTGGCGTGCCGATCCGCAACACCACATCTTCCGGCTCGCCGGCACCCATCTGTGCGACCTCTATCAACGTGAATTCCGCGAGCAGAATTTCCTGTCGCTCTGGCAGGGCCATGACCGCATACACGTGCAGACGGTCCTTGAGGCGTCCATCACCGGTGCCGCCCCGGCGTCGATGATCGCCCGCGCCTCCAGTCTCGACATGCACCAGCTGCCCGTCGAAATCTCGTTCCTGCCCCTGCGCGGCCCGTCCGGGGCCATTGATCGCACGCTGGGCCTGTTTCAGCCCCTCGACTCGACCGAAGCCTTCAAGGGGCGCCCCGCCGTTCGTACGACACTGCGGGAGATCCACCCTCCGGCCCTGCCAGACCGGGTGTTTCCGGGGCTCGCGATCGATTCCGGGGGCGCTGCTCAAAAGGTCGCAAACGACCAATGATGACAAAACCTTTTTAACGCCTTGGGACTAGTGTGCCGGTTCGCAGGAGGTCATTGCGATGAATGACGAACCCGGCCGGCTCGACCGACGCAAGATCAAGATTGCCGCACGCGGCGCGCAGGAGCGCCGCCGTCATGCCCGCATGCCATTGCAGCTGCACGGCCGGTTCTGGTCGGAAGCCAATGGCGAACATGCCTGCCGACTGATCGACATTTCTCCCGGTGGCGCCCGCGTCATCGCCCGCCTGAAAATAGCCGCTGACACCCGTATCGTCCTGATGATCACCTCGATCGGCCGGGTCGAGGGTCAGGTCGTGCGCCAGGACGGCGACGAGATCTCGATCCGCTTCAATGCACCGCTGCGCAAACGCGACAAGCTGGCCGACGCCATCACCTGGCGTTTCAACAAGGATCGCCTTGGACTGGAAGAAGATCGCACCGCTCCGCGCCGGCCGGGACGTGGCCGGGCCCGCGTCGTGCTGTCCGACGGTGTGGTCATCCAGGCCAATGTCGTCGACGTGTCTGTCACCGGCGCAGCGTTCGAATGCCTCGAGCGCCCGCGGGTTGGTGAGGGTCTGCGTGTCGGGGAAATGTCAGGACGTGTGGCGCGCATTCTGGACAATGGCTTCGCGGTCGTGTTCGATCCGCCTGAAGCCTCGTCCACGGGCCATGAAGCAGCATAGATGAGTCACTGATCGCCAATTTGTTCGCCTATTCGGGGTCATCCCCATCTGCGGCCCGATTCTTGCCGTATGAGGGTGATAGGCGGTACGTAGCAAAGTGCAAAAGAGATCCGAAATGCCTCGCGATGATGGAATCGCAATGTCCTGGTTTGTGAAAGTCGAGGGTCGTGTCTACGGCCCCTATACCCCGCAGCAGATGAAAGCCTTCGTTGGCGAAGGGCGCATTGCTGCGCACTCCCACGTCTGCCCGGAACGTGACGGTCTGTGGCAGCAAGCCTCGGACATCGACGATTTCCGTGAGTGGCTTGGCGAATCGAAAGCCTCACCGGAACCGGAAAAGCGCGTCACGCCCGGCGCCCGACCGGCCAATTTTGTCGTCATAGCCGAGATCCAGTCGGAGAATGGTGCCGAATTTCACAAGGCCCTGACCGCCTATGGCGATCTGGAAGCGATCACCGGCAATGTCTGGCTGCTGCGCGGCCCGACCACATCGGCCGTCTTGCGCAACGAACTCAGTCACATTCTGGGACGCGAGGACAAGCTGCTCGTGATCGATGCCTCGCATGATCGCGCGGCCTGGTTCAATCTGGGACGGGATGCCGACCAGAATATCCGCGAATTGTGGAGCCGCGCCCACTAGGTAGGGCCGGCACCACCTTTGCCTCAGTCAATCCGGCGCAGACCGGCCTTGTGCCGTTTCCAGTTGGCGACGTAGTGATCGGCCGACGCCTTGAGTATTTCGGCCATGTCCGGCCCCAGCGTCTTCATTACCCGGCCCGGCGCCCCGACAACCAGTGAATTGTCCGGTATCTCCTTGCCCTCCGTAATCAGGGCATGGGCGCCGACGATGCAGTTCCTGCCGATTTTCGCCCCGTTCAGGATCGTTGAGCCGATGCCGATCAGGCAGCCATCGCCGATTGTGCAGCCGTGAAGCATGGCCTGATGGCCGATGGTGACACCTTTGCCGATGGTCAGCGGAATGCCCTCATCTGTGTGCAGGACCGCGCCGTCCTGGACATTGGAATTCTCGCCGATCGTGATCGGATCATTGTCACCGCGGATGATGGCGCCATACCAGACACTGGCGCCCGGCTCGAGAACGACCCGACCGATGACCTCGGCACTCTCGGCGACCCAGAACTCATCGGCTCCCGGCACGGTCGGACTCGAATCGCCCAATGCATAGATCGCCATTTCGGTCTCCCACTATCTTTTGCGTGAATTATTCGCGACACGGTCGTTCAGATCTTCTTCACCGGGTTACACTGACACTGTAACCGCGATTCGAGACCTGCCCATCCGGCCTCGCATCGTTTCGGCAACTCCAAGGGAGGCACCGGGTAGACGGTATGAGCAGTCTGCGACCCAGCCCGCCAGGATCATCCGGTTCATCCGGATCCCTGCCCTTCGAGTCCCTCGAATCGTTTTCGTTGCAATGTGTCTTCGCCCCTCGCCTTCCGGCCGAGGGGTTTTTCATGTGTGGAGGTTCCAGCCATGGGTAAGCGTATCGTCAAACGTCGCCAGCGTGCCGAGTTCAACACGGCACACTATCAGTCCGAAGAAACAAAGGTTCGTGCTCTCTTTCCCGGTACCAATTGGTCGCCCGACGCCAAGGAGCCGATGCGGGACCAGCGTTTCATCAAGAATGTGAAACCACGCTCGGATGGCCAGGCCGTCCTGATGAAATCGATCGAGGACCATAATCTGGTGCTCGCCCTGGGGCCTGCCGGCACCGGCAAGACCTTCCTTGCCGTCGCCAAGGCGGTCGAGGCGCTGGAGGCCGGACAGGTCAGCCGCATCGTGCTGTCCCGCCCCGCTGTCGAAGCCGGCGAGTCGATCGGCTTCCTGCCCGGCGCCATGGAAGAAAAGCTCGCCCCCTATCTGCGACCGCTCTACGACGCGCTGGCCGACCGGCTCAGCCCGAAAAAGCTCAAGGCCATGATGGCCGAGGGCCTGATCGAGATCGCGCCGATCGGCTATATGCGCGGCCGCACCCTGAACAATGCCTTCGTGGTCGTCGACGAGGCCCAGAACTGCACCTATGGCCAGCTCAAAATGCTGCTGACGCGGCTGGGCTGGAACTCGACCATGGTGGTCACCGGTGACCCGGCCCAGACCGACCTCCTGCCGGAAATGTCAGGCCTGGCCCAGATCGCCGACAAGATGGAAGAGCTCGACGACATCGCGGTCTGCCGCCTGGCCGCCGAAGACATTGTCCGTCACCCACTCGTGGCGACCATGCTGACGGTTCTCTGAGCCGCAGCGACTGACCAGAAAAGACACAATCCACGCATTGATTTGGGCGCGGAGCTAACCAGCTTCGCGCCCTTTTCCTTCTCCAGCCGGGCGGTCCGGCTGTCGCAGCTCAATGCAGCGTGACGGGCTTCCTGCGATAGCGGACCAGGATCCGCAGTGTCAGAGGGTGCCGCGCGTCAGGGTCGAGGCCCAACTTGATCATTTCGGCCCGGGCCCGCTCGCGAAGCCGCCGGGCCCGCAAATACTGGATCGCCACGAAGGCAGCGATCAGCAGATAGGCCAGGTATTCGGCCACGCCATACCAGTCCGGCAGGAACAACCACACGCCCAGCGCGGCCATCGCCGCCAGGATGATATCCAGTGGCCAGCCTTCCGACGGATCGAAGAAAGCCAGGACCGGGAAAATGGACTGGTCGATATCACCTTCCGGGTCGATCAGGGCGAGCAGCCGGTCAAATTCCGCTGACTGGGTCGCCCAGATCCGGTTCAACTGGCTCATTTCGGTATAGGGCTCGGCCCCGAGCGGCAGGTCCTTGTTGAGCACCATGCAGGCGCGCATCAACCATTCGCCGTCCTGAAGACGGCCAGCACCGACATAGCCACTCATTGATTGTCTCCCGCACCGGCCGACAACTGGTCCGACAGCCAGACTGCCGCCTGGTCCGGCGTCTGACGATCCAGATCGACAAGGCGATTGGCCTCACGCATCGCTTCACTGTCGATCGCACCAATCAGGCCGGACAACGCCTCGACCAAGGCCGGGTTGGCCGCCGCATCGGGCGACAGAAGGATCACCGCGTCATAGGGCGGCAACACCGCGAGCGGGTCGGCGAGGACCAGCAGGTCAAACGCCGCAATGCGGCCGTCAGTCGTATAGGCGGAGATCATGTCGACCTGGCCGTCCCGGACCGCGCCATACATGAAGGCGGCATCCATGGCGCGGGTTTGCATCGCTCCGAGGCCGTAGCGGTCGCGAGTGTTCACCCATTCGGGCCGGGAAAAGACCTCCGCATCGCCGCCGACACTCATATTTTCGGCCCGGGCCGCAAGGTCGGCGAGGCTGTCAACGCCCAGCGCTTCGGCCCGGTCGCGGGCCATGGCAAACCCGTAGGCGTTTTCAAATCCCAGCCCGCCCAGCGCCAGAATACCATGTTCGGCGTACAGCCAGCCGGTCATCTCGGCGAGCATCGCATTGCGGTTGATCGGCTCGGGACGGTTCATCACCGTCGCCCAGATCGTGCCGGTATAGTCGATATAGACGTCGATCTCGCCCGTGCGCAGGGCATCAAACGCGATTGTCGAACCCAGATTGTCGAGACGCTCTACGCGAGCGCCGGCCGCTTCCAGACGCGTCTGCATCAATGAACCAAGAATGTATTGCTCGGTGAAAGCCTTGGCGCCAACCACAACAGTTTGATCGGCAAGAGTGTCGGCCCCGACCTGAACCGCCACGACCGGCCCAGCCCCCCGGAACACAGCGGCCGGCACGTAGCGCGGTGCGATGGTGATGACGACCAGCGCCGAAAGCGCGACGCCGACACCGACCGCCAGCCCCTTGCGGCGGTCCCGGGCGGCGACTTCCAGCAGGCGGATTATCTGGTCCAGCGCGATCGCCAGCCCGGCGGCAAACAGGCAGCCGAACAGGACAGACAGCCAATTGCGGGTCTGCAGGCCGGCAAAGATGTAATTGCCCAGGCTGGAGGCTCCGACCGGCGTTGCCAGCGTCGCCGCGCCAACCACCCAAACCACCGCCGTGCGCAATCCGGCGACAATGACTGGCAAGGCCAGCGGCAGCTCTACCTGCCACAGCTGTTCACGCGGCGTCATGCCGATGCCGCGGGCAGCCTCGCGCACAACCGGATCAAGGCCCTGAAGCCCGACAATCGTGTTCCGCAGGATCGGCAGGATCGAATAGAGCATCAGCGCCAGGAAGGCTGGCGCATAACCGATCATCCCGCCCAGAAGCGGCACCATCAGGGCCAACAGGGCGAGGCCGGGAATGGTCTGGACAACACTGGCCGCGTTGAGCACGACCGCCGCCAGGCGGGGTCTGGATGCGGCCAGTATCCCCAGCGGCAGGCTGATCGACAGGCCGACCAGGATGGCCGCCAGCGACAACAACATGTGTCCGGCAAGAAGGTCCGGCAGTTCAGCCCAGCGCTCGGCGAGATTGCTGCTCACTGCGCTAGCTCCGCGATGGCCCGCATCTGGCGACGCGGCGTTTCAAGCAGGTCGGACACATAATCATCGGCCGGCGCGTGCATCAATGTATGCGGCGCGCCTTGCTGGATGATGCGGCCGTCACGCATCACCGCGACCTCGTCGGCCATGATCAGGGCTTCGGCCATGTCATGGGTTACCATGACGGCCGCAAAGCCGAGTTCGCCTTGCAAATCCCTGAAATCCTGCTGCAACGCGTCGCGTGTGATCGGGTCAAGGGCGCTGAAAGGTTCGTCCATCAGGACCAGTTCGGGGCGCCCGGCCAGGGCGCGGGCGAACCCGACCCGCTGTCGCTGACCGCCGGACAGTTCACCCGGCATACGGCCACCGAATTCGTGCGGGTCGAGACGCACCATGTCCAGCATCTCGCGGACCCGCAATTCGACCCGGGCCGCATCCTGCCCGGCCATGGCCGGGATCAGCCCGACATTGCGGCGGACACTCATATGGGGAAACAGCCCGTCGCCCTGCATGACCCAGCCGATGCGGCGGCGCAACGCGACTGCGTCCTCGCCGGCAATATCCTTGCCCCCAAACATGATCGAACCGCCTGAGGGCTCCTCGAGGCGGTTGATCATTTTCAGCAGGCTGGTCTTGCCACACCCCGATGCCCCCGCAAGGACAAGGAGCTGACCTTTCTCAACCGTGAGCGAGACGCCCCGCACGGCCTCGACCTGGCCCGCATAGGTCTTGGAGACATTGCGGACCTCGAGGACAGGAGACGTTACTTCGCTCAAAGATCTTCCAGGTCGATATCCAGGATGGTGATTTCAAACGAGTATGAGGTCTCGCCCTCATCGATGATCTTGGCGACGACGCCGAGGCACTCATCGCCAATATGGATTTCGGCGCACTCATCAGGACGGTTGCGACACTGCACGACCATCTCCGGGTTGAGCTTGGCCTGCAGGAACATCTGGAGCTTGGCAGCTTCCAGCATGGTCATGTTCTTGTTCACGGGATCATTCTCCGGTCGGGGGATTCGAAGTCGGCGCCAACTAACCCCATGCAGGGGGGGCACGTCCAGTCAGATGCTGACCGAGCACGATGCCGAAACGCATACGATGCGCGCTCAGCCGGAGCCTTGGGGCAGGCTCTGGTCCATGCTCTTCGCGGGCTCGTCACAGCAACTGCCGACGATCTTGGCCGGCACACCGGCAACGGTGCAGCCAGCAGGAACCGGATTCAGCACGACCGATCCGGCTGCGATGCGGGCACCATCCCCGACGGTGATATTGCCCAGCACCCGTGCGCCGGCCCCGATGAGGACGCCCTTGCCGATCTTCGGGTGACGGTCTTCATGGGCCGCCCCCGTACCGCCCAGGGTCACTTCATGCAGGATCGAACAATTATCGCCCACAACGGCCGTCTCGCCGATCACGACCGAGGTCGCATGATCGAGCATGACACCCCGACCGATCCGGGCGGCCGGGTGGATATCAAGGCCGAAACGTTCGCCGACCCGGCTTTGCAGGTGGAAGGCCAGCGTCTGACGGCCTTCATTCCAGAGCCAGTGCGCCACCCGGTGGGCCTGCAGGGCGTGATAACCCTTGAAGTAGAGGAAGGGCTGCAACAGGGAAAGACAGGCGGGGTCGCGCTCGTCGATGGCAATCATGTCGGCAGCGGCCTGCTGGACAATGTCCGGATCACCGGCCAACGCTTCCTCGGCGACGTCCCGAGCCAGCATCGAGTCCAGCTGGGCATCGGCCAGCTTGGCGGCGATACGGTAGGCCAGGGCTCCCGAGAACTTGTCGTGACGCAGAATGGCGGCGTTCAGGAAGCTGGCGAGGATTGGTTCCTCGGCGGCCGCCGACGCAGCTTCGACACGCAGCCGTGCCCAGATGGACTCGATGCCGGTCCGGGCTTCGACAGGTTCTTCGACTTGGCTGAGTGACATCACGCTCTCCTCGCGCCTTGATCCAGCATGGCAGCGGCCAGATCGGCGTCCAGCTCACCCTCCCGGGCCATGTAGTATGCCTTGAACAGCATCGCCACCGTCAAGGCGTCAGTAATCTGACCCGAGACCACCTCGTCGAGCGCATCACAAAAGTGTAGTTCCCGCGTGAGCAGGTCTTCGGTCCCCTCCGGTTCGGCCTCGCCCGGCACCAGGCCGGTGGCCAGATAGCCGATCGCGGTCTCATCGGTGACCGAGTTGGACAGATCCATGCGCAGCACCTCGCGCCAGCTTGTCGCTTGGTATCCCGTCTCTTCGCGCAATTCGCGAACAGCGCCGTCGAGAGGGTCGGCATCCAGGGCACCACCGCCTTCCGGAATTTCCCAGCTATAGCGGTCGTGCGGGAAGCGATGCTGCCCCACCAGGACAATGCGGCCATCAGCGAGGACAGGCAGGATCGCCAGGGCGTAGTTGGCAAACCCGACCACACCATAGATCCCCGGCTTCCCGTCCGGACGGGTGACCGCATGCTCGGTCACACTCACCCAGTCATTGCGATAGACCTCACGGTCATCATGCACTGTCCACGGGCCACGCATCCGGGTCATGCTGCACCTTCATCCTTGTTGAATGCCGATCTAGGGCTAGGCGTGTTCGGCCAGACCGGGCAAGTGCGCCGCCTCTCTCCGGGCCTGCTCGCGTTGCAGGGCATCGGCAAGACGGCGCTTTTTCTCCGACAGGCGGGTCAGGAAGGTGAAGGCCGCAGGCGCGAACACCAGGGCCAGCAGCGCTGACCCGGCGACACCGCCGACCATTGCCGCGGCAAAGGGCAGCCAGAAGCTGTCGCCGGACAGGATGAGCGGAATGAACCCCCCGATCGTGGTCAGCGTGGTCGAGATGATGTGCCGCGTAGCATCGACCACCGTCGCCTGCACTGCGCCAGCCTCCAGCGCCATCGCGGCCGGATTGGCCCGCAGCGCCGACAGGACGACGATGGCTCCGTTGATCGACAGCCCCATCAGTCCCATCGAGCCGACTATGGCGTTAAAGCCGAGCGGGGTCCCGAAGGCCCACACGCCGAACATGGCCAAGCCGACCGACAGGAAGGCGACGATGAAAATCACCCCGGCATAGCGGAATGAGTTGAAGGCCAGCACGACGGAGCCGATCATCAGGACCAGCAGCGGCAAGGCGGTGCCGAGCAGTCCAGCCATCGCATTGCCGCGCTCGGCGGCCTCGCCGGCGATCTGCAACTCATAGCCCGGCGGCAGGACGATTCCCGCCTCGTCGAGCGCCGCAAAGAAATGCTCCAGCGCCGGCGCCGGCAAGGTGTATGGGTCGAGATATCCATAGATCGTGTTGACGCGGCGGCCATTCTCATGGGGAATTCCGGCCACTTGTGGCGCCAGCACGACTTCTCCCAGCGCGGCCATCGGTGATGACAGGATGTCCTGTCCCGGTGTCGCAAGAGGAGAGGCGGAAACGGCTGACAGGCTGGAACGCCGCGAGTCACGGGCAATGACCCGAACCGGCAATTCCTGGACACCTTCCAGCACGCTTCCGCCTACAACGCCGTCCAATTCGCCCCGCAACCGGTTGGCGAGGTCATCGAGACGAATTCCGGCAAGTTCTGCTGCGGCCTCATCGGCCATGATGCGGGCCACCGGCTCGCCCATTTCCAACAGGGCCAGCGTATGGGTGACAGTCGGGGTGCGCGCCAGCACGGCACGGATTTCATTGCCGAGCCGGTTCAGCTCGGACAGTTCCGGCCCGACCAGCACCAATTCGATCGGCGCCGGGATCGGTGGCCCCTGCTCGAACGGCAGGGTCAACAGGCGGGCGTCGGGGAATTCCGACATCACACGGCGCTGCAGGTCCGGCAGGATCCGCGCGGTGGCTTCAGGCGACGCCATGTGCACAAAGCCGGCGGCATAGCTGGAAACGCCCGACTTGTTGCCGACCACATTGTAATAGGTCCGTGGTGCACTCTCGCCGATCACCCAGGAGACACGCTCGACACCCGGATACGACTCGATCAGCGCCGTGGCTCGCTCGGTCTGGCGCCGGGTTTCATCGATCGAGGTCGAAGACGGCAATTCCAGCGACAGCTGGAACATGTCGCGATCGGTTGGCGGGAAAAACTGCATCGGCAGGGTCGAAGCGGCGACAAAGCCGGCAATCGGCAGGAGCAGACCACCCACAAGCCCGGTCCAGGGGCGTCGGGTCACGGCGTCCAGGACAGCCCGGTACGGAGCGGCGAGCGGACCGGCACCCATTCCATGGCGCCAGAAGCGTTTCGGGCCAGCACCGGTGATGGCCGGATCATCGAACCAGGCTGCGAATGTTCCGACGACGGTCATCGCCAGCACGAAGGAAGCGACCACGGCAAAGATCACCGAGATCCCGATCATCGAAATGAACTCACCGGCGGCTCCGGGCATCAGCGCAATCGGCGCAAAGGCGAAGACGGTGGTCAGGGTCGAAGCGAGAAGCGGTGCGAACAGGTGCCGCAAGGCTCGGTCGAGGGCATCAAGCGGACCGGCACCGCGGCCCCGCATCAGCCTGTATTCGTCGACCACGACGATTGCATTGTCGATCAGCAGACCGAGCGCGACCACCAGCCCGGTCACCGACATCTGGTGCAGCGGCTCGTCATAGAGGCTGGTCAACAGCATCACGGCCAGCACGGTCAGCGGCAGCGCAGAGCCGACGATCAAGGCTGCGCGCCAGCCCATCATCAGGAACAGGACGGCGAAGACAATCAGGGCCGAATAGCCCAGATCACGGGCCAGCCCGCTCAATCGGCTGTCCACATAGTCAGCCTGCCGGAAGATCGTCTCGACCTGCACGCCAGGTACCGATGCCGCGAAATCGGCGACAACCGCGTCGGCGGCCTCGGACCAGTGATCGACGCGCAGCTCGGGTTGCAGATAGGCCGCAACAAAGACCGCGCGGCGGCCATCCGTGGTTGCCAAGGCATCAACCGGCGACCGGGCGCCCTTCTCCACGTCAGCCACATCGCCGACCCGAATGAAACCGCCATCAGGACCTTCGCCCAGCGCGATCGACCGGATCCGGTCCAGGCCATCAAACTCGCCGGCGATTTCCACATTGAGATCGACACCGCCCGCTCGCAGCTCTCCCGCTGGTGACTTGGCATCGGCGCTGGCGGTCAGGCGGGCCAGATCGGCCATGCTCAGCCCGAGGGCAGCCAGCGTGTCGGGATCGGCAAGAATGCGGATTTCTTCTTCGACTTCACCAAAAACCGCCGTTTCCTCGGTGCCGTCCATATTCCGCAGTCGGGACTCCAGATCGGTCGCCAGGCGCGACAGGATCGCCGGGTTTTCGGCACCTGCCTCGCCCCAGCTGAGCGAGACAATCATGGTCGCGGCACCGAGATATTGGCGCCGCACATCCGGCGCGACCACGCCCGGCGGAAGGGTCGGGCGGACGCTTTCCACCTGCTCGCGAATTTGCGTCCACGCCTGGTCCACTTCGGTGGCGTTCAGGTCTTCGCGGATCTGCAAGTGGATGATCGAGACGCCGGACTGCGACGTCGAACTGGTGTCATTGATCTCGGCCAGCTCATGGATCGCGTTTTCCAACGGCTCGGTCACCAAAGCTTCGACGCGCTCCGCTGAGGCGCCCGGGAAGGCCGTCACGACGAGGCCAAAGCGTTCGGTCAGGGACGGATCTTCCTGGCGGCCAAGCGTAAGCAGGGCGCCAAGGCCCGCCGCGACCAGCAAGATGACCGCCAGCACCGTCAGGCGTGAGTAGCGGAAAAACAGCGTGCTCATCGGACCGCGTCCTCACGCGTCGCGGGAATGACGATCTGGCCAGGCGTGATCCGCTGCAAACCGGATGCGAGCAACAACTCGCCATCGGCCACCGCACCGCGGACATAAATCCGTTCGGCTTCGACCCGTACGGTTTCGACGACGCGCGGCTCGAGCCGGTAGGTATCGTGTGCGTCCGGGGCGAGGACATAGACGGACCACAATCCGCGCCGGCCTTCCGCCAGGGCGGCGGTCGGGACCCAGAATCCGTCAGTTCCGATTGCTGTTTGCACTGACAGTCGGGCGATCTGCCCGGCGGCGACAGCCTGGTCGGCCTCCAGGTCGAAAACTGCGGTGACGGTCCGGGTCTGGCGGTCGACGACGCTGGAGGACGCCCGGAACCGGCCACTCAGCGAGGCGTTGTTGCCGTCGACCGCGAACTGGACGGTGTCACCGGGCTGAAAGCTGGCAGCAACCGATTGCGGCAGCCCCACATTGACTTCCAGCTGGTCGAGCTCGACCAGCTCGAGCAGGGGCTGGCCCGGAGAGGCGATGGCCCCCTCATCAGCACGACGCGCCGTCACCACACCATTGAAGGGCGCGGTCATCACGGAGAGGTCGAGTTGCACGCGAAGGGCGTCGGCAGCAGCAGCGGCAGCGTTCTGGCGCGCCAGGGCGGCCCGGGTCGAGGTCCGGACCTCGTCGAACCTTTGTTGGGAGATATGCCCACGCTCCAGCAATTGGGCTTGCCGGCTCTCGGTCTCGCTGGCCAGGGCTGTCTGGGCGGCGGCCTCGGCGGTTTGCGCTTCGGCAGCGGCGATCTGCGCTTCCACCGACCGGATGTCGAGTCGGGCCAGGACATCCCCGGCGACAACGCGGTCGCCAACATCAACATGGACGCGCTCGATCCGCCCGGCGCGCTCGAACCCGAGCGCGCTCTGACGACGGGCCGAAATCAGGCCCGGGAAGAATTCGGCGATACTGGCCTGCGGGTCATGGGTCGCTGTGATCACCGACACGCTGATCGGCGTCGGAGCCGCAGCCACCAAGTTCGCCTCGGCCCGCAGGGCGGTCACACCGAATACCAGAATGGCAACCAGCAAGGCCGCCAGCGCAACCGCGGATCCGGCCCCTAGGCGCCGCTTGTAAAGAGACATGTGAGCATCCTCGTCCTGTCACTGACGAGGATATAGGCCACTAAATGTCGTTTGGAAAGTGAACGCTGTTCACATTTATTCGAATACCAATTATTCGGTTTTGGTGAGCCCGCGCATGATCATGTCCATGTGCAGGTCGATCACCGCATCGGCGGTGACGTGCTCGGACCGCGGCATGCCATTGGGGAAGTCGTCGATACAGACGATCAACATGGTCAGACCGTGCAGGCTGGCCCAGACGCTCTTCGAGGCCACATGGGCGTCAACTTCCCGGAACGCGCCTTCCGCCTGACCAGCCTGGATCATGTCGACCAGCTTTTCCTCGGCCTCGAACGCCACTTCCTTTTCATCATGCAGGTGCGGCTTGGCCGTCACCGACGGAGAGAAGGCCATCATGTAGTGATTGGGCTCTTCCATGCCAGTCTCGACATAGGCACGCATGCAGCGGGCACAGAGCGAGCCGGTATCACCGCCCTCGTCCATCGCCGCGTGAATTCGGGCGAGAAGACGCTCGAAGAACATCTCGCGGATCGCCGTGAACAGATCGTCCTTGGACGCAAAATACTTGTAGATGGCAGCCGGCGAGTAATCGATGGCTTCCGCCAGGCGGCGCATCGAAATCCCCTCCTCCCCTTCCGAGGTGAAGATGGTTTCGGCGGCGTCGATGATGGCCTCGCGCACCTTGCGGCGGCGGCGGTCAGCCGGCGTGTCGTCTTCAATGGCGATTTCAGCGTTCATACTTGATACGTATCCCCAACGAACTCATTTTGCGTGCAGTCCCCATCAACAGGTATACCGACCACGGACCATCAAGGTCAAAGATAGTCTCGCAGCCAGCAGGTCAGGCATCATAATGAATGATACCCCGTTTCCGCCATTTCCCGCACCCGGCGAGCGCCTGTCGCCGTGCCATGGGAGTCCGGATACCATTGCCCTCCTGACCCGGCGACGCTCGGCGACAGCGATCACCATGGCCGCGCCCGGGCCATCTCCGGAACAGCGCAATCACCTGCTCGGGATCGCGGCGCGAGTGCCCGATCATGGCAAGTTGGCCCCTTGGCGGTTCATCGTGTTTGAAGGGGCTGCCCGGGCGGAGTTCGGTGATATCCTCGCGAATGCCTTTACCGACACTACGCCGGACGCGACCGCCGAACAGATAAGTTTCGAGGCCGAACGGCTGACTCGGGCCCCTCTGGTGATCGCCGTGGTGTCTTGCGTCACGGAACGGCACAAGGTCCCGGAATGGGAGCAGATCCTGTCGGCCGGTGCTGTCTGCCAGAACCTCCTGATCGCGGCTTCGGCCATGGGATTCGGCGCGCAATGGCTGACCGAATGGTATGCATTCGACCATCAGGTAAAGGCAGCACTCGCCTTGAAGTCGGGCGAGCGTATCGCCGGATTTGTCTATATCGGCAGCGTCACCGACCAGCCGGTCGAGCGAGCCCGCCCCAGCGCCCGGATCGACCATTGGTCTCCCGCGATGAGCCGAATCGGCGGCTGACCAAACCCGGCCCCCGCAGGCAGGTTGCGGCAGCCGCACGCGCCGCCGGACTGCGGTCAATCGAACGCCCGCGTCCAGGTTGAAATCGGGACATGAAAGACCACAGGCGCCCGCGCCATGGCCCGGCAGGTCGCGCCTGACCTGTCGACCGTGGCCACGCTGGCAACCGGGCGCGGTCATTTCGGGAAAACCGGAATTATCAACGGACGACTTTCCCTAACATCCTCCTAACAAATCGAAATTACATAAAACTGTCACACTGAAAACGCGCGAGGGTATGGAGCGGCCACGTTCAAGATAGCTATCAAGCGAAGACGCGTTCGGGCGCGTCTCGCCGGAGGAATGACAATGCGCGGGCTGAGCTCACTTTCCATTTATGCACGGGTCGGAATTCTGGGGGCATTGATCGCCTTCACACTGATCTCCCTTGCGGCAACGTTGTGGTACAGCGACACCGCCACGACCCGTGCCCTGGCCCGACAGGCCAACTACGCCGAGGTCGAAAGGCTGGCACTGGAAATTGAAGTCGGCGCCCTGCAGATGCGCCGCCGCGAGAAGGATTTCCTGCTTCGTTATGATGCCAGCTATCTGGACCGGTATGAAGCCGATGCGAGCGAGGTGGCGACCCGTCTTGCCCAACTCCAGGCGCTGGAAACCCCAGCCGAGATTGCGCAGGCCCGCGAGCGCCTGACCACCAACCTGCCCTTGCATCGCGACACCTTTGCGGCAGTCGTGGCGGAGCGGACCGAACTTGGGCTGACCCACGAAAGCGGCCTCCAAGGGGCACTCCGCTCTTCGGTCAGAACGGCAGAACAGCGTCTCGCCGATTTCAATGATGCCGAACTGACCGTGTTGATGCTGATGTTGCGGCGGCACGAGAAGGATTTCATGCTGCGCGGAACCGCCCGCTATATCGAGTCCTTCGACGCGCGCCAGGCCGAATTTGCCGAACTGCTTGCACAACGAGACTACCCGGCCGCCGATGTGACCGAAATCCGCGGCCTGATGAACGCCTACGCCCGCGACTTCCATGCCTGGGCTGAAGGCGACCTTGCGAATGCCGAAACCGTCAGCCGGCTGTCGGACATTTTCAGCCAGATGTCCCCGGATTTCGACCTGATACTCGATCAGGCGCAAACCGAAGGACGGGCGGCAATAGCCGAACTGGACGCGGAGCGCAGCCGCATCCGTATGCTGACGCTGGCCATGGTGATCGGCATTGCGCTGATCGCGGGCCTGTTGTGCTGGCTGGTCGGCAACTCGATCGCAGCGCCGATCAAGGGGCTCACCCAGGCCATGCAACAACTCGCCGACGGCAAAACTGACGGCACCATTCCCGCGACCGCGCAGGGTGGCGAGATCGGCAAGATGGCCGGTGCCGTACTCGTGTTCCAGAACAACCAGATCGAGATCGATCGGCTGCGCGAGGAACAAAAGCTCGCCGAGCAACGCGCGGCGGAGGAGAAGCGTCGGATCCTCAATGAAATGGCCGATGAATTCGACGCCAGCGTCGGCAGCATCGCCAATGATGTAACGACCGCCTCGACGGCCATGATCGATGTCGCCGGTCGCCTGCGCGAAGCCGCCCAGCAGTCCGACGAACGGTCGTCGATTGTTGCCAGTGCCGCCGAGGAGACCTCCGCCAACACCCAGGCCGTCGCCTCTGCTGCAGAAGAGCTGACCAGCTCTATCCAGGAGATCAACCGCCAGGTGACCGAGTCGCGCACCCTGACCAGCGACGCGGTCCAGGAAGCCGATGTCACCCGCACGACGGTCTCCGGCCTGGGCGATGCCGTCGTCAAGATTGGCGATGTGGTCACCCTGATCCAGTCCATCGCCGAGCAGACCAACCTGCTGGCGCTGAATGCAACCATCGAGGCCTCGCGGGCCGGCGATGCCGGCAAGGGGTTCGCGGTCGTGGCGTCGGAAGTGAAGGCCCTGGCCGACCAGACTGCCAAGGCGACACTGGAGATCGCCGACCAGATCGAGTCGATCCAGAAAAGTGGCGACCACGCGATTACCGCAATCGGGTCCATGGTCACAACGATCGACCGGGTCTCCCAAAGCACCACCGCGATTGCCTCGGCGATCGAGCAGCAAGACGCAGCGGCCCGGGAGATTGCCGGCAGTGTCTCGCAAGCGGCGGCGGGCACGTCCCAGGTCACCGAAAGCATTTCCGCCCTGTCGACCAATGTCCGCGACACCGATGCCGGTGCCGGAGAAGTGTTGACGGCGGCACAGGGCGTCTCGGCGGACGCGGAACGTCTGAAGGACGCGCTGGCCAGCTTCCTCGACCAGGTTCGCGCCGCCTGATCAATCCGGAAGAAGATCACCATGAAATATTTGATCCTGACAGCGGCCTCGGCGCTCGCCTGTCTCGCATCCACCGAAGCCCGGGCCCGTGAGGGTGGTTTCAGCTTCTCTCCGGCACCACGTTGGGACAGCGCGGATGGCGAGACCTCAATCAGGCTGCGCGGCCGAGTCTATTACGATCTCGCCGATATCGACTGGTCGAGTCCCAACGCTGCCTCCCCCGCCGACCGTGACGAATTTCGGACAGCCCGGCTGGGCTTCGAGATAGAACACGGGCCAGTCAAATTCGTTGTCGAGTATGATTTCGAGAGCGAGAACGCCAAGCCCAATGATGTCCTCCTGGCCATCAACCTGCCCGAGGGCCGGATCCGCATCGGCCATTTCAAGACCATGAACTCGCTCGAGGAACAGACATCCTCGCGCTACTCGACTTTCATGGAACGTGGCATCGCTACCGACCTGTTCGGTCTGGGCCGGCGGATCGGCATTGCCTATGACTGGTCGGGTAACGGGTTCACGGCCAGCGCCGGCGTGTTCGGCGGCGCCATGGACGACAATTTCGCTTTCCGCGAAGTGGATGAATCCAGCGCCATTGCCGCGCGCGTCACCTGGTCAACGGTCGTTGACGACACCCGCTGGCACGTCGGCACTTCCTGGCGCCGGACCGATCATGACGGCGGCACCCGCCTGCGGGTCTACCCGCAAGCCCATCTGAGCAACCGCTTCGCTGCAGCCGACTATCGCGCCGGAGCCCTGCTTGGCACGGCTGAAAATTCTGACTTTGTCGGCCTCGAACTCGCAGCCATCCGCGGCCCGTTCCACCTTCACGGCGAGTTTGCCCGCCTGTCCATCGACGGACCGGCCGGTTCGCCCAGCTTCGACAGCGGCATGTTGCAAGCCGGCTGGATCCTGACCGGCGAGGCCCGCCCTTACAAGGAATCCGGCGGAACATTCGGTCGCCTGCGCCCTGCCAGCAGCGTGCTAGACGGCGGGCATGGAGCTTTCGAGCTGGCCGTTCGCCACGACATCAGCGACCTCGCCGATGCCGACCTCGGTCGCATCCGTTCAACGACGGTCGGCGCCAACTGGTATCTGCACGACAACTTGCGGGTGATGGCCAATTACGTAGCCGCCAACATGAATGCCCCCACGTTCACAGAGAGCAGCGACTCACTCCAGTTCCGCATCCAGGCCGACTTCTGACCCCCCGGATCTCGGTCTAGAGAAAGGGCGCTGCCAGCCGGTAGCGCCCTTTTTCTTTATGCCTGGCTGTGAAATTTGATCAGCCGCGACCGCGATAGCCCGGCACGTCCTGATCCGGGATCCACACACCTTTTGGCGGGTCGCCGGTGGCGAAGAAGACATCGATCGGGATTCCACCCCGCGGATACCAGTAGCCGCCAATGCGCAGCCAGACCGGATCGATTTCCTTCACGAGGCGCTGGCCGATGCCGGTCGTGCAGGCCTCGTGGAAGGCGCCATGATTACGAAAGCTGCCCAGGTAGAGCTTCAGTGACTTGCTCTCGACGATCCAGTTTCGCGGAACATAGTCGATCACAAGATGGGCAAAGTCCGGCGCGCCGGTCACCGGACACAGCGAGGTGAACTCCGGGCACACGAAACGTGTCATGTAGGGGGCGTCGCAAGGATTGGCGACGCGCTCCAGCGCGGCCGTTTCCGGATTGTCGGGCAGCGGGGTCGTTGTCCCCAGCTGTCCCAGATTGTCGTAGCGATCATCGGTCATGGCGCCGACTTAGTCTCCGGCCCGCCGGTAGGCAAGCCTCTCAAGGAACATGAACCTCGTTCGGCACCGGCATGGCGGTACGCGAGAAAACCCGGCGGATGGTAAAACTGGAGACCAGGCGCGTCACGCCCGGCAGGCTCGACAGGACTTCGCGGTGGACGCGCTCGTAATCATTGGCATCGCGCACCAGCACGCGAACCAGATAGTCCGCATCACCGCTCATGAGATAGCATTCCATCACTTCCGGTACATGCTCGACGGCCTCTTCAAACGCGACCAGCGTGTCTCGCTTCTGATTGTCCAGCGTGACCTGGACATAGACGGTGATGCCCCGGCCCAGGGCGAGTTCCGACAGGATCGCCACATAGCGATCGATGATCCCGGCCCCTTCCAGCGCCTTGACCCGCCGATGGCAGGCTGAAGCCGACAGGCCGACCCGCTCGGCGAGCTCGGCATTCGTCAACCGCCCCTGCTCCTGCAGGCGATTTAGGATGGAGATATCAACACTATCAAGGCGCAAGGCACACCCTCCCGATCAAAACGTAATATTCCGCATATCATTCTGGATTATCGCGAATAGTTGGTATATACATCGCCATTAACACCGAATGTTGCACGATAATTCACAACAATCGGCCAGAGTTGTCAATTTCAATCGCGCAGGCCGCTTTCCGATCAAGACTATCGAAGAAAGTAGCGCACTGCCTAGCCCTTGAGGGATGATCATGCGTATCGGGGTACCCAGAGAAATCAAAGTCCGCGAATACCGGGTTGGCCTGACGCCGAACAGCGTCGCGGAATTCGTGCGCCACGGACACGAGGTCGTCGTCGAAACCAATGCCGGCGAAGGCATTGGATTCAGCAATGATGACTACATCGCCGCTGGAGCCTCCATCCTGCCGGACGCGGCGGCTGTCTTCGATGCGGCGGAAATGATCGTCAAGGTGAAGGAGCCCCAGCCGTCCGAAACGGCGATGCTGAAGCCCCACCACACGCTCTACACCTATCTCCACCTCGCCGCCGATCCGGTCCAGGCCGAAGGTCTGCGCAAGTCGGGCTGCCTGTCGATTGCCTACGAAACCGTCACCGATCGGGACGGTCGCCTGCCCCTGCTCACCCCGATGAGCCAGGTTGCCGGGCGCATGTCGGTCTCCGTTGCGGCTCATTGCCTGATGAAGGCCCAGGGCGGTCGCGGCACCATGCTGGGCGGCGTGCCTGGCGTTCTGCCGGCCAAGGTGGTGATCATCGGTGGCGGCGTCGCCGGCACCCATGCTGCCGAGATGGCGATCGGTGCTCGCGCTGACGTTACCGTGTTCGATCGCTCCAACCGCCGCCTGGCCGAGCTGGACGAACAATTTTCCGGCGCCGTAAAGACCGCCTACTCGACCCAGGCAGCCCTTCAGGATGCCGTGCGTGAAGCCGATGTCGTCATCGGCGCCGTGCTGATCCCGGGCGCCGCGGCACCGAAACTGGTGACGCGCGACATGCTCAAGGAGATGAAGGACGGTGCTGTGCTCGTCGACATCGCCATCGACCAGGGCGGCTGCTTCGAGACCTCCAAGGCCACCACGCATGACGACCCGACCTACATCATCGACGGCGTGGTCCACTACTGCGTCGCCAACATGCCGGGAGCCTATGCCCGCACGTCCACGCTGGCCCTCAACAATGCGACCCTGCCGCTGGGCCTGGAAATCGCCAACAAGGGCACCAAGCGGGCGATCAACGAAAATGCCCACCTGCGCGAAGGCCTGACGACCGCCGAAGGCGAAGTCTGCCACCAGCTGGTCGCCGACGATCTCGGCCTGCCCTGCGTCAAGCCGGACTGGCTCAAGGCCTGATCGACAAGACCCATGTCAAAGTCATCGGGGCGGGCATCGCAAGATGTCCGCCCCTTTGCTTTTCGGGCTGTCACGGTTACAGCGTGCAACTGTCACAAGAATCGGAAAGCCTGTGACGATCAAGCCGCCGGACAAGCGCGGCGATATGGGGACAGTGCACGTGTCGAACCGCTATGATCTGGTCATCTTCGATTTCGACGGAACCCTGGCCGACAGCCTGACCTGGTTCCGGGGCGAACTGCCGGACCTGGTCGACAAGCATGGCCTTGCCCCGATCTGCGCCGAGAAAGCGGAAGCCCTGCGCGGGCTGACGCCCAAGGCGATCATGGACGAGCTGTCCATCCCGACCTGGAAACTCCCCTTCATTGCCGCCGATGTTCGCGCTCGCGCCGCCGAAAATGTCGACAAGATCCACCTGTTCGACGGCATCCGTGACCTGATCGGGGAGCTGGTCGCGCGTCAGGTGGACCTCGCCGTGGTGTCGTCGAATGGTGAGACAGCCGTGCGCGCTGTGCTCGGCGAGCAACTATCCGGTCACTTCAGCCAGTTTGCCTGCGGTGCCGCCCTGTTCGGCAAGGCGTCCATTTTCCGCAAGGTGATCGGGCGGGCCGGCACCACGCCCGCACGAACCCTTTGCGTCGGTGACGAAGTCCGTGACATCGACGCGGCGCGGGACGCCGGCTGCGCCTCCGGTGCTGTTGATTGGGGCTTTGCGACCGCGGACATACTCGCGGCACAGGCGCCGACCCTCCTGTTCAGTCGCCCATCCGACATCATTGACCAGCTGGACAGTGCCGAGGCCCGCCGCTCAAACGCCTGATCGGCCAGCCGTAAAGCCCGCACGCAAAACCCCGCCAGGTTTTCACCAGACGGGGTTCAAATCGTTTCGCGTGATTGCAACTAGCCGAGCAGACGGGCCCGGGCCGCGTCATATTCCGCCTTCAGCTGGTCGATATAGTCGGCGGCAGGACGGACGGCCTTGACCGACCCGATTCCCTGACCAGACCCCCAGATGTCTTTCCAGGCCTTGGCCTTGGAGCCACCGCCGGAGCCGAAATTCATCGCCGACGGATCGCTTTCCGGCAGCGCGTCCGGATCAAGCCCGGCGTCGATGATCGACTTCTTGAGATAGTTGCCGTGCACACCGGTGAACAGGTTGGTGTAGATGATGTCCTCGGCCGAACCGTCCACGATGCCCTGCTTGTAGGCCTCTTCGGCCCGCGCCTCGGCGGTCGCGATGAAGGCCGAGCCGATATAGGCGTAATCCGCGCCCATTGCTTGGGCGGCCAGAACACCGCCACCGGTCGAGATCGCGCCCGAACACAGGATCGGACCGTCAAACCAGGCCCGGGTTTCGGCAACAAAGCCGAACGGCGACAAGGCACCGGCATGTCCGCCAGCACCGGCCGACACACAAATCAGGCCCGTGGCACCCTTTTCGATCGCCTTGTGGGCAAAGCGCTGGTTGATCACGTCATGCAGCGTGATACCGCCCCAGCTTTTCACGGCCGTGTTGACCTCCTCGCGCGCGCCGAGTGAGGTGATGACGACCGGGACCTTGTATTTTTCACAAAGCGCGATGTCTTCCTCGAGCCGGTTGTTGGATCGGTGGACGATCTGGTTGACCGCGAACGGCGCCGCCGGCGCATCCGGATTGGCGCGGTTATAGCTCTCGAGCTCGGACGATATCTGGTCCAGCCACTCATCCAACTGGCTCACTGGCCGCGCATTGAGCGACGGGAACGAGCCGACAATACCCGCCTTGCACTGGGCTATGACGAGATCGGGATTGGAAATGATGAAAAGCGGCGCGCCGATGACAGGCAGGCGCAGCTTCCCCTTGAGAACATCGGGTTCGGCCATGGGAAACTCCCCTCTAAGATCGACCAGGCTCACGACCGCTTCTGTGGCGGCTCGTGATTGAAAAGGGTTCATGCCGGACGTTAGAGAGAGCGGTATGGGATGTCGAGCGCGCCGTGAAGTGCTTACTCATCATGGCTGGCAGCGGCCTGCACGCCTTCGGCTGCACCGGAAAAGATCACGGCCACGGCGAAACCAATCATGGCACTGTCGGTGAGAAGCCAGCCGAGCAGCCAACCGCCGGCGAACAGGCCGGCATCGATGAGAAGGCGTCTTGTCATTCGCGCATCAAGCCACCCGATCCCGGCCAAGATAAGGCCGTTTGGAGGCAATCTCACCGGGACAGGGGCGGCCAATGTCCCACTTCCCTCATGGGCAGCCCGTTCAATCCGGCGGCGCGTCGACGTGCGCCCACATATAGTAGGCGAGCCAGGACCGGTAAGGTTTGAACATGGCGGCGGTCCGCACCGTCTTGCGCCGCTTCGAGGTCAGCCGCTCAAGGGTCTTGCGAGCCGCCACATCGCCATCCGGCCACACATCCTGCTCACCGAAATAGAAGATATTCATCATGTCGGCGGTCCATTGGCCGACGCCCCAGATTTCGGTCAGGCGCTCGGTCCGCTGCGTGATGGACATCGCTTTCAAGGCTTCGGTATCGAGGCCGACAGAGCGATGCGTTTCGGCGATCGTGACGATGGTGCGCGTCTTGGCACCGGACAGGCCGCAAGCGCGCAAGGTGTCCGTGTTTTCCGGGCAGAAATGATCCAGCAAGGGCCTGGCACCGGCACTGGCCTCAACCCGGCCCCAGATGCTCTGCGCCGCCTTGACCGATATCTGTTGGCCAGAGATCGCCCGGCACAGGTAGTCAGGAAATGGCAGATCATTGCGCCGCGGCAGTTCGAGCGGTCCGAGGCGTCGGAGCGCGGCTTCCAGCTCCGGAAAAAGCGGCGCCGAGGCCGACAGCAATCGGGCGTGGACAATCTGGTGCGACATGTCCGCAAGCTAGCGCCTCGCCGCACCAGGGTCGATATCCATGTCGCAAGCCTTCACGGATTGCCGCCCCTGACGGCCGGGCGGTGTGATTTGCCGCATGGCCAGTCGGCATGACCGATGCTATCGGCGGCTCATGATGTCGGATCTGGGACATGCTCGGGGAATCTTCGCGCGGTGGCTGTTTGTCCTCGCGGTGATCGCGGCTGTCCAGCAATCCGCCATCCCGCGCGGCTATATGCTCGACCGCAGCGACAATGGCCAGCTGGCCGTTGTCCTGTGTACCGGCCAGGGCTCGATCACACGCTGGCTCGACCTGGAAAGCGGCGAGCTTAGCGAAGAGCCAGATGACGGGCAGACCGGCAATACGGCCCAGCACTGCGCCTTTGCGGCGGCCGCGTCGCTGCTGGCCCTGCCGCAAGTCGCCGACCTGCCCCCACCATCCAATGAACAACCACTCGCCACACCCACCCGCACCACTCGGGTCAATGTCGCGCGTCAACGAGCCCGGCCGCCGGCCCGGGGCCCGCCAGCAACGCTCTGATTCCGCCAATTCCCATCTGAATCAACGGCCCGACCGGCAGTCGCCGGCGTGTGCCCTGGAGCGTTTACATGTCCCGTATCTCCCTGCAGCACAGCTGCGCCTTTTTCGCTGCGTCCGCCGGCCTGGCCCTGCTGGCTCCCACGGCGTTTGCCCAATCCACCGACACCGCGCTGACCGACATCATCACGGTCAGCACCCCGCGCCTGCAAAGCCCGACGCGCGACCAGCTCGACCCGCAGGAACAGCCTGTCATCGCCGCGCCGGACACAACCCAACTCATCGCCCGACTGCCGGGCGCAGCGGCGCTCGCCAATGGCGCCCTGTCCGGCCAGCTCCAGTATCGCGGACTGTTCGGATCGCGGCTGAATATCCGGGTCAATGACCAGATGATCGCCTCCGGCGGCCCCAACCTGATGGATCCGCCTCTGCATTACGCGCCGTCCGTCCTGGTCGAGCGGATCGAGTTTGCGCGCGGTGTCAGCCCGGTCAGTGACGGGCCGGGCCTGGGCGGCGGTTTCGACGCCTCGCTGATCACCAGCACATTCACCGAGGGGACCGCGTTCAGTCTCAGCCACGCCCTCACCCTGACCGCCCGGTCAGCCGATGACAGCACCGCCATTGGCGGCCTTGTCGGGCTGTCCAATGACAGCATCCGCTTTCATATCCTCGGCTCTCATGAGACCGGCGATGATCGTGAAACGCCCTATGGCACGATCCATGGCAGCGAGCATGAGCGCACCGTTTACGGTATTGGAGGCGGCTGGCGCTCGGGCCCGCACACCTTGTCCGTTGACCTGCGCCGCAACGAGACCGGCCCGACCGGCAATCCGCCCTTCTCCATGGATATCCGCTTCATCGACACCGACACCGCGCGGATTGCCTATCGCGGCGATTTCGACACGATCCGCCTGGATCTGGCGGCCAGCTGGAGCGATGTCGGTCATGGCATGAACAATTTCTCCCTGCGCCCCGCGCCGGGATCACCGATGATGTGGCGCGAGACATTTGCCTATGCCGAGAGCCGGACCGTCTCGGCCGCCCTCGCCCTCGCCGCCATGGGCGGCGAATTACGGGCCGGGGTCGATCATGCAGACACCGCCCACGACGTTACCATCACCAATCCGATGAATGCGGACTTCTACCTGCACAACCTGCCCGATATCGACATCACCCGGACCGGCGCCTTTGTCGAATGGGAAGGCGCGATGATCGCCGCCTGGCAGGGCGAACTGGGCCTGCGCGTCGATCATCACGGGGCGAGCGCC
>NZ_JBLWVH010000035.1:0-33187 GCF_048268525.1 Maricaulis sp. | reverse complement strand
GAGCCAGCCGGCTCCCGCCCCGGCGCCCAATCGGTCGGTCAGTTTCAGTCGGCTGGCGTCCAACGCGGCCGAGCACAGCTTTCCCTTGTGCATCGCGGCCCTGTTGATCCTGGGACTGATCCTCGCCGCCCGCGAAGTGACCCGGTCGCGCGGTCGCGCGGCCTGATCAATCTGCGTCGGCGTGGAAGAAAACCCCGCGCCGGCGCGTTGTCCTCATATCCACCGCCAATCTTGAAGGAGGATCCCATGTTGAACCTGAAACAGATTGCCACCCTGACCGCCATCGGTCTCGCCGCCTGTGCGGCACCAGCCGCCTCGGCCCAGTCGAGCTGGAGCTTTGGCTACAGCCAGGGCCAGAGCACCGGCCATGAGTATCACCGCAGCTATTACGAGCACGGTTATGACCGGCACGAGTTCCGCTATCGCCGTGATGCCTGTCAGCCGCGCCGTCGTGGCGGTCTGGGCCTTGGTGTCGGCCTCGGCGGAGCGCCGGTCCTGACGGCGCAGGTCGGTGGTCATTGGACCGAATGCGACCGGGGCCAGTTCACGCACGCCCAGTATGAAGCCTTTGACCATGACCGCACCGCCTACTGGCACAATCCCGACAGCGGACGCCGCGGTGTGGTGCGCCCGGAGCGGCATTATCGTCGCAATGGCCAGGCCTGCGCATCGGGCCATGCCGAGGTCTATGACCGGGATGGTGACTATCAGCGCTTCGAGTTCGAGAGCTGCCGCGACGGCTCAGGCCGCTGGCAGTTCGAGGGACGCAGCGGCCGCTAGGCCCTGATCCCCGGATCAAAACGGAAGGCGTCGGCTCTGTGGCCGGCGCCTTCTCTCGTTCAACTGTGATGGATCAGCCAGCCGGCTTCGCCGCTTTCGTGCGGGGCGCTGCGAGAGTTTGACCGGACTGTCGAAGCGGCAGTGCCAACGCCATCGAACGCAGCGCCAGTCTGGCGTTCCTCCTGGAGCTCGTCAGTGACGGCCTGTCTCGCGACAACCAGTGTCTCAAGGCTTCAGTCCGGAGGAACGTCCTGCGACACCGCGCAGCCGGTCGCGCATCGGTCGCTCTGGTCCGATGGGCCAAGGAAAACATTTGCCAGCCCGATAACCGTCAGCACGACCGCGGCGGCGGTCAGCCACAACGTGGCCTTTGCCGCGTTGGCACTTGCTTTTGTGGCACTCAGGCCCGCTTCGAGCTGGGCGATCTCGACAATCCGGTCCAGGCGACGGCGGAGCGATTCCGCGCGGGTGCCCAGCGCCTGTATATTGTCGAACATGCCGTACAGTTTGCGCGACATGAACATGTCATAGGGTTCCCAGCCTTCAATCCGGTGAATGTGAAGCGACGGAATAATGCGCTTGAAAGCCGAGGCGTATCGCTCCGATTGCGCGGCGCGCATCATCAATCCGCCAAAAATTGCGTCAGACGAGGTGGCAAGCGTCAGCTCGCGGTACAGCGCCTTGATGTCGCGGATTTCCAACGGGTCGTCAGTGCCAGCCTCGTCTTCAAGCTCGGACAGGCGTCGGTCAATCCAATCCAGATTCTGTTTGACGCCCGGAACCTTGTCGAGGCCGCGAAGGGCCATCAGCCGGTTATTGGCGAGATTGTGCAGACGCAGGACCAGCCGGTCCAGTCGTGCCGAGATGCCGTCCTGGGCCCGACCGGCATGCTCCTCGCAATAGAAGATGCAATACCGGCTGGTGACATGATTGAATTCCTCGCCGGTCCGGACCTGCGGCGATAACCCGGCTGTCGGCAGGGGCGGCGCAAGAGCGGAGGCATAGAGGGCGCGCCCGTTCAGCACCAGATTGGCGACCGTACGGCGCCTCGCCAGCGGGTCACGTGAATCCGGTTCCTTCGGTTCCCCGCCAGGCCAGTGCAGGGCGTGCCGCAAACCGTGATTGTCGCGCAGGCATCGACCGGCACTGACGCGATTCCACCGCCTTGGCGTGCTGGGGCGGTTGCGTTCATGCACATGGTGTTTGGGCGTATCGTCGCCGGTGATCCGCGGTTCGCCCTCGATGTCGGTCGGGATAAAGCGGTCGCGGTGTCCCCGCCATTCGAATTCATGGATGCCGGCCTCGTCAGCGCCATAGGTGTTGACCATCCAGATGCGCGGCAGGATCACGCCGCGGAAATTACCCAGGACCTTGCCCGGAATCCGGTGCAGCACGTCGTCCGGTGTGTCTTGCAGCGCTATCTGCCAGGCCTTGTCGTAGAGCTGGTCCCATTCTTTCGCAGTGCGTGCGCGGACTGCGACCAGGTCGTTTTCCTCTTCATTGGCGACAAGTGTGCGGCGGTAAAGGTCGCGGACGAGATCATCCACGGCCGGATTGGAATTGTTGAATGGCCGGCCGGACAGGGCGGCCGGTTCGGTCACTGCAGTGTCGTCGCTGTCATCACCGCGTGGCGGCTTGAGCGGGTGCCGGATTGGCAGAAAAAAGCAGTAGGAGACGTATTCCTGATGGTATTCACACCGGAATACGAGGTGGGGAGAGATCGCCGGGCCTTCCTTGGTAATGACATCGCGCGTGATGTAGGGCTGTGCCAGGCGGTCCCCGGCCAGCTTGCCGATTTCGATCACGCGGTCGTCCTCGCCTGTCACCGAGCAAATGAAGGCGTTGACCCTGTCGATTTCCGCCTGGCGTCGCGACATCGATGCCCGGCTGGCTTCCTGGGAACTCGCCGCCGCACGGCCATCCAATGACCGGTCAGAGTCAAAACGCTCTGTCAGTGAGGTTACGATATGCCAGGTCAGGAATGGCGGCTCGATCATTTCCGGATAGCGCCTGTGAGCCTCGGCGTGGAGCGCGCGAAACTCATTTGACAGTTCGAACTCCGGAAATGAGCTCTGACCGTTCGGTCCCTTGTCCCCCTGCATGCAAGCCCCCCACAAGAACGCAGTATCAATGCGATCAAAGATTGCAGGCTGCCAGCATGCCAAGTCAAGGCGTTGCCATCGAGTCTGGCATTGCTGGTGTCGGCGACAACCTCAAGGAGAGGGTGGCACCTGGCGGGTTTGGCCCGGCCTCAGACCGACGGTTTTTCCGCCACCATCATGTAGTTCACCGCGGTGTCCTCGCCGAGGGAGAACTGGTCGGTGATCGGGTTGTAGCTGACGCCGACCGGTGCGCGCAGGCTCATCCCGCCCTCGCGCAGGGCAGTACGGATCTGTGAGGGTTTGACCAGCTTGTGGAAGCGGTGCGTGCCGCGCGGCAGCCAGCCCATCACCCATTCGGCGCCGACAATGGCGAGGGCGAAGGCTTTCGAGGTCCGGTTGATGGTGGCGCAGATCATCAACCCGCCCGGCTTCACCAGGCTGGCGCAATCGACCAGGAAGGTGTGCGGGTTGGCGACGTGTTCCATGACTTCCAGATTGAGGACCACGTCAAAGGGTGCCTCGCCCTGCTCGATCAATTGTTCCGCGACGCCATGCCGATAGTCGATCTCCAGGCCCTGCTCATCAGCGTGGACACTGGCGGTCTTGATATTGGCTTCGGCCGCATCGACGCCGGTGACCTGTGCGCCCAGGCGGGCCATCGGTTCGCAGACCAGGCCGCCGCCACAGCCGATATCGAGGATGCGCAGGCCCTCGAACGGGCGCTCGCCGGACTGGCCGAAATGATCGCAGATCGTGTCGCGCATGAAACTCAGGCGGATCGGATTGAACTTGTGCAAGGGCTTGAACTTGCTGTCCGGGTCCCACCATTCGGCCGCAATGCGCGAGAATTTCTCGACTTCCTCCGGATCGATGGAGGGACGGTTCAGCGTGTGGGGCGCGGCGGCGCTGGTCATGAATTTCTCCTCGCGGGCGAAGCCGCGGCTGATTGCGTTCAGGCGTTGCACGCGGGACGCTTCGCGCTTACCTAACCGCCAGCGCGACGCCCCGCAACTGCCTCAATATGGCCCCAACGGTGCGTCTTATCGAGCCGGGTGCGACGTTATGGTCGCGGCAGGCTCACCGGGGAAGCGCGAGGGACAGGTTGCATGACGCGCGTCGTGGCGAAATTCGGTGGCACCTCGGTCGGGACGATCGAGCGGATCCGCCATTCGGCCGGTCTGGTCGCTGACGCCGCCCGGCGCGGCGAGATCATGACGGTCGTCGTCTCTGCCATGGCCGGTGAAACCGACCGTATCCTCAGCCTCGCCGATGCCTTTGGCAGCGGTCTGGGTGATCGGGAAACCGATGTCGCCCTGGCGGCTGGCGAGCAGGTCTCTTCGGCCCTGATGGCGCTGGCCCTGCGCGAGGCCGGTCTGCAAGCCCAATCATTTCTCGGCTGGCAATTGCCGGTCATCACCGATGGCCCGCCGGGCGCCTCCCGGATTGCCGGCCTGGATGTGGCCGTGCTCGAGGCCGCGATCGAGGCGGGCATCATCCCGGTCGTCGCCGGTTTCCAGGGCATCACCGAAACCGGCGAGGTACGGACGCTGGGGCGAGGGGGGACTGACCTGTCGGCCGCAGCCCTTGCGGCAGCGCTGGACGCGCGCTGTGACATCTACACCGATGTCGACGGCGTCTACACAACCGATCCGCGGATCGAGCCGGACGCCCGCCGTCTCGACACGATCAGCCATGACGAAATGCTGGAACTGGCCGCCCAGGGCGCCAAGGTATTGCAGACCCGCTCGGTGGAATTTGCCAAGGCGCGCGGCGTGCCGATGCGGGTGTTGTCCTCATTCCTCGAAGCGGGGACGAGCAGCGGAACCGACGTGGTGTCCGAGCAGGCCATTGCCGAGCGCCGTCTCGTGTCCGGCGTCGCCTATGCCCGCGACCAGGCCCGGATCGCCCTGCACGGCGCCTCCAATCGGTCGGACATGGCGGCGCGCTGTTTTGCCTGCCTGGCCGAGGCCGAGGTCGGGGTCGACATGATCGTCCAGGCCCATGCCCGCCAGCCCGGCTCCGTGACGCTGGAATTTTCCATCGCCCACCGCGATCTGGATCGCGCGCACGCGGTGCTGGAAGATGCCATGACAGGGGTGCGCATATCGACCGAGACCGGTCTGGCCAAGGTGTCCGTCGTCGGTGCGGGCCTGCGCCAGCGGGCCGATGTCGCCCGATCCCTGTTTGCGGTGCTGGGTGATCAGGATATTGGGGTGAAAGTGCTCGCCACTTCCGAGATCAAGATCTCGGCGCTGATCGAGAACGATGCCGTTGAACGCGCAGTGCGGGCCTTGCATGCGGCCTATGGTTTGGATCAGGTGTAGGCATGGATGACATGACGACAAAATCCGGCCGCGATCCGCGCAACCTGCTCAAACGCATGCGCCTGCTCATGGCGGTGCAGGAAAATGCCCAGGCGCGGCTCGATCACCTGACGGCGCTGATCGCCGAGGAAGCCGGCTGGGACGTCTGTTCGATCTATCTGGCCCGCCCGTCCAACGCGCTGGAATTGTGCGCGACCTACGGACTCAAGCGCGAAGCCGTCCACTCGGTCCGCTTGCGGCCGGGCGAGGGGCTGGTCGGCCTGGTCGCCCGCCGGGCCCGTCCGCTGGCGACCTCCA
This sequence comes from Maricaulis sp., assembly GCF_048268525.1. Taxonomy (GTDB): domain Bacteria; phylum Pseudomonadota; class Alphaproteobacteria; order Caulobacterales; family Maricaulaceae; genus Maricaulis. Next base: position 27,684 of record NZ_JBLWVH010000035.1, on the reverse strand, counting down.
ACGCCCGTTCACACGCCTCCTTCTCCTACAAGCCGGAGACCGGCGAAGAGCCGTTTGACACCTTTGTCGGCGTGCCGATCCTGCGTGGCGGTCGCATGGTCGGTGTGCTGACCGCGCAGACCTCGGTCGAGCGCCAGATAGCCGCCGATGAAATCGAGACGTTGCAGACCGTCGCCATGGTTCTGGCCGAGATCGTCGCCTCGGGCGACATCGTCGATTCTGCCGAGATGGCCGGTCTGGATGTGCGCCAGTCGCGGCCCGAGCGCTTCCAGGGCGGGGCGTATTCGGGCGGCGTCGCGCAGGGCGTCGCGGTGCTGTTCGAACCTCATGTCGAGTCGACCCGGCTGATTGCCGATGATCCGGCCAACGAGGAAGAGCGCCTGGAAATGGCGATCAAGTCACTACGCAGTGCGATCGACGAGATGCTGGAGGGCGGTCGCATCCCGTTCGGCGGACCGACCCGCGATGTGCTGCAGGCCTATCGCATGTTTGCCCATGACCGTGGCTGGATGGAACGGCTACGTGATGCGGTGCGGCGGGGCCTGACCGCGGAGGCCGCTGTTGAACGGGTGCGAAACGAGAACCGGGCCCGCCTGATGAAGGCGTCGGACCAGCTGTTCCGCGAACGCCTGCACGATCTTGAAGACCTGGCCAACCGCTTGCTGCGCCATCTGGACGGCAGCGGCGCGGCGCTGGAGCTGCCGGACAATGCCATCATCATCGCCCGCAATATCGGCCCGGCTGAGTTGCTGGAGTTTGACCGCGACAAGCTGAAGGGCATCGCGCTTGAGGAAGGCTCCGCCTCCTCGCACGCCGCCATCGTCGCCAAGGCGTTGGGCATTCCTCTGGTCGGTCGACTGGAAGGCGCGCTGGACCGGGCGGAAAACGGCGACCCGGTCATCCTCGATGGCGAGTTCGGCGTCCTGCACATCCGCCCCGAGCCGGATGTCGTGAAGACCTATGAGGTCCGTGTCACGGCCCTGTCCGAGCGGCGCCTTGCCTATGCCGAGCTGCGCGGCCCGTCGGTCACGGCCGATGGCCAGCGCATTGGCCTGCACATGAATGCCGGCCTGTTGATCGAACTGACCGCGCTCGAGGAAACCGGCGCCGACGGGGTCGGGCTGTTCCGGACCGAATTCCAGTTCATGGTGGCCGAAACCCTGCCGCGCCTGTCGGCACAGGCCGCGGTCTACAAGTCCGTCCTCGATGCAGCCGGCGAGAAGCCGGTCATCTTCCGCACGCTGGATCTGGGCGGTGACAAGGTGGCGCCCTTTGCGCCGTCGACCGTGGAGCCCAATCCGGCCTTGGGGTGGCGGGCGATCCGCATGGGCCTCGACCGGCCCGGCCTGCTGCGCTACCAGCTCCGCGCCCTGATCCTGGCCGCTGCGGGACGGCCCTTGAACGTGATGTTCCCTATGATCGCCGCGCCCTGGGAGGCCCGGGCCGCGCGCGAGATGCTGGACCGCGAGCTGGGTCATGCCCGCCAGGCCGGTCATGAAATGCCGTCTGCTGTCCGCTGCGGCATTATGCTGGAAACGCCCGGCATGGCCTGGGCGCTGCAACACGCCATCGACACGGTTGATTTCGTGTCGGTCGGTGCCAATGACTTGATGCAGTATTTCTACGCCGCCGACCGCCAGAACACGCGTGTCTCGGAACGATACGATGTTCTCGCCCCCGCCGCCCTCGATCTTCTCAAACATGTTCGCGACCTGTGCGCGAAGCACGACACGCCGATCTCGGTTTGTGGCGAAATTGCCGCCAAGCCGCTGGAGGCCGCCGTGCTGATCGGGCTTGGTTATCAAAGCCTTTCCATGGCCTCGGGAAATATCGGACCGATCAAGAAACTGGTGTCCGGACTCGACGCCGGAAAACTTGGCACCTGGCTTGCGAGCCATCTTCAACAGCCCGTGGACAGTTTGCGCCCGCTCCTCATCGAAGCAGGAGAAAAGGCCGGATTGCCTCGCGAGGCCATTGATAATGGACGAGCAATTTGATCTTATAGGAATGCGTTAAGGGTTTTTCCCGAACGCGCTTTGAGTGACGATCGCTCCGGCAAGGATGAGCGGCGGTATGGTGATGGTGAGTCAGACGCCCAGTACGGACTTCGTGCCCGTTGATGCCGTCTATTCGGACGACGGGATCGGCTATGTACACCTGTCATCCGGCGAACGTCTCCGCGAAGCCCGCCAGAAACTCAATCTCTCGATCGAACAGGCCGCCGAACGCACCCGGGTCCGTGCCGACTATCTCGAAGCACTCGAAACCATGGATCCGCGCGGCCTGCCCGCTCGCGCCTATACCATCGGTTATCTGCGCACCTATGCCGGTTTCCTGAGCCTTGATGCCGCCGGCATGGTCGACCAGTTCAAGCGCGAGGTCGACACCGAGACCGGTCGGGCCCAGCCGACAGCCGCCGCGAAGACCCGCGAGCCGATCAAGCTGCCGCGTGGTGCTTTTGGCGCCCTGTTGATCCTCGCTGCCGTTGCCGGCGCGGCCTGGTGGTATTCGGAGCAATTTTCCGGTGGCACAGGCCTGACCAACATGCCGTCTCCGCCCGATGCGGCGCCCGACTGGGCCCGTGCGGACTTCCAGACCGGACGGGTCGCCGTCAGTGTTGATGATATCTGGTCCGGCCTGCCGCTGGGCGAGGCCGCGACGGCGTCCGGCCAGGTGGTCATGCGGGCGGTTCTGCCGACCTGGCTGGAAGTACGCGACTCCTCCGGTCGCATTCTTTTCGCCCGGGAACTGGCGGTCGGTGAGGTTTACCGGGCGCTGGAGCCGGGCCTGACGGTGTCCGCCGCCAATGCCGGCGCCATCGAAATCGAGCGCAATGGACAGGCGGTCGGCCTGCTCGGAGACGCTGGCATGCCGGTCGAGGACTATCCGGTGATGGCGCAAGCCGACACGGTCGATCCGTCGCCGCAATAGCACCGGACAGCTCGCTGCAGCAAAACACCGCAGTCTTTTGCCGAACTCCCGGTCGCACACACGACACATTGACGCTATATCGAGCCGGTAAAGCGGCTTGTCCCTGTGTGGCAGGTCGGTGAAGGGAGAGTGTCGATGTCGCAATCCAGCCCCGATCCGCGCAGCGTCCGCCCCTGGCGGATGATTGACCGTCGCAAGAGCCGCAAGATCAGGGTCGGCCCGCTCGAGGTCGGCGGTGATGCGCCGATCAGCGTGCAGACCATGACCAACACGCCGACGTCTGACGCCGGCGCCACGATCGACCAGATCCGGCGCTGCGAGGAGGCCGGCGTCGACCTGGTGCGGGTGTCCTGCCCGGACGAGGATTCGACCGCAGCCTTCAAGACGATTGCCAAGGCGGCCAAGGTGCCGCTGATCGCCGATATCCATTTCCACTACAAGCGCGGCATCGAGGCGGCCGAGGCCGGCGCCGCCTGCCTGCGTATCAATCCGGGCAATATCGGCTCGATGGATCGGGTCCGCGATGTCGTCCAGGCCGCCCGCGATCATGGCTGTGCGATCCGGATCGGGGTCAATGCCGGCTCGCTCGAGCGTCATCTGCTCGAGAAATATGGCGAGCCCTGTCCCGAGGCGATGGTCGAGAGCGCGCTGGACCATGCCCGCATTCTCGATGATCTCGATTTCCGCGATTACAAGATTTCGGTGAAAGCCTCCGACCCGTTCCTGACCGTGGCCGCCTATCAGGCCCTGTCGGAAGCCACCGATGCACCACTCCACCTGGGCGTGACCGAGGCTGGTGGAACGCGGATCGGCACGGTGAAGTCCTCGATCGGAATCGGCTCGATGCTGTGGGCCGGGATCGGTGACACGATCCGGGTCTCGCTGTCAGCCGAGCCGGAAGAAGAGGTCCGGGTCGGCTTCGATATCCTCAAATCGCTGGGGCTGCGAACCCGCGGCGTCAATATCATCGCCTGCCCGTCCTGCGCCCGTCAGGGCTTTGACGTGATCCGCACCGTTGAGACGCTGGAAGCCCGTCTGGCCCATATTTCCGAACCGATCTCGCTGTCGATCATCGGTTGCGTGGTCAATGGGCCGGGCGAAGCCTTGATGACGGATCTGGGTTTCACAGGCGGCGGCGCCGGGCGCGGCAAGATGTATGTGTCCGGGCGTCCGGACCACAATGTCTCCAACGAGGAGATGGTCGACCATATTGTCGAGATGGTGGAGGCCCGGGCTGCCGAGATACGAGCTTCGGAGTTGCCCCCGGAGGGTGACTCGGTCGAAGCTGCGGAATAGGCGTGTTGCGCTGCAAAAGCAGGAGTTTGATGTGACGGGACTGACGGTTTACGGCCTGAAAAGCTGCGACAGCTGCAAGAAGGCCGTTTCGGCACTCGCTGCGGCAGGGCTGACCCACGCATTTGTCGATATCCGAGAGGAAGCGGACCGGGTCGTCAAGGTTCCGGACTGGCTCGATGCGGTCGGTGCCAAGGCGCTGGTCAACACCCGCTCGACGACCTGGCGCAACATGGCCGAGGAAGACCGCGAGATCGCCGCGGATGATCCGGCCGGTGTCCTGATCGCCAATCCGACGCTGATCAAGCGCCCGGTTATCGAGGCCGGATCGACGATTCTGGTGGGCTGGTCGCCGGACAGTCTGGACGCCTTGCTGGCGGACGCGACGGAATGAGCCAGGATGCGAGATCCCGCTGCGATCTCGATCTGACCTTTCCCTTCCATCATGAAACCCGTCCGGACGATCGGTTGGAGCGGGTGGCGGCCTGGATGCGCGAGCAGGGTCTGGGATCTGAAGCTTATCTGACAGGCGCCTCGGTCGAACGGCTTGAGTCCAGGATGGCAGAGCTGCTGGGCAAGCCTGCGGCGGTCTGGTTTCCCACCGGCACCATGGCCCAGGGCGTCGCGGCCCGGTTGCACTGCCAGGCCAGCGGCGACAAGCGTCTGGCCCTGCACCCGACCTCACATCTGGTCCTGCACGAGGAAGAGGCCCATGTGCATCTGCACGGGCTGGAAACGCTTGTCATGAGTGAGTGGGCGCGCACCGTCGAGGCGGCCGACCTGCCTGAGGCAGCAGGCTGTGCCTTCATCGAGTTGCCACAGCGCCACAATGGTGGCGCCCTGCCTTGTTGGGATGAGCTGGCGGCCATCAAGGCGGGCGCAGCGAGGCGCGGAATTCCGCTGCACATGGACGGGGCGCGTATCTGGGGGCTGCCCGAGGCCTGGCCCGGCCATGACTGGCCCGAAATCTGTGATGGTTTCGCCTCGGTCTATGTGTCTTTCTACAAGGATCTGGGAGCCTCGGGCGGGGCTGTCCTGGCTGGTGAAAAGGACTTCATTGACGAGGCACGCCTGTGGCTGGCGAGGTTGGGCGGGCGTCTGGTCTCGGCCTGGCCTATGGTGCCCGATGCCCTGTACGCGCTGGAACACCGTCTGCCGCTGCTGCCCCGATTTGTCGAGCGGGCGCGCCGGATCGCGGCCGACGTCGGGACCTGTCCCGGTCTCACCATCACGCCCGATCCGCCGCAGGTGAACATGATGCATGTCCGGCTGGACTGTGATGTGGCGACAGCCGAGGCGGCGCGTGACGCGGCGGCCGAGGCGACCGGGGTCTGGCTGGGCAACCGCTTCTGGCATTTCGACGCCGATCCGGTGCCGGCGCTGGAAATCGCGATCGGTGAACGCGCGCTGGCGGCTGACCCGGCCCGGATCGTCGCGGCCATTCGCGCGATGTCAGCCTTCCTGCAAGGCGATCAGTCGACCAGCGGGTAGAGGTCGAGTGTCATCTGCAAGGTCTCGCCGTCGCGGATCAGACTCAGGTCCAGCGTTGCCGGCGCTTCACCCTCCATCTCACAACTGCGGGTGCGCATCTGCGTGCCGTTGAAATGAGTGATGAAATCGCCGTTTTCGACGCCTGCGTCGAAGGCTGGCGAGTCGGCGATCACGGTGGCCACACGCATGCCGTCACCCTCGGGGACCAGGACCATGCCGTGTGTGACCATGGGTTCGAAGGTGATGGGCGTCGCCGGGTCATTGCGTTCAACGCGCACCCGGTCGTTTCGCTGATCGAAGGTCCAGCTGAAATGGCGCATCGCCTGGCCGCCCAGGATTTCCGTCTCCGGTGTTGACTGGATGATTGGTTGTTCCAGTTCATGGCTACCAATCCAGAGACTGTCGCTCAGCCGCGCCGACGAGCGTCGTTCGACCTCCGAGAAGCGGACCGCGGCACCGGTGGCGCGCGGCGGCAGGACGGTGTCATAGCGTTCGATATCCCGCAGGATGATCGGGCTCAGCGCCGCGCCGCTGTCGATCAGAAGGCGCCGGGTGCCACGGGGAAAGCGGACCCGCAACCAGGGTCGGGTGTCCGGTCCCCGGGATGAAAACACCGTCTCGTCATCGGCGCGTGGCAGCTCGCCGGACACAATCCGCATCTCGCTGCGCGCATAATCGAGGGTCAGCAGCACGTCCGAAAACGCGTCGAACTCCAGAATGCCATCGATCTCGCGGCCCAGGGCGATGGACAGGTGATCGAGATCGCGGACCCGGGCCCGCAGGCCGGTCAGCCTCAGATCGCCAATGGTCGAGACGCCGAAATTGGCCCGGACCCCACTGTTCAAACGTTGCCCGGAAACCCGCTCCACACTGTCCGGGTCGACATAGCTGGCCGAAGCGCCGGTATCGTAGAGGAACCAGAGTGTCCGTTCGTCGGCGGTCTCGCCTTCGCGGACTTCCAGGGTCACGGGCACGAAGAAATAGCCGCGACACATCTGCGAGGGCAGCGCGACCGGCTCGGCAATCTGGGCGCCAGCCGCTGCCAGCGGCTTGCCCAGCGCGAGCAGCGCGACTATCAGGATTGTGATCCGTTTCATCCTTGCCTCCGGCTATTCTGATTGCAGGATAGGGCAGGAGCGCGTGTTTCCAAATTCTGGACCTGTCATGAAATCCATTTGTGTGTATTGCGGCTCCAATGCCGGCAAGGATCCGGCCTTCATCGCCGCCGCCGACCGTCTCGGCGAAGTCCTGGCGCTGCGCGGCATCCAGATGGTCTATGGCGGCGGCCAGGTGGGGCTGATGGGCCGGATCGCCGATGCGACGCTGGCCGCTGGTGGCCGCGTTGTCGGCGTGATCCCGGAATTCCTGGCGCTCAAGGAAATCGCACACATGGAGCTTTCCGAGCTGCACGTCGTACGGTCCATGCATGCCCGCAAGGCCAAGATGGTGAAGCTGTCCCAGGCTTTCATCGCCATGCCCGGCGGTATCGGAACGATGGAGGAAATGTTCGAGGTCTGGACCTGGGCCCAGCTCGGCCAGCACCGTCATCCGGTCGGCCTGCTTAACGTCAATGGCTATTTTGACGAGCTGGTCGCCTTCCTGGACAAGATGACAGACCAGGGCTTCCTGGCGCCGGAACACCGTGGCGCCCTGATCGTCTCGGACCGCGTGACGACGCTTCTGGATGCATTTGAACGCTATGAGGCGCCGGACTCGGATGTCCGCCTGAAGACCGGACAAACCTGAAGTGCGGACAGGCCTGAAGTGCGGCCTGCCTGGCACGCACCGGTTGGCGTCAGGCTGTGTCCAAGGCCGGGGCAGCAGTGACGGAGCGTGCACGACGCTTTGTCAGCCGTGACTTCAATGCCAGCGCCGGTTTTTCCACTAACACCCGCAAACCCCAGCCCGCGATCAGCGCCAGCGGCAGCATGATCAGGGCCAGCGCCGTTGTGCTCAGGCCCGGCAACAGCGCGAAGACCATCATGCCGATCGGCCAGTGCAGAATGTAGATGCCGTAGGAGATGTCCTCGACATTGCGAACCTGATCGCCGGTCCGCCCGGGAATGCGGGCATAGCCGATCAGGAGATAGACAGAGGCCAGCGCCACATCGAGCATCATCCAGCCCAGCGGTGTGCCGTGGGTCACCAATGCGGCGAGAATAGCCAGTCCGGCAAAGGCCGGGTTCAGGCGCAGGTGTTTGCGGCCGGCATGGAAGGCGGCGCCGATCATGAAGGCCGGGGCAAAACGTGCCAGCGTGCCGATGGTCTCTTCGCCGAAGCCGCGATAACCGAAGGTCTCGACAGCCATGCCGAAGGCGAGGGTGAGTGCAGTCCAGACCAGCACCTGCGCGTTCTTGCGGTAGAGGCCGACCATCATCAATACGCCGACACCGACATAGGCCATCAACTCATAGCGGATGGTCCACAGCGGACCATTCATGTTCTCGCCCATGGGGGAGCCTTGGAACACGCCCGGCAGGCCGGCCATCGGGTCAATCTGGGCAATCAGCTTGAGCGGAAAGAGCCAGGTCTGGGTTTGTGACCAGTATTCGGTGGCAGGAAGCGTGGTGAAGAGCGGGCCGACAAGCAGCCACAGCACCAGGACCGTGGCGATCAGGCCGGGGAAAATGCGGAAGATCCGGGCGCTGGCATAGCGGCCGAGCTGGCGCGATCTCATGGCGCTTGCCGTGATCATGTAGCCGGACAGGATGAAAAAGCCGTCGAGGGCGCACTGGACGATGAAGTCGACCGAGATTGCCCAGGCACCGGTATAGGGCAGGCCGAGCGGGATCATCAGGGCGTGGCCGTACAGGACGATCAGGGCGAAGGCGATACGCATCGCCGTGAAGTTGTTGGCCTTGTCGTCCAGATGGCCGTGACCGTCGCGAAACAGGAAGCGTCCCATGGGTATTGTCCTCTTCTTGGGTCGAGGGGATGCAATTTTCACGCCGTCGGTTCGGCTCAGCGTCGTTAAGGTTAATATATTGAAATTATTGCAATATTGCGCGCCGCAATTGGGTCCGGGTTAAAGCCCGGCTGCCACGCTCCCGGCTGGTTTCAATCCGGGAGGGATAAATGCCCCGAACTCGCACACATCTGGCCTGGGCCATCGCGCTGGGACTTGGCGCCGGCGCCGCCTGTCTCGGCCCGGCGCCGGTGGAAGCCCAGTCGGGCGACGGGTCCGCCAGTTGCCAACGCTATGCCCAGCATCGTGACAGCTATCTGCAGGCGGTCGGTTCCGCCATGGAGCAACAATTGGGATCGATGGCCGCCCAACGTCAGATTCCGGTCCAGGCCGCGGCCTTTTACTGGGGCGGGGCCCTGATGCAGGCTGGTGACACGCGCACGCTGGCACAGCTGACCCTGGCGACGGCGCGCTGGCCGGGCAATGCCGGGCGGGCCGAATTGGCGATGACCCGGATATCTGACGAACGCCAGGGCGATCTCGCCGCCCTTCTGGTCGGCATGCTGTTGTCCGATGGTCGCGGCGTCGACGACCCGTATCGGGCCCGCGCCTATCTCGTCGATGCCAGCCGCCGCGGCAATGCCGATGCGACGGCCTTCCTGGGACTGTACGATGCCTGCCACACGCGGCATGTGGCCCTGAATTGAGACCACGGGCTGCAATCTGACAGGGACGTCATCATCCAAACAGCCTCCCGCCCGCATCACGGGTGTATCGATACGGAGAGGGGGCTTCATGCGACCACAAGCGAGACTGATCAGCGGCGCCGGCCTGGATGTGCGACTGACCTGGTATCGGCCGGGTGAGCGCATGGCGCCGCACGCGCATGACTGCCACCAGATATCCTGGCTGCTCAGCGGCGAGTTGCGGGAGACCGGTGTCGCCGGCGTACGCGATGTAGTCCGCACCAGCCGTGGCGTGAAACCGGCCGGTTTCCGCCATGCCAATGCCTATGGCGCGAACGGCGCGCTGGTTCTGGCACTGGACATCGATCCGGACGCCGAGAGCTGTACCGGCCTGCCCGACCCCGGGGACTGGGACTGGATCGAAACGCCGGTTGATACGCCGATTGAAATCCTGAGACTGGCGACCGCGCCCGGCAATGGGGCAGACGGTACCGGCATGGCGCTGACCGACCTCGTGGCCTGCGCGTTGGATGTGGTGCCGGATGAGCGCCGCGGCGGACCGGTCCGAAATCTGGTGCCGCAGCGTTGGCTCGACCGGGTCCGCGAGCAATTGCGGGATGATCCGGAGGAACCCGATCTGACCAGTCTGGCTGATCAGGCCGGTGTCCACCGTGTTCACCTGTCGCGCAGTTTCCGGCGTCGTTTCGGTCTGCCGCCCAGTCGTTATCGCCTGCAGTGCCGCGTCAGTCGGGCGATTGCTGACATGATCGACGGTGCCCGGCTCGCCGACGCCGCGCTGACGGCGGGGTTCGCCGATCAATCCCACTTCACCCGGGCCGTCCGGTCCCAGACCGGTTTCACGCCCACGCGGTTGCGGTCCTTGCTGGCGGCCTGACCGGGGGCCTGAAAAACCACGCGGGCCAGCGAGTTACACACGTTCAAGACGGGCCCTCGTGTTCGGCCTATTCTGCCGACAATTCCACCCGCGCCAGGCGGGTCAGATCCGGAGAGAATGCATGTTTCGAACCTTGAGCCTCGTCAGTGCTGCCGCCCTCGGCCTTGCAGCCACCGCCTCTGCAGTCGCCGAGACGCCGGAAGGCCCCGCCGCCAGCCTCGACGCCTTTCTTGATGAATTCCCGGATCTGGGGCCGGGTTATGCCGTTGTGGTGGTGACCGCCGATGAGGTGTTGATGCGCCGCGTGCAAGGCGAGCGCCGGGCCGTGTCGGGTGCGCCGATGACGACCGACACGCCGATCTATATCGCCTCCCAGACCAAGGCCTATATGGGCTTGCTGGCGGCGCGGCTCGATGCCGAAGGCGTGCTGTCCCTGGACAGCCGGATCACCGACCACTGGCCGGACCTGCAATTCCCGGACGGCCTCGACGCCGCGGACTGGACATTGCGTGACCTGATAACCCACCAGGTGCCGATCGACGTCGATATCATCACCATGCTGGAGGCCTATGTCGGCTATGTCGACCCGGCTGATTATCCGCGCCTGATCGAGGCCTATGCTGTCGCCCGGGAGCCGGGCTTCCAGTACGACAATCTGGGATACAATATCTATGGCGCCATACTCGAGAGCGTGACCGGGCGGTCGTGGCAGGACTGGCTCGATGTCCATATCCTGGACCCGCTGGAGATGGAGCGGACCTCCGCGCGGACGTCGGATTTTGACACAAGCGAGCTGTCCTGGGGCCATCACTGGGTCGGCGAGGATGTCGGCTGGTTCGAGATACACCCAAAGACCGATGGCATGATGCAGTCGGCCGGCGGCCTCGTCACATCGGTCGATGACATGGCAATGTGGTTGCAGCTTCAGCTGCGCGGTGAGGGCCCCGAGGGATCGGGCATCACGGCGGAGATGGTGAGCGCTGCCCAGACCGGTTATGTCGAAACCCATCAGCAGGATCGCCGCAACGCCGCCGAACTGCCTTGCTCGCATTATGCGCTGGGCTGGAATATCTGCGACTTTGAAGGCCATGACTTCTACGTCCATGGCGGTGGCTATACCGGCATCCGCACACAGATGGCCTTCTCGCCCGATCTCGGCGTCGGCATTGCCGCCTTCTCCAATTCCGACAACATGACCGGCTGGCTGACCAGCCGCACCATCAACATGTATTTCCAGTTCCTGATCGAGCACGAGACGGCCGATCGCATGCGCCAGATCCGGATCGAGCAATACCCGCAACGCATCCAGCGCTATCTCGATCACCGCATGGAGCAGCGCAACAGTGCGATGGCGGATGAAAGCTGGGGCGGCTGGAGCTGGGCGCCGGATCCGGAAACCCTGTCAGCCTATGCCGGCCGCTGGACCACGGGCGAACCCTATCTCGATATCGAGATCGCATCAGTCGGGCCGGCTCTGGTCTTCAGCTGGGGCGATATGAGCGCCTCGATGGTGCCGGCAGCCCCGGACCTCTTCGGCGTCTTGACCTCGCTGTTTGGTGACTTGCACGCCTTCCGTTTCGAGCGGGATGATGCGGGCGAGATCGTGGAACTGGTCTGGGACGGGCGCGTTTATACCCGGGCCGAGTAGCGTCCGGCGGTCCCGTGGCCAAGGGTCTCATTGCCTGCGGCCACGGGGATGCCGATACTGGCGGTCTCACGCAAGGAAGGACTGACCATGTTCGATACGGCATCCATGACCGATTTCTGGCTTCGTGTACTGGGGCTCTATTTTCTGGTCGCCGGGCTTGGCGTGTTCGCCCAGGTCGACAAGCTCGCCGGGCTGGCGACCGAGATGCGGGAAAGTGTACTGGGCCGCTGGCTCAGCGCCATCCTGGCTTTCGCGGTCGGTGTGTTGATCCTGGCAACCCGGGACGGGTCCGGAGGCGGGCCGGCCATGATCGTGACGATTATCGGCTGGGTCAGCCTGATCAAGGGCATTTTCCTGTTCGCCGCGCCGCCAGCCCTGTTCGGCTTCTATGACAGCCTGCTCGCCAATCGCGCCATGTTGCGGGTTTGGGGGGTGGTGATTGTCCTGGCCGGGGGCGGCCTGATCTGGCTCGGCTATCCCGGCTAGTCGCCGCAGCGCAGGAAGGGGCGGAGCGGTCGCCCGTCCGGTGTGGCGCCATTTTCGACGAACACTTGTATGGCGCCCCCGGAGCCGCGCCGAACCGGGTTGTACCGGGCCGAGACCAGCGACAGGACCTCGCTCGCGTCCGGATCGGCCGACGGCGGCGTGGCGGGTGCCAGCTCCAGCGTCAGTTGCCCGATCAGGAAGCCGTTGGTTACCCCGTCAATCTCGACCCCGACCGTATGTTGGCGGCCGCCGCCAAACTGCCAGCGGTCGGGCGTGACGCTCAAGCCAAAGCTGTCGCTCTTGCCTTCTATCCGGAAGTCGATTTCGCCCACATTCGACGAGCGGAGATGCGGCGGCTCGCCGTTCGGGGCGATGAGCAAGCGGATCTGGTTGACGCTTCCGTCAAGACAGGTCGAACGCCCATCTTCGGCGACCTCCGCATACCGGCCTGAGCGGGGTCCCTCAATCGCCGCTCCGTCGCCGTCCGGCGTCATCAGGTTCAGCATGAAAAGGGCGAGGGGGATCATGGCGTCGGTCTTTGCGGGGACAGGTCGGGGAGAAGCTCGGGGACTGTGTCAGCCTGTGTCTGAACCGGCTCTGAACAGCGGTCGGAGCCGAACGCCCGCTTGCCAATTCAGCCGCCCAAGTCCACCCTGAGTGCAGGCGTTCCAAGGGGTGCCTTGCGCGGGTTTGCGTCGGGCTGAGACATCACCCTCAGGACCGGATCCGGGTCATGCCGGCGTCGGGATGGAGCGGGGAATGGACACCGAAACTTTCAATGCACATTGCGGATCGCTGCCTCACACCACGCATGTGGTGCAATGGGGCGGGGCCGCGGTGTGGAAGGTCGGCGGCAAGGTCTTCGCCGTCGGCGGCTGGAACAAGGACAGCGACACATTCGCCGCCAGTTTCAAGTGCTCGGCCATGACCTTCGAGATGTACAAGGACGAGCCGGGCGTTCGCCCCGCCCCCTATCTCGCCTCGCGCGGCATGATGTGGCTGCAACGCTATGACGACCGAACCCTCGATGACGACGCGCTGAAAGACTATCTCGCCGAAAGCCACCGCATCGTCGCCGCCGGGCTGACCAAGAAGGTGCAACGCGAGCTGGGGTTTTTGACGCCTTGACCCGGCTTTCAGAACGGGACCGGCGCGGCCATTCGGGCGAAGAGTTCCGACGGGAGGCCGGCTGTGCCGGGCTGAGAGTTGACCCTCAGGACCGGATCCAGATCATGCCGGCTTCGGATTGGAGCCTCCAGGCCCGGTTCAATCAATGGCCTCCGGCGCCAAGCAGGGCACATTCTGCGCGGTCCAGTCGATTTCATCGGTAGCAGGAACGGTGTCTCCGGAGCTGGACAGTCGGCGCCTGCCAGTCGGGTCGTAGTAGATCCAGGCCATTGAGTTGTCGAAGTCCGGTATCCGAGCGTTGTCGGCCTGCACGGTGTTGGCGGAAATCTCGTTCTGGTCGATGCGCGAACCCCGGATCATCCGAATGGACCCGTCGCGTGCTTCAAAAGCTCGGTAGTAATTCTTGCCAAAAATCTGGGTGTCAAAAGTGGAATTGTACGACCAATCATCGGCGCTGGTCGCCCTGGGCAGCCGTACCGTTGTGACATAGCAATTGAAATCAGGTTCATTGTAGAAGGGTATGTCTTCACCCTGTCCACTGGGTCTTGCCCGCCGCGAAGGCGGCCTGAAACCACCCCCGGGCAATGACATTCGCCGTCCATGCGAATTGTAGGTTTCCCAATCGATATTTTGGGTCCCCACCAAGGTCAGAATGCTCGCCTGGGCCTCGACATCAAAGCGCCATTCGACCTCGTCGATTGTCTGCCAGGGGTTTCCGGTCGCGTGTTGCTGGTAAGCGCGCACAAGCTGGTCCGGGGTTACGGCAGACAATTGCATTTGCGCGGCGAGTGCCCCGACACCACGAGTAATCGTGGTTTGGGTGACTTGTGCGGGCTCATCGAACCCGTCCCGCGCGTCGATTTCGTAAAGCGTGATTTCGTTCGGCGTTGAAGCCCGACGCCAGGGCAGGTTTTCCAACTCGCTGCCCTCGACGGTCAAGGGGAGGACCCATTCATAGGGGAGGACCGGTTCCAGGGAAGGCCTCGCCACCGCGGGCAGTGTCCCGTCCAGCCAATACGACTGACCATCAATCTGCGCCCGCACCAGCACATGATCGAACAGTGCCGGATTCGGCAGGTGCTCGTTCAGCCCGTCATCGAGGCCTGAATTGTTCACCAGTATCGCTTCGGCTTCGATTCCCAGCTCCGAGAGCAGCGCCAGCAAAAGCGTTGTCTTGCCCTTGCAGTCTCCATAGCGGTTATCCCAGGTATCATCGGCGCTGGCCGGTAGAAGATTGCCACCATCAAGACCGACATAAATATAGCGCACCTGTTGCTGAACCAGCTCCAGCGCCGCGCGCGCGCGACCCATCTCGTCGGAGTGCTCGGCAGCGATGCGGGCGGCTTCCTGCCTGAGCGGCGAGGAAGCGCTGAGCTCGGACGCAGCGTCGTAAATCGGGGCGAATGTGCTCGAAATCGAGCTCCAGTCCGGATAATCGGTGTACTCAAGGTAGCGGCCCCAATTATAGCGCAGCGGCGCATCCTGGATCACAGCAAGGGGCTCCGGATTATCGAACTGGGCCGTGACCGCATTGCGGCGGCGTCGGTGAGCCGCTTCGAATTCCGGCGTCATCCGAATTGCGGGCTCATTTCCGTCAGTCCAGCTGAGGGAGAAGAAATGGCGACCGGGCATCGGCTCCGGTGTGAGGAAGAGAATGCCAGAATCGCGGGCTGAGGGGACCGGGTTGTGCCCAAGCGTGGTCACCGCAAATTCCAGCTCGTCGCCGACACGAAGGTCACGCACACGCATGACCGCCGTCAGCATTCCGTCCAGGTGCGCGGCTTCCAGATTTTCCTCGCGGCGAAGCACTTCGAACTCGCTTGCATCGGTCAAGTCGATCACCTGATCACCCCGATGCACTTTCAGGGCATGCAAGATTGGTGAGCCGGCGTCAGGACTCCAGGAGATTGTGACATTTCCGAGCTGCAGGGCGTTGGGATGCAGTATTTTTATCCGGTAGCCGGTGTACTGCTCCAGGCCGTCATCATCGATGTGCAAGGCGATGTCGCTGCGCCTGACAAAGAGGAGCCCGGCGGCGTTGTCGGGTACGGGAGCAAGGTCGGTCGGCTCCAACCAGCCGGGTGTCGGCCCGGTTTCAACCTGCTCGTCGATTCCAAATGCCGGGGTGGTTGCCGCCACCAAAGCGAACATGCACAAGATCGCAATTCTCATATTCCACCCTCGATACGCCACTGTTTTGTGCCTCCAAGAGATATGCTGGCGATGCGTAAGCGTGTCAATCTTCAGCAGAAATCTGAAACCAAGCACGCGTAGGGCGTGCCTGTGGGCGCGTTCACGGCGCCTGACCGGTCACGCGGCCGTTGCCGGGCCAGCGCTGTATGCTCGCCCTTGCGTCGTGCTCCGGCCGGTTCCATTGTGAGGCCACACGTTCCAAGGGGTGCCTCGCAAGTCGCGCGGGGCTGAGACTTCACCCTTAGGACCGGATCCGGGTCATGCCGGCGTCGGGATGGAGCCAGCCCTTGTTGCCTGCAAGGCCTCGAATCCGTGATCGATTCCGTCTGACCGCCCTGCCGCGAGGACGACATTGCCATGCCGATCGCCATCAGACCCGCCATCGCCGCTTCCACTCTTGCTCTTGCCCTCGTTCCGGCCCTCGCGACAGCCCCCGCAGCGCTGGCCCATCCGTCCGAGGACGATCCCGCCACCGCGCACTTCCTCGCCAATGAAGCCATCCTGGTCACCGCCGGCGAGACGCGCATCCTGTTTGATCCGCTGTTCAGCGTCTCCTACGGCTATCCGCTGGTGTCGCCGGAAGTGCGCGCCGCGATCATGGCCGGGACGCCGCCCTTTGACGGGGTCGATGCGGTCTTTGTCAGCCATGTCCATGGCGATCATTTCGACGCTGAAGCCGTCAATGCCTATCTTGCCGCCCACCCGGACGTGATCCTGGTCGGCCCGTGGCAGGCCCGGCTCGACATGCAGGCGGCGGACGGCTGGGACGACGCCTTCGAGGCGCGCATCCACGCGCTGCCCTTCATCGCCAGCCCGCAGGAACTCGTCCTGGCTGCCGACGGTGTCGAAGACGCCATCCGCGTCGAGACCGTGCACATCCCCCATGCCGGCGGAGCGGGGCGGGCGGGCATCCAGAACATGGCCCACCGCGTCACGCTCAATGGCGAGGCGACCGTCATGCACATGGGCGATGCGACCACCGATACCGCGCCTTACGACACCCACAGCGACCATTTCGACGCCCGCCGCAGCCAACATGCCTTTCCGCCCTACTGGCTGATTGGCGAGTGGGGTGGCGACCTTACCCGCGCCCGCCTCAATGCCGATCATGTCACCGGCATCCATCTGGGCAATAACCACCCGGCCTGGATCGCGCAGAGCGATGACGACTTCTTCACCGAGGCCGGTGAAACCCGCCCCATCCCGACCCACAGTCACGACTGACCGGAGCCCCCTCATGAACAAGCCCACACACCAGTCCGAATTTGAAACGCCGAAAGTCACCACCGGGCCGCTGCCGGGGTCGCGTCGGGTCTATACCTCGCCCAAGGCGGGGCCGGCGCTGAAGGTTCCGCATCGCGAGATCGACTTGCATCCCACCGCCAATGAGCCGCCGGTGCGGGTCTATGATACGTCGGGTCCTTACTCGGATCCGGCGGCGAAGATTGATGTCGAGACCGGCCTGCCGCGCCATCGCCTGGCCTGGTACAAGGATCGCGATCTGACCGAATATGAGGGCCGGCCGCTCTCGCCGCTCGATAATGGCGGTGCCACGGGCAAATATCTCGCCCGGCCATTCCCCACCACGCACAAGCCGCTGCGCCGCCGCAGCGCCGAGGACGTCGTGACCAGTGCGTCCTCACCCTGCAGCATGGATGAGGACACCAGCTGGGACAGCCAGGCTCCGGCGCCGCTGACACAATACGAATTCGCCCGCGCCGGCATCATCACGCCGGAAATGGTCTATGTCGCCGAGCGCGAAAACCTCGGTCGCAAACAGGCTGTCGAAGGCGCGGCCGAACGCATTGCCGACGGCGAGAGCTTTGGCGCCGAGATTCCGGAACATGGCACGCCGGAATTTGTCCGCGACGAGATCGCCCGCGGCCGCGCCATCATCCCGGCCAATATCAACCATCCCGAGCTCGAGCCGATGATCATCGGCCGCAATTTCCTGACCAAGATCAACGCCAATATCGGCAATAGCGCGGTGGCCTCCTCGGTCGAGGAAGAGGTCGACAAGATGGTCTGGTCGATCCGCTGGGGCGGCGACACGGTGATGGACCTCTCGACCGGCAAGAATATCCACAACACCCGCGAATGGATCCTGCGCAACTCCCCCGTCCCGATCGGCACCGTGCCGATCTACCAGGCGCTGGAAAAGGTCAATGGCATTGCCGAGGACCTGACCTGGGAGGTCTTCCGCGACACGCTGATCGAGCAGGCCGAGCAGGGCGTCGACTATTTCACCATCCATGCCGGCGTGCGCCTGGCCTATGTGCCGCTCACCGCCGATCGGGTCACCGGCATCGTCTCGCGCGGCGGCTCGATCATGGCCAAATGGTGCCTGGCCCATCACGAAGAGAGCTTCCTCTACACCCATTTCGAGGAGATCTGCGACATCATGCGGGCCTATGATGTCTCCTTCTCGCTGGGCGACGGATTGCGCCCCGGCTCCATCGCCGACGCCAATGACCGCGCCCAATTTGCCGAGCTGGAAACGCTGGGCGAGCTCACCAAGATCGCCTGGGCCAAGGGCTGCCAGGTCATGATCGAGGGGCCGGGCCATGTCGCCATGCACAAGATCAAGGCCAATATGGACAAGCAATTGAAGGAGTGCCACGAGGCGCCCTTCTATACGCTCGGGCCCCTCACCACCGATATCGCGCCCGGCTATGACCACATCACCAGCGGCATCGGCGCCGCCATGATCGGCTGGTTCGGCTGCGCCATGCTCTGCTATGTCACGCCGAAGGAACATCTCGGCCTGCCCGACCGCGATGACGTCAAGGTCGGCGTGATTACCTACAAGATCGCTGCGCATGCGGGTGACCTCGCGAAGGGCCACCCCGCCGCAAAAATCAGGGATGATGCGCTCTCCCGCGCGAGGTTCGAATTCCGCTGGGAAGACCAGTTCAACCTCGCCCTCGACCCGGAAACCGCCCGTGATTTCCACGACAAGACCCTCCCCAAGGAAGCCCACAAGGTGGCGCACTTTTGCTCCATGTGCGGGCCGAAATTCTGCTCGATGGAGATTACGCGCGAGATCCGGGACCGGTTTGGGAGTGCGCGGGCGCCGAACGAGGTGGATGCCGGGATGGCGGAGAAGGCAGCAGAGTTCCGCGAGAAGGGCTCGGAGATTTATCTCTCGGACGACGGCAAGGTCCGCGAACCAATAGACTAGGCTGAAGAGGGACATGTACCTTTGGTACGTGTCCCATCCAGAAGCTGTTTTCTTGTCCCTTCCAGTATCGAGGCATCTTCCCGGGACACGTACCAGAGGTCCATGTCCCTCAGCGCGGGCGCCGAACGCGGTGGAGGCCGAAGAGGGCATGCAGGCCAAGGCCGAGGAGTTCAAGGCGTTGGGCGGGGAGATTTATCTGAGTGAGGATGGAAAGACGAGGGAGGGGATTGATTAGGGGGAAGAGGGACATGTACCTCCGGTACGTGTCCTATCCGGGGCCATTCGGATGTATCGAATTTCCCAGCTTATTCGTCGGTTTCATTATTGTTATTCGCAGAAGTTAAAGCGTCGTCGTAGTCTTCCAGTAGGGAGTAAATTCTCATAGCGGTCGCAAGGATCATCAATACAGTATATATAATCAACACGCATCCAATAAACGTAAAAATGAATGTGCCTATTTCCGAGAATAGAATTACTATTGAGTTGTATTCAAATTGGAGAGCGTCAGTTAAGATATTGAAATCATAAAACACCGGTGATATAAATGCATATACAAAGGCAAGTGTTTGAACTGCAAAGAAATGGTAGAATGCTGCGCTGATGTCCATGAGGGGACTGGTTTCTTCGTCAGCTTCTTTTCCCGCGATTGCATGCCGGAAATCGGACGCTGCAAAGCTAACCAAAATTGCGTAGCCGCCAAGCGTGAAGCCTAGAACTGCGGGCACTGTCTGTAGCGCTAACTCTGCCCAGGAGCCGTCCAAAAACCTGTATGTCACCAGTATGCCTGCAACGGTAGCAAGCCACAGGAACGGAGAGCCCAGAAGGGCTCCCCATCCGCCGTAGTTCTTCCAATAGGAGCCAAATATTCTTAGAAATTCACCCATCGGTAGCATTTTGAATGTGCGCGCGAACTTTGGCTAGGAATTCGCCGGCCTGTCTCAGGAAGGCCTGTTCCGGGGCAATTTGTTTGGCGTCATACCTGCTGCGTTCTGACATCGGAAAATCGGCGGAGGACTTTTCTCTTTTCACTCCATCTGGTCCGTATCCGCTTGTGACAATTTTACCATCTGTGCGAGCTACTTCCGCTTCTTCGATCAACTCATCATCTGGCTGAATGGACGAGCTGGCTGGGGCGGCGTAGTTGAATTTTAGTTGCCTCGCTTGAATGTGTTCCATTCGGTCGCGAAATCTTTCCCGTCTATCTGGGTGCGCTAGATCAGGGTTGGGCTTGTTGATCGTGATGTTTACTGTGCTCAAGCGCTCGAACGAGAACAGCTCATCGATACTGTGTTGATCTTTGACGAGGTCGACTTCCACGTGATCGCTTCCACGGATTACGGCACCATTTTCTGACATTGTTCGTAAGTACTTATCGACAAATCTCCAGCTAAGGCGATCGCTGCCATCGTACGATTCAAATACGAATAGATGTAATTCATAATCAAACACAAAGCGGAATGACTTGTGATTGGCGAACAAATGCGCAGGAATTGTAGGTCCGTCTTCTGATTCTTCAAATTGAAGAGCATCAAACCAATTATCAGATTCAATATTTGTAAATCTTGATATCATTCCGCGAGCAAAGCTGTCGTCATTTTGATTTAATGAGGTGATTGCAATAAAAGTGTTTCCATATACTTTTATAGGTGTTCTTGTGTTGTAAATTCTCTGGAGCAGATATTTATACGAGTCTTCCGGGTGAGGAAAAATCCTCACGTTTAATGCTTGTACTTCGATTGTCCGCATTTTGGCCTCCCTAGGGTTGTTAGGGGATGGTCATCACGCTTTAGTCCTCTTTGCAAGAACTCTACATCAGAAATAGAACAAAGCAAGAACAATTTTTGATCCTTGAATAACAAGAAGGGGTACGCACCAAGGTTTGACGTGCAACCCTTCACCCCGTCCCCCACCAAAACCCCACACCTCGACCCCGCCGTATTGAAGTCGCGCGGTCAAGGGCGGCGGAGCCGCCGCTTTGCGGTTGTCACCCTTGACCGCGGGACTTCAATACGGCCCCTTGCTGGCAAGGGTTTTATGGCTCTGTCCGCGCTGTGGGCGCGTCGGCTGACAAGGTGGGGACTTGATGGCGACCAAGGAAGACATTCTCGAACAGGTCGTTGAGGAATACCTCATCCACCAGGGCTATTTCGTCCAGCACAATGTGAAATTCCTGCCGCGGCGGGATCATCCCGATTTCGTTTCCAATCAGGACAGCAATCACTCTGATATTGATGTGCTGGGCTTTCATCCGGCCAAGACCGGCCCGGAGCAGGTCGTTGCGGTCAGTTGCAAGAGCTGGCAGCAGGGCTTCAGCCCGGCCAGCGAGATCGCCGCCATTGAGGGCGACAAGACCCTGCGCGGGCGAAAGGCGTGGAAGGCGTTCCGGGAACTGACCGTGCCGAAATGGTCGGAAGCGTTCATCGCCGCGGTCGAGGAAAAGACCGGGCGCCGCGAGTTCACCTACGTCACCGCCATCGCCAAGCTGAGAGGCCCCGCCGAACCGTGGGAGAACCATCCCGGCTTCCGTGCCGCGCTCGGTGGCAATCCGATCCGCATTCTCACCTTCCAGCAAATGATCCGCGACCTCGCGCCGGACATGTCGACAACGCTCGCGGCGACGGAAGTCGGGCGTTTGCTGCAAATGTTTGCCGCCTCGGGTTTCAACCTCGATCAAACCCGCTGAAGCGCCGCCTTGCCGCCGCCGCTTCGCGGTTCCACCCTTGACCCCGCTCATCCCCTGAGGCCCTTTGGCTGGCAAGGGGTTTATGGTCCGGTCTGCGCCCCGGGCGCGTGAGGTCCTCGCCCTTGATGGGCGAGGTGGCTGGGCGCGTAGCGGCCAGACGGAGTGGGTGGCGGGAGGTTGGTGCCGGAACGCTGCGCGTTTCACCCGATCCGTCTCATCGCTTCGCGCTGATCCACCTTCCCCATCAAGGGGAAGGACCTTTGAGGTTCCTATTCCAGACGGAGTGGGTGCGGGGAGGTTGGTGCCGGCACGCTGCGCGTTTCACCCGATCCGTCTCATCGCTTCGCGCTGATCCACCTTCCCCATCAAGGGGAAGGACCTATCGCGCTTCATCGACCAGGGCGCGAATGGCGTCGAGGACGGCGTCGATATCGTCATCGACCTCGTGGTTCCAGGCGCGGAAGACGATGAAGCCTTCGCTTCGCAACCAGGCATCGCGCCGGGCGTCCCTGGCGGCATGGTCGTCCAGCGTGTGCTGTCCGCCATCGAGTTCGACGACGAGTCTTGGGCGAAAGCAGGCGAAGTCGACGATGTAGCGACCCAGCGGGACCTGTCGCCGGAATTTGATGCCCTCGCTCCGCCAGGCGCGCAGGCAGGCCCAGAGCCGGACTTCATGCGGCGTCATGTCCTGTCGCAGGGCGCGGGCGCGTTGGGTGAGCGGGCTTTTCACGGGGCGAGGTAAGCACAGCCGATGATGCGCTGCCTGTGATCCAGCTCGCACCCGGTCCTCGCCCGGACAAGGCGAGGTGGCTGGGCGCGTAAGCCGCTTCCCGGCGGATCGGTAAAATTGTTCCAACCATACACGCGTGATTTTAAGCCTTGCCCGTCAGGGTCGCAGGCGGATCAATCGGGAATTGGGGACAGGATCATGATGAAATCGATTTTGGGTGTGAGCGCGGCGATCGCCATGTCTGCCGGGGTGTCGGGAGTACCGGCCCTGGCCATGCAGGATGAGGTGACGACGCCGGCCGGGCGGGCCTATACGACGCTGGACGGCGCGGAAATCCGCTTTTCGGCGGATGGCGAGCTGCGTCCGGATGGCAATGGCGGCCAGTTTGCGTCGGGCAACGGCTATTACAGCCGTGATATGGGTTTTTGTACGGCGCATGTCGAAATGAGCTGGGAAATCCAGGTCGACAGTGACGGCCATGCGACGACCCGGCTGGAAACCTCGAAAAACACCTGCGCCGAGATGGACCCCTTCCTGGAGGATGTGAGCTTTGACGCGTCCGACTGTACCCATGGCTGGGATTCGCTGGGATTTGGCGGGCGCGCCCCGGTCTGCTGGGCCAGCATCGAGCTGACCCGCGGATAGACCGGCCCGGTCAGCCGGGCTTGTCGTCGCTCGGGTCGGCTGTCTCGTCCGCGCCGCCCAGCGCGACGAAGGCGACAGTGGCGATGGCGCCGGCGCCGACCAGTCCGACAAAGCCGAGCAGTTCCGGGTCCCAGCCGGCGAAGACCTGCATTACGGCCAGCCAAGTCATCACGACGAGGTAAAGGCCGGCGGCCAGCAGGATGCGTTTCCAGACGGGCGAGAGGAGCGGCGTCGCGGTCGACGGGTCCGTTTCGCCGGCCGGAAGGGGTTCGGCGGCCGGAAGGGGTGTCGTGTCGTTGGCAGGCATGTCGGTGGTCTCCGTTTGCGGGTCGATGAGGTCACGCAATCGGGCCGGGGAGAGGTCGAAGCTGGCGGCCAGGGCGCGCAGCGTTTCGAGGCTGGGCGTCTCGCCCCGCTCGGCCCGCTGGATGGTGCGCTGGCTGAGGCCGGAAATGGTCGCCAATTGCTCTTGCGACCAGCCCTTGTCGAGGCGCAATGATCTCAGTCCCATGGCGTCAAGCTCTTGTTCCGCTTCGGTCCGTTTGCGTTGCCTGTGTCTAGCCGCTTGCGGCGCTGTCGCCCACGACGCGGAGGCGACAGGAAGGTGACAGTTGCAGGCCGGCGAGGCGCTGCCCCGCCTGATCATGCCGTATCAGTCGCGGGCGCCCTGGATGACGTCGGCGAGTGTGGCGGCGACGGTGCCGCTGAAGGCGCCGCCCAGCGCTTCGGCCCATTGGTAATAGCCTTCCTCGAAAGCCTCGGCGGTGGCGGCCTTGGATTCCAGAAGCGTATCAACCGAGGCCGCGAAGGCCGCTTCGGTGAAGGGGATGTGGCCAAAGGTCAGCGGGCCGGGGCCCTTGCCGTCGCCGGTATCGGCGATCACGGCGCCGAAGATCGTGCAATGGATGACGGTCTGACCGTCGAGCTGGGCGGCCGGTTCGATCCGGCCGATGACGATGCGGGCGTCCGGCTCGTCGATATTCTTCAGGCTCCAGGCCTGACCCGTTGCGTATGTCATGGCGCTCTCCAAGGGCGGTCAGACACTGGATAGATCGATTGGCGAGCCACGCCAATCCACCGGCGGAGCGTCGCAAGGTCGCGGGCCGTGGCGGCTGGACAGGTTGCGGCGTGCTGACCGGTGTTCATGCCACCTTCCGGTGCAATGCCGGTCTCGCTAGTGTGCCGCCCAAGCGGACGGGGAGAACGGTCCATGATCATCCAGGCGACATCGGCACAGGCGGAGTTTCCGCGCCTTGGCGAGCGGGCGCTGTGGCTGGCCGGGCTGGTGCTATATATCATCGGCCAGGTCCTGCTGCGTCAGGGTCAGGACTTTGTCGAGGCACAGCGTCCGATCGACTTTGCCCACTGGTCGCTGCTGGTCGGCGGGGTGATGATGTTGCCGCTGGCCGGGCGTCTGCCCTGGCGCAATATCCACTGGCTGACCATTCCGCTCCTCTATGCCGGCATTACCGCGCTGATCGGCATGTGTGTTCTCGATTTCGTGTTCTGGGCCCTGCCCAATGGCGATATGGAGAACGCGACCGCGCAACAGCTGATCGCCACGCCGGCGGTGTGGTCGCCCTTCATCACTTTCGGGCCCAATTATATCTTCGTCACCGCCGTGGTGCTGCCCTGCCTGTCCTACCTGTCGGTCTCCCGCATCGGCGCGCTGCTGGTGGTGGTCGGCTCGATGGTCATGCTGTTCGGCACCCAGTGGTACAATGTGGCCGGATGGATCTTGATCCTGATCGGTTACGCGATGTGTTTTGACTGGCTGCGACGCGGGCGCCTGACGAACTGAGCCGGGCTGGCTTGACCGGTCGCGTTTGATCGGGTGTCGTGCCCGCATAGGCTGCAAGAGCGGTCGATGGTCCGGAGGGTGTCATGGGTCTGGTTTCAATCGCGGTCGCGGCGGTAATGCTTGTCGGGGTCGTCCCGCTGACGCCGCAATCAATGAGCTGGAACAAGGCCGGGGTGTCGGAGGCGGCGTTCAATGCCGATCTGGATGCCTGCTGGGCGGTCTATGAAGCCGAGCTGCCGGACACGGTCCGTCGGGACAGTTCCGGTCGCAGCCCCATTCGCAATGACCTCAACCGCTATCGCTCCGACGGCTATGCGGACCGGCTCGCGGTCAATGCCTGGGGGGATTGTTTCGAGGCGCGGGGCTATCTGGTGACCTCCCTGTCCAGCCGTGAGCAACGTCGAATTTATGGCCGGTCGATCAGCGAGGCGGATCAGCGTATCCGGCTGTACGAGATCGCCACTGCCGAACGCCACACCCATCCCCGCCGCGCGCCGACTGTCGGCGGTTGACCGGTCGCGTTTGATCGAATTTTACCGACCTGCGCACCGGTATCTTAAAACCTGTCGCATATTCAGACCCTTGAAAGCGCGCTCCCGACGGGGTGCCTGGAAAATCGGGGACTGATCACATGATCCGGACGCTCATTTTTGCTGTCGGCGGCGCACTCATTCTGCAGGGCGGGGCCGTGGCTCAATCCCGGGGCGACATTTCGGGCTATCTGCCAGCCATCCCGAATGTCCTGGACATCCGTTCGGACTCCCGCCGGACGGTCCGGCATCTGTCGCAGGATCAAGCGGGCAAGGGTGAGGGCGATCTGGCCGGAGCGCCGCGCCAGGTCGAGACGCAACCCGCCGGTTCGGAACGGACGACAGCGCCCCTGGCAGCCGTGCAGCCGGCCGATGAAAAAGGACGGGCGACCGCCAACCTGGTCATGACCGGTGGCGGTGCGGGGGCCGCCGCGACCCAGTATTCATTCCATCTCGAAGACGTGAAACCGAACTAGGGACCGGGCGCTTGTCGCGCGGCCCGGTTTTCCGCAAGGCCATCAATTATTAAGCTTGATCATCCACTGTCCGGCCCGATTTGAGGTGGCTGAGCCACCGGTATTCGGGACCAGGGGGTCATGCGATGTCGATGTTGCTGAAGGCAATTCCGGTTTGTGGAGCGTTGTTGGTTCTGACGATGCCGGGGGTGGCCAGTGCCGAATTGCCGGCAGCGTACCGGGCATTGCTGGCAGAAGCGGCAGATCGCCAGAGTGATGATGCCCGCTTTCTCGAGACCGCTGACATGGTGTCGGTCCTTGTCGAGGGCGGTCGGGCGGCGGTTCACGCCTATATCCGCGCCGAACTTCCGAACCGTGGAGGGGCGGTCGCAGACTGGCCATTGCCGGACCCGGCTCCGGCTGCTGCTCCCGACGCCGCGGCGGCTGCCGACCATCCAGCGGCTCCGGCCGGGGAACACCGCGACCTGGGCGGTGCACCGGTCGTGCTCGGTGAAGCGCCGGATGGATCGGGAAGCTGGCTCGCCGGCTCGATCCGCCAACTCGCTGACGACAGCTGGGCCGGCCATGTCCGTGCCGGCATCCAGCTCGAGCGGGGCAATTCCGAGCTGACCGATTTCTCCTTTGCCATCGAGCTCGATCGCGAGCTGGAAGACGGCTGGCGGATCGACAGCCAGTTCGAATACTTCCTGTCTGAAAGCGCCACCCGCACCACCCGGGACAACTGGCTGGTCGAATTGAGGACAACACGCGAACTCGACAGCGGGGTCGGTTATTATGCCGGCGGCTCCTATGAGCGCGACCTGATCGGGATCTACGCCCAATCGGCCTTCCTGACCGGCGGCGGAATCTGGCACGCGGTCGAGACGCCGAAAGCGAACTGGGTGCTGCGGGCCGGTGTGGGCCAGCGCTATCGCGAAGCAGGGCTCACTGGCGAAACGCTCACCGACTGGGTCGGCGAGGCCGGGTCGAGCTTCCACTACACGATTTCGGACACCGCCAATTTCGGCTCGGAGACCACGGTATTCGTGGGCGGCGGATCGCGGGTCGACCAGCGCTTCACCCTGACCAACCGCCTGTTCGGCGACTGGGCAGTCCAGACCGGTTTGCGGATCGAGCATGAGTTCGAGGACCGGGCCGGGTTTGATCCGACCGATGTCCGTCTCGACGTGTCGCTCCTGTACGCTTTCGACTGACATTGGTTTGCGGCCTGACAGGCAAGCCCGCTCCGGGCCGGGTTGCACCGGTTCGGGGTGAAACCGCCCGTTAAGGCCTGATCGGCGATAATTGACCCTTGATACCCATTGAGGAGGTGTCGCCATGGGCAAGATCGTGACTTCGAGCTATCGCCGCGTATCCGATCATTTCGAGCCTGACCTGGTCGAGGACCCTGCCGAACAGAAGAAGCGGCGCGGCCATCTCGAACAGATCGACTACACGGTTTTTGCTGCCAATCAGGCGGTGATTGCCAAGACCATCCATCATGTCGGCATCGAGGATTTCCAGAACCTCGCCCTGTCGTCCTCCAAGGCGCGTTCCGCCTGGGTGGACGCCGCCATGTCGGCAGCGCGTTCGCGCTCGCCCATGTCGGCGGAGGAAGTGGCCCGGCTGCAATTGCTGCGGTCGGCCTATGAGGAATTGTCGGAAGCCTATGAAGCCATGCGGCGCATGGTCGAGCGCGGCTATCTGCAATTCCACAAGAGCCTGCCGAACAAGTCCTAGCTGGCCAGGCCCTAGCCGACCTGGTCCTGACCGAAACGCCGGCTAATTGCGCGGGCCTTGCGGTTTCACGACCGGCTCGGTCGTGACCGGCCCGGTCGTCTGTGCGGGCACGGCTGACTGACGAATGCGGCTTTCCCAACCGGGGTCGCCTCCGCCCAGCTCATTGGTTTCGACACGCTCTTCCCAACCGGGGTCGCCGCCGCCCAGCTCATTGGTCTCGACACGTTCTTCCCATCCTGGGTCACCGCCCCCAAGCTGGTTGG
>NZ_JBLWVH010000034.1:0-33375 GCF_048268525.1 Maricaulis sp. | reverse complement strand
GATCATCCATGCCGATAGGCCGGAACATCTGCTCACCGCCCACCACCGGGGTCACAAAGGGAATGCCGCACAGGCTGCGCACCAGCGCCGTACCGCCATAGACATTGCGCGCCACCACCAGCGAGGGCCGCAGGATCAGCCAGTCGAGATTGCAGGCCCTGAGGGCCGCCTCGCCGGCCAGCTTGTCGCGGGCATAATCCGATCCGGCGGCCTCATCGACGCCGACGGCGGAGATGTGGAGGACCCGCCTCACCCCGGCCTGTTCACAGGCCTTGAACAGCGCCGCGGCGCCATCGACATGCGCCTTGCGGCTGCTGTCGCCAAGCCCGTCCTGGAGCACGCCGACACAATTGATGACAACGTCGATGTCCGTGAGACGGGGCAGCCAGTCATCCACCGTGTCGCAGCGAAAGTCGCATCCGACCCAGGCGAAGTTTGGCGCCCGCCTGCGGGCAGCCTCGACGCCGCGCGCGGCGGCCCGGACCGGGTGACCGGCGGCACCAAGATGGGCGGCAATGTGCGAGCCGATGAAGCCGCTCGCCCCGGCAATCAATACGCGCATGCAATACCCCTTCCGACCCGCCCTGCCGGCACTTTAACCAGACCGGCGCAGACCGGAAGGGGCTTGTCAGTCCGGATGCCTATTGACGGCGATAGTGGGAGGTCGCGTTCTCAAGGTGGAAGCTCATCCCGCTGACCTCGCCGAGGGCATTGCGATGGAATTCCAGCTCGGCAATCCCGACCGTCTGATTGAAGCCGGGCATGACAAAACGGGTGGGCGTCAAGGCAAGCAGCGGCTCGAACCGGTCACCACCAGCCCGCCCCGCCATCAAGCGACCGTCATCATCGAGACGGAATTCCAGCGCCGCCTCGAATATCCAGCCAACCATCTGCTGGCGCAGATCGAGCGGGAAGGCCGAATCAACGGCATAGGTGCCGACAAACGCCGCCAGTTCAGTCGCATTCGACTGCCGGTCAGGCAGGATGACCGGCCGGTTGAGGTTCCAGCCCATTGTGTCGGCAACCCCATTGCGGACCTCGTTGATCAAGGCGCGGCCATTGGCGCCATTGGTCAAAATGACCAGACCGTCACCGGTCACCAGATGCCCTTCAATCCAGGTCTGGTAGGAATTATTGGCGCCGCCATGATGGAAGATAAAGTCATCACCGCGCCCGATCAGGCGCGGGCCAAGACCATGTTCGCCGGGGGCGATGCGGGTCATCATGGCGCGCGCCATGTCAGGTGACAGATAGCCGGCCTCGCCGCGATACGTGCCGATCAGTTCCGCAACCAGCCGGCCAAGATCGGCGGCACTGGTCCACAGGCCGGACGCCGCCATTTCCGGCATCGTCTCATAGCCGCGCGGCAAGGCCGTCGGCTCGCCCGAACGGTCATGGGCACGGGCAATATTGCCGACCGCCGCGGGCAGCGGATTGGCGAAGGTCGAGCGGTCCATGCCGAGCGGCGTAAACAGCTCGGCATCGGCCAGCGCTTCAAAGCTGAGGCCCGACTGGTCGGACAGGTAGAGTTGGGCCAGGGTGAAACCACCACCGGAATAGGCATAGCGGGACCCGGGTTCAAACCGGCGTTCCAGCGCATTGTTTAGCGCCGGGCCGGTGCCGTCGAGGGTTTCAGTGACGCTGGGAATCGCCGCACCGGGTTGATAATCCTCGAAGCCATGCAGGTTAAAACCCGCCGTGTGGGACAGAATGGCGCGCAGGCTGACCGGTGAGCCGAACGGGTCACGACTGTCGGGCAGCGACCAGCTGGACAGGCCGGACAGCACATCCGCATCCAGATCCAGCCGGCCATCGGCGGCGAGGTGCAGGGCCAGCGTCGCGGTCGCGATCTTGCTGACCGATCCGGCCGAGAACAGCGTGTCGGCGGTCACCGGATCCGGGTTGCCGACCTGCAGGACGCCAAAACCTTGCAAGTGGACGACCTCGCCATCCTCGATGATGGCAATCGCCAGGCCGGGCACGCCGTAATGATCCATCCGCTCGGCCAGCGCCCAGCTGACCGGCTGGCCTTCAGCCTGCAAGCGGGGGCGCAGGGCTTCGGCAAAACCGGCCGGTTGCGCTTGGGCTGCTGCCGGCAGCAGGGCCTGGCCGGCCAGGGCCAGGCACAAGCCCAGCGGTCCCGCCCGACGGGCGATCCATTCAAACACCATGGTTTTCTCCAATAAGATCAGGGGCGACGGGGTTGCCGGGGCCGCCTATTCGCTCGGCGGACGGTGTTCGGCACCGCGCGCTTCAAGCCAGGCGACGACATGGTCCTGGCCGGTCCGGCGCGCTTCGCTCAGCGGTGAGCGGTAAATCTCGCGACCCCGACGATCCAGGGCTCGCACTGTCAAAGACAGATCGGCGCCGGCTGCGGCGAGATGTTCGATCACGTCGAGATGGCCTTGCTGGGCCGCATTCACCATCGGCGTTTCATCATGAAAGACATAGGCGTCCGGATTGGCGCCCGCGGCGAGCATGAGATCCACCGTACCGAGACGGCCATGCAGGGAAGCCGCGATCAATCCATTGCCGTCGCCTGACTGGCTGCCATCAACATCCGCACCCGCCGCCAGCAATTGTTGCACCAGGTCGTCCCGGCCGCGGGCGGCCGCCGCAATCATCGGATTGCCGTCTCCATCAATGCCCAAATCCGGATCGGCACCGGCTTCAAGCAGCGCCGCAACGGTCGCGCTGTCGCCGCCGCGAATGGCGGCTATCAGGGCCGTGCCATCGCCGTGGTATCGGACATTTGGATTGGCGCCCTCGGCCAACAATGCCGCGACCCGTGCCTCCTGACCGCGACGCGAGGCCTGATAGAGGCGACCGTCCAGGTCGTGCGCATCGTCAAGATCACGCATCGGGGATGGTCGGGCGTCACGCCCTTCCATCGCCCGGGCCTCACCGAATTGCGGGGTCAGGACAAGGGCTGTCGCCGACAGGGCGGGGAGGAGGAGAACAAGACGCATGGGACTATCCTTTCGGGTGAGGTCAGACGTGGCGGTCAGCCGGCCGACGCGGTGGGCCAGGCTGGAGCGCGAGGGAGCGGCCGCGAGGGCCAGTGAGGCATGACGGGTGCGGTCTCTGGCGGCATCAATCAGTGCCAGGGCCAGGTCTCGTGACTGTCCGGTGATACGGGCCGCTTCGCGGTCGCAAAGGGTTTCGCGATTGCGCTCGAGCAGCGCCATCAAGGGCAGCAGCGGCAGGACCCACCACAGGCAGAGCTGCAGGACGCGCAAGGCCAGCACGGTCCAGGCATCGCCGCGGCGGGCATGCGCAATCTCGTGTTCGAGCACCGGTCGCGCGGCATGATTGAAGTTGAAACCGACCGGCAGCAGGATTTGTGGTCGCCGATAGCCGGCGAGCAGAGGCGTCGCCACCGTGTCGCTGAGCGCCAGCGGCAGGTCGGCAGACAGCCGCATGCCAGACGGACAGGCCAGCGGACGCGATGCCGACCGCATGCGGTCCAGCGCGACCAGGTCGCGGACAAGCCGGACGGTCATGACGGCAGCCCCCGCCAGCCAGGCCAATAGCAGGACCGGGCCGAGCACCGCCCGGACGTCAGTCGAAACGGCTTGAGGCGCGGTGAGCGCAACGACAGGACCGGCATTGCTCGTGGGCCGGGCCGCTTCCTGTGAGATCTCTGCGGTCATGGCTTGCGGCTGGCCGGAGACAGCTGCCGGGTCGGCCGCCGACATGTCCGGCGCGGCCCGCAAGGCGAGGAGAAAGACCAGCGGGATAACGATCAGCGCCGCCAGGGCCAGGTCGTGGCGTTCGCGCACGAAGCGCGCCGGCAACAGGCGATCGATTGCCACCACGATACCCGCCAGGCCGGTCGCGGCGATCAGGGTGGCGGCTGCCGCGAGGAAGAGCGTGTCGGTTGCCATCACTTGGCCTCCCCGTCCGGGGTTTCGGCCGCTGCGTCATCCGAATCGGTTTCCTCCAGCACGGCTGCACGCAAGTCTTCAATGTCTTGCAGGGTCAGCTTCTCGGCCCGCACGAGATGCTGGGCGAGGCTCTGGGCGGAGCCCCCGAACAGGGTGCGGACCATCGAACCCAGCGCCTGGCTTCGGGCACCCTCCCGGCTCAGTCGGGCCGAGTAGATATGAGCCCGGCCGGATTTGCGGAAATCGACATGGCCCTTCTCGGTCATGATGCCGATCGTGGTGAGGACGGTGGTATAGGCGAGACCGAATTCGGCATGCAGTGCCTCGGTGATCTCGCGCACGCTGGCTTCGCCGCGAGCCCACAACACGGTCATGATGCGCTGTTCGGCTTCGGTGAGTTGGGGGGAGGCAGGACGGGCCATCTACGAATTCCTTAGTTGATGGTGACAGGCCTCCCACGGGCGGCCGAATTCATCAACTAACAAATTAGTAAATCAGCCCGAGATCCGACACCGGACGGGTCACATGTCCGGTGTCGGGGGCTTGCAGGTCGCGCTATTCGGCGGCTGTTGCGGCCGCGACGGCGCCCTGCATCATGTCGAGATTGCTCTGCAGGTTGGAGGAAATGCGCGCGCGCACCGAAGGCCAGCGGCTCTCGACCATCAACCACTCATCGCCGGTCAGGGTCTGACCATTCACGGCGGCAAAGTAAGCGTTGGTTCCAAACGAGCAGGCCCACCAGGGCGACGCCTGGCTGGCAAAGGCACCATCGGTCTCGATGACATGCTCGATCGCAGCAATCGTCAATTCCGGCCGCGAAGCGATCACCTGAACCACAGTTTCACCGGCATAGCCGGAAGCCTCGTTGATGACGTCCAGGGCCGTGGAATCAAGACAACGAGCCGCGTCATACATGGTCCGCGACCGCCCCAGGAAATAGGCCTGGACCGCGAATTCCGGATCGGACTCGGCAGTCAGGCGCGCCAGCTCGAACAGGAAGAAGGGCGGGTTTAGGTCGCGCGATGTCCACAGCGTCTGGGCCACCTCGATCACGCTGTCACCGGTCCCTGACTGGAGCTGGTTGAGCAGGCCCAGAACATCGCCCCATGCCATCTCGCCGACGACGAAATGGGCTTCCCCCTCCTCATCGCCCAACGGCACAATCACAATTTCCGGCGACCGCGCATTGGGGTCGTCGCTGACATCGTCCTGGGCACCCGCGACGCCGACCGCCAGAAAGGCGGTCAGCAGACCGGCGCCGAGCAGTCGGGTCAGGCTAGAACGGGATTTCATCATCGAGATCTGCATTGCGGAAATCTTCCTTCGGTCCGTCCATGGAACGCTGGCCGCCACCGGAGCCGCCTCCCATTTCATTCTGGCCACCGCCGCCAAAGCCGCCGCCGCCGCCGGATCCGCCTTCATTGCGGCCGTCGAGCATGGTCAGCTCGCCGCGGAAGCGCTGCAGCACGACTTCGGTGGAATATTTTTCCTGGCCGTTCTGGTCCGTCCATTTACGGGTCTGGAGCTGACCTTCAACGTAAACCTTGGAGCCCTTCTTGAGATAGTTCTCGGCGACCTTGGCCAGATTGTCGTTGAAGATCACGACGCGGTGCCATTCGGTCTTCTCACGGCGCTCGCCGGAGGACTTGTCGCGCCAGCTTTCCGAGGTCGCAACCGAGAGATTGACGACCGGGTCGCCATTATTCATGCGACGGATTTCCGGGTCACGTCCCAGATTGCCGACCAGAATTACCTTGTTGACGCTTCCCGCCATCGCCCGTTCTCCATCCTTGCGTCCGCGCCTCTCCGGGCGGGCCACCTAGTGTTCACATTCTGTTCCGCAGGTCAATCGAAGCCCGCGAGTCAGGGCGATTTGAGAGGAGGCGAGCGACAGAGTCCAGCCGGACGACTCAGGGCAATCGCACGTCAGGCTCCTGCCACCGTCATGTCAGCTGTTGCGCGCGGCATGCTGGACCCGGCGGCATCCGCGTCCTATCTCATCAGGACCGCGTCATGCGCTGGACAGGCCGCATGATGTTCCCCTAACGTTCCGACCCGGTTGCGATTCCCAACCGACAGGCGCGACCGAACGGAGACTGGCTAAGGCATGGCGCTCGACAAAATCCGCGTGCAGGGCGCACGCGAGCACAATCTCAAGGACGTTTCCGTCGAGCTGCCGCGCGACAAGCTGATCGTGTTCACCGGCCTGTCCGGCTCGGGCAAATCTTCCCTCGCCTTCGACACCATCTATGCCGAGGGCCAGCGCCGCTATGTCGAGAGCCTGTCGGCCTATGCCCGGCAATTCCTCGAACTGATGTCCAAGCCCGACATGGACAGTATCGAGGGCCTGTCACCGGCCATCTCGATCGAGCAGAAGACGACCTCGAAAAATCCGCGCTCGACCGTCGGCACCGTCACCGAGATCTATGACTATATGCGCCTGTTGTGGGCCCGGGTCGGTGTGCCCTACTCACCCGCCACCGGCCTGCCGATCGAGAGCCAGACCGTCAGCCAGATGGTCGACCGCCTCACCGCACTGGACGAGGGCTCGCGGCTCTATCTGCTGGCCCCCGTCGTGCGTGGCCGCAAGGGTGAATACCGCAAGGAATTCGCCGAATGGCTGAAAGCCGGCTTCCAGCGGGTCAAAGTCGATGGCGAGTTCTACACGCTGGAAGATGCCCCCACGCTCGACAAGAAGTTCAAGCACGATATCGACGTGGTGGTGGACCGGATCGTCATTAAGCCGGAGATGGAAAGCCGCCTGGCCGACAGCCTGGAAACCGCCCTGCGCCTGGCCGAGGGCCTCGCCGTCGCCGAGTTCGCCGACCGCCAGGACGAGAAAAGCAAGCCGGAACGGATGCTCTTCTCGGAGAAGTTCGCCTGCCCGGTCTCCGGCTTCACCATCTCGGAAATCGAGCCGCGCCTGTTTTCTTTCAACAACCCGTTCGGAGCCTGTCCGAAATGCGACGGCCTCGGCCAGTCGCTGAAGTTCGACGAAGACCTCGTCGTCCCGGACCGCGACAAGCCCTTGTCCGATGGTGCGATCGCACCGTGGAGCCGGGCGACCTCGAAGCTCTACCAGCAGACGCTGCAGGCCCTGGCCGGGCATTTCGGCGGTGACATGTTCCAGGCCTGGCGCGACCTGCCGGAGCCTTTCCGCAAAATCGTGCTGTTCGGCACCAAGGAGAAGGTGACCTTTGTCTATGAGGACGGGTTGCGGAAATTCGAGACCCAGAAACCCTTCGAGGGCGTCATTCCCAATCTCGAACGGCGCTGGCGCGAGACGGACTCAAGCTGGGTCCGCGAAGACCTTGCCCGCTTCCAGTCGGCGCAGCCTTGCGAGACCTGCGGCGGCCGCCGCCTGAAGCCGGAAGCGCTTTGCGTCAAGATCGACGGCCAGGACATCACCGACGCCTCGAAACTCTCGATCCGCAATGCGCGCGACTGGTTCGGTGCCGTCGAGGCGACCCTGACGCCGAAACAGCAACAGATCGCCGAGCGCATCCTCAAGGAAATCCGCGAGCGCCTGAAATTCCTCGTCGATGTCGGGCTGGACTATCTGACGCTGGATCGCGCTTCGGGCACGCTGTCCGGCGGCGAAAGCCAGCGCATCCGCCTCGCCAGCCAGATCGGCTCGGGCCTGACCGGAGTACTCTACGTCCTCGACGAGCCCTCGATCGGCCTGCACCAGCGCGACAATACCCGCCTGCTGGAAAGCCTGCGCGGGCTGCGCGACCTCGGCAATACGGTGATCATTGTCGAGCATGACGAGGAAGCCATCCTGACGGCCGACTATGTTGTCGATCTGGGCCCCGCCGCAGGTGTCCATGGCGGCGAAGTCGTCGCTGCCGGCACGCCCGCCGAAGTCATTGCCAATCCAGCCAGCCTGACCGGCCAGTATCTGCAAGGCACGCGGCGGATCGAGGTGCCGACCAAGCGCCGCAAGATCGACAAGAAGCGAACGGTGAAAGTCGTCGGCGCGACCGGCAATAACCTCAAAACCGTCGACGCGGAATTCCCGCTTGGCGTCATGTCCTGCGTCACCGGCGTGTCCGGCGGCGGCAAGTCGACCCTGACCATCGAGACTTTCTACAAGGCGGCCGCGCGCAAGCTCTCCAAAGCCCAGCAGGTCCCCGCCCCGCACGACCGGATCGAGGGGCTCGACCGGCTCGACAAGGTCATTGATATCGACCAGTCACCGATCGGTCGCACGCCGCGCTCCAATCCGGCCACCTATACCGGCGCCTTCACCCCGATCCGCGAATGGTTCGCCCAGCTGCCCGAAGCCAAGACGCGCGGCTACAAGCCGGGCCGTTTCTCCTTCAATGTGAAGGGCGGACGCTGTGAGGCCTGCCAGGGCGATGGCGTGGTGAAGATCGAGATGCACTTCCTGCCGGATGTCTTCGTGCCCTGTGATGTCTGCCACGGCAAACGCTTCAATCGCGAGACGCTGGAGGTCCAGTTCAAGGGCAAGTCGATCGCCGACGTGCTCGACATGACGGTCGAGGAAGGCGCGGACTTCTTCAAGGCCGTGCCCGCCGTGCGCGACAAGATGGAAACCCTCAAACGGGTCGGTCTGGGCTATATCAAGATCGGTCAACCGGCGACCCAGCTGTCGGGCGGTGAGGCCCAGCGCGTCAAGCTCTCCAAGGAGCTGTCCAAGCGCGCCACCGGCAAAACGCTCTACATTCTCGACGAACCGACCACCGGCCTGCATTTCGAGGATGTCCGCAAGCTGCTGGAAGTCCTGCACGAGCTGGTCGAGGCCGGCAATACGGTCGTGGTGATCGAGCACAATCTCGACGTCATCAAGACCGCCGACTGGCTGATCGATCTCGGCCCCGAAGGCGGTGATGGCGGCGGCGAAGTAGTCGCGGTTGGCACGCCGGAGACGGTGGCCAAGGTCGAGCGCAGCTGGACCGGCCGTTATCTCGCGCCGATGCTGGAACGGGCGAAGGCGCTGCGGAAGAAGGCGGGCTGAGGCCTACTCTTCGGCGGCCTCCCGCTCGACCTGTTCAATCGCCTGGGTCCAAGCGTCGTCACGGCCGCTGATTGCCAGCGCCGAATAGGCGGCGACGCTGTAGCTCATCAGTGTCACCGGCAACTGCACGGCCAGGCTGACAAAGAGTGCCGGTGCCAGTGAGGTCAGAGCCGGGCGCTCGCCGCCCAACATCATGTCATTCATCGCCTGCGCCAAAGACAGGCCTGGCACCAGATTCCCGATCGTCATGGCAACAAGCCCGAGGACAACGCTGGCCACCACGATCACCAACCAGGCCAGGAAGACCGAAACGACCCTGCCGTCCATGGCCTGCCATGTGTCAACGACGGCAAATCTGTGCGTCATCGCGCTCAGCGCGGCCGCCGGGGTCAAGCGGATCGATATGTAAATTGCGACAATGCCCAGCGCCGGAACCGCGACGACCGCCAGCACGATCAGCGCCGGCACCAACTGGACCAACAGGAAACCAACCAACAGGACCACCGCCATCGCCGCCCACATCGCAAGCACGATCGCCACCAGCACGAAGATCGCCCACATTTCCTCACGCCCGAGACGGAACGGAAAGACACCATTGCCGCGCCCTGTTGTCAGGAGACGCATCCAGGCTGCGAACGGCAGGGCCCAGCTGAGGAGTCCGATCGGGATCACCAGGGCCAGGCTGGAAAAATATTTGCCGAGCATGGCGGACTGATCGGTGCTGCCGAGGTCGGGGACAGGCTGGAGCGACACTTGAAGGAGGCCGATGACAAACAGCCACACAAAGCTCCAACCGGTCAGGGTCCAGGTTTCCGCTGGCCGCAGCTTGCCAACCGTCAGGAACAGGGCGACGGCGTTCATTGGATTGCTCGTATTCATGCTTTCCCCGAAAACTTGTTGATTGACGGCTTGGCCCTGCCAGCACGCCGCACCGGTGTCAGGCCGGATCGCCAGACATCTCCGCCGCCGCTTTCACCCCATAATCTGCCGCCTTGCCCTTGAACGCCCAATAGAACGTACCGGCCAGCAGGACGATCGTCGTCACGGCGCTGGCTTCCGGGCCGAACACACCGCCGGTCAGCCACCAGGCCGCGTCGGGGGCGTCGGCGAGGTCGATCAGGATCGGGCTGACCGGGCTGTCATGGCCGCTCACCGGCAGGCCGAAGCCCGAGGCCAGGAGCCAGTTCCACGCCGCATGCCAGCCGCACACGCCCCACAGCGAGCCTTCCTTGATCGCATAGAGCGACAGCATCACGCCGACCAGAAGGATGTTGGCGAGGCCGAAGGCCAGCTCGGCCG
Organism: Maricaulis sp.; assembly: GCF_048268525.1. Classification (GTDB taxonomy): domain Bacteria; phylum Pseudomonadota; class Alphaproteobacteria; order Caulobacterales; family Maricaulaceae; genus Maricaulis. The sequence continues at coordinate 23,208 of NZ_JBLWVH010000034.1, read as the reverse complement.
ACATTTCGATATTGGCGCCGTGCAGGAGCGAGAAAATCGCCGAATTGACCACCACGCCCCAGACAATGCCATGCCGCGAGGTGATCACGCCCATCAACCAGCCGCGCATGAGAATCTCTTCCGTCGAGCCCTGCACGATAAAGCCGAGCAGAACCCAGGCTGCGGGGATCAGGACCGCCAGGGCGACCGAGCCGCCAGCCTCGACCTGATAGCCGCCCAACAGCCAGATTCCGCCGACGACAACCGCGAGGAAGGCCAGTCCCAGACCGTAGCCGCGCAGGAAACGCCCGAGGAAATTAGCGTTGAGGCCGATCGCATCGAGCGAGCGACGCTCGAACAGGACGACCCAGAGAAAGACCAGGATGGCGCCCGGCGCAAATGTGCCGATCAGCGTGTAGGTGAGGCCCTGCCAGGTGTAATCCGAGGTCCCGTCCATCGAGACATAGCCGAGGAAAACGCCGGCAATCGCGCCGATGATCGCCCCGAGAATGAGGAGGATGACGGCCATCGGGATGGCCGCCGCTGTCCACGTTCGGCGAGCGCGCCGCTCGCGTACCGAATAGATTTCCAGTCCGGCCATGCCTGTCCCCCGATGCCCGAAAGCAGCGATACTCGACCGGAGGTTAGGCAGATGGCGACCGGGCTTGCAAGTAAGCCTAGCGGCCAGCTACCGGCACGCCCGGGGCGCATCACCCCTCACTCGGAGAGGCACCCATCGGATGGTCGGCGGCCAGCTTGGGTGCATCACCCTGCTCGCCCTCACCGCCACTGCGGGCGCGGACGGCGTTATAGGCGCCGATCGAGTGCCAGACGGCTTCCAGCATGACCTGGATGGCGTAGAGCAGGATGAAGCTGACGATCAGGCCGATCACCGTGCCCGGCTGGGAGAGGCTGGCCTGAAGACTGGCCAGGGCGGCGTCAGGGTCGATATGGCTGCCGCGCTCGGCAAGCTCGACCAGATCGATGATCGCCGGGAAGAAGGCTGCGAACAGGGCCAGCTGGACGACAAAGCCAATCGTGCCGCCGATCACCATCATGATGACATAGGCAACGATATAGCTGACCAGCATGTGCCAGAACACGCCCTTGCTGGCATCCCAGCTCTCAAAAAAGCGAAACCGGCCGTCCAGGACCGTCAGGGCCGGCGCGGAGGCCAGGCGAACGCCCATCACGAGCAGGCCGCCCAGTACGGCGAGGAAAACGAGCCCGGCCAACAGAACGCCGCCGATACCGAAGGCCGCAGAGTCGCCGCCACCATGGGCGATCATGACCGCGCCGAAGCCGAAGAACCCGATCACGGTGGCCACGCCGAAATAGGCCACCGTCGCGACGACCAGATACATCAGATTGACACCGATCAGGCGCATCTCGTCGCCGCCCAGGCGGATCGGTACGACAGGCTTGATCTCGCCCTTGGTCAGGAAACGTAGCCAGGCGGCCTGGAACATCACCGCGAACAGGATGGATGCGGGGATGATCAGAAAACCATAGGTCAGGAAGGGCATGACAATATCGAAGGCGAGGCGCATGGCTTCGGCGTCACTCAGCCGCCCGCCGGCATCGGCGTCGATGAGCTCGAACAGGTTCATGTAGGCCGGGCCCATCATCATCACGCCCAGTGCCAGCAAGGCGGTTGCGCAGATCGCCTGGAAGGCAAACAGCCACAGCGCCCCGCCCGGCTTTTCGCCAAAGCGGATGAAGAACCAGAAGATTCCCTTGCCGATGTCAAACTCTTGCGTGGCCATGATGCGTCCCTGCCCTTTGTCACGAGGCTCACATCATGCGCGCAAATCGACAATTGGCCAGCGGGAACCGGGCGGCAATCGTCCCGCTATTCCAAATCAGGTGTCCGCAGCGTGTGAAAATGTGCGTAGAGACCGGCCACCACGGGCAGGTTGATGATCGCGAACAGGCCGGTCAGTCGCATGTATTCCGGGATCCGCACGAACACTCCCTCGGTCAGCAGCTCTTCGCCCAGTACAACCGGCACCATCAAGGGACGATCCCCCAGCATGGCGCAGACCGCCTCATAAAGGCCGATCTCGACGATCACCAGCGGCGCCAGCGCCGCCACGATCGCTGCCAGGATCCGCCAGGCCTGCCCCTCGCTCAAAGACCAGACCGACAAAACGCGCACCGATTGCTGGGCGAAGCTGGCCGGGAAGGACAGGCACAGCCGGGCCACCAGCCAGCCGACCAGGAGCAGGGCCAGCACATTGACCACGCCAACGGCAACCCAGTCGGCCGTCGTCAGATACTGCATCGCCATCGGCAGATCGATCCCGGTCTCGCGGGCGTCGATACCGGCCCGTTCGACCGCTCCGGCCGCGACCGTGCCGAAGACGACGATCGCGAACATGGCCGCCAGAAGCGCCACGATCAGCACCAGCGCCGCATTCAGCATGGTGACCACGAACAGCCGCCACTCGTCGGCCGACAGGCGCAGGCCGAAACGTCCGTCATACTCACCGCGCACGGCCAATCGGAACGCCATCGCCGAAAAGGCCAGGCTGCCGACCGTCAGCGCAATCAGGGCGGCGGCATCCAGGGTCAGCCAGAACCCGGTCAGTTCCGACGACTGGGCCATCCGGCCCAGCCACAGCTTGATGGCATAGGCGAGCGTGAAGGGCAGACCAGCGAGCACGAAACGCTGCCAGTTGGCCAATAGCAGGCGATAGGCCGCAAAAAGGCTGGGCAGGACGGCAATGGGCTGGCTCGACATGACGGCTCCGAATGGTTCGCGATCAGAGATACCGCCCTGCCCGACAGGATCAAGCGCGACGCGCGGTCGCGTCAGCGCGAATACTGATCAGCGAAGCCGGAAATGGAAAAAAGTCACAAGATCTTCGCGTGTCTCTGCCGGCATCAGCGGATCGACCGGCGCGTATGTCCAACTGTCGACCGCCTCCAGCGTCACCTCGCCAAACACGCCCGCGGGCACTTCATAGATCAGCTCGGACCCATTGACCCGCCCCATCTCGTCGACGGAGAAACGGACGACGGTAATACCTTCCTCGCCACTCCGTGCAGCAGGGTACGGATATTGCGGCTCCCGCCGCACAAGCGGGATCGGCCGAAACCCGGTCTCGTCCGGATCAACATAGCGGCCGCGATCAAACTCGAAACGAACCGCCCCTCTCTGCAATCCTTCACGGTCCGGCTCGAACCAGAAGCCCTCCAACGCTTCAGTGACGACCGGTATGATGGCCTCATCAAGCGTGTTTTCCGCGACCACGATGTCCGTCGCAGCACCGGTCCGGTCGACCGCATACTCCAGCGTGATCGCTCCGGTCAGGTATTGCTGCGCCCATTCCGGATCAGGGATTGGCACGTGGCGACGGAGCCACCGGATCTCCCCGGTCAGCGCGTCTACCTGGTCATAGTCCGGGTCCGGATGGTCGGAGGTCTGGATGCGGGAAATCATCTCCCAGCGTTCATCCTCATCGACATAAGCGATGCACATGCCCTGCAGGGCTTCGGCGACAAGGTGATTGGTCTCCAGATCCAGCCCCGCAAATGCCGCCGAGGCCTGGCGCATCTGCACGCTGCATCCCACCCAGTCACGCCGGAAAGTCTCACCGAGCCCGCTCATGAACGCCAGGTTGGCATAGTTGATGCTCCCGGCTCCATCGCGCTCGCGAACCAGCGGCATTCCCGCAACCGCCATGCTGGCCGCGTCGCGCGTCCGCCGCGCCAGAATGCCGGTCTGCGCAGCCAGAAGGTAATGATCCGCCCGCATTGAATCGGAAACGCTATCGGCATCACTATCCGCCAAGTGACGGTCGGCCCGCTCGGCACACCGGTATGCGTCCGGGTAATCCCCTGCCAGATAGGCAGAGCTGGCGGCATTGTACCAGAGCCGGAAACGGTCGCCTGCCGGGTCACCGAGCCGCTCGGCGATTTCGGCGGCTTCGCGCCGCGCCTCGTACGCCGCCGCATGATCCCCCTGCGCCTCGGCCATATCCCCGTAATTCGCCGCCAGGATACCGATGAGCGCGCGATCAATTCGCGCATCCTGCGCCGCCCGCCAGGCGAGTCCAGCCGCCTCTGACGCGGCCTCATGATCATTCGACGCCAAGGCCGATTCATAGGCCAGATAGGCGTCACTGACCGCTTGCGGCAATGCCTCGTCCTGAGCCAACGCCGTGGTCGCCGAAACCAAGGCCGAAACCAGGAACGTCAGAGACGCAATCCAGACCTGTTTCATCACTTCCTCCACTTACGGCCTCGATGACAAACCACACACACAATCAGAGCAGTCGGGTCAGCGCCGCATGCGAAAGTCGAACCGGGTTTCCACACCCTCCCTGAGGACCGGCTCGCCATCACGCGTGGCCGGCTCATAGCGCCAGTCCTCGACCGCACTGATCGATGCGGTGTCGAAAATGGCCGGCGGGAAGGACCCGATAATGCGGATATTCCGGGTACGGCCGGTCGCGGTCACGTCGAAGCTGACATAGACCACACCATCGAGATTCGAGTAGGCGGCATCGCGCGGATAGTTGGGCGAGCGTCGGCTGATCGGTTCGGCGTCGCAGCAGACCTCCGGTTCGGATTCGTCATTCGGGTCAGTCCGCATATCCGGCTCGTCAGGCGCTGGCTGGGCGCGGTGGAAGGGATTGGCCGCCAATCGGGCCTCAAGCCGGTCGAAGGCTTCACGGGTCCCGACTTCATCATGCTCGAACAGGTTCAGGCGCGCCGATGTATACGCCGCTCGCAGGGTCGCCGTGTCGATATGGTCGGGCGCGACCTCAGCCAGCACATCCCTGGCCACGTGCAGCGAATAGGTCGCGTCCTCGAATTCACGGTCCAGAGTCTGCGCGATGCCGGCATAGAACAGGGCCAGGGCATAGCTCTGACTGGGCGCATCCAGACTGGCCTCGAAGGCTGCTGCAGATCGCACCGCGGCATCGCCAGCATCATCAAGCCGGCCCCGGCCAATAGCCAACGCGGCCCGGGTCAGGAAGGCATCGCCGGCGAATTCTGTCGCAGCACCAAGGTCATCGCCGAGCTCTTCCAATGCGTTGGCAGCATTGCGTGAGCAGGAATAGGCGTCATTTCTATCCTGGTTATGCAGGGCTACCAATGCCGCATTGTGCCATCGCCAGGCACGCTCGACCGGATCGACATCGCCACGGTCGGACAAGCGCCCCGCTATCCGCCAGGCCTCTTGCGCCGACTCGTAATCAGCGTTCAAGGACGCGGCAAAACCGTAATTCTCAGCCAGCGTCGCCAAGGTCGCGCGATCAATATCGGCCTCATCGCCGGCTTCGTAGGCCCGACGCCCCGCGTCGAGCAACGCCATGGCATCACCCACTTCCAAGGCGGCCTGATAGTCGAGATAGGCCGACGCAACGTCTTGCGGCAATGCCTCATCCTGAGCCAACGCCGTGGTCGCCGAGGCCAAGAGGGTCACAAGGGCAATCCAGACCTGTTTCATCACTTCCTCCACTTACGGCCTCAATGGCAAACCACACACAATCAGAGCGGTCGTATTTGTCTCTGCGCTCAATCCGCTACAGCCGAAGGCGCAATCGACTGGATAATCCGAAATTCAATCCGCCTCGCATTTCGCCTTTCGGCGCTGGCCCGGCCTGTATAGGCGACGCGAAACAGGCCGGACATGGTCACTGGCTCGCCATGGCAATCGGTGTGGTAATCAGAGCGGGACAGAAGTCGGTCGATGGCTCTCATGACCTGGTAGTCCGATCTGGGCGCTTGAACCGGGTCATCGCCGAGATCTTCAAAGGCGCCATTGCGGATTGTCATTTCGGCGCGCACCACGCCATTCTGCACCCCACGCTCAACTGAGCGCAATGGAATCTGGAATTCGGTCCAAGGGGCCATGGGGACGGGTCGGCTCGCGAGATGGGCACACATTGCGTCCCTTGTTTCCGGCGCGCGCGTGGCAAGTGCGTCGGGCATGGATTGCCCGTCCGCGACAAGAATGTCGGCCAGGCCGGGAACACCACCGACCAGAGCGGCAATCGCGCGCTGGCCCGGCTCGGTGTCCGGGTCAATTCGCACCAGCGCGTCGTCTGTCATCGCCAGAGCCGCCGCACGATCCTCGCGCAACACCGCATCTTGCCGAAGGATCAAGGTCAGGTTGGCGAGACGGACCGGATCAACGTTCCCGGCCAGGAGGGCAACGCGATCCGCTTCGAGGCGGGTGCGCCGCTCCATGGCGATCGGATCGGCGAGGCCCGGGGGCTGCTCAATCGTGAACAGCCGGACCCGGTCCACAGGGCTCAATCGGGGCTGTTCTATCAAGATATCCAGAAACTGGTCGCGCAACGCGAAATAGGCGACGCTGTTTTGCGCCTCTTGGGCAGCGGCGAGCCCGTAGAGATAGGCCTCCCGCACCGTCTCCGGTTGGCCGGCCCGTGTCGCGAGAGCGTCGACCGTTTCAACGAGAGTAACGAGCCCGTCACCATGACCACGGGCGGGCGCCATGGAAATCGCATTCATGCCAAGTGTCAGCTGTAGCGCCTCATCCAGCCCCGCTTCTCGAGCCGCGTTGTAGGCCGCTTCCGCTGCCTCGCTCGCAGCGGCGAATTCGCCCTGCTCAGCTGCCGCTTCATAGGCCAGATACGCGTCCGAAACCGATGGCGGCAATTCCTGTGCAGACGCGGCAGATGCCATCGCCGTCAGCATCAACGCACTCAATACACGCTTCACATTGCAACTCCCCGTTGACCGGATTTATCAACCGCCATCCACGACCGGTCAAGCTGAACAGCCCCCTTCCTGCCCCCGCCCGCTTGACTCATGGCCCACCCGGTTCGATATGCCGCGCATGACCAATCAAGCAATGAAACCCGTTCACGTCATCGGCGGCGGCATGGCCGGCTCCGAGGCGACCTGGCAGCTCGTCTCCAAGGGCGTGCCCGTCATCCTGCACGAGATGCGCGGCGTGAAGGGCACCGATGCCCACCACACGGACGGGCTGGCCGAACTGGTGTGCTCGAATTCCTTCCGCTCGGATGATCACCGCACCAATGCGGTCGGCCTGCTGCACGAAGAGATGCGGCGCCTCGACTCGATCATCCTGCGCCAGGGCGATGCCGCCCGCCTGCCCGCCGGCGGGGCGCTGGCCGTCGATCGCGATGTGTTCTCGCAGGCGGTCACCAAGGAGCTGTCCGAGCATCCGCTGGTCACCATCAGTCGGGAGGAAATCCCGGCCCTGCCGCCGGAAGACTGGGACAGCGTGATCATCGCCACCGGCCCGCTGACCTCGGAAAGCCTGTCCGAGGCCATCCTGAAGGAAACCGGTGAAGGCGAGCTGGCTTTCTTTGATGCCATCGCTCCGGTCGTCTATCGCGACAGCGTCAATACCGACAAAGCCTGGTTCCAGTCGCGCTATGACAAGGGCGACACGGACGCCGAGCGCAAGGCCTATCTCAACTGCCCGATGGACAAGGACCAGTATGAGGCCTTCATCGATGCGCTGATTGCGGCGGAGAAGACCGAGTTCAAGGAATGGGAGGCCAACACCCCCTATTTCGACGGCTGCCTGCCCATCGAAGTCATGGCCGAGCGCGGCCGCGAGACGCTGCGTCACGGGCCGATGAAGCCGGTCGGCCTGACCAATCCGCACAATCCGACCGTGAAGCCCTGGGCCATCGTCCAGCTGCGCCAGGACAACGCACTGGGAACCCTGTTCAACCTCGTCGGCTTCCAGACCAAGATGAAATACGGCGCCCAGGGCGAGGTGCTGCGCATGATCCCGGGCCTGGAGGAGGCGCGCTTCGCCCGTCTTGGCGGCATTCACCGCAACACCTTCCTCAACTCTCCCAAACTCCTCGACGCGCAATTGCGCCTGAAGAGCCAGCCGCGCCTGCGCTTTGCCGGCCAGTTGATCGGTGTCGAAGGCTATGTCGAGAGCGCGGCGATGGGACTCCTGGCCGGTCGCTATGCCGCTGCGGAACGGCTGGGCGGATCAATCGCTCCGCCGCCGGCCACCACGGCATTGGGCGCGCTGATCGGCCATGTCACTGGCGGACACCTGATCTCCGGCAAGGGGTCCTTCCAGCCGATGAATGTCAATTTCGGCCTGTTCCCGCCGATCGAGCAGCCCACCGTCGATGCCGACGGCAATCGCATCAAGGGCAAGGCCAAGACCCCGGCCCGCAAGGCGGCCATGTCCGCGCGCGCGCTGTCAGACCTCGCAGCCTGGCAGGCCGGCTGACCAACACGCCAGCGTTGATTCCCCGATAGTATCCCGGCAAACTTCGCCGGAAGCCGGATATGAGTCGGCGAGGTATTTTGGGGACCAATCATGTTTTCACGCGTCATCGCCGCTTTCGCGGCGGCCGTTTCCGTGGCCACCGGCAGCCTGGCCCAGACCCAGGCGCCGCCGCCCGTCGAAGCCTTCAGCCGTCACCCCCAGATCGCCGTACCGGTTATTTCACCCGATGGTCGCCGCATCGCCATGCTGTCGGAGGCCGGTGGCCGGCAGATCGTAACGGTCCTGTCACGGGACGGCGAGCCGCCCGCCGGGGCCAACGTGTCGGATGTGCGCGTCAGCCGGCTGTTCTGGGCCAGCGACCGGATGTTGATCATCGTGGCGTCGGTCGCACGCGATAACGGCCAATGGGGCGCCGATGATTACACGACCATGTACGCGCTCGACCTCGAGCGCCCGGATCGCCTGAGGGACCTGCCGGGGGTCGCCCTTGGCGTTGTGCCTGAAACCGGTGACCTGGTCATTGGCGGCCGGCGTGACGGTGGCGCAGGGCTTGCCGCCATGAACCCCGAGACCGGGCTGGAACGCACCATTGCACGATCAGATGGGCGCTATTTCGGCTATGCCCTCGATGCCAGCGGCACCCCGGTCGCGCGGCTCCGGTACAATGTTGTCACCAGCGAGTACGGGCTGGAAACGCGCAGCGGCGAATATTGGACAACCGTGCAGGAGCGCACTGAACCTCAGCTCACGACATCCATGTGGGGCATCATGGCGGGGGCTCCTGACGAGCTGGTCTTCACCGACCGACCCAATGAAGGCGGCCGTCGCCTTTACTCGGTTTCGCTTGCAACCGGTGAGCCGGTCCGCGTGCTTTTCCAGGACGACGAATTCGACCTGACCACCCCCTTGTTCGACTACTATACCAACACTGTTCTCGGTGCCCGCATCGATCGCGAAATGCCGACTTATGTGTGGTTTGACGAAGGGATGACGAACATCCAGGTGTCTCTCGAAGCCGCCATTCCCGATGCCTATGTCTCGATTTTCTCATGGTCGCGCGACCGGACCCAGTTCACGGTCGCGGCCTATCGCGAGAACCGGCCGACCGAGTATTTCCTGTTTGATGCAACAGTGATGTCACTGGCTTCATTGGGCAATGCCTTCCCGGAACTGGCCAACAGCGTGCTGCCCCAGCGCCTGTCCATTCGCTATCGTGCCAGCGACGGGACTTCGATCCCGGCCTATCTGACCCTGCCGGATGGCGACGGACCGCATCCGCTCGTTGTCCTGCCGCATGGTGGTCCGGCCGCCCGTGACACCGGCGGGTTCGATTACCTGGCCCACTTCCTCGCCAGCCGCGGTTACCTGGTCCTGCAACCCAATTATCGCGGGTCGAGCGGCTATGGTGTCGCCTGGGAACAGGCTGGTTGGGGCGAATGGGGTCGCGGCGTGATGCAGTCAGACCTCACGGATGGCATGAATGCCATGGTCCGGGCCGGCTATGCCGCCGAGGGCCGGGCCTGCATCGTCGGGGCGAGTTATGGTGGATATGCCGCCCTCGCCGCCGCCACGTTCACACCGGATGCCTTCCAGTGCGCCGCTGCGATCGCGCCGGTTACCGACCTCTGGGAGATTGCCCGCAATGCCGACCTCTGGGGCGGCTATCAATCGCCCTACTCCCGCCTGCTGGCCTCCCGCCTGACGGGAACCGAAGAGCTACCGGACCGTGACCAGGCTGACCATATTTCACCGGCCGAGCACGCCGATGCGGTGCAGATCCCGGTCCTGCTGATTCACGGCCGTGAAGACAGTGTCGTGGATGACGAACATTCCGACATCATGAACCGCGCCCTCGAACGTGCCGGCAAGGATGTCACCTACATCCACGAGCGCGAGCTCGATCACTGGCTCACCGGACCGAGCATGCGTGAACTGGTCCTGCGCAATGTGGAAACCTTCCTCGCCGAGCATCTCGGCGAGTAGTCATCCAGGTCCCGGTCAGGCCCTGCCTACCAGGGCAGGTCCTGGCCGGAGACGTGGTAGAAACGGCCGCTCATCACCGGATTGCCATAGGCACGGGCGATAAGGTCGAGCTGGCCCGATACCGATTCCTGCACGGTTAGTTGTCCATTGGGGCCACCCATGTCGGTTTTCACCCAGCCGGGGTGGAGCGTCAGCACGACGATGCCGCGATCCTTGAGGTCAATGCTCAGCGACTTGCCGATGGCATTGAGGGCCGCCTTTGACGAGCGATAGCCGTAACCGCCGCCGCTGCCATTGTCGCGGATCGAGCCCATGCGGGATGACTGCAGGGCGACGACCTTCATTTCCGACGCCGCCACCTGATCGACAAAGGCTTCGACCAGCGCCAGGGGCGCGATCGAGTTGACCTTGAATTCTTCCAGCATGGCGGCCCCTGCCGCGCTGCCGAACTTGCGGGTTTCAGGCGCCATCATTCCGGCATTGGCGAACAGCAGGTCGACCGGACCGGTGACCGCCTTGGCCAGAGCCTCCGCGCTGGCCGGATCGGCCGCGTCATAGGCGTGCAGGTCCAGCTTGCCATCACCGACCGGCAATGCCGGCAGCTCGGTCGCATCTGCCGGCGAGCGCACCGCCGCGCTGACATGCCAGCCGCGCTCGAGCAATTGCCGGGCATGTTCCAGCCCCAGTCCGCGATTGGCTCCGGTGATCAGCGCATGATGCATGGGTATTCTCCTTGATTGCGCCCATGTTGAACGCGTGCGGGTGTGGGACGCAAGACCCTGCGACCGTCTATCGGCCGGTCAGGGCCAGCCAGGTCAGTCGCAGGCGACGACCGAGCGGGTTGAGGTCCGGTGCGATCTGGTACGGACCGTCCGGCAATCGGTCGAGATATGTCGCGGCCAGGCGGCAATAGCCGATCGCCGGAACAGCTTGCGCCGGCAGGGCGCCGGCGGCCCCGACCGTTTCGCAGGCAGCCCGCGCGGTCGCAATCACCGGCTGGCGCGCCGCCGCCACCTTCTCAGCGCCAAGCCCCTGGGCCAGCATGGCGGGCGTGGCGTCCTGCCGCGCCAGTTCGTCGGCCCCCACCGGCGCCCGGCCGATCCGGGCCCGCTGCGGAAACGCCCGCAACAAGCCGGTCAGGCCCCAGGCGCGTCCGGCGGCAAGCGCCAACTCGGGCGAAACGCTGTCCGTGGCGTCGACCAGACGCAGCGACAGGCGCACCAACACACCGGCCGTCGCATCAACATAGGCCAGCACATCCTCCAGATCGGCAAAGGGGCGGGCAGATATGTCGTCGAAGCGGGCCTCGATCAGCGGCATCAGGTCAGTCGGTTCGATCCGGTCGCCCAGGCGCGCCAGTCCTTCGGTCACCTCATGGCGCCGCACCTTGGGCGGCGAGGCCCCCAGATCGGCTACGGCATCGCGCCACCAGGTCAGCTTCATCTCACCGATCAGGCTTTCCGACGGCGACAGGGCGACACGCGCCAGTTCATGGTCGAGTCCATACAGCGCCAGCAGCCCAGCCCGCTGGTCGGGCTGCGCGAACAAGGCGCACAGATAGCGGTCCGGATCGCTATTGCGCAGCAGGCTGTCGATTTCTGACCCCATCATGCGTCTCCCCGGTAGACATGCCTGCCAACCACACCATATGTCCGGACATGAAAACGGCCCGCCGGGCCATCATCCGTCCTGTCTACGTCACCGTAAGAGGTTCCCATGGCTTTCACCCTGCCCGATCTGCCCTATGCCAAGGATGCACTGGCCCCCCATATCTCCTCCCAGACGCTCGATTTCCACCACGGGAAGCATCACAACGCCTATGTGACCAAGCTGAACGGTCTGGTCGAGGGCACCGATCTGGCCGCCCAGTCACTGGAAGACGTGATCCGCAGCACGGCTGGCGATACCGCCAAGGCCGGCATTTTCAACAATGCTGCCCAGATCTGGAACCACACCTTCTACTGGCAGTCCATGCGACCCAATGGCGGCGGCGCGCCGACCGGCGAGCTGGCCGCGATGATCGACCGTGACTTCGGATCGCTGGACGCATTCAAGACCGCCTTCGCCGATGCCGGCGCAACGCAGTTCGGTTCCGGCTGGGCCTGGCTGGTGATTGCAGGCGGCAAGCTGGAAGTCCGCAAGACGCTGAATGCCGAGACACCGCTCACCGAGGATGGCGTCACGCCGCTCCTGACGATGGATGTCTGGGAGCACGCCTACTATCTCGACTTCCAGAATCGTCGCCCGGACTACATCACGACCTTCCTCGACAAGCTCGTGAACTGGGAATTTGCGGCTGAAAACCTCGCCGCCGCCCAATAAGGCTCTCGTCAGAGCGCCACATGCGCCCTAACCTTCCCCTCGGTCGATAAACACATATCCCGAAGGGAAGGTTAGATGGCGTTCAAACAAGCCATGACGGCGCTTGCGCTGGCCTCGACGGCCATGCTGGCCGTCACCGCGCCGCTCCAGGCGCAAGACATCCAGACAGTCGAAAATCCCGCAGCACTGGGCTTTGACCCGCATGCACTGGGCTTGCTCGATGCCCGCCTCGACGAATTGGCGGCGGAGGGCGCGCGGCCCGGTTATGCGGCGATCATCGCCCGCGGTGAGCGCATCGCTTTCGTGTCGGAAGCAGGTGAAGCCGACCTCACCAACCACACGCCCTTCACCGTCGACACCCCGGTTCGCATCGCCTCGATGACCAAGCCGGTCACGACGATGGCCATCATGATGCTGGTCGAACGCGGCGAAATCTCACTGGACGACCCGGTCAGCGCTTACATCCCGGCCTTCGCCGACATTCGCGTCGCGGTCTCGCCGATGGCCAATGAGGCTGGCGAAATCGAGACCCGCGCGCCGGACAGCGTGATGACCATCGAGCACCTGCTCACCCATACCGCCGGGCTGGGCTATATCTTCGAGACCGAAAGCGACCTCGGTCAGCTCTATCTGGAAAACACCCTCTATTCCGGCGAAGGCGACCTGGCAGCCCGCATCGACCGCCTCGCCGCCCTGCCGCTGTACAATGATCCGGGCGATGTCTGGCAATACTCCTACGGGCTGGATGTGGCCGGGCGGGTGATCGAGGTCGTCAGCGGCATGCCGCTCAACACCTTCCTCGAAACCGAGATCTTCACACCGCTTGGCATGAGCTCGACCGGCTTCTTTTTCAGCGATGTTGATTTCGATGAAACAATGCTGGCGCCGCTCTATGTGCATGACGAGACAGGCAGCATGATCGATTACGAGTTCGGCAGCCCGGACTGGCCGTCCGGTGGTGGGGGGCTGGTCTCCACGGCGTCGGACTATATCCGCTTTGCGATGTTGCTCGCCAATGGCGGCGCGCTGGGCGATGTCCAGCTGATCACGCCGGAGACCTTTGCCATCCTCGCCAGCCCCCACGTCACGGCCGACCAGACCGGCGATTGGGGTGGTCGCAGCTTCGCGCTGGGCATGGATGTCGTCCTGCCACCGGCTGAAGGCCAGCAACCGGCCGGCGTGCCGGGTGATCTCAGCTGGGGCGGCTTCTTCGACACCGACTTCTTCGTCAGCCCGGCGACGGGTACGGCAGCGGTGATCATGACGCAGATCCAGCCATCCCAATACCGGCCCGAGCCGCGTACGCTGCGTATTTTCCGGCCCATGGTGTATGCGAGTTTCGCCTTCGACTGACGCCTGAGAATATTCTTCAGATCCGGGCGACGGAATTGCGCTGCCCGCGGCGTTACAGACAGGCAACGGGCCGCAACCCCTCCCTACCTCGCGGGCTCGGATGCTCACGTACCCCCCGAACGTGAACAGGGCCCGCCGACTTTCGGCGGGCCCTGAACGTTTCAGGTCAATACTGGCGGCCTTGTGCTAGCCAAAGACCGTCTGCGCCATGGCCATCGCGATCAGCATCGGGAAGGACAGGAGCGTGTTGGTGCGCGAGAACAGCATCGCCGTGCGGGCGGCTTTCGGCTTGGCGTCGGCCTCGGCCTCGACCATGCCCAGGGCGATTTTCTGGTTGGGCCAGATCACGAACCAGACATTGGCCGCCATGATGATCGCCAGCCACATGCCGATACCGATGAAAGAGTATTGCGGCGTGTAGATCTCGGCTGCCACGCCAAGGGTCAGCACTTCCATCGAATAGCCACGCAGACCCGCAACCATCAGACCGGTCAGGACGGTAAAGGCGGCGCCCCAACGGAACCAGAACAGGGCCGCCGGTGCGATCACCTTGCCAATGGCCGGCTTCTGCTCATCCGGAATTTTCGGCATGTTCGGGATCTGGACGAAGTTGAAATACCAGAGCAGGCCGATCCACATGATGCCGGCGACAACATGGGTCCAGCGGGCCAGGCCCTGCCAGAATGCGCTGTTGAGCTCGATCGAGCCCGTCAGGACATAGGCGCCCAGATAGAGCGCCGCGAGCACGAGTGACACGATCACGGTCGCGCGTAGATTGCTGAGAATTCCAGCCATTGTAATCCCTCCCCAATGTCAGAATCAGTCTGTCATCGGGGAGAAATTACGGCTTATTCGCGTTTCAGGATAGTCCGGCCGGGTATGCGCCCGGCCGGGCCTGATCAGCTCTCATTGCTTTCACGCTGGACATTGGTGAACAGCAGGATCGGCGCGGCGACGAAGATCGACGAGAAGGTACCAATCATCACGCCCCAGATCATGGCGAAGGCGAAGCCCTTCAGGGCCGTGCCACCGATCAGGTAGAGCGAGATCAGCGCCACCAGCGTCGTCACAGAGGTCAGGATGGTCCGTGACAGCGTGTCATTGATCGACAGGTCGAGCACTTCCTGAAGCGGCTTGCGCTTGTACTTGCGCAGATTTTCGCGGATCCGGTCATAGACCACGACGGTGTCGTTCATCGAGTAACCGACAATGGTCAGGATGGCGGCGACGGTTGCGAGGTCGAACGTCATCTGGGTCAGCGAGAACATGCCGATGGTGGCGATGACGTCGTGGGTCAGGGCGATGATGGCACCGACCGAATACTGCCACTCGAAGCGGAACCAGATGTAGATCAGCATCAGGAAGAGCGCGACGCCAATCGCGGTGAAACCGGTCACGATCAGCTCGCCTGACACCGCGCCGCCGATCACCGTCGTGCCGCGCATCTGGATATCCGGAAAAGTCGTCGTCAGCGCCGCTTCCAGGGCCTGTCGAGCCGTGTTCTGCGCCGCTTCACCTTCGAGCCCCTCGCCTTCCTGCAGGGGCAGGGAAATGAGGTAGGTGGTTCGGTCATCGCCCACCGAGCCGGCGCCCTGGACGCGCGCCTCGCCAAGGTCGAGGCCATTCGCAGTCGCCCGCAAATCCTCGATCGAGGTGGTGTTAGTCGCCGCGACTTCGGTCTGGATGCCGCCGCGGAAATCAATGCCGAAATTGATGCCGACCGTGGCGAACTCGAACATCGAGAACAGGATGAACAGGCCGGACACCCCAAGGGCGATCCAGCGAGCGCGGATGAAGGGGATCTTACCGGAGGTCGGCAGGTATTTGACGAGTGCGAGGGTCATGTTCGTTTCCTCCCCTTAAAGCGGCAGCTTTTTGGGCTTGAACGCCCGCAGCCAGAGAACCGCCAGCAGGCGGGAGACGACGAAGGCCGTAAAGACCGAGGTGATGATGCCGATACCCAGCGTCACCGCGAAACCCCGCACCGGACCGGCACCGAGCATGTAGAGCACGGCTGCGGCGATGAAGGTGGTAATGTTGGCATCGAGAATGGCGGCCAGGGCCCGCTCATAGCCAGCCTGGATCGCCTGCACCGGGGTGCGGTTGTTCAACACCTCCTCGCGGATCCGTTCATAGATCAGCACATTGGCGTCCACCGCCATGCCGATGGTCAGGATGATACCGGCGATACCCGGCAGGGTCAGCGTCATGCCAAGTCCCGACAGGCCGCCCAAGATGAGGACGACATTGACCAAGAGCGCCATGGTCGAGAACAGGCCGAACACGCCGTACATGGCGACCATGAAGACAATCACCAGGGCAAAACCGATCAGGATGGCCAGCTTGCCGCTTTCCACCTGGTCCTGACCGAGCGTACCGGTGACGACCCGCTGCTCAACCGGCGTCAGCGAGGCTGGCAGTGCGCCCGCATTGAGCAGGATGACCAGCTGGTTGGCGGACTCATAAGTATACCCGCCGCCGATCACGCCCGAGCCCGACAGGATCGGTTCGTTGATCGTCGGCGCGGTGATGATCTCGCTGTCGAGCACGATGGCGAAACGACGACCGCGATTGGCCCGTGTCAGTTCGCCAAAAATCAGGGCGCCTTGCGTATCGAGACGGAAGCCGACAACCGGCCCGGCGTAGTTCGGATGGGTGGTGACGTTGGCGCTGTTGAGATTTTCACCGGTCAGCCGCTGTCGCGTTTCAACCGCCAGCCACTGTGTCCCGCCCGTGTCCGCCATCGGATAGACCGTCACGCCCGGCGGCGTACGCGCCTGGCCATTGGGCCCCGGATCGACATCCTCGTCGACCATGTGGAAGCTCATCGCGGCCTGTGTTCCGACCAGATCGATGATCTCCTGCGGATCATCGGCCCCCGGCACCTGCACGAGAACCCGGCGGTCGCCGGAGCGGGCGATGGTCGGGTCGGTGGTGCCCAGCCCGTCGAGGCGGCGACGGATCACCGTGATCGACTGTTCCAGTGTGCG
Source organism: Maricaulis sp. (assembly GCF_048268525.1). GTDB lineage: Bacteria > Pseudomonadota > Alphaproteobacteria > Caulobacterales > Maricaulaceae > Maricaulis. The sequence goes on along the minus strand of NZ_JBLWVH010000034.1, from coordinate 6,372 downwards.
GTTGCGGATGGACTCATACTGCTGCGAGGTCACCGAGATCCGGATCGCCGACGGGTCAGACGGGTCCGCACCGATATCATACATGTTGGACAGACCGACCTGGCCAATGCCGGTCGTGACCGGTGCATTGAGCTCGCGGATCCGCTCGAGTGCCGCGTCGCGTTCTTCCGGGCGAACCATCAGGACGACGACTTCATCGCCGATCACGGCGACCGACCGGGCCAGCACCGGCGGCGCTTCGCGCAGGGTGGTGCGGATGTCGGACGCCAGCGTTTCCAGCTGGGCGTCGCGCACCTCGTCCATGTCGACTTCGAAGACGATATGCGAACCGCCCTGCAGGTCGAGGCCCAGATTGATCGTCCCGGCCGGGATGAAGCGCCAGATGCCCTTGGGCGTGGCCGTACCATCCACCTCATTGATCGTGAACCGGTCTTCTTCCGGCACGAAATTGGGGATGGTGTACATCACGCCGAGCAGCGTGATGAGGAATATGGAAAGCAGTTTCCAACGCCCGAAATGCAGCATGTCAGCGCGGCCTCTTGGTCAGGGACGATCAGGGATGACGGTCAATCGGCTCAGCCGATTTCCTTGTCGTCCTTCTTGGCGTCTTTCTTGGTATCCGACTTGGCGTCATTGGCCGGCTTGGGCGCTGTACGCCCCTTCACGTCGGCAATCGTCGAACGGACGATACGGACCTTCACGCCTTCGCCCACATCAAGGGTGACTTCCTCGTCAGAGACCTTGGCGATCTTTCCGATCATGCCGCCCTGGGTGATGACTTCGTCACCGCGCTTGAGGCCGCCGATCAACTCCTTGTGCTCTTTCATGCGCTTTTGCTGCGGACGAATGAGCAGGAAATAGAAGACCAGGCCCATGAGGACGAGCATCGGGATCGGGGATTGAAGAAATTCTTGCATGAAGAAGCGCGCTCCGCGGCTGCTGGGCGCGTAACGCAACAGGATTGCGCCGACGCCCGGAAATTCGAATGCGCGGGACTATATCGGCACGGGCCTTGGTTGCAACAAGGGTCGGCTGTTGGATCAGGCTGCTTCTGTGTGCACAAAGGCACACTTGGCCGGCTTGCGGTCAGCGCAGATAGGACATCGGATCGACCGGATTGACACCGGAGCGGATCTCGAAATGAACCTGCGGGCGGTCAACCGTACCGGTTGCGCCGGCCTGGGCAATGACCTGACCGCGGCTGACCTGGTCGCCTTCGCGCACCAGAAGCCGGGAATTGTGGGCATAGGCGGTCACGAAGCCACCGGAGTGCCGGACCAGTACCAGCTGGCCATAACCAGCCAGCTCACTGCCGGCGTAGACGACCTGGCCAGGCGCGGATGCGCGCACATCGGCACCAGCCGCCGCTTCGATATTGATACCGTCATTGCGCTCGCCATTGGGGCGGCGCCCGAAGCTGGCGAGGACCGAACCGCGGACCGGCCAGTCAAAGCTCGGGGCCCCGGCCTCGGCTGGCGGCGGCGTATAGCGATCCCTGTTCGACGATGTCGTCGGTGCGCGCGAAGAACCCCCGGACGAGGTGCTCGCGACCCGGGCGCCATTGGGCAGGCGGATCTGCTGTCCGACCTCGATTTCGAAAGGTGCGCCGATGCCATTATGGTTGGCAAGCTGCTGGAATGGCACACCATAGCGCAGGCCGATCCGATACAGGTTCTCGCCGCGCTGGACCACATGAACCGGTGGTCGCGGCATCGAGATGGTCTGACCCACACGCAGCGTATAGGGCGCGCTGAGACCATTGGTGCTGGCCAGATCCGACATGCCGACGCCGCAACGCTCGGCAATCTCGGACAGGGTGTCATTGGTCCGAACCGTATAGCCGGAGCCGCAATTCATCGTGCCGCGTTGCGGGGAACGCGAGGAAGAAGATGACGATGCGGTATTCGATCCATTGCCAAAACTGCGATAGTCGACCCGGGCCGGCTCACGCGGATTGGTCGCACAGGCCGCAAGGCTCGCACTCACCACCGCAACGAGGCAGATCAGGGACGTGACACGCATTTCAGGCTCGACCTCCGATAGGATTTCCGCGGCCATCAAGCCAGAGAAGGCTTAACCGGCGGTTATCCACACGACGGCCCGCCCGTTCCTGATGCAGATTTAATGTGGATGTCGTGATTGGCGCCAATTCAGCGCGAGGAGTCCGCCAATTGCGCAAGGCACCAGGCACGGGCCCGGGTCACATCCTCGGCGGTCGTAAAGCAGGTACCCCATTCACCCAGGAGCCCCTCGATCATCGCCTGTCGCTCCGCATCGTCATGTCCGACCGGTGGCACATAGGCGAAGGGGCACGCACCGATTTCAGCGAGGAAATCTTCCCAAATTTCGCGGGAATAGCTTTGCCGGGTCGGCAATTCGGCAGCGGAGGCATCAATGATCACGCCACGCGCCTGCCCCGACCGGACCTGCGCCGCGACCCGCCTGGCAAACGCCGCATGATCCGTTCGCGTCGGGAGGCCGGTCAAAGTCAGGACGACCAACCGGTCTGTCTCAATGTGTTCGTACTTCACGCCCATGTCCGCACTCTAGCACATATTCCCGGCAAAAGCCCTTACAAAGCGCGAGCTTCGCCCTTTACCAGCGGGACGAAACGCACATCCATCAGATCGGTTTCGGTGATGGTTTCACCGTCGCGGTCATAGCGGACCAGTACCTGCCGGTTGTCCCGGTCGACCGGGGCCACGGCGATGCCGCCATCCTTGAGCTGTTGGAGAATGGCGTCCGGACGGGTGGGTGCCGAGGCGGTGAGAATGATGCGATCAAACGGCGCCTGTTCCGGCCAGCCCAGCGTGCCATCACCGATCCTGGTGACAATATTGGTCAGACGCATGGCCTCGAAACGGGCCTCGGCCTCGCGCGACAGGGTACGGTACCGCTCGACCGAATAGACCCGCCGCGCCAGACGCGCCAGCACGGCGGCCTGATAGCCCGAGCCGGTACCGATTTCGAGCACCTTGCATCGATCATCCAGTTTCAGCGCCTGGGTCATCAGGGCCACGATCAGCGGCTGCGAGATCGTCTGGCCGCAATCGATCGGCAGGGCCCGGTCATCATAGGCCTGATCGCCGAAACGCTGCGGTACGAACAGGTGACGCGGGGTACGTTCGAGCGCGCCCATGACCGTGGCATCGGTCACACCGCCACCGCGCAGGCTCATCACGAGCTGGATCATGCGGGGATCTGGCAATTGCATGCGCGGCAGGCCTCCGGGTGCGGGCGTTGATCAGGACTTGGGCGGAACGCCGCCAAGCATGCTTTTCAGATTGCCCAGCGTTTCGCCATGGGTCAGGTCCATGTGCAGCGGCGTGACCGAAATCTTGCCGTCATAGATCGCCCGCAGGTCAACACCGTCCGGCGGATTGGACAACAGGCCCTTGAAGGCCAGCCAGTAATAATCCATCCCGCGCGGATCGACCCGGTGTTCGGCGTGCAGGATATGCTGATCACGGCGCCCCTGGCGGGTGACCTCGACCTCTTCCACCTCGTCCGGTTTGCGATCCGGGAAATTGATGTTGATAAGCACGTCTTCCGGCCATTTCAGATCGAACAGGCGGCGCAGGATCGGCGCGCCATACATCTCCGCCGTTTCCCACTGGATCGGATCGTCCTTGCCAAAGCCATAGGCCTGCGACAAGGCCACCGAAGGAATGCCCAGCTGCATGCCCTGCATGGCGCCGGCAACCGTGCCGGAGAAGGTCACGTCCTCGGCGATATTCTGGCCGCGATTGACGCCGGACAGGACGAGATCAGGCTGCTTGCCCGGGATCAGGTCCTGGATCCCCATCAGCACGCAATCGGTCGGTGTGCCGGAGACCGACATGCGGCGCTCGTCGAAATGGCGTACCCGCAACGGATCATGCAGCGACAGCGACCGCCCGGCCCCGGACTGTTCCTCGGCCGGCGCCACGATCCAGACATCATCGGTCAGCTGGCGCGCGATTTTCTCCAGCACCTTGAGCCCGTGGGCGCGAATGCCATCGTCATTGGTGAGGAGGATGCGGGGATTTTCAGGGATCATGATCAACCGGTCGCTTGCTGGGTTTGGCTTTGGCGAGCGTTCTAAACCAATTCTGCCCGCCCGCCAGTCCCGAACCCGGTTCGCTGCGCCCGGACATGCATCAGGCGGCCCTTGGGGAGGGCCGCCTGAGCACTCTACAGACATGTTGATGCGGCCGCTCCTACCAGCCTTCGGGCATGTCCGGCAGGGGCACGGTCAAGGCTGCATCATCATGGGGCAGGCCGAAAGCATCCAGACCGGGCAAGTCGAATGCATCTGCCTGACCAAGCGTGGGCTGCACGCTGTCGAGTTCCATTGCTGTGTCACTGGTTTCGGTGAGGCTGGCGAACTGGACCGCCCCGCGGAAATTGGTGACGTCGAAGACCCGCTCAAAGGCGAAGTCCGCCACATCTGCCGCGGTAATGACGGTCAGCCCGTCTTCGTGGGACAGGGTGACCAAGCCGGGGTCAGTGCCTGGGTCCGTATCAACCAGATCGTCGGCAACCGGCGTCTTGGACAGGTCAAACGCCTGCGCCTTGTCGAAAACCTGCGCCTCCATCGAGGCCGCCGCATCCGTGGCACCAAGAATCATCACATTGATCTGGACGGTGCTGGTCGACAAACCATCGCTGAGCTCGATCTGGAAATCCAGCAGGAGTGTGTCACCGTCATTGAGGTAGTCGAACACACTGCCGTCAGCTTCAAAAGACCAGGACAGGACCCCGTCACTGGCGTCCAGCGTGAAGAGACTGGCAAGGTCGACGCCCGCCAGCCCGGCATCCTGGCCGCGCACACCGACACTGCTGATCGAAGCGGTGTGCGTGTCATTGGCGTCGGCATCGCTGTAGCTGATCGTTCCGCTGTCACTCAACACCGATGCGTCATTCTCGCCAAACATCAAGCTGGCGCCGCCGCTGGCTGAAACGGGATCATTGATCCCATCGACCGTGACGGTGGTCGTGCGCTGCGTGACACCGCCCTGCCCGTCTGCGACATCATAGGTCAGGGTGATGGTTTCTGTTTCACCCTCCGAGAGGTCCTGGAAATTGCCCGGGTAAATGGTGAACTGCCCGCCCGAGGTGTCGAGGCTATAGGCAAAGCTCCGGTCCGGATTGGACGTTTCAAGGACAACATTGCTGACAGTCAGGCTGTCGCCGTCCGCATCACTGGCACCGTCCAGCAGGTCAACATTCACAAAGAAGCTGTCCTCGTTCATCGACACTGCGAGATCCGGCGCAACCGGCGCTGCATTCTGCGCGGTCACCGTGATGGTCACCGGCGCCGTCACCGTGTCATGGCCATCACTGATCTCGACCTCATAGGTCAGGGTGATGCTCTGATCGCCGGACAGGTGGGCAAACAAGGCGGACCCCGCCGCGAAGGACCAGTCGACCGACGCGTCCGGGCGGGAGCCATCAAAACTCAACAGGCCAAGGACATCGGCTTCCGTCAGCCCACCGACATCGCCGGCAAGGCTGACGCTGAGCGTGGTCCCCGTGTGCTCGTCGCTGGCATCAGGATCCCAGATCCCGATCACGCCACTCGCTTCAAGCTGCCCAGCGCTGCCGGTGTCCGCAGTCGCCTCCAGCGACGAGTTCCAAGGCTCGAAATAGGGCGCATCATTCTGCCCGATGATCGTGAAATTGAATTCGCGCGGCAGCACCCCGCCATCACTGTCTTCGAGGTTGAAGCTGATGGTCAGCGTTTCGGTTTCGCCTTCGGCCAAGTCTTCATACTGGCCATAGGGGAAGGAGACCGTGCCAGCCTCATAGTCCACATTGGCCACGACAACGCGGTCGGGATTGTCGGTATGGGCCGTGACATCGGTGACAATCACCGTGTCGCTGTCAACGTCCTGGACGCTGGCGAGAAGATTGACCCACAGGGGTTCGCTTTCACCGAACGAGATCGTGAAGTCGACAAAGCTGGGCAGGTCATTCGCCCCTTCAATCGTGATCGAGACCGTCGTCTGGCCGCCTTCGCGTCCATCGGTCACCTCGACATCATAGGTCAGGGTGACGCTCTCGCCTTCCTGCAGATAGTCGAACAGGCCGCTATCTGCATTGAAGGTCCAGCCCAGCGCGCCGCCAGAGGCATAATCATCCAGGCGCAGCAGGCCATACAGGTCATAGATGTTGAAGTCGCCGACCGTGCCCGTCTGGGTGACATTATTGATATAGCCGTAGTGCTGGTCGCTGGCATCGACATCGTCGAACACGATCGAGCCGGCGGTGGTCAAGACCGGCGCGTCATTCTCGTCGACCGTGCCTTCGAGCGTGGAGTTCCACGGCTCGATGTAAGGCGCATCATTCTGGCCGATCACCGTGAAGCTCAGCTCGCGGGCCACCACACCG
>NZ_JBLWVH010000033.1:0-33770 GCF_048268525.1 Maricaulis sp. | reverse complement strand
TCCTGATCTGTTGCGGCGCCCGTTTCGATGACCGCGCCACCGGTCGGCTGGACAGTTTCGCCCCGGGTGCCCGCATCATCCATATCGATGGCGACGCCGCCGAGATCGACAAGCTGCGCCGGGCCGAGATCGGCCTGGCCGGCGACATATCCGCCATCCTCGCGGGAATCACCAATGACTGGCTCGACATCACCGAATGGCGCGACGCCTGCGTCGAACGCAAGGAACGCCACGCCTTTCGCTATGACGCGCCCGGCTCGGGCGTCTATGCGCCGGCCATGCTGAAGCAATTGTCCGAGGCCGCCGGCGACGACTTCATCGCCGCCTGCGATGTCGGCCAGCACCAGATGTGGGTCGCCCAGCATTGCCGCTTCGCACGCCCGGAACACCATCTGACTTCTGCGGGTCTGGGCGCCATGGGCTATGGCCTGCCGGCCGGTATCGGCGCCGCCATGACCCGACCCGACGCGAAGGTCGTCACCATCACCGGCGACGGCTCGATCATGATGAATATCCAGGAGCTGGCCACCGCCCGTCGCTATGGCGTGCCGGTCAAAATCCTGCTGCTGGACAACGCCTCCCTGGGCCTGGTCCGACAGTGGCAGGAATATTTCTTCGAGGAGAATTTCTCGGAGATCGACCTCTACGACAATCCCGATTTCGCGGAAGTGGCCCATGCTTTCGGCATCGAGGCCTTCACCGTTCACAGCCGCGAGGAAGTTCCCGCGGCCATCGACCGCTTGCTGAACGCCCGCGGCCCGATCCTCGCGCATGTCCTGATCGACCCGCGCGAGAATGTCTGGCCGCTGGTGCCACCCGGCGCGTCCAATGCCGACATGATGGAGGACTGATCATGCGCACCTCGCTTCGTATTGAACTCGCCGACGCGGAAGGCGCCCTGATGCGGCTTATCGGTCTTGTGGAACGCCGCGGCTTCACCATCGCCACACTCGACAAGGACGCGGCCAGCAATGGTCGGTCGACTGTCACCATGACGCTCGATGCCCGTGACGGCGCCCGCAGCATGGACGTGTTGGCGCGCCAGGTCGCGCGCCTGCTCGACGTGCGCGGCGTCTTCACCCGCGACAACCACCCCCAGATTGCACCGGAGATCGCAGCCCAGGCGGCTGGCGGTCCGGACCGATGGAGACAAGCATGTCCGCCCCGACACTGAGACCAGTTCCGACTCCACAGCCCGACCGGCTGCGGATTTTCGACACGACGCTGCGCGATGGTGAACAGGCGCCCGGTTTCTCGATGAATCCGGCAGAAAAGCTGGAAATCGCCCGCCTGCTCGAGGCCATGCGCGTCGACACGATCGAGGCCGGTTTTGCCGCCGCCTCACCGGGCGACAGCGAGGCCATCCGCCTGATCGCCTCGGAAATCAGCAATTCGACCCTGTGCTCACTGGCCCGCGCCAATGAGAAGGATATCGATGCGGCAGCCATCGCGCTGGAACCGGCCCGCCGCAAACGCCTGCACATCTTCCTGGCCACCAGCCCGATCCACCGTGAAGCCAAGCTGCGCATGTCGCGACACGAAGTGCTGCAGACCATCGAACGCTGTCTCAAACACGCCGCCGGAACCTTCGACGAAATCGAGTTTTCCGCCGAGGACGCACTGCGCACGGAGCCTGACTTCCTGGTCGAGGCGATGAGCTGCGCCGCGGCCAATGGCGCCGATGTTCTGAATGTGCCAGACACGGTCGGCTATTCCGAGCCGGACGAAATCCGGGCAGTGTTCGAACGTCTGGCGGCCCATGTCGAGCGGCCGGACCACGTCATTTTCTCGGCCCATTGCCACAATGACCTGGGTCTGGCCGTGTCCAACTCGCTGGCCGCCGTGAAAGGCGGGGCCCGCCAGGTCGAGTGCGCCATCAACGGTATCGGCGAACGGGCCGGCAATTGCTCGCTCGAGGAAATCGTCATGGCACTGCAGGTCCGGGCCGATATCTTCCCGGCTGTCAGTCATGTCGATGCCACCAAAATCTGGTCCTCCAGCCAGCGTCTGGCGCGGGTAACCGGGACAGCGGTCGCCCCGAACAAGGCCATTGTCGGCAAGAATGCCTTTGCCCACGAGGCCGGCATCCACCAGCACGGCATGATCTCGGACCGCCGCACCTATGAGATCATGACCCCGGAAAGCGTCGGCGCACCGGGCTCAGCCCTGGTGCTGGGCAAGCATTCGGGCAAGCACGCCCTCGTCCAGCGCCTGGCCAAGCTGGGTTATCAGCCCGACCCGGAGAAGCTGAACCAGGTCTTCAAGGATTTCAAACACCTGGCCGATGAGCTGGGCGAGGTGAATGATGCCGATCTGGTTGCCATGATGGAGGGCTTCTCGCCCAGTGGCTCACGCTGGACCGTGCTGCGCACAGAACTGCGGACCACGGCCGGCCGTCAGCCCAAGCAGTTTGCCCGCGTTGAACTGGAGCATCCCGACCGCGGTCGTGTCTCCGACATTGCGTCCGGCGATGGCCCCATTGCAGCCGCGTTCGCGGCGGTCCAGCGCATCACCGGCACGGATGCCACCGTGACAGCACTGGAGACCCGCATGCGGTCGACCGCGACCGGTCGCGAATTCGTCGCCGATATCAGCATCGATATAGATGGCACGATCTTCTCCGGGCGCGCGCGTGGCCCCGATATCGTCACCGCAGCGATCGACTCGCTGCTCTTCACACTCGATCGCGGTGAGGCCTATGGCCGGGCCGACTTGACCCAGCAACAACCGGCCGCGGCCGTCTGACAGGAATTATCACAATGGCTATCCAGGAAACCGACTTCATCTGGCGCAATGGCGAACTGATTGACTGGCACGAAGCGCAGACACATGTCCTCTCCCACGCCCTGCATTACGGCTCCTCGGTGTTCGAGGGGATCCGTTGCTACAACACGCCGACCGGGCCGCAGATCTTCCGGCTGACAGACCACGTCAAGCGACTGTTCAACAGCGCCAAGGTCTATCACATGCCGATCAACCACACTGTGGAGGAGGTTGAGGCCGCCTGCCGGATGGTGATCCGCGCCAATCACCTCAAGGACGCCTATATCCGGCCAGTCGCCTTCTTCGGCTATGGCGGTATCGGTGTCCTGCCCGGCGCCGACACCAAGCCGGAAATCTGCATCGCCGCCTTCCCCTGGGGCGCCTATCTCGGCGAGGAAGCCCTGACCAAGGGCGTCGATTGCTGCATCTCCTCCTGGAGCCGTCCGGCCCCGAACACCATCCCGACCGGTGCCAAGGCGGGCGGCAATTATCTCTCCTCCATGCTGATCAGCCATGAAGCGCATTCGCGCGGCTTTGACGAAGGCATCGGGCTGGACGTCAATGGTCTGGTGTCCGAGGGCGCGGGGGAAAATATCTTCGTGGTCACCGACGGCGTCATTCGCACGCCGCCCAGCTCCGCCTCCATTCTCTCCGGCCTGACCCGCGATGCGGTGATGAAGCTGGCCGAGGCGGAAGGCTTTGACGTTCGCGAGCAGACCCTGTCGCGGGAAAGCCTGTATTTCGCCGACGAGATCTTCTTTACCGGGACCGCCGCCGAGATCACGCCGGTCCGCTCGGTTGATGGCCATGTTGTCAGCGCTGGCGGCCGTGGTCCGATCGCCGAACTGATGCAGAAACGCTTCTTCGGCCTGTTCTCCGGCGAGACACCGGACCGACATGGCTGGCTGCAGCCGGTCCAGGACAATGCGATGGAGGTCCAGCATGTCGCCTGAGACTGAGACCGGAACGAGCAACAACGCGCCGCGCTCACTGTTCGACAAGGTCTGGCAGGCCCACCAGGTTCGCGCCGAAACGGCCGAGACACCAGGCCTGCTCTATATCGACCTGCACCTGGTGCACGAGGTCCCCTCGCCGCAGGCCTTCTCCGTGCTCGACGAGCGCGGCCTGACAGTGCGCCGTCCCGACCGCACGCTGGCGACGATCGACCACTCGACGCCGACGCTCGATTTCGCGCCCGGGGACACGCCGCCCTATGCGACGCCAGCGGCGAAGAGCCAGGTCGAGCGGCTGCAGGACAATACGAAGAAACACGGCATCACCCTGCATGGCTGGGGCAGCGGTCATCGCGGCGTCGTGCATGTGATCGGCCCGGAACTCGGTGCGACCCAGCCGGGCATGACGATTGTCTGCGGCGACAGCCATACCGCCACCCATGGCGCATTCGGAGCGCTGGCCTTCGGCATCGGCACGACCGAGGTCGGCCATGTCCTGGCCTCGCAATGCCTGTTGCAACGCAAGCCGAAATCCATGCGGATCACGGTCGAGGGCGAAACCGCGCCCGGCATTTCCGCCAAGGACATCATCCTCGCCGTCATCGCCGAACTCGGCGTCGATGGCGGCACGGGCTGCGTGATCGAATATGCCGGCAGCGCCATCGAGGCGCTCGACATGGAAGGCCGGATGACGGTCTGCAACATGTCGATCGAGGCCGGCGCCCGGGCCGGCATGATTGCACCGGACGCAACGACATTTGCCTGGCTGAAAGGTCGCGAACACTGCCCATCCGGCGCCGACTGGGACCAAGCCGTCGAAGGCTGGCGCGCGCTGCGCAGCGAACCGGGCGCCCGGTTCGACCATGAAATCATGATCGATGCCTCGACGATCCGCCCCATGGTCACCTGGGGCACGGCGCCGGATACCGGCATTGCCGTCAATACGCCCATTCCCGCGCCGCGCACCGCCTCCCAGAAAAAAGCCCTGGCCTATATGGGGCTGGAGGCCGGCAAGCCGGTCGCCGGCGCCCGGGTCGATCAGGTCTTCATCGGCTCCTGCACCAATTCGCGCATCACCGATCTGCGCGAAGCCGCCACCATCATGAGTGGGCGCCGCGTCGCCGAGGGCGTCCGCGCCCTCGTCGTGCCCGGCTCGGTCGCGGTGCGGGCCCAGGCCGAGGCCGAAGGTCTCGACCGGATCTTCACTGACGCCGGCGCCGAGTGGCGCCAGCCGGGATGCTCGATGTGCATCGCCATGAATGGTGATCGCGGCGAGCCGGGCCAGCTGGTCGTTTCAACCTCCAACCGTAATTTTGAAGGCCGCCAGGGGCCGGGCGTGCGCACCGTGCTGGCCAGTCCGGTCACGGCTGCGGCGGCGGCCATTGCCGGTCATGTCATCGACCCGGCCGAGCTGATGGAGCCCGCCCATGCCTGATCAAATCGACGATATCCGCCAGATCGACAGCCGTACCTTTGTGATCGACCAGGAAGACATCGACACCGACCAGATCATCCCGGCCCGCTTTTTGACCACAACCAGCCGCGACGGGCTGGGCAAGCTGGCCTTTCACGACTGGCGTTATGACAGCGACGGCAAGCCGCTGGACGCCGTCTCGCTGAACAGTCTCGACACGGGCGCCTGCCGGGTCCTGGTTGCCGGTCGCAATTTCGGCTGCGGCTCGTCGCGCGAACACGCGCCCTGGGCGCTGCATGATTTCGGTTTCCGGGCGGTCATCTCCAGCGAGTTCGCCGATATCTTCCGTTCCAACTCGGCCCGCAACGGCCTTTTGCCGATCGTGGCGCCCGAAGCGGCGCATAAATGGCTGCTCGCCAATCCGGGTGTCTCGATCAAGGTCGACCTGGCCAGCCAGCATGTCGATCTGGGCAATGGTCCCAGTTTCGACTTCGCCATCGAGCCCTTTGCCAAACACTGCCTGATGGAAGGCACCGATCCGCTCGGCTTCCTGATGAGCCATGCCGATGCGATCGACGCATATGAGGCCGACCACGCATGACCTACCGCATCACACTCCTGCCCGGCGACGGGATCGGACCGGAAATCACCGCTGTTGCCCGCGCCGTGCTGGAGCATGTCGCGGCCCTTGAGGGCTTTGGCGTCACCTTTGAGACCTGCGCCTTTGGCGGCGCCTCGATCGATGAATTCGGCGAACCGCTGACCGAGGCCACACTGGCGACCTGCCGGGCCGCGGATGCGATCTTCCTGGGCGCGGTCGGCGGTCCGAAATGGGACCGCGCCGATGTCCGCCCGGAAGCCGGCCTGCTGGCCCTGCGCAAGGCGCTCGGCGTCTATGCCAATCTGCGCCCGGCCGCCGTACATCCGGCCCTGGCCGGCAAATCCCCCCTGCGCCCGGACCTCGTCGCCGGCACCGATGTCCTGATCGTGCGCGAGCTGACCGGCGGGATTTATTTCGGGACGCGCGAACGCAGCGCCGACAGCGCCAGTGACACCTGCACCTATTCGCGCGGCGAGATTGAACGGGTCGCCCGCATCGCCTTCCAGCAGGCCCGCCTGCGGCGCGGCAAGCTGACCTCGGTCGACAAGGCCAATGTGCTGGAAACCAGCCGTCTGTGGCGCGAAACCGTCTCCGAAATGGGCGCCCGCGACTTCCCCGACATCGAACTCGACCACATGTATGTCGACGCCGCCGCCATGCACATGCTGCGCGCCCCGGCGAGCTTTGACGTCATCGTCACCGAGAACATGTTCGGCGATATCCTCTCCGACGAAGCCTCCATGCTGCCCGGCTCGATCGGCCTTTTGGGCTCGGCCTCGCTGGGCGACAGCAAGCCAGGCCTCTTCGAACCCATCCACGGCTCTGCCCCCGACATCGCCGGCCAGGACAAGGCCAACCCGTTCGGCGCGATCGAAGCGGCGGCGCAATTGCTGGAAAGCCTGGACGAGACGGGGGCGGCAGGGCGCATCCGGGATGCTGTTGATGCCATGCACAAGGCGGGGGAGTGGACGGGGGATCTGGGTGGATCGTTGAGCTGTTCCCAGGCGGGCGTGAAGCTGGTGGAGCGCCTGGAGGCGGAGGCTGTGGCGGCTTAAGTCAATGTCCACCAGAACGGCAGCAGCTCAAACATCCTTGCGCCGACAACACGCCGGAGGAATTCCCCCTACTCCAGCTCCACCACCACCCTCGCGGCGGCACGATCCAGTACGCCTTGTGACAACCTTTCCCAGAGCGGGCTCTCGAGGCCGGCGTCTATGATGCTGGCCATCGAAGCGCCGGTGGGGGCGAGGCCTTCGATGTAGATGATCATCAGCTCCTCACGCGGATTATCGGGGTCGAGGACGTGTTTCATGGTCGCGTTGATGGTCTCGGCCGGCAAGGTGTAGCCCGCCTCCGCGAGCACGGCCCGCATCATCTCATTGTCCGAACCCGCCTGCGGGACATCAGTAGAGCCCTCGCCGAATCGGGCGCGGACGAAGAAGGTGGCGTCGCCCAGTTCGCGTTGCTCGAGATCGGACAGGTGGAAGTCGTAGCCCGCCTCCGGCAGGGTCGGCAGATAGGCTTCGAACTGGATCCAGTAGAGCCGGTCGACCACCCGGTCCTCACCGGCCTCGACGAAGAGGTGCATCTCAGCATCAACCGCGTCGTAGAGCGCCCAGCGCCGGCCGCCGGCATAGACCGCAGTGTCCGGCACGGCGATGCGTGCTTCAGGCAGATGGGGCGATACCAGCTCGCCCGCCCCGTCGACTGTGCGCATGGGGGCCGGCCAGTGCGCGGCGTCCGGACAACCGGACGCGACGCACAGATGAGTGGCAATCGTCACGGCGATCGCACTGAAGCTCAGGGGCATGAGGGCATGACTCCGTTTGCTGGATCGATCTGATGTGGGCCAGTAGACCCAACGAGCGCAGACGGAGCCAATGAAACATCGGTAAGATAAAAGGGTTTTGCGCCAGTGCGTCCCCGAGGGCCCAGTCTTGTCGAGGCCCCCCCTACCCCGGCAAATTCTCCAAAAAGAACCGCACCGCATTCTCACCCATCACCTGACGGACTTCGCTCTCGCTCAACCCGGCGCCCAGCAGGCGGTCGGTGAGGACGGCGTATTCGGAGGCGTCGAAGGTGGTGGTGACGGTGCCGTCATAGTCGGAGCCGAGGGCGACATGGTCGATGCCGACCAGCTCGATGGCGGCGAGCAGGGTCGCGGCGACGCCTTCGGGGCTGTCGTCGCAGGTCACATCGGCCCAGAAACCGATGCCGATCAGCCCGCCGCCGGCGGCGATGCGCTGCATCAGGGCGTCGGGGATGTTGCGCTTGACCTCGCAATGGCCGTGCACGCCGGTATGGGAGACCACGAGCGGGCTGTCGGTCATGGCCAGGACCTCCTCGACGACCTGCGGTGAGGAATGGGCGACATCGATGATCAGGCCGCGCTCATCCATGCGGCGGATGACGTCGCGGCCGAAATCCGTCAGCCCGGCATTCGAGACGCCGTGCAGCGAGCCGCCGAGCTCATTGTCGAAGAAATGCTGCAGGCCGAGCATGCGATAGCCGGCCTCCCACAGAACATCGATATTGCCGAGATCGCCTTCAAGCGGGTGGGCGCCCTCGGTCTCGAGGAGGCCGGCCAGGGCGGTCGGATCGGTTTCGCGAGCAGCGAGGACCGCCTCGAGATCGGCGCGGGTCCGCACCACGGTGAAGGCGTCATCCCGCTCGGCAAGACGGTTCAGCCGGTCAGCATGATAGACCGCGCGTTCGAGGATAGAGGTCCAGGTCCGCATCGGCCAGCGCTGGACGATGGCCAGGGCGGTGATGTCGTCAGTGTCGGCGGTATTGCTGTCGTAATTCTGGCCGGACGGGGTCTTGGTGACACTGGAAAAGACCTGCAAGGCCACACCGCCGGCGCGCAGGCGCGGCAGATCGGTATGACCGCGATCATTCCAGCGCGTCGGATCGCGCATCCACAGCAGCATGTCGGAGTGAAGATCGGCGACGCGCAGCGTCTCGTGCAGGGCCTCGGCCTCGGCGCTCGGCGTATAGGGCGCGTGAGGCCGGACCACATTCATGTCGGCATCGATCTGCGCCGGCAGGATGAAGAAGACAAAGCCGCCGGCGATCAGGATGACCGCCAGCAAGATGCCAAGAAAAATACGCATGAAGACCCCGCCCGAATGACCTCTCAAAGCCATAGACCGGAACGCCGGACAGAAAAAGGGCGGCCGCGTGTCAGCGGCCTCCCTTTCAACCGATCAATGACCGATTATTCGCTGTACAGCTCGGAAATCGACAAGGTCGCCTCGGCGCCCCCGCCCTGGCTGTAGGAACCGATCCAGATGTCATAGGTACCGGAGGCCGCATTGTTGAAGGTCAGGGCCGGGTTCAGACCGGCATTGCCGCCATCATCATTGCAGTGCCAGTTGCCATTGGGATCATTGACCAGGATGGTCGTATCCGAGCTCGATGCCGCCGACAGGATCAGGGGCAGCGAACCGGCCGTGAAATTGAGTTCGAAATCCGGAGCCGCAGAAACCCAGCCGGCACAACCGGAACGCACAGAGTCAGCGCGGAAACCGCCACCGGAGATAATGTTCACACGGTAGGGATCCGGCGTGAAACCGCCGCGCAGATTGGCAGAACCGAAATTGGCGGCCAGAGACCAGTCGATACCGCGAGAGGATGGCTGCGGCGTGGCGCCACCCGCAAGTCCGAGCTCGGAGATCGACAAGGTTGCCTGGGCATAATCGCCTTCCGAGTAGGATCCGACCCAGATGTCGTAACGTCCGGAGGCCGGATTGGAGAAAGTCATGCTCGGATTGAGGCCTTCACCGCTGTCATCATCGCAATACCAGCTGGTATCCGGGCCGTTGACGACAAGGGTGGTGTCGGTGTTCGAGACCGCGCCGATGGTCAGGTCGAACATGTTCCCGGCTTCGTAATAGACGGAATAATCCGGCGCGTTGGCGATCCAGCCGCGACAGCTGCTCGACAGGTTGCTGGCGCGCAACTGCCCGCCCGAAGTCAGGGTGACATTGTACGGGTCCGGTGTGAAACCAGAGCTAAGATTGACAGTTCCGAACGTCGCCGGAGCTGAAAAGTCCTGGGCGATCGCAGGGCTGGCAAGAAGCGCTACTGTGACCACGCTGGCGAAGATTTGGGTTTTCATCATTTCCCCCTCCAGACCGTGTGGAACGCCCCTGCGATCCGGCTATCACGTCTGGTACGGGAAAGAATAAGCGATATTTCCGCTGAACCCTAGCTGAACACCCGAATAATCGTATCTGTTTGAAACTTTCCAGTCGCGCGACGCGGGCCACCCGACAGTCAGGCTTCAGGTTCCAGGACAATGGTCGCCTCCACGACATTGCCGGCGCCCAGATAGGTTAGCGATGAAAATGACAGCTCCCGCGCCATGGCGATGCCTCGGCCACGATACCCGACCGCCGCTCCGTTTGTGGCGTTGTATCGTTCATGGTCAAATCCCGAGCCCTCATCCTGGACAGTCATTGATATGAGACGGGCGCTACGTTGGAAGGACAGGGTGACAATCCGGTCTGAAAACTCCGGATTCTGCAGGCGCGCTTCGACCTCCTCCCGCCACTTCCCGTCCATCAGCAATGCCTGTTTCATCTCTGCATCGATCTCGAGATTGCCGTGCTCCACAGCGTTGATCAGCAATTCCTGAAGGCCGATCGCGACCAGATCGGAATTGGGGCAGGCATGGGCAATCATCGTCGCCAGGTTCCGGGCCTCATCAAGTGTCCTCAAGGCAAATTCGCCGCGCAGGATGGTCCCGACCGCTGATTTACGTCGTGCGACCTCTGACTTGAGGTTCATGACCTGATCATGGAAATCCTTTGCCGCATTGACCACCGAAGTTATCGAATCGATATCGACATCGGCCGACAGCACAAAGTCAGCGCGCGCGTGAGCCGATTTGGCGGCCGTGATCAGGATCGATTGTTGCGCTCCGGCATTCCGGCCGGCTGCCTGACCGATTGCTTCATGGTGGTCGTCATCAACGATGACCAGGCCAACCATCGCCCGCTCGGGAAGCTCAGCGGTCGTCACAACGGCATCCCGGAAACGACTCACCAGATCATGCCGAACGGCGTCGGCAACCGGACACTCCGCAAGTCGGACCCAGATCACATCGTCCGACACTGCCGGCAACGGTTGATCACCCATCACCCACGACCTCCAGCATCAAAAGCGTCAGATCATCCCGCTGTTTTGCCGCTTCGCTATCGAAAACACGATCGATCAACGCTTCATGAAAACCGTGGCCGGGGTCTGACGCCAAAACGGCTTTGACATGCGCCACAAGGTCGACCAGCTCCAGTGCCTTCTCCGGCTCGTCGAAACTTTCGTACAAGGCATCGCTGTAGAAGAGGACCCGGTCGCCTTTGGCGATTGGCAAGGAGTGGGTCTCATAGCGAACCGCGGCGGAGCATCCCAGAATGACTCCGGATTGGTCGACGGCCTGCCAGCCACCCGCCTGTTCGAGGAGAATGGGAGGAGGCGTACCTGCAGCCGCATAATCGATGCGTCCGCCGGCAACGTCCACCACACCGTAGAAAGCGGTCGCGAAATGCTCGACCGGAAGAATCTGGCATAAGTCAGCGTTGATGGATGACAACCAAGCTCCGGGAGACGCCCGGTCGCGGGCCTGGTCCTCGGCCAGCATGTGGACACGAAACGCGTTGATCGCGGCGGCCACACCATGACCGGACAGGTCGACCATGAAGACGCCGAAACGGGTCGCATCGATCTTGAACACCTGCCAGAGGTCGCCTCCAAGCTGGTTGGACGCCTTGTAATACGTCGTCAACGCTGCGCCCCGTGGGCCGACAATCGCGGCGACCTCATCCTCGGACTTGAGCAGGGAAACCTGCATCGCCTCGGCAGCCTGCAATTCATCCTGCATGCGGCGGCGATAGCGCTGAAGGCTTTCGATCATCCGACGGCGCTCGAGGTGAAGACGAGTGCGGGATACCAGCTCATGAGCATGGATCGGCTTGGATACGACATCCGACGCGCCCGCATCAAACGCGGTGGCGCGGTGATCAGCGTCCTGCAAGCTCGTCTGGATCAGGATCGGCATGTTGAGTGACAGCCGTTCGCGTGCTTCGCGACACACCTGAATGCCGTCCTTGCGCGGCATGACGATGTCCAGAACCACCATCTCAACATCAAGTCGCTCGAGTATTTCAAGCGCTTCAATGCCGTCAGCGGCGAAAAGCAGATTAGTAAAACCCGCAGCCCGCAGGATCGAACCGATCAGGAGTCGGGACGATTTCAGGTCATCAACAACAAGGATGGCGGCGGTATCTTCCGTACCGATTTCGGTAATCGGATCTGCCATTCCGTCCGCCTGCCCCTATTCAACCGGTATGAGCTGATCGATCTTCGAAAGCTCGACAACCTTGGCGACATGGCCCGTAACGCCAGACAGACACATTGCCTTGCCAGTCTTGATCGCCTTGTCATTGGCTAGCAACAACATACCGATACCAGCCGAATCGATCATCTTGGTCGTCGCGAGAGAGAGCTCAATTGCGGTTGCCTCACACGCGGCAATTTCGCTGACGATCCGGCGGAATGCCTCGTGATCGTCAAAGGTGAGCATGCCCGAAATCGATATGACCAACCGTTGGTCGCGGACCTCGCTGCGATAATCCATATTCATCTCCCGTTGCGGTCCCTTGTCGGGGCCCGCGTTATGGCGTCAGGAAGCTTCCTCAAGGCGCGCGATGGACAGGTCCAGTATCGCATCCAGGTCGCCCCCCGGGTCTGTCGCCTCGCGCTCCAGGTATCCGGCGATCGCACCCAACCGGACCAGGCCGATATTGGATGCCGCACCTTTGAGTGCATGTGCCGAGGCCCGAGCTTCGGCCAGATCGGATCGCGCGAAGGCTTCGTGGTAGGCTTGGGTCAATGACCGAAGGTCCGACACGAATTGCGAGCGCATTCCTGAAAATGCATCCACTCCAACAGCGTCGACCAAAGTCCGGATGATTGTCGTGTCAATTTCTGGATGCTCATTCCAGTTGCTCAAGACCACTCTCCCTCAATCCTGCCGTCCGGTCCCAATCAACGCGGAAGCGGTCTGTCGCTTCATATAGCGCCGATTGCGGCCGAATTCACATCCCGCATCGCGTTAGAGTTACAGCGGTCGCGACTCACTGGATTCAGCCTTCAGGTGGCAGGCGCGGCTGACGAGTCGCGCACCACGATTTCTGATCGGATCTCCCGCCGGACCGCCGCATTGGCATCGCCGTCAAGATGGCTGGCCAGCAGCTCGATCGCGGCGCTCGACATGTCGGAAATCGGTTGCCGGACTGTGGTCAGTTGCGGCCAGATCGCCGTCGCCGTCTGAGTGTCGTCAAATCCAACCACCGTCAGATCGCTTGGCACATCCAGGGCATGCTTGTGGGCCAAGGCGATCACGGCGACCGCCATGTCGTCATTCGACGCAAAAATCGCGGTTGGACGGTCATCCAGTGAGAGCAGTCGCTCGGCCGCTTCCAAACCCGATTTATAGGTGAAGGCCCCTGAGACCACGAGTTCAGGATCCCTCGCCAGGCCATGCGCCGCCAAACCTTCCAGGAATCCGGCATGCCGCTCCCGGCTGGCACCATGCCCCTGCGGCCCGAGCACGAAGCCAATCCTGGAATGTCCGAGGTCGATCAGATACTCGGTCATTCGGCGTGCCGCCGCACGATCGTCGGTGAGGATGCAGGGGGCACGATCAATATCGGTGTCAGGTGCGATGCGGACAAATGGTACGCCCGCTTCGTCGACAGCCGCCAGAACATCGGCATTGTCGCACACCGGTGGCGGCATGATGATCCCGTCGAAACTGGATGTTTGCAGCATGTTGGCGATCTGGCTGGACCAATCCGTGCTGACCGAGTCACAACTCTCGAGCACCAAGTGATAGCCCGAAGCACGGCACCGGTTCAGCGCACCGATCAGCAACTCGCTGATATAACCGGCACTGGGATTGTCATAGAGAAGGCCTATGAAATAGGCATTGGCGCGAGCCAGATTGCGGGCCGACAGATTGGGCCGGTAATTCAGGTCGCGAATGGCCGATTGGACGCGTTCGCGCGTCGCTGGTCGGACATTCGGCTCGGAATTCAGCACGCGGGACACCGTCATGGCGGAGACACCCGCCGCGCTGGCCACGTCCTTGATCGTCGCTCCGGACTGCTTGTTCGCCCGCGTTTTCACATTCATGCTGACCGTCACCCCGGCACCTGACGAAATCACGTGATGCGGGATGGTAGCGCAAACGCACAGCTACCGCACCCGCCTTCGTCACTCAGCCCGAATGGGGGTTGCCGGAAAACAGCCGGCTTAGAGCCCGGTAAAGGCCTGAAATGCCGTCAGAAGCGGATTGTCGAATTTCAGCTTTCCACGCGTCAGCGCAAGACAGATGCACTCACCACCTGTGCCGATGCGAATGTCGTGCTCGACATCTTCATGGGCCTCTTCGACATCACCCCGCCTGTATTCCTGGTCGCCATCCCAGAAACTGCCTTTCAGGACGAGGGTCAGTTCAGAGCCGGAATGCCCGTGCTGCGGGATCGCCACGCCTGGTTGCGCCTTGAGCAACCAGAGCCGCGTACCATCTTCGCCGCGCCACAAGATGCGCTTTCGTAGACCCGGCCCCAGGAACTCCCATTTCACCCGGGCGGCGGAACCGGCAAGATATCGTGCGAGGGTCGGCGGCAGATCAACACCATCGAGGGCGGCCGGTACAGCCGCCGACTCGCCAGCCCAGATCTCTTCGATGGCGCCCGGGTCGCTTCCTTCGACCATTTCCAGCAGATCATCTGCACTGAATGGAAGGGCTTCACCGACAGGCATGCGGTCCAGCAATACACCACCGATCCGGTTCAGCCGGGCGACGCGGGCCTGCGCGTCGGAATTCAACTCGACATGTGACTGGACAAGCACGGTTTCAGCCTCGCTCGCCAGACTGCCGGCGGCGTAGCCCAGATACCAGGCATCATCGAGCACGTGACCGCGTTGGGTCATACCAATTCTCCAAGGGAAGTCTTCAACTTGCCAAGGGCAAGCCGTATGCGTGATTTGACGGTTCCGAGCGGTAGTTCGAGCCGTTCGGCGATTTCGCTGTGGGTCAGGCCTGCGGTAAAGGCGAGCTCGACCACCTGCCGCTGATCGGCAGAGAGTTCTTCAAGTGCCGATCCGACGCTGTCGGCTGCGTCTGCCTGTTCGCACAGGTCGTCGGCGGCGGGCGGAGGTACTGGTTGAAGGGACGGATCCTCTTCGTCCATCCGGCTAGCACGTTGGTCCTTGCGATACAGGTCAATGTGCTGGTTGCGAGCGATCGTATAGATCCAGGTCGATGCCGCTGCCCGCGCCGGGTCGAAACTCGACGCACGGCGCCAGATCGCCAGCATGACATCCTGGGTCAGGTCGTCAGCCGTCGCCGGAACGACGCGGCGCTGGATCAGGAAAGCCCGAATTCGCGGCGCAAAATGGTCGAAAAGCTCCCGGAAGGCCGAGCGATCACGGGCCTGTCCCACCCGAACCAGCAATTCGGACAGCTTCTGACCTTCGGAGGTCGGGGCAGGGCGGTCATTCAGATCCGTCATGTGCCCCTTTCCCGGGCCGCGATCACGGCACCAGGCCGGAAGAGTGGATGTCTGGACCATAGCGTACATTCCACTGGATACGAACGATCCAGCGCTCCGGATCAATCAGCGCCTGATCCGGTGTCAGATCACCACATCGTTTGCGCACAAGTGATCCGATCCAGCGTCCGGAGCGTACCGACTGGTGAACGCTCATCGCAGCCATCGACCGACAGGACGCCCCATGAACCAAGCCCCCCGCCGCATTGCCGTGATCGGGTCTGGAATAGCCGGCCTCGCCGCAGCCTGGCGTTTGTCGACACGGCATAAGGTGACCCTGTTCGAAGCTTCTGACAGGCTCGGCGGACACGCAAACACCGCCGACATTGCGATTGACGGGACCGAATTCGGGGTCGACACCGGCTTCATCGTCTACAATCCACGCAACTATCCCAATTTCGTCGGCATGCTGGACCATCTTCAGGTCCATTCATCGCCGAGCGATATGTCCTTCGCCGCATCCATCTCAGATGGCGGGTTCGAATACTCCTCCAATCCGACCGGCCTGTTTGCCCAGAGACGCAACCTGGTGCGTCCGCGGATGTGGCGCATGATCGCAGACATCATGCGGCTCAACCGCCATGCGCGCGTCCCGGATCGCGAAGCAACAGCCCTGTCGCTGGATGAGTTCCTGCAAGCTCACGGCTATTCGGACGCCTTTCGAGAAGATCACATCCTTCCCATGTGCGCCGCTATCTGGTCGTCACCGGTCGATCAGATGCGTGGCTTCCCGGCCGATGCCTTTTTTCGCTTCTTTCTCAATCACGGCCTGCTTCAGCTCACGGACCGGCCGGCCTGGCGGACTGTGACGGGCGGAAGCCAGACCTATGTCCGCGCCTTGTCGACCGCGATTGCCGGACACATCAAGACCGGCACCCCGGTGCACCGGGTAAGCCGGACGCCTGCCGGCGTCACCCTGACACTTGACCAAGGCCATCGGGCCGAGTTCGACGATGTCGTCCTGGCCTGCCATTCGGACCAAGCCCTGAAACTGCTGGACGATGCAGATCCTGAAGAACACAAACTGCTCTCGGCAATACGCTACCGGCCCAACATCGCCGTCCTGCACACCGACGACAGCTTCATGCCGCGCCGCCGGGCGGCCTGGGCCAGCTGGAACTATCTCGAGCGCGGGGAACGTGACACACGCGAAATCAGCCTGACCTATTGGATGAATCGCCTGCAACCGCTGCCAACGGACAAGCCGATCTTTGTCACGCTCAACCCGACCACTGCACCGGACCCGAGCCGCGTCTTGCGGACCGATCACTACGCACACCCGGTATTCGACCACGCCGCGCTCGTCGCGCAGTCGGATTTCGGTGAGATCCAGGGGCGGCGTGGAACCTGGTATGGTGGCGCCTGGCTGGGTTCCGGCTTCCATGAAGACGGGTTGCAATCGGGGCTTCGGGTGGCCGATGCCATCGGTGTGGAAAAACGCCCCTGGTCTGCACCGGACATGGATGCCCGCATCGCCTGGACGAACAACCGCCTCGGCCAATCCGCGCCAGGGCTGGCGATAGCAGCTGAATGACCCCGACCGGCGCCTCACTCCTGATCGGCCAGGTCGGCCATACGCGCCGCCTGCCAAGGCATCACAGCCTGCGCTACCGCGTGGCCTCGGTGCTGGTCGATATCGATGGCCCGGAGGCTCCGGCATCCAGAGGCTGGACATTCGGTTTCAACCGCCCGGGCTTCGTCAGCCTGTATACTTCAGACTATGGAGGCGATGGACCATCGCTCCGCGCCTGGGTCGAAAAGCGCCTGACGGACGCCGGATCGACGTCGCCCATCGGCCGTATCCAGTTGCTGGCGGCGCCGCGTATTCTCGGCCTGGCGTTCAACCCGGTGTCGGTTTTCTTCGCTCATCACCCCCGAGGCGGATTGGCCGGTCTGATCTTCGAAGTCAGCAATTTTCACGGCGGCCGCTGTTCCTACGCCTTTCCGGTCGACGACCCTGGTGACGGCAATGCCGCCCAACATCTACAGACCAAAAAGCGGTTCTTCGTTTCGCCGTTCAATCCCGTGGAGGGGCATTATCGCTTCCGCCTGTCCCGGACCGATGAACAGTACCGGCTCTCGATCCAACTGATCCGGGAGGGGGACGTAGTGCTCAGCGCCGCTCACACCGCCCGCCTCAGCCCCCTGGAACCTCGAGCCCTGCATTCGGCCGCCTGGCTCGTGGCGACCAACACAACCCGTATTTTTTTTGGTATCCTGTGGGAGGCGCTGCGCTTGCGCCTGAAGGGGCTGGCAGTCTTTGCGCCCCGCCGCGACACCATTGACACCCTGCCCGGGAGACACTGATGGACGCTTGTGACAATCAAACCGCGACCGGTGCGACGAGACCCTCGCGCCTGCAAGCCCTTGCGAAAAGCCGGATCTCGCAGGCGCTGGCGGGACTGACGGCGTTTCGCTTGAGGGTGGAGCTGCCCGGTGGCTACGCCTTTCATGTCGGCCCCGAAACTGCTGCGGCCCGCGCGGACTGGACGGTCCGCCGATGGAATGCCCTGCTCCGCATTTCCGCCAGCGGCGTGTTGGGCTTTTCAGAAGGCTATGTGAACGACGAATGGCGGACCTCCGACCTGCCGGCCTTGCTGACCGCCCTCGCAAGAGAGCTCGACTCCAACGCCTCCCTGTCCGGCAAGAACGGTCCCAGCCGCCTGCTGGCGAGGTTCCAGCATTGGCTCAACGCGAACACGCGCCGGGGCAGCCGCCGCAACATCTCGTTCCACTATGATTTGGGCAATGCCTTCTACCGCCACTGGCTCGACGAGAGCATGACCTATTCGGCGGCAATGTTTGAAAGGGAGGACGAACGACTTGCCGACGCACAGGCCAGAAAATACCGACGCATCTGTGCCAGCCTGGACTTGAAGCGCGGCGACCGAGTGCTGGAGATTGGCTGCGGTTGGGGTGGATTCGCGGAGGTCGCAGCTCGGGAGTTTGGCTGCCACGTCACCGGCCTCACGCTATCAACCGCGCAACTCGAGTATGCCCAAGCGCGGATAGAAGCTGCCGGGATCGCGGACCGCGTCGATCTGCGCCTGCAGGATTATCGCGACGTGACCGAAGAATTCGATGCCATAGCCTCGATCGAAATGTTCGAAGCGGTCGGAGAAGCCCATTGGCCAACCTATTTCGAGCAATTGAACCACTGCCTGAAGCCGGGCGGCGGGGCTGCATTGCAGGTGATCACCATTCGAGAATCCGATTTCGATGAATACCGGGGCTCCGCGGACTTCATCCAGAAATATGTGTTCCCGGGAGGCATGCTCCCCCCGGCATCCAGATTATCCGCACTTGCCCACAACGCGGGCCTGACCGAAATCGGCGCGACCATGTTCGGATCGGGATATGCGCAGACACTTGCCCACTGGCACCGCGCCTATCGGGCCAGCTGGCCCGATATCGAGGCTTCAGGATTCGACGCGAAATTTGACCGAATCTGGCGCTTCTACCTGGCCTATTGCGAAGCCGGATTCAGGACCGGGCGCATTGATGTCGGGCAATTTGTATATCGCAAACCCTAGCCGCCAGGATCGCAATCAGACCGGTCCAGACCCCGCAGCTTGCATGAAATATGAGGAATGTCCTGATCAGAAACTGCAGTTTTCGCAGTTTTCTCGCCTGGCGCTGACCAGACCTTTACTACTTGCCCCCAACCTCCACTTTCCAAGAAGACCAACAGGTGGACTGGATGGGACGGACACTCGATAGCACGCTCGGGCGCTACATCAATGTGGCGACCTTGTTGAGTCTGATCGCTTCGGTCCTGACCATTTACTTCTTTGTTGGTGCTCTCAACCGGAATGCCGAACAGAATGACCGCCAGCTCCTGACCGCCGGCCTGGAAGCCGCCTCCCGTCAGAACGAGACTTGGGTGGCCGACTATGGCTGGTGGGGCGAGTTGCTCGAGCTCTGGAATGACCGCCGGAAGGACGTCCTCACCGGTAGCCTCGCCTCATCCTTCTCTGACCATTCAGCCTTTGATTTTGTCGGCCTGTATGGCCGCGACAATGGCGACGGAATGGCCTGGCATCGCGAAACCGGCGAGCGTTTACGCTCTGATGTACTGTCAGTCGAACAAGTCCAGGCCCTGCGGGAAGATCTCGCGCATGGCTACCGTGCGGACCGGTTCATCGCGACCCATTTTCTCAAGCTCGACGGGCAAGTTTATCTGGCCTCCGCGACCGTAGTCGGGGAATACGCGGACAGGCGGTCGATGACCGACCCGGCGAGCGACACGATCATTGTGATCGGAACTGCGATGGATGAGAGCTTTCTGGCCGAGTCGGAAGAGGTGTTTCTTGTCGCCGACGTCGCGCTCCATCAGGGAGCCATGCCTCGCGGGGTGTCCGGGCTGGAAATCACCGACGACGCCGGGCACTCGGTCGGCTGGCTAAGCTGGCAGGCCTCCCGCCCAGGTCTCGATACACTCCGCATCGCCTTCCTGCCGCTGCTCGCCTATATCGCCGCCTTCTTCGTTTGCGCGCAACTGATTGCCAACAAGGCGCGTGCTCTGGCTCGCCATGCGGCCGGCAATGAAAAGCGCGCGATCATCGCCGCAGGAACCGACAATCTTTCGGGCTTGCCCAATCGTCACGGTTTCACGAGCTTCATCGAGAGCACGGCCGCGACCGCGGCAGCAAAGAATGGCGAAGCCGCCGTGATCTATATCGACCTGAACGGGTTCAAAGCTGTCAATGACAAGGCTGGCCACCGGGCCGGAGATGACGTCATCCGCCGCGTCGCCCACCGGTTTCGCGGAGCGGTCGATGCCAGCATTCATATTGCCCGCATCGGGGGCGACGAATTCGCCTGCGCCCTGGTCGGCGAGGACCGTGCCAGCGAGGCGCTAGACATCGCACGCCGCCTGGCCGACAGCCTCGCCAAGCCATTTGAAGTTGACGGTCGCCAGTTCGAGATCGGCGCGGCCATTGGCATTGCACATTCCGATTGCGGGCACCCGAAACCGTTCAGCCAGCTTATCCATGACGCTGACCTTGCGATGTACCGGGCCAAGGCAGACCAGTTGGACAAGCCGCTGGTCTTCAATGCCAGCCTTGGACTTGAAGCCGACGCGCGGCGGGCACTGGAAGCCGATATCGAAGCCGGGCTCGACCGCAACGAGTTCTTCGTCGTCTACCAACCGATCGCGCGTGCGACCGATGGCAGCACCGCGTCGGTGGAGGCCCTGCTACGCTGGGAGCACCCGACTCGCGGCGCCGTGCCACCGGACGTTTTCATTCCGGTCGCCGAGAGCTCGAAACTCATCCGACGCCTCGGAGACTTCGTGGTCCACAGTGTCTGCGAGGAAATCGGACCAGGGGCCACCCATACCGTGTCAATCAACCTGTCGCCGGCACAGCTCAATGACGCTCGACTGTGCGAGCGCTATCTCCGCGAGCTACACGCCCACGGCATGACGGCGGATGCCATCGAATTCGAGTTGACCGAAGCTGTTCTGGTGGAAGACTTCGACCAGGCAAAAACCCGATTGATTGAGCTCCATAACGCTGGCTTCAAGGTAAATCTTGACGATTTCGGCACCGGGTTTGCCTCAATGGGTTACCTGCACATGTTGCCCTTCTCGAAGATCAAGATCGACAAGACATTCGTGCAGACGATCGGCCGTGGCGAAGGCGCCAACAAGATGCTGCAGGCTCTCGCCCTTCTGGGCGATGCCCTGTCCCTGGACATGGTCGCTGAAGGCGTCGAGACCGAAGGTCAGGCTGCCATGCTACGACTGTTGGGCTTTGAATATTTGCAGGGCTGGCATTTCGGCCACCCCTTGCCGGTCGCGCAGTTGAAAACCCGCCGCCGCCGCGACGCTGCCTGACATTCAGTCCGCCACTCTGCAGATCGCGATCCGGTCCATCAGACCGTTGGCCGCTCCATTCCGGCCGCGATCGCCCGTCGAATATTGCGCCGTTCAAGGCCTGCGTGCAGCCGAGCATGCCGCTTCGGCGTCAGCGGATAACTCCAGATCAGGGGCAACGAGAGCGCATACAGCCCAATCGGGCCGAGGCAGTACACCAGGCGC
The DNA here is from genome assembly GCF_048268525.1 of Maricaulis sp. Taxonomy (GTDB): domain Bacteria; phylum Pseudomonadota; class Alphaproteobacteria; order Caulobacterales; family Maricaulaceae; genus Maricaulis. The sequence continues at coordinate 12,373 of NZ_JBLWVH010000033.1, read as the reverse complement.
AATGACAGCACGCCAATATCGGTCGAACCATCAACCCCGCCGGACGCGTGATAGCCCAGCAAGCCGACAATATTCAGCGCCAGTCCCGTGAACACTGCCGCCGCGAGCTTCTCGGACAGCCCGAGAACGGCAAAATATGTCCCTGCCCGCCGTCCGCCCGACCGGGCACTGTCGATGTCGACGACGTCAGCCAGCATCGCCAGCGGCAGGAATTGCAACCCGCCAAAGGCAAAGCCCTTGAGCAGGAACAGGCAGAAAAAAGCCAGATAGTCACCGCGTCCCAGCAATAGATTGGCTGCACTCACAACGCTGACGAACGCCAGGGTGACCATGAAGGCGCGATGTTTTCCAATCTGCTTGCCCAGCCAAAGCCAGAACGGGATCGCGGCAATTCCCGCAATGAAATAGAGAAAATAAGCCGCCCCGATCGTCGGGATGCCGATGATGTCGCGGATGAAGAACAATGACACAGCGTTGCGGAGACTTTCGCCAGCAATCACCAGGAAGGCGATGATCAAGATGCGTCGCATCGGGCCATTCCGCCAGAGATGCCGGAAGCCCTCGATCATCGGTACGCGCTCCCGCAGGGCGGGCGGCGGCTCCTTGACGGTCGCCAGGATCAACAATGTCAGAACCGGCACCGACACAATGATCGCAAACGCCAACCCCATCAGGACCGGCCCGGTCAGGGCAGCCCGACTGGTCGGCGTCCGCGTCATGAGTTCACCGGTAAAGGCGCCCGTGACATCGCGCCAGATGGCACTGAATATCTCGGTGACCGCTCCGCCATCGGCGAAAATCTCGATCACCATGGGCACGGCGGCAGCCATCAGCAGGCCGGTCAGATAGTAAAATTCGCGCGCGGCGGTCACCTGGCTGCGGACATGATAGTCGGCGGACAGCTCGGCGCCCCAGGCCCTGAAGGGAATCTGGATCATGGTCGCACTGGCGAAAAACAGCGTCAGCCAGATCAGGAAATAGACCAGACCAGCCCCCTCGGGCGGCACGAACAGGAACCAGGTCGAGATCATCAACGCCGGGGCCCCCAGCGCGATATAGGGCTTGCGGCGCCCGAACCGGGTCCGGCCACGATCGGATATCTCTCCCATCAACGGGTCGGTGAACACGTCAGTGAATCGCGCCACCATGATGATCAGGCCGATCATCGAGAGCGAGATTCCCAAATGCCCCGCGTAGTGGGCCGGCAGCCAGATTGCCAGCGGATAGCCGTAAACGGCCAGGGGCAGCGCCAGCGACCCATGCAGGAAAATTGTCGACCGCCGGACCTCCGGAACGCCGTTATGGTCCACCCCGCGCGGCGGCGATAGCGCCCCGTTGGTCGCATTTGCGGCCATATCCTGCCTCCCAGCATATCGGATCGCGCGCCTTGTTTCTGCTGGCGCTTCAGATTTTCCAATTTTGAGTATGCTGGAAGCGAACTGTCAAATTAAACAATTCAAATTCTCTGGCGCCTTGCCGACCTCCCGGATTGAGAGCTTGGTTCGCTTTGATCGCCATTGGGAACACGCGGGTCGACGGGCCCGTTCCGAGCTCGGCGCTCGGGCAGCTGTGTCTGGCGACGTGAAGCGCGAAATCCAGTACTCCCGCTGAGACGCGCCGGGTTCACCCCTTGCGACAACGGGCCGGGCAGGCGCAGATAGGAACGCCTTGTTCGCCAGCCGGATACCTGCCGTGACCCATGCACCCATTTATCTGCAACACCATGATCACCACGCCGAGCTGGTCCTGAATCGACCAGAGCGGCGTAATGCGTTGAGTGCGCAAATGTGGTCCGCCCTGCCTGAGATTCTCGCCGTAGCCGCGGACGATCCGTCGATCAAGTTGTTGCTGGTCCGCGGTGAAGGCGGCACCTTCACGGCTGGCGCTGACATCTCCGAGTTCGAGACGGTCTATGCCACGGCCGAGGCCGCCGAGGCCTATTCCAAAGCCATTGCCGAAGGCCTCGACGGGCTGGCTCACTTTCCCAAACCGACCCTGGCGGTCATCCGCGGAGCCTGTGTTGGCGGCGGCTGTGGCCTGGCCCTGTCTTGCGACCTGCGCTTTGCCGCGTCCGACAGCCGGTTCGGCATCACACCGGCCAAGCTGGGGCTGGCCTATACACTCAACGACACAAAGCGCCTGATCGACGCGGTCGGCGTGCCGGTCGCGAAGGACCTGCTCTATTCGGCGCGTCTGGTGGATGCGGCAGAGGCCCTCGATATCGGGCTGATCAATCGTTGCTTCGAACCCGACAGCCTCGACGCGGAGGTCGAGTCCTATCTGGCCACCATGCTGTCGCGGTCGGCGGGGTCAGCCCGTGCGATCAAGCGCGTCATCCATCTGATCCGGGCCGGCGTCGATCACGATACCGACGAAACGCGTCAGCTCTTCCTCGACGCCTTTCGCAGCGAGGACTTCCAGGAAGGCTATCGCGCCTTCCTCGCCAAGCGGACACCGGATTTCACCGGCAAGCTCTGAAGCGGCAACTACTCGGCGGGCGTCTCGACAGCTTCATCGCCCGCCGCACGGGCCTCCGCCTCGAGCTGACGGGAGACCCAGTTCGGGGTTTTGGTGAAACGTCCCAGCACGCCATAGGCGACCGGCACGACGAACAGGGTGAAGAGCGTCGCCACCGTGACGCCGGCAAAGATTACCACGCCGATCGTGATCCGGCTTTCCGCCCCCGGACCGGTGCCGATAACCAGCGGGAAGGCTCCGATGGCAGTCGAAATACCGGTCATAAGGATTGGCCGGAAGCGAGTCTCAGCGGCGTCGAGCGTGGCGGTGCGCAGATCGCGCCCGGTCTCTCGCAATTGATTGGCGAACTCGACGATCAGGATACCGTTCTTGGCCGCCAGACCGATCAGGATCACCAGACCGATCTGCGAGTAGATATTGAGGCTCGACCCCACCAGCTCCAGCCCGAACAGACCACCGGCAACGGCGAGTGGCACGGTCAGCATGATCACCAGCGGCTGGATCAGACTCTCGAACTGGGCCGCCAGCACCAGGAAGACGATCAGCAGGGCCATGCCGAAGGCGAATAGCACGGCGGAGTTGGCGTTTAGGAATTCCTTTGCGCCGCCCAGATAGGTCGTGCTCATTTCAGGTGGCAGGTCGCGCTGGGCCCAGTCGTCCAGCCAGGCGACAGCCTCACCCAGCGTATAGCCTTCGGCCAGCGTCGCAGAGACCGTTATGGCGCGCTGGCGATCAACCCGATTGCGTGACGAAGCTTCACCAACCTCGCTCAGGGAGACCAGGTTGGAGAGCGGGATCAACTGCCCGGTCCGACCGGACACATAAAGGGATTCCAGATCCTGGGCGCTGGACCGCGCCTCGCGCCGGTTCTCCATGATCACATTATAGGCTTCACCGCGATCGATGAACTGGCCAACCCGGCGCGAGCCGAGATGGGTCTGCAGGGTCTGCCCGATTTCGGCGACAGAAACGCCCAGGTCCGCGGCCCGTTCGCGATCGATATCAACGATGAGGCGCGGGCTGGTCGGCTCGTAATTCTTGCGCGCGCGCATCAGGCCGGGATTACCTTCCCGAACGGCCATCATCAGACGCTCGGCTTGGCGGTCGAGGGCAGCATAGTCGGGACCCAAAAGGACGAACTGGACATCGTCACCTCCGCCTCCGCCTCCCAGCGAGGACCGCATCGAGGCGAAGGCCTGGACACCTGTGAGCTGCCCGAGGCGGCCATTGAACTCTTGCATGATCTCACTGCCCGGGCGCCGCTCATCCCAATCGGTCATGGTGCCGATGACAAACCCCGAATTGAATCCACTACCGCCCCAGCCCGGTGAAATCACCAGGACCCGGCGCAGCTCGCCCGAGTCGACATAGTCCATCGCAATGGCTTCAACTTCGTCGGCCTGGGCCGACATGTAATCAAAGCTCGCCCCTTCCGGGCCGGCAAAGCGGCCAAAGAACGAACCGCGGTCCTCCGGTGGGGTCAGCTCGGCGGGCAGGCGGTCGAGCAGGAAGACAGAGCCGGCCATCGCCACGCCGACGAAGGGAACCATCAGTAATGGCGCCTTCAACGCCACTTCGAGGCTTTCGCGATAGGACCGCCGCGCGGCGTTGACGAATCCATCGACCCATTTTGCCAGACCTCTCGCCTCACGGCTCGGACGCAGGAGCTTTGAGGCCATCATCGGCGACAGGGTCAGGGCGACAAAGCTCGAGAGGACCACTGCCCCGGCGATTGTCAGGGCGAGCTCGGTGAAGATGCGTCCGATGAAGCCGGGCAGGAAAACCAGCGGGACAAACACCGCGACCAGAACCGCAGTGGTGGCGACGACCGCAAAGAAAACCTGGCGGCCGCCCCGCAAGGAGGCCAGAGCCGGTGGCTCGCCAAGGTCCACCCGCCGCTGAATATTTTCGAGTACGACAATGGAATCATCGACCACCAGGCCGATGGCCAGGACCAGCGCCAGCAAAGTCAGGATATTGATCGAGAAGCCTGCGACCGCAAGGATGGCAAAAACACCGATCAGGCAGACCGGAACGACCGCGGCGGGAATGATCGCAGCACGCAGGCTGCCCAGGAAGAGATAGATCACCAGGACAACCAGGGTCGCGGCGATCGCCAGCGTGCGCCAGACTTCCTTGATCGACTCTTCGATGAAGACCGTGTCGTCGGAAGCAGAGATCAACTCCATGCCTTCGGGCAGGGTCAGCCGGACCCGCTCGGCCTCGACACTGATCGAGTCGGAGACTTCGACCGAATTGGCCTGGCTCTGCCGGACGAAACCCAAACCGATCATGTTCTGGCCATTGCCACGAAAAAGGGTACGGGGTTCTTCCGCTGCCAGCTCCACATCGGCGACCTCGGCCAGGCGGATCACATGTCCTTCACCAGTCCGCGAAATCGGCAGGCGGGCAAACGCGTCCGGGTCGGCAAACAGTCGTTCGACCCGGACAACGATCTGTGTGTCGGGCGTCTCGACCGATCCGCCGGGAACCTCGACATTCTGGGCACGCAGGGCACCATCGATGTCGGCCACGGTCACGCCGCGCGCCGCCATCGCCTGCGGGTCCAGCCAGATCCGCATCGAGTACCGTCTCTGCCCGCCGATCCGGACCTGGGCCACACCATCGATGACTGAAAAACGGTCAAGCAACGCCCGCTCGGCATAGTCGGAGAGCTCCTCGGAGGTCAGCCGGTCCGATAGGAGGTTATACCAGACAAACGGGCGCGCATCGCTGTCCTGCTTACGCACTTCGACCTGCTCGACGTCCTGAGGCAGTCGGTCGATCACACGTGAAACCGCATCGCGGACATCATTGGCAGCCGCTTCGATATTGCGGTCGAGCGAGAAGGTAATGGTGACGCGGGACGAGCTGTCACGCGAGGAAGAGGTAATTGTCTCCACACCGTCGATACCGGACAGCTGGTCCTCGATAATCTGGGTGACCCGGTTTTCGACCACCTCGGCATTGGCTCCGGGATAACCAGCCGAGACAGAGACCACAGGTCGATCGACATCGGGAAGTTCGCGCAACGGCAAATCGCGCAGCCCGAGCACGCCAAAGACAACGATCAGGGCGCAGAAGACAAAGGCCAGAACGGGGCGACGAACCGCAACATCCGAGAGGGTCATTGCGCCGCCTCACCGCCGCTGGCGGCGACCCCGGCCACCACGCCGCCTGCATCCAGACGGAGTTCGCGGGCGATCTGGACCTGCGACCCATCCCGGATCCGATGGACACCTTCGGTGATAATCCGCTCGCCCGGCAGCAAGCCATCCAGGACTTCCACCATCTGACCTGAGCGGCGTCCCAGCTGGATCGTGCGTTGCCGCGCGTAGACGCCATCGGCGTCTTCCTCAACAACATAAACGAAAGTCTGATCGAGATAGCGGGTCAGGGCCGATCCCGGAACCGCCGGCTGGCTGCGTTCATCGCGGCGCACTTCCACGGTCATCAACTGGCCAGGCAGCAGGCGCCCGTCCCGGTTTTCAATCTCCGCCCGGATCGTGACGCTGCGGGTGACGGGATCGATGCGGCTATCGACCTGGGCAATCGCACCCGTGAAGACTTCATCCGGATAGGCCGAAGTCCGCGCAGCGATCTGCATGCCAGCAGAAACGACCGACAGGAATCGCTCAGGCACGGTAAAATCGAGCTTGATCAGGCTGGCATCATCGAGACGCGCGATCGCGTCACCCGGCCGGACCAGTCCGCCCAAGCTGACTTCGCGCAGACCAACCAGGCCGGCGAAAGGCGCGCGCACGATGCGGTCGGCCAGCTGCGCCTCGATGGAGGAGACGCGGGCACGGGCACGTTCGACAACGGCGGTCGCTTCGTCCAGACGCGATTGAGGCACGACGGCTCGAGCCACCAGATCGGTGGTTCGGGTCAGGTCCCGTTGGGCTTCGCGCAAGGTCGTCCGCGCCTCTGCGAGACCGGCGGCCTCTTCGGTATCGGTTAGCTCAACGAGAATCTCTCCGGCCTCGACCTGCTGGCCGGACTCGAAATTGATACGGGAAATCGTGTCAGTGACCCGTGCCGTGATGGTGACGGTCTCATTGGCGCGGGCCGTACCGAGGGCTTCAACAATGTCGGCAAATACGACCTCCGGCACCTCAGCGACCGCAACGGCCACCACGCGCTCGCCGCGCATCATTGCTCCCTCTTCCGCCGGCAACAAGGCCCGGACAGCGATGATCGCCGTCATGGCGAGGAAGGCGATAAGAACGACAATCAAAAAACGGGCACGGTGCATGGGCAATCTCCTGCCCGCATAAATGGTCCGCAAAGCCGCAAAAGCAAGCCCTGAAACGCGTTGCGGGTTGCCTCCGCGCCAGCTCTGGCAGCGTCTGGTGGCGTGACGCGGCGACAGTGGCCCGTCCGGGTCACGCAAAGCCTTTCGAGATCGAATAGGCCGGACCGGATTAGCGGAGCGGCCGGGTCAGATGGAGACGGATCTTGAGGCCGCCATGATCGACCGGACGACCGGGTGGCGCAAAGGGAAGCCGGGTCGCGCGCGCCAGGGCCGGGTCTGTCGTGATCAAACCGACACGCCAGCCGGAAAACCGGGTCCGCATTGTGTCGCCGAGTGATCCGTAGACACCGTACAGGCTTTTCCGGTTACCGATGCGGGCTCCATAGGGCGGGTTCACGATCACCAGCCCGGCTGGACCGTCAGGACGCTCCAGCTTTTCCACCGGGCAGACGTCAAACACGGTGACATCATCGATCCCGGCCCTCTGCGCATTGGTCCGGCTCATGCGGATCGCCCCCTCATCGCGATCTGCCCCGCGATATCGAGATGCGACAGACCTTTTGGCAGCTCGCTCTGCAGCTTCGGCTTTCATCGATTGCCAGGCTTTGGCATCGAAACCGGCCAGATGCTCGAAGGCGAATGCCCTCGCGCGACCCGGCGCCAGCCGGCCGGCGATTTCTGCCGCTTCGATCACGAAGGTTCCGGAACCGCACATCGGATCGAGGACTGGCTCAACACCGTCAAACCCGGATGCCCGCAGGAACAGGGCAGCGAGATTTTCCCGCATCGGCGCCTTGTTGACCTCGGCCTTGAAGCCGCGACGATGTAGCAGCTCACCGGACGTATCAATGCTCAGCGTGCACAGATTGTCATCGATCCGCACCCGCACGCAAACCGTAGCCTCGTCGCTGGTCGGCACACCGACCGCAGCTTCGATGGCATTGGCCACGCGCTCGGCGGCAGCGCCGGCATGATAGATTTTCGACTTGCGGCAGCTCGCGTCGACGCGCACGGGAACGCCGGGTTTGAGCACTGTCAGCCAGTCAAACTGGCACGCCCGCTTGTCGAGTTGGGATAGATGCACGACCCGGAATGACCCTATTCGCGCGAGGATACGGCTGGCGCCACGCACTTCCAGATTGGCCCGCCAGACATCGGGCCATCCGCCGGAAATGGTTACGCCGCCGGGTTCGGCCTTTGGCGCCTTGAACCCTTTTTCGACGAGCTCGGCACGCAGAACCGGCTCCAGGCCCGGAGGGACAGCCAGAAAGATCTCGAACGTCGCGTCACTGGGCATGCAATCCCCTCTCCGGGGTCCGGCCAGAACCGCTCAGACGCGTCCGGTAACCGGCAGCAGGGCTCCGGTGACGGCGCGAGCCTCTTCACTGGCCAGGAACAACATCACCGCGGCGAGATCATCCGGCGCAACCCAATCAGCTGGATCAGCATCCGGCATGTCGGCCCGATTGGCGGGCGTGTCGAGTACGGAGGGCAGAACCGCATTGACCGTGACCTTGCCCAGCAATTCGCGCGACAGGCTTTCAGTCAATCGAGCGACACCAGCCTTCGAGGCCGCGTAAGCGCCCATGCCAGCGTCCGACTTTACCGCGCCGGCAGCGCCGACATTGACGATCCGCCCGGCAGGACTTTCGCACAACCAGGGCATCGCGGCCTGACAGGCGGTGACGGCTGTCTGCACATTGATGGCAAACATGCGCTCCCAGCTCTCGACCTTGCCACCATCCAGCGTTTCCCAGATGAAGCCGCCGGCAATGTTCAACAGCACATCAATGCCGCCGAAATCGGTCGCTATGGCAGCGAAGGCATCACCGGCTGACTGGCGGTCGGTCAAGTCGACCCCCCCCAGTCGCATGTGCCCGGCAAGGCTCGCGTCATCCGCGATCGGTGCGCGATCAACGAGCGCCACCTGGCAACCCGCCGCAACAGCCATGCGGGCGACAGCCTGCCCCAGAATTCCGGCACCACCGGTAATGACAATCGTTCGAGCACTCATTCCCGTTCCCCGAATATCCAGTCTGACATGGCGTTCATCTACCGCCCGGACCGGGGTTCATGCAATCCGTCCGTGAAGTACGGCCGGATGCCCACCAGCACCCGGCCGTACAAATTCTTGATCACGCAGACCCGATCAGAAGCGGAACCGCACATCGATACCGGCACGCTGGCGTTCGGTCTCTTCGCCAAACTCGGCCTGGTATCCAATACTAAGCCCGACGCGCTCATTGCCGGCAATCTCGAGATCAACGCCAATCTGGTAGACCAGATCGTCAAGAGTCGTACCGATATCAGCCGGGTCGGCCAGCGGATTGGCGCCAAGGAAGCGAACCGGCAGTTCGAGCCGGTCGTGCGTGCTCAATTGCAGGCCGCCGGTGATCGAAACCACTCCCACCATGTCGTCGGTCTCGCGGAAAATATGACCAACCGTCAGTTCCGGTGTGAACGCGCCAACCAGCGAGGTTTCCGACAGCACCTCGACACCCAGACCGTCCAGTCCGTCTTCGACCAGTCCCGCATGGTGCAGCGCCGTCAGCGAGGCCGAGACCTGTGGGCGGGCAAAGATGTTTCCATGACGGAAGCTCTCTCCCACATGGCCGTCCAGGCGCGCATGTCCGGTTTCCGGCGATGATGTGCCAACGCCGCTGATAAAGACCTCAACCGCGCGCTCGGTCTCGTGCCATGACCAACCACCCGACACGGATGCACCATAATAGGGCCCGCTTGCCGGATTGCGCTCGGCTCCCAGACCGACAACGAAACCGCTGCTTTCAGTCCGGGCCCGGTGTCCGTCGATACGGATCGGATCAGTCTGTTCGTAGCTGACGCCTGCCGCAATCGACCAGTCATCGCCGACCCGCTGCTCAAACCCGCCGGTAAAGCGCATCGACTCGCTTTCCGTGTGCAGGTTTTCAAAGCTCGCATCGCGCGCGCTTGCGGTCATTTCCAGTCGGGACCACGCACATTGATCATCGCGGCGACCAACCGGTGAGCCGCAATTGAACAGGTCGTCGGCAAAGTTGTTGGCCGAGTTCAGCTGACCATGCATGACGGCAAGATGAGGCTCCGGATTGAGTTCGGCGAAGACCGCTTCGTAGAGATCAAGTTGATCGGCCTGCATATTGCCGAGGAAAGCCAGCAAACGACCGATACCGGCAGAGCCGCCGACATCGAGGGCCGAGTCCATGTGGCCACCGAGCGCCCGTCCGTTGCGGTTCAGGCTTGGCAGCCCGAAATCCGTGTCGATCAACAGGTGAATGCCCGCTGCATCGGCTGCAATCGAGAAGTCGACCGCCAGCGTGTCGCGGATCGTCAAACCGTTGTCGACACCGCCATCAGCAGCAGCGAACAACGTGACGTCCTCGCGGTCCTGCAGCCAGGTCAGCGTGACATCGCCGGTGCCGTCGACGGTGGCGCTCCCGGTCACATTCACCAGGTCCGAAGCGTATGGGCCATAAGCGACATCAAATATCAGATGGCCGCTTTCAGTTTGTTCGAAATGCCCATCCAGCTCGACCGTGTTGATGACCCGCGCGCCATAGAGAAGATTGGTCGTGGGATCGCCAACAGCGTCGAAATTCCCGAACGTGTCGCCGTTGAGAAGGTCGATGGGGTAGGCAGAGGCCGACAGACCCATGACGAAGTGACCGGCATTGCGGAAGGTTGCTGCGCCAACCGGACTGGCCGCCGACACAACGCTCGTCGGCTCACCGGCATGTGGGTTAGCGGCATCCGCCGGATTGAGGTCCGCCATCACCTGGACTGACGGCTTGGCATCCAGGGCCGCGACGCTCGGCAAGCTGGTCGTCAGGACGTCCTGCACCGGCGGCCCCTTGGACTCGATCGCTTCGAAGGTGCCCGCACTTGCCGGTGCCAGTGTCACGGTCGCTGGCTGGGAACCGGTTCCCAGATCCGCCTGAACCGGTCGTTTGGTCGAGGCGACCATCTGGCCGATCGAGACGGGCTCGGGCTGAGACGCCGATACCAGATCGGCCTGGACAGGTTGCTTGGACGACAGGCCAATCTCACCGATCGCAACCGGTTCGGGCTGGGCTGCCGATGCCAGCTCTGACGCGGCAGGAGCAGCGGACACTGCCACATCCGCAACCTGCGGCGCGTCTTCGGCCTGTGACACCGCGGTCCGCGCCGTTTCGGCGGATGGAACGGTATTGCCCTGGCGAAGAACCGTCTGCGGGCTGGCAGCGCTGTCCCTGAGATCAATCGTATCGAAGGCGATGAAAGTTGCCCCCGCCTGATTGTCAAACCGGTTCACGCCCGAGCCCAGATCGACATTGCCGACAACCAGGCCGGTATTCTCGATCAGATCATTGCCCGTCGTCGTAACAATGGCATTGCCGGACACTGCAGAGACAGTGCCGGAGGTGAACAGCGTATTGTCCGCGCCGCCGTCAAAGAAAACGCCGATCCCGCGATCCGAACCGCCGCGGATATCATTGTCGAGAGTCACGGTAATGGCCGCTGCTGCCAGCGCGCTCATCACATCGACCTCATCGGACTGAGCGGCCGGATCAACGTACTGCGCCAGACCCGCCGGACCGAAACGGTCTGCAAATGAAGGCATTTCGGAGTTTGTATCGATCCCATCGCTGACGGAGTCGACGAGGCCGGCGCTGGACTGCGCCGAGGCCTGTTCAGGTGCGATCAGGGCAATCGGTTCAGCCGGAGCAAAGGTGGTCCCCAGGCTCTGCGCAAAGAAGGCAATCGCATTGCGGCCGGTCGAAATGATGGCGCCGGTGTGATTGACGGTCACCCGCCCGGCCTCACCTTCACCACCTACCGAGCCGAAGAAGCCCTGGCCGTCCGCAGACCCGAAAGTGCCGCCGCCGCCGCCAATCGACTGGGCGAAGATACCGATGGCGCCGCCGCCAAGAAGATTGATCGTACCGCTGGAATTGATAGTGACATCGCCACCATCGCCGCTATTGCCGCCAAACGGGTTGATGGCCAGGTCCACACCGGCTTCCTGCACACCAATCGTTGTATCGCCGGCATTTCCGCCACCGCCACCGATCGACTGGGCAAAGATGCCGTAGGCGCCGATGCCATGCGTGGTGATATCACCGGAATGAGTGACCGTGACGTCGCCACCATTGCCGGCATTGCCACCGGCGCCGCCGAAGGAAACTGCGCCGGCGTTGGAGATGTAACCATCGCCCGCATTGCCACCGCCGCCGCCAATGGACTGGGCGAGAATGGCATGGGCGTTGTCGCCGGTCGTGACGATCGAACCGCTATTGGTCACGATCACATTGCCGCCATCACCGGAAGCACCGCCGAAGCCGCCCATGCCGATGCTGATGTCCGGCTGGAATGTGCTGCCTAGGTCGCCATTGTTTTCGATGATGGCATTCCGGGTGCCGCGCGAACCATCCATGTTGCCGGCGCCGCCATTGCCGCCGCCGCCGCCGATGGACTGGGCGAAGATGCCATAGGCCAGATCGCCGTCTTCGCCATAATTCGGATCGTCATCGGCGCTGTAGAAACGGGTGCCGGATGTCTGGATAGAGCCAGTGTTGATCACGGTGACATCACCGCCATCACCCGCCGCGCCACCAAAGCCGCCAACCGCGATCGTACCGGTCGCGGTTGCGCCGCCCTGGCCGA
>NZ_JBLWVH010000032.1:0-36362 GCF_048268525.1 Maricaulis sp. | reverse complement strand
CGACGGCGCGGCCCTGCGCGCGGCCTCGCTGGCCGAGGTCTACGCGCCCTATCGCGACGAGGACGGCGAGCTGACCTCCCTGCCACGCATGATCGAGGACGGGGTGACACTGCGCGAGGGCGGCATTCTGGCCGCCGCCGAAGACCCGGACGGCTTCGCGCCGGTGCCTTTGATCTCCGGCACCAATCGCGACGAGATGAAGCTTTATACGGTGTTTGATCCGCGTCTGACGCGGCGGCTTGGGCCGCTGCTCTGGCTGCGTGACCGCGACACCTATGAGGCCGCCGTCGAATATCCCAGCCGTATCTGGCGCTACAACGCGGTCGACGGCCTGCTGGACCGGCTGGCGGCCCATGGGCGCGACGATCTGTGGAGCTATCGCTTTGACTGGGACGAGGGCGGTTCGGTGCTGATGACCAATACCGGCGAGCTGCTGGGCGCTGCACACGCGATGGAAATTCCTTTCGTCTTCAATCATTTCGAACTGTTTGGCTCATTCGATCGGGTCCTGTTTACCTATGGCAATGCCGACGGACGCGCTGCGATTGCCGACGCTATGGGCGCCTATTGGGCCGCCTTCGCGGAGACCGGTCAGCCGGGCGATGGCGCCGGTACCGGTCCGGGCTGGCCACGCTGGAATAATGCCGGCGCTGCGTTGCGCTTTGACACGCCTGAGGATGGTGGGACGGCGGTTTTCGAACGGCTCGAGAGCCCGGAGGTGATTGCCGAGGCGCTGGCCGGCGATACGCGGATTGATGATGCCATGCGGTGCGGTATCGCCGCGGGTATCACACGGCGACAGCCGGTCCTGGACCCGTCCTTCGACAGCGCACTCGACTGCTGAGGACCGGGAGCTATCCGACGATCGGCGTTTTGCATTGCATCGCAACAATCGACTGGTCGCCTCGCCTGGTCGCGTTATGCTGATCAAGGCGGGGCATTCGGCCCGGCCCTGATTCGGTGGGCGCCATGGACTCTCTACTCTTGCAGGCAGCGATCTATCTGGGCGCCGGCCTGATCGCTGTCCCGGTCGCCCATCGGCTGGGGCTGGGGTCGGTGCTGGGCTATCTTCTGGCCGGCGTGGCGATCGCGCCCTTGCTGGAGCTGGTCGGGTCCAATCCGGAGAATGTCCAGCATTTCGCCGAATTCGGCGTCGTGATGATGCTCTTCCTGGTCGGGCTCGAGCTCCAGCCGCGTGTGCTGTGGGATTTGCGGGTCCGATTGTTCGGGCTGGGCGGCTTGCAGGTCGCCGTGACCACGGCGGCGGTTGCCGCCTTCTGTCTGGTGATCGGTCTCGACTGGCGGCTGGCTATCGCGCTCGGTCTGATTTTCGCGCTCTCATCGACCGCCATTGTCCTGCAGACGCTGGGCGAGAAGGGATGGTTGCGGACTGAAGGCGGCCAATCGGCTTTCTCTGTCCTCCTGTTCCAGGACATTGCGGTGATCCCGATGCTCGCCCTGATGCCGTTTCTGGCCCTTCCGGATGTGGCCGGCCATGCCACCGAGGTCACCGGCCATGGCGCCGAGAGTACGCCATTCTCCCACCTGCCGGCCTGGGGGCAGGGCCTGGTCACGCTGGGCGTGGTCGGCGCCATTGTGCTGGGCGGCCGATATCTGACCCGTCCGGCCTTCCGCATCATTGCGCGTACCGGTCAGCACGAGCTGTTCCTGTCGGCGGCGCTGTTCCTGGTGATCGGCATCGCGGTCCTGATGAGCGCGGTCGGCCTGTCGCCGGCGTTGGGGACTTTCCTGGCCGGTGTCCTGCTGGCCGAGAGCGAATACCGGCACGAGCTGGTCAGCGATCTGGATCCGTTCAAGGGGCTGTTGCTGGGCGTCTTCTTTGTGACTGTCGGCGCCAGTATGGAATTTTCCCTGCTGGGCGAGCATCCGGGCCTGATCATCGGGCTGACCCTGGCCCTGATCGGGGTGAAGGGGCTGATCCTGCTGGGGCTGGCCTTCGTTTTCCGGATGGAGGGGCGCGCGCGTTGGCTGTTCACCTTCTCACTGGCCCAGAGCGGCGAGTTCGGCTTTGTCCTTCTGGCCTTCGCCAGCGGTGTTGATGTCATTCCGCCCGAGATTGCCGGTGTTGCCGGCCTGGTCGTCGCCCTGTCGATGATGGCGACGCCCTTGATCATGATCGTTTTCGAGCGCTGGGTCTCGCCGCGCGTACGCCGTTCCGCCTCGCCCGAGCGCGAGGAGGATCTGATCGAGGAAGAGGCGCCCGTCATCATCGCCGGGATGGGCCGGTTCGGGCAGATCATCCAGCGCATGCTGGTGATGGATGGTTACAAGCCGGTGGTTCTGGACAATTCCGCCGAACATATCGACGGGCTGCGCAAGTTCGGCATCCAGGTTTATTACGGCAATGCGATGCGTCCCGGCCTGCTGGAAGCGGCGGGCATTGCGCGCGCCAAGCTGCTGGTTGTCTGCACCGACAATCGTGAGCGGGCGGTCGAGCTGGTCCATCACGTCAAGCAACGTTACCCGCAAGTCTATGTGATCGCTCGTGCCGCCAGCCGGGAGCATGTCTATCAATTGCGGGCTGCAGGCGCTGACCTGGCCATCCGGGAAATGTTCGGATCGTCCCTTGATGCCGCCCGGCAGTCGCTGGAAGTCCTTGGTGAAAGCCCGGATCGCGCCCGACGCAAAAGCGAGGCCTTCGCCCGTCATGACGAGGAGAGCCTGCAGCAATTGTTCGAGGTCTGGGACGCTGAAACTGACGTCTTCGACAATGAGGCCTACATGGATAAGGCGCGGTCACGCGTTACGACGCTGGAGGAACTCATGGTGGAGGATGTCGGGGATCCGGAAGACCGGCGACCGGCGGGAGAGCCCGACTGAACCGGGCCGAATTCCCCTCGACCAACCCCGGGCCACGGGTTACATGCCGCAGGCAAATTGGTTAACGTGATAACGGGCAGAACAGGGGCGCCTCGTGATTCAACGCAGCATGACATCATGTCTGGCGGCCGGCCTGTCGCTCGTGCTGACCTGCACTGCGGTGTCGGTGGCCCAGCCTGTCGAGACCGGGCCGCAGGCGGATGCCACCCGCGAAGCCGAACCGGTGGTCCCGATTGTTCCGGACGAGCCGCCGGCCCTTCCGGTCGCCGACCTGGAGCGCTGGGCTGACCGGATCACGGGTTGGACCGCCGAGCATCGCGAAGCGATCGCAATCCGCCTGTTCGACGCACCCAGCCATGGCCTTCCCGATCTCGACGCCCACGCGACCGCCATCCTTGACGGGCAGGGCCCGGAAGCGGAACTCAACCGACTGGCAGGGCTTGCTTATCTGCGTTTTGCCGGCTGGCTGGAGTTCGGGCTGATCGACCCGGAAACGCATGAGCCACGCGTCTTGCTGGACGATGACGCCGCGTTGCTTGTGCGGCGGCTTCGGTGGGCATTCGAGGCTGGCGATGCGGCCCGGGCGATCGATGACAGCGCGCCGACGGTCCGTGATTATGACGCGCTGCGCTCCGAAATGATGCGGGTGCTGGCCGTGACGCCGATCTGGCCTGGGGTGCAGACCGGCCCGTCGCTCAGCACCGGTGACCGGGGCCCTCGCGTTGACCAGTTGCGAACACGCTTGACGGCGGAAGGCCTGCTGGACGGAAACTGGCAGGAAGGCGACGCCTATGATCTCCGGCTGGAGACGGCGGTCCGGCGCTATCAGGGGCGCGCCAATCTTGCGCCCTCGGGTCGCATGGATCAGGCGACCCTGCGCCAGCTGAACCTGCCGCCCGATCGCCGGGTCGGGCAGTTGATGGCCAATCTCGAGCAGCGCCGCTGGCGTACCCGCGATCTCGGGCGGCGTCACATCTGGGTCAATCTTGCTGATTTCAGGCTTGAGGCCTGGGAGGATGGCGAACTCGCCCGCGAGCACGAGGTGATGGTGGGACGCCAGGCCAGCTCGACGCCCGAATTTTCCGAGGACATGCAGTATATAGTGCTCAACCCCTGGTGGGGGCTGCCGGCCGGGTCGGCGCGCCCGCGCTTCCAGTCCTTCCGCCGCAATCCGTCACTGGCCCGGGAGCTGGGGTTTCGCATCTACAATCGGGGCGGTGAGGCGATTTCTGTTTATGAGATCGACTGGAGCCGGTGGGGAGGAGACTGGCCCTATCGCATGTCACAGCCGCCCGGGGCGACCAATCCGATGGGCGAGGTGAAGTTCATTTTTCCCAACAGGTACAATGTCTACATCCATGACACGACCGAGCGTGACCAGTTCGTGCGCACCCGGCGTGATTTCTCTGCCGGATGTATACGGGTACAGGATCCGCTGGCGCTCGCCGAATGGGTGCTTGAGGGGCAGGATGGCTGGGACCGGGCCCGTATCGATGCAGTGGCGGCTGGCAGCTCTCCCACGGTGGTCTGGCTGGACGACCGGATTCCGGTCCATATCGCCTACTGGACGGTGGTCGGAGATGATGATGGCCGGGTGCGTTACCTCAATGACCTCTATCGTCGCGACAATCGGGTCATCGACGCGTACCTCGCAGCCCTTGATTCCCAGTCACCACCGCTTCCGGATTCATTTCGCCCGCTTTCCGGCGCGGTTGCGGTCAGTTTTGACTGACCGGGTCGCCGCTCCCGGCCCCAGATGCAAACTTGCTACAGTCCTGACCTCGGAGTCGGCATGACCGGTGGTGGGCATTGGGATTCTAAATCTTTGAATTGAAGCCTTTATAGGCGTGCATGGCGAGCCGGGTGCGGGCCGGGTGTGGCTCCTCTGCAACGGGCGCTATTTTTTGCATCAAATACTTGATTTGCCACCGTCCGGAGTAGCGCTCGCGATCTAATTGTAGTAGTGGAATTGATAGGAAACGCTCGAACGGGCAGGGTTCCTCGTGTTCGACATTCGGTCGAAGACGGTCAGTCACACCAAGGGAGCGCTGCTCCCGGAGGGGGAATGATGAAGAAACGGCTTTTTACGGCGGTCGCCGTCGGGGCCTTCCTGGCAGCGGGACCCGCGTTCGCTGACGAAGGCTGGTACGTGCGTGGCGCTGTCGGTTACGGTGGCCCGGGTGACACTGATGTCTCGGGCTCCCTGAATGGCGACATTCAGGGCGAAGGCAATTTCCGCGAAGCGGTTGCCCTCGGCTACGAATGGATGGACGGCTTCCGTCTCGAAGGCGAACTGGCTCACCGTTACAATGATACCGGTGCTGTCGGCGGCTTTGAAAACAGCCAAAGCGACTTCCAGATCTGGGCGCTGATGGCCAACGCTATCTTCGACTTCAATCCGGATGGCTCCTACCACCCGTATGTCGGCCTTGGCCTCGGTCTCGCCGAGACAAGCGGCACTCTGGCTGGTTGGTCCGCAGGAACGATTCCGCTGAATCCGACTCCGGCTGACTATGTTGTGGCCCAGGACAGCGACAATCCGTTCGCTTGGCAGGTCATGGCCGGTGTTGGTTGGGATCTGACCCAGCGTCTGACCCTGGACACCGAGTATCGCTACTTCTCCACCGGCAGCTCTGATTACGCGCCGGGCGTGAGTGTTGATGGCCTGGGTGGCCACGAGCTGTGGGTTGGTCTGCGTTATTCCTTCGCAGCTCCGCCGCCGCCTCCGCCGCCTCCGCCGCCGCCTCCGCCCCCGCCGCCTCCGCCGCCGCCTCCGCCGCCTCCGCCTCCGCCGCCTCCGCCGGTGTGTGACGATGTCAGCTTCCCGGTTTACTTCGAATGGGACAGCTCCACGCTCACCGCTCAGGCTCGTGCGGTCATCGCGCAGGCTTCGAACCAGCGTGGCTCTTGTGGCGTCACTCGCGTGACCGTCGCCGGCTTCACGGACCGTTCCGGTGCAGCGTCCTACAATGTGGGCCTGTCCGAGCGCCGTGCCCGCGTTGTTCGTGAAGAACTGGTTCGCCTCGGCGTCCCGGCCAGCACGATCTCGATGGAAGCCTTTGGTGAGACCCGCAACGCCGTTGCGACCGCCGATGGTGTCCGCGAGCCGCTGAACCGTCGTACGGAAGTGGTTATCGTCCTCGATTAATTTCGAGCGATCGCTGAACAAGATGCGGCCCGGTGTTTGTCACCGGGCCGCATTTTTTTGTCCTGATGCCGGCATTGGAATTTTCGTGCGCGCTTTTGCTGGTTCACGGGCATGATTGGGCTGATTTCCCGCTGCGCTGAGGACAGGCTTGACCCGCTCGACCGCGCGGTTCAAACCGGCTCAAACCCTTTGCAGCAACAAGGCAGCGAGGCGTCGGGAGAAGAGTTATGAGCAAGCCGGACAAACCCTATCGCAAGCGTGAAGTTGGCGGGCACACATTGAGCCCTGAGACCCAGATGATGAGCTATGGCTACGATCCCAAGCTCTCCGAGATGTCGATCAAGCCGCCGATCTTCCTGACTTCCACTTTTGCCTTTGCGACGGCTGAAGACGGCGCCGCCTTTTTCCGTGTCACGCTGGGTCAGGCAGAAGAGGGCGATCCGGAGTCCGCCGGCCTGATGTATTCGCGGTTCAACAACCCGAACATGGAAGTACTGGAAGACCGTCTGGCACTCTATGACGGTGCTGATGAAGCGGCTGTCTTCTCGTCCGGCATGGCTGCGATCTCGACCACGCTGATGGGCCTCGCGCATGCCGGCTCGGTGATCCTGCAATCGACCCCGCTCTATGGTGGAACGGAAAGCCTGATCCGAAAATTCCTGCCCAATTACGGCATCCAGTCGGTCGACTTCTTCGCCGGCGCCCGCGAAGACGAACTGCAGGCGGCCGCCGAGGCGGCGATGGCCAAGGGCGAAGTGTCCGTCATCTATACCGAAACGCCGACCAATCCGACCAATGACCTGGTTGACCTGGCCGCCTGCCGCCGTATCGCCGACATCATCCGCGACAAGCAGGGCAAGCGTCCCTGGATCGTGGTCGACAATACTTTCCTCGGCCCGGTTGGCCAAGCGCCGCTGGCGCTTGGTGCCGACGTCGTCATCTACTCGCTGACCAAATATATCGGTGGACATTCCGACCTGATCGCCGGCTCGGCGTCCGGTTCTTCCGAGGCGATGGCGCTTATCCGAGGCCTGCGCGGATACCTGGGCACCAATCTGGATGCACATACCTGCTGGATGCTGCTGCGCTCGCTGGAAACCGTGAAGATCCGGATGGAAGCAGCCGCGCTCGGCGCCCGCAAGGTCGCCGAATACCTGCGCGACCATCCCAAGGTCGGCCGGGTGCGCTATCTCGGCTTCATGGAGAAGGGCACGCGCGATGGCGACATCTTCCATGCCCAGTCGACCAGCGCCGGTTCGACCTTTGCCTTTGATCTGGCCGACGAGAAAGCCGCCTTCCGCATGCTCAACGCGCTGCAGGTGATGAAGCTCGCCGTCAGCCTTGGTGGCACGGAAACCCTGATCTGCCACCCGGGCTCGACCACCCATCGCGGTGTCGATCCGGAGCTGCGCAAGCGCCAGGGTTTCTCGGACGGGCTGGTCCGCATTTCCGTCGGCATCGAGAACCCCGACGATCTGATCGCCGACCTCGACCAGGCTCTGCAACACGCCTGATAACGCCACCATGCACCCCGGCCGGCGCAACCTGCCGGCTGGGGTGGACGGCCCGGTTTAAACGGCTATCACTGGCTCATGCAAAACAAGCTGGACCTCAATCCGGAAGAGCGCGCCGTACTCGATTGGATCGATACGCGGGCTGACGGCATGATCGAGACCGTGAAGGCCTGGTCTGCCATAAACTCCGGCAGTCGCAATGCCGATGGCCTCGAAGCCATGCGGGCCGAACTGGAATCTGCCTTCGCGGCGACCGGCGGCGAGATCAGCGCGATCGAGCTGCCGCCGACGACCGTTGTCGACCCGGACGGCACGGTGCGCGAACAGGCCTTCACGCCGGCATTCCATTGCCGGATCCGGCCCCAGGCTCCGATCCGCATCGTCATGACCGGACATCACGACACGGTGTTTCCGAAGGACAGTCATTTTCAGACAACCGAGCTCTGGGATGATGACACGCTCAACGGTCCCGGGGTTGCTGACATGAAGGGCGGCATCCTGGTGATGCTGCACGGTATTCTCGGTCTGGAGCGATCGCCTTGGAAGGACGAGATCGGGATTGATGTCCTGATCAGTCCGGATGAAGAAATCGGATCCTTGGGCTCCGGTCCGGTCCTCGCCGAGCTGGGCGCGGGCGCTGATATCGGCATGACCTATGAGCCGGCGCTGGCCGATGGTTCGCTGGCCGGCGCGCGCAAGGGCTCGGGCAATTGGTCCTTGAAAGTGTCGGGCCGGGCCGCTCATGCCGGGCGTGAACATCATCTCGGTCGCAATGCGCTGGCGGCCGCCTGTCAATTCGGCTTCGGGCTGGACGATCTCAACGGCAAGCGTCCGGATGTGACGTTCAATCTGGCCCGTATTGATGGCGGTGGTCCTCCCAATGTTGTCCCCGACAACGCCGTGGTGCGTTTCAATGTGCGGGTCAAAACCGAGAATGACCGGGTCTGGGTCGAAGCCGAGCTGGAACGCCTGGTCGATGAAATCCGGGTCCGTGACGGCATCGATGCCGAGCTGCATGGCGGTTTCACGCGACCGCCCAAGCCCATGTCGCCGGCCAATGCCAAAATGTTCGAATGGACGCGTGCAGCCGGTACGGCGCTGGGTCTCGACATTCGCTGGCAGGATACGGGCGGTGTCTGTGAGGGCAATAATCTGTGGGCCGCCGGTTGCCCGAATGTCGACACGCTGGGTGTCCGCGGCGCCGACATCCACTCGGATCGCGAGATCGTCAAACTGTCCAGTTTTGCCGAGCGCGCCAAACTCTCGGCGATTTTGCTGATGAAATTTGCGCAGGGCCAATTTGACGCGCGGGAAGCGCGCGCGCTGGCGAAGGCCGGCCTACAGGATTGATCGGGGAGAAGGCATGCTGATCGTACGAGCGGCACGAAAGACGGATCTGGATGCGCTGGTCCGTCTGGCAGACGAAGCGGGCACCGGTTTCACGTCACTGGCCGTACCGCCAGAGGTTCTCGAAGAGCGGCTCGCAAAGTCGGAATCCGCCTTTTCCAGCCCTGGAGTGAAACAGACCGAGGATACCTACCAGCTGATGCTGGAGGACACGGAGAGTGGGCGGATCGTGGGTTGCTCAGCGGTCAAGGCGATGGTCGGTGTGTCGAAACCCTATTGGGATTTCAAGATCATGACCCTGGCCCAGCACTCTATCGAGGCGGATCGGCGCTTTGATATGGACGCGATGCTGCTGGTCAATGACTTTGCGGGCGCTTCCGAAGTCGGCACCCTGTTTGTCTCGGAAGCCGGGCGTGGCAGTGGCGCCGGCCGGCTGGTTGCCCAATCCCGCTACATGCTGATCGCTGCCGGCCCTCAGCGGTTCGGCGAGAAGGTGCTCGCCGAGTTGCGCGGTGTGGTCCACGAGGACGGCTCGTCACCCTTCTTTGATCATGTGTCACGCCCCTTCTTCCGCATGGATTTCGACGATGCCGACCGTCTGTCCGCGGCGACGGACAACCAGTTCATTCTCGATTTGGGGCCGCAGCATCTGATTTATGTCGATCTTCTGCCCGAGCCTGCCCGGGCCGTGATCGGCAAAGTCCACAAGGACGGTGAGGGCGCTTACAATCTCCTGAAATGGGAGGGCTTCCATTATGACCGCTATGTTGACGTCTTTGATGGTGGCCCTCTGGTCTCGAACTGGACCGAGAACATCCGCACGCTGCGAGAGAGCCGGGAAGTAACCGTCAGGTCGGCGACCACGTCCGGTGGCGCGACCGGGATTCTCTCGACCGACCGGTTCGACGACTTCCGGACCTGCCAGGCCCAGGTTGTCGACGACGGCGATATTGTCGGAGTCTCCTATGACACGATGCAGGCGCTCGATCTGCGTGAAGGCGATCGCGCCCGCTTCTGGCGACACAAAGGATAGGAACATGAATTTCATCAACGGTGAGTGGCGCGACGGTAGCGGCGCTGAAATCAAGTCCCACAATCCGGCTGACGACAGTCTTTTGTGGTCCGGCAAGGCTGCCGGTCCTGACGATGTGGATACGGCCTTTGCGGCAGCGCGGGCGGCGTTCCCAGCCTGGGCGCGGCGCCCGCTCAGCGAGCGGATCGCGATCGTCGAGCGTTTCAAGTCCGAAATGGAAGCGCGCAAGGCGGATCTGGCCGAGCTTATCTCCTGCGAGACCGGAAAGCCGCGCTGGGAAGGCCTGGGCGAGGTCGGTGCAATGATCGGCAAGATCGATATTTCGGTGAAGGCCAATGCCGAGCGCACTTCGGGCCATGAGAGCGAGACCGCTTTTGGATATGCCCGCCTGGCCCACAAACCGCTGGGCGTCATGTTCGTGCTGGGACCGTATAATTTCCCCGGACACCTGCCCAATGGCCACATTGTTCCGGCTCTGATCGCCGGCAATGTGATCGTCTTCAAGCCGTCTGAGATTACTCCGGGTGTCGGTGAGGCGATGATGAAGGCCTGGGAGGCCGCCGGACTGCCGGCCGGTGTCATGAATCTCGTGCAGGGCGCCCGCGAAACCGGAGCGGCCGCGCTGGACAATGCGCAGCTTGACGGCGTCCTGTTCACCGGGTCCTGGGGTACGGGCAAGTTCATCCATGAGAAATTTGCCGGCCGGACGGGCATCCAGCTGGCGCTTGAAATGGGCGGCAATAACCCGCTTGTCGTCTGGGGAGCGCAGGATGCGGAGGCGGCTGCCCGCATCGCCGTGCATTCGGCTTATATCACCGCCGGCCAGCGCTGTTCCTGCGCCCGCCGCCTGATCCTGCCCGAGGGTGAATTCGGAGAGGCCGTGATCGCCGAGATCATCCGCATCGCCGGGCAGCTGACAATTGACCGTTGGGACGCCGTCGAGGAACCCTTCATCGGCCCGCTGGTCTCCGCCCACGCGGCCCAGGGTGTGCTGGATGCCCAATCCGATCTGGTCCGTCGCGGCGCGCGCCCGCTTCTTGAAGCGACGCGCGTCACTGAGCTGGGTGACGCTTTCCTGCGTCCCGGCCTGCTCGATGTGACCGGCGTCGATGTGCCGGATGAGGAAGTGTTCGGGCCGTTGATCCAGGTGGTCCGGGTCGCCAGTTTCGATGAGGCCATCGCCGCAGCCAATGATACCGCCTACGGCCTGTCATCGGGGCTGGTGTCGGATGATGAAACGCTGTGGGACCGCTTCTGGATTGAAAGCCGTGCCGGAATCGTCAACTGGAACCGCCCGACCTGTGGTGCCGCCTCCAACATGCCGTTCGGCGGGCCGGGCCAGTCCGGCAATCTGCGCCCGAGCGCCTATTATGCGGCCGATTATTGCGCCTATCCGGTAGCCACACAGGCCGCGCGGTCTCCTGAACGGATGGCCATCAAGGGAGTGGATTGATCATGCGGGCGCTCGAGGCGAATTTCGACGGTCTGATCGGCCCGACCCACAATTATGGCGGGCTGTCGGACGGAAACCTGGCCAGTGCCCGCAATGAGGGACTGATCTCCTCTCCGCGTGAAGGCGTGCTCGAAGGTCTGGCGAAGATGAAGCGCCTTGCCGATGCCGGCCTGGTGCAGGGATTGTTACCGCCGCACGAGCGTCCCTTCCTGCCGCTTTTGCGCCGGGCGGGTTTTACCGGGTCCGACCAGCAGATCATTGAGGCTGCGTGGAAGCAGGCGCCGGGTCTGGTCCGCAAGGCATCGTCGGCATCGCCAATGTGGGCGGCCAACGCCGCAACGGTGTCTCCCTCCGCCGATACAAGCGACGGGCGGCTCCACTTCACCCCCGCCAATTTGCTGACCACCCTGCATCGCTCCATCGAGGGGCGTCAGACACAGCGCAGCCTGTCCTGGGCCTTCGCCGATGACGCGCGATTTTCGGTCCACGATCCCCTGCCAATGCAGGCGGACTTTGCAGATGAGGGCGCGGCCAACCATGTCCGCCTTTGTGCCGAGCAGGGCGGACCGGGCGTCGAAATTTTCGTTTATGGCCGGGCGGCAGGCGAGGACTGGGCCGGTGCCTTCCCGGCGCGGCAGACCCGCGAGGCCTGTGAGGCCGTCGCGCGCTCCCATGGTCTGGACCTCAAGCGCTGCGTCTTCCTGCGCCAGTCCCGGGCGGCGATCGATGCCGGTGCCTTCCATAATGATGTGGTGTGTGTCGGGACTGGAACGACGCTTTTCTTTCATGAGCAGGCTTTTGAGGACAGGGACGATGCGCTGGATGCCATCCGGCGCGCGGCCGATGGACTGTTTGAACCGGTCTTTGTGGAAGTGCCCGAAGCCGAGGTTCCGATTGGCGATGCCATCACCAGCTATCTGTTCAACTCACAGCTGCTGGAATGGCCGGGCGAGGACCGTCTGGTCCTGATTGCACCGAAGGAAACCGAGGAAACGGAATCCACACGGATTTACTGCGCCGCGATGGTCGCCGGCAACGGGCCCATAGGCCGTGTGGAGTTTGTCGATGTGCGTCAATCGATGCGCAATGGTGGTGGGCCGGCCTGCCTGCGTTTGCGTGTGGTCCTGACGCCGGAGGAACTCGCGGCGGTGACCCCGAATGCCCTGATGAACGACGCGCTCTACGATCAGTTGAAGGCCTGGGCCTGCACACATTACCGTGATCGATTGGCTCCGGATGAGCTGGGCGACCCGACCTTGTTGGTCGAGGCGCGCTCGGCGTTGGACGCGCTCACAGGCATTCTGAATCTCGGTAGTGGTTACTATCCATTCCAACGTGCCTGACGAGGGTTTGGCAACGTAGAATAATCCTATTCTTCAACGGCCTATCCAAATGAAAATTTCATGATAGTTTGCCGCCTTCCATTCGTCGGGGAGGGCGAAATTGGCTGACGAACGGTCCATTCCTGTCATTCTTGTTGACGATGATCCGGATGAGCATTTCTTGTTCAGGGCGGATCTCGAAGATGCGGGAATCGATTTCGCGTTTGAGGCCTTTACCCGCCCCGAAGAAGCGCTGGATCATTTGCGCTCGCTTGGCGGCGCACCGGTGCTGGTTCTTTGCGACCTCAGCCTGGCGGGCAGCGACGCACTCGCCTTCATCCGTGACAGCGGCCCCCATCTCGGCGGCGGTACCATCGGTGTCTACTCGGGCGCCCGGAATCCGGAAATGGAAGAGAAGTGCCGGGCGGTCGGCTCGACCTTCTATATCGTCAAGCCTGTTTCGCGGGCAAAACTGGTCGATGCGCTGGCGAAGTCGGGCAAGATCAGACTGGCCGACACCGGCGACGGGCGGGTTACACCAGTCCTGATCTAGTCGGGGCCGGACAGTCAGACCGGTTGCGCATTTCCGATCAATCCGCCCTGTCGTGCATAGTCCTGCGAGCCGCGCGAGTAGACCCGATCTCCCTCCGTCAGATCGCTCGGCTTGTATTCGGGCCGTCCGGGCAGGCTCTCATAGATGGGCGCGAAGTCGGCATAGGTCGCCTCCATCAGCTCGTCATAGCTGTCGATCACGAAATAGCTCTGCTGGAAGTCGTCATAGCGATAGTCGGTCTGCATGATCCGTTCGAGATCGAAATGGAGCCGGTTGGGCGATTTCGCCTCCAGGCTGAAAATCGATTCCGTGCGGGATGAGACGATGCCGGCGCCATAGATCCGTCGGCCCTCCGGCGTGTTGATCAGGCCGAATTCCACCGTGTACCAATAGAGACGTGCCATGTGCTTGATGGCGTCGAACTCCAGCGATCGCAGCCCGCCCTTGCCATAGGCCTGCATATAGTCCGCGAATACCGGCTGGGTCAGCAGCGGCACGTGCCCGAACACATCATGGAAAATGTCCGGCTCGGGCAGATAGTCCAGCTTCTCGCCATCCCGGATGAAGCGACCCGATACGAAGCGGCGATTGGCCAGGTGCTCGTAGAAGTCCTTTTCCGGGATCAGGCCGGGCACTGTCACAACGGTCCAACCCGTCAGTTTCTCGAGCTTTTCATTGACGCGCCGGAAGTCCGGTATGCCACCATCATTGAGATTCAGCATGTCGAGGCCCGCGAAGTGCTCCGGAGCCGCGCGCCCTTTCAGAACGCCCATCTGGCGCTCATACAAGGTTGTCCAGATGGCGTGTTCTTCCGTCGTGTAGCGATCCCACTTCTGATCAATGGTGAAGTCGGTCGCCGGTTCCTGCTCGGCAACAATGGGATCATTCACAGGCATGTTGGAGCTCCGATTATCGGGGGGCGTATATTAGTTACATCTGAAACTAATATACGCCATATTGGCCCGACACCCAACACCATCTTCGCCAGAATGCTGAAATGCGCGCATGAAAAACGCCGCCCCCGGTGCAGGGGCGGCGCATTCGTGCGGGCCAGGTTGCGGCTACTCGGTGCAGAGCACGTCGACGAGTGGCGCGCATTGTCCCGAGCTGCACGCCCGGTCCTGACCAATGAACCAGGTCCGGGTCCGGCTGTACCGGTCAACGGAGTAATGCGATGCGCGACGCATGCCGACGGCCTGGCACATCTGGTCGGCTGCATCCTGGTCACAGCGATTGCCGTATGTGCCGAGGCACCGGTCCACCGCATACCCATTGATCTCGGGCCGGGCGAAGAAGAGGCTGTTCACGCCACGCGTGCCGCCACGGATATCAGCCCGCGGTCCGCCCGGTCCGGGATAGCCGCCGCCCGGTTCGCCCCAGCTGTCGTCGACGCGGCGCAGGGAGGTGATGCGGTTGCGCAGCCCGAGGCGGGACAGGTCCGACACCTCGCCCTGGACGCGCTGGCAGCTGTCGGTGAAGCCTTCATCATCACAGACGATCCAGGTCTCCCCGCGGGCGACGATCAGGCTTTCGGCACGATCATTGAAGCCCATGCGGGTCAGATTGCTGATGTCGGTATCAACAACCACGCGCTGGCCGTTGAAGGCAGCTCCGTCAAACAGGAACACGCCGGAACGGGGAACATTGCCACCGCCACGGCCGGGACGCTGCGGGCGGCCGGCATAGTCAGGCTCGGCCGAGCTGATCCGGGCTCCCATACCGCCGCCGATATTGGCGAGGTCGCCTGAGATCTCCATGCAGGAACCCTCGAAATTCGCGTCTTCGCAGGCAATCCAGGTGCCGCGGCCCGAATGGCGAACCGACCGCGCCTGGTCGTTGAAATTGATCCGCTGGAAATTGGTCACGCTAGACGTGATCGTGACCGACCGGCCTGAATAGTTCGGACCGGAGAAGAAGGTCAAAGACGGTTCGCGACCACCGGGACGGCCCGGGCGACCGGCCACGACAGGGCGCAGGGAGGTCAGCTGGTCATTCATCCGGCCCATGCTGGCCTGATCCGAGCTGTGCAGCTCGCAGGTACCGTTGTAATCGTCGTGCTGACACAGCTCCCACTCGCCGGAGACGACGCGGAAGGATGAGGCCCGATCATTGAAGCGGACCGAATCAAGATTGCGGACATCCCCGTTCACCCGGACTTCCCGGCCGCGAAAACCGCTGTGCTCATAGAGGATGATCGACTGTGCGGCGGCCTGCCCGGCCAGTCCGGTGAGCAAGAGGCCGATGGCGGCCTGTCCCAAACGTTTCATGTTCATCTCCGTCTCCCTCGAGTGTCTTGGCAGTATCTGACCGGACCCTCGCACACGGTCGGTGAACCCTGTCCGCACGGCCGCGTCATCTTGCGTTCATCCTGGTGGTCATTGTGGATCGTCGGTGGGCGGCTCATCCTGGTCTTCATCCTGACCGCGGCGCTGGTTGAGCAGGCCGCGCAAGAATTGCTCGGCCGGATCCGGGCGGGACTCGGTCGTTTCGCCGTCGACCGGTTCATCATCACTCTCGTCGCTGAGGCCGATCGCGTTGAGCAGGCCATCGCGCAGGGCATCGCGCGGGCTGGTCGCGTCGTCGCTGCCCAGCGCATTGTTGAGCGCCCCCTGAAGCAGGGCCTGGCCGACGGCTTCGGTGTCGACCCCGACCGAGACATTGTTGAACCCGCCGCGCAGGCGAATTGGCACGGTGATGCCCTGCAGGTCGCGATTGCCGCCCTGACCCTCGATGGAGGCGACGGCGCGCGGGCGCAGGCGATAGTCGAGCGACTGGGCCGGCAGATTGACCGAGCCGGCGCCTTCGATGCGCAGCAAAGGCGACAGCATCAGCAGGTCGCGCTGGGCGATTTGCCCGTCGACGATCGAGAAGCTGCCGGTCAGCGACGAGAAATCGGTGGTCTGCTGCTCGCCGGTACGGGCGGCGTCGTCATCCTCGCTCTCGGTGTCACCGCCAGACACGAGCCGGCTGACATTGCGAATGGTCTCCGCGACATTGATGCCGACAATGGCACCGTCGGCGAAGCTGAAGTCACCCGAACCATCCAGAGAATTCATGATGGCGGCCTGCGAATCGCCGGCAGCGGCTAGTTCCAGTGACAGGTCCCCGGTGCCCAGCAGTTTGTCAAAACCGGCAGCCGCTTCCAGGAAGGGACCGGCATCGAGTCCGTCCAGCCCGGCGACCAGGGAGAAACTTGGCCGGCGACCGCGATTGTTGGCGACGATGGTAGCGCTGCCCTGGCCCTCATAGAGGCCGATATTTTCGAGCATGACTTCCAGACGGCTATTGGTCAGCCGCGCCCGCAAGCGCGCATCGGTGACCTCGATCGCCTGGAATTGCAGACGGCCGACGGTGAGTCTCAGATCGGCATCGACGATGCCGAGGCCGGCCAGGTCGATCGGCGCCTCGCTCCAGGGCGGGATGCCGCCGGATGAAGTTGGTTGCTGGGTTTCCGCAACAGCGGGGAGGTAGGGGTTCACGTCAAGTTCGGCCAGTTCCAGCCCGCCTGTCAGACGCGGCCGGTCGCCGGTCAGGTTGACGGTCAGGTCGGCGGCGCCGCTGATGGCGTCCAGGCTCAGCGTGCGGGCCTGAAGTGCCAGTTCGCCGGGGGTGCCGCGCAGGGTCCCGACCGTGCGGAAGGCTTCCAGATTGTCGCCTGCGGGCAGGGGGGAGCCGGCAAAGGCGGCCAGTGCCCGGAGCGACGGGATGTTGGCGTCGATCTCGCCCTCATAGGCGACGGCCTCGCCAGCCAGGATGCGGCCATCAAAGCTCAACCGGGCCAGATTGCCGCCGAGACCCAGCGTGACCGGTGTCTCGCGTCCCTCGAAGAAATCGCGGATCGAGCCGATATTGGCGGTGAAGCTCAGGCTCTCGCCATCGGCGTTGAGCGCGCCAGTGAGGCGGGTTTCCGTGTCCAGCGAGGGCAGGGCGACATTGAGGTCCAGGCCGGTGATCGAGCGGGTGTCGCTGCCATCGGTGAAATGGAGTGCGCCGTTCTCGATCCGCACATCGCCGAAACTGGCCTCGATCGGCAGGGCGCCGTCACCGCGCACGAAACCGCCGCCCGCTGCCGGGGCCGGAGCTGCTTCACCGCCGTCCGGTGCTGTGAAGGTCCAGTTATTGCCGCGCCGGTTCTGCGCCAGGCGGATGGTCGGCTCGACCAGCACGAATTCGGTGATCTCGACCCGGCGGCTGAGGAGCGGGATCAGGCGGACGCCGACCCGCATCTCGCGCATCTCGGCGAAGGCCTCCTCGCCAAATCCGTCGGCATTGGCGATCGACACATCGCTGGCGCGGATCTGCAATTGCGGGAAAATCTGTAGCGCGATGTCCCCGCCCAGCGAGACCTCCCGGTTGAGCGCGTCGCGGGCCGCTGTCTCGACCGGCTCGCGATAGGTCGAAGTCGGGATGACCGAGGGCAGGATCAGGGCGGCGGCTACGAAAAGGACAATTATCAGACCGAGGGCGAGACCGAGGCGTTTCATGGGGGGAAGCTCCGAAATGGCTGATAAAACAGGCTGGCAGTCGCCCTTGTCGTTTTCCGGGCGAGACGCGAAAATCACTCTGGGTTAGGTTAACGTTGATTGCGACATCACCAAAGGGGGGAAATGTCATGTCCAGCAAACCACCGACCGATCTGGTCCGTCGCCGCGAAATGATCATGGGTCTTGCAGCCGGCAGCGTGCTGCCCTTCGTCGCCGGATGTGCCGACAATGCCGCGCTGGGTCGCAGCCAGCTGATGCTGGTGTCCGACAATCAGCTGGCGCATCTGTCCTCCCAGGCCTGGCAGGACAGCCTGCAGCGCGAGCGCGTGCTGCGCGACCCGTCCTATCAACGCCGCCTGCAGCGCGTCGGTGACCGCGTCGTCGCGGCATCCGGCCAGACGCATCTGGACTGGGAATTCGTGGTGTTTGACAGCGATACCGTCAATGCCTGGGTCCTGCCCAATGGCAAGGTCGGTTTCTACAAGGGCATTCTCGACATCATGGACACTGACGATCACCTCGCCACCGTGATGGGGCACGAGGTCGGACATGTCGCCGGTCGCCACTCGGCCGAACGCGCCAGCCAGCAGATGGCGGCGCAGATGGGCGTCAGCCTGCTGGCCAGTGCCATCGGCTCGTCGGGCAGCAATTATGCCCAATACAGTGATGATATCGGTGCCGCGCTGGGCATGGGCGTCACCTATGGCGTGATCCTGCCTTACAGCCGCGAACACGAGTATGAGGCCGACCGCCTCGGCGTCGATTTCATGGTCGGGTCCGGCTATGACCCGCGCCAGGCGGTTGATTTCTGGGTCGGCATGTCGGCCATGAACGACCACAACTCGGCCGAGTTCGCCTCGACCCACCCGTCCGACGACAACCGCGTTGCGGCGATGCGGGCCCATATCCAGGCGCGCGGTTACGCCGCCTGATCACCACCATCAGGGCGGCTGCAGAGGTCTCTGCAAAAGCCTTGACGGGGTGCTTGCCAGCGCGGGGCGGGGAGGCTAGTTTCCCGCGCCTCACGCCAAGGTTCGCAGTCTCGCTGCCAACCACAAGCCGTGACAAGGTGTGCCGCCTTAGCTCAGTAGGTTAGAGCGCTAGATTGTGGATCTAGAGGTCTCCCGTTCGATCCGGGAAGGCGGTACCATTTTTTCTCAGACTGTCCGCGAAGAAAAAAGCCGCCCCCGGACAGGGGCGGCTTTTCTCGTTTTCAATATCCATCGCTGCGCTCAGGCGATGTCGATGACGACCTTGCCGATGGCCTGGCCGCTGGTCAGGCGGGCATGGGCGTCGCCGACCTGGTCGAGGGTGAAGCGTGTGTCGTCGAGCAGCGGGGTGACGGCGCCGGCATCGACCAGGCGGGCCAGCTCGGTGAGGATGGCGCCATGGGTCTCGCGTCCGACATCATGCAGCATCGGGATGAGCATGAAGACGACATGCAGGGACAATCCCTTGAAATGCACCGGGGAGAGATCGAGCTCGAGCAGGGAGACGGTCGAGGCGACCTGGCCGTTCAGGGCGGCGGCCTCGAAGGAGTTTGTCATGTTGGCGCCGCCGACCGTGTCGAACACCACGTCGAAACCGGTGCCGCCGGTTTGTGCGGCGACATAGTCGGCCACGCTCTCGGTGCGGTAATTGATCGCCGTGGCGCCATAGCTCCGGATGATGTCGAGCTGGGCATCGCCGCCGCCCGTGGCCGAGACGGTCGCGCCGAGATGGCGGGCGATCTGGACGGCGAGATGGCCGACACCGCCAGTGCCGCCATGCACCAGCACGCTCTGACCGGCCCGGGTCCCGGCGCGTTGCAGGCCTTCCATGGCCGTGATGCCGACCAGGGGCAGGGCGGCGGCTTCGCGCATCGACAGGCGTTTCGGCTTGTGGGCGATCAGTCGGGCGTCGGCGAGCATGAATTCGGCCAGCGCGCCGGGCAGGTCGGCGAGCCCGCCAGCGCAGCCATAGACCTCGTCGCCAATGGCGAAATCGTCGACGCCGTCACCCAGCGCCTCGATCGTGCCGGCGAAATCCATGCCGAGAAGGGCCGGCAGGTCGGGCGCGAGGGGCAGGTTATCCTGGCCGAGTTCGCGGATCATCGTGTCGACCGTATTGACGCTGGTGGCGGCGATGCGGATCCGGACATGGCCCGGCATGGGCTCGGGGCGGGGCAGATCGGCGGCGAGGAAGGGGGCGTCGCTGCCGTAGGCATTGAGGATCATGGCTTTCATCAGAATCTCCCGGTATTGGCTTGGGCTGTTGGTGAGCGAACCCCGAGATAATGCCTATCCAGATCAATAAAATGGGTTTGTTCAAGGCTTCTGAATGTTGATTTTGAATATAATCAATTGCCGTCTCCCGGCGCTGCCATGTCTTGCCAGCTCGGGGCGCGGCCGATTTTCTCGGTGAGAAAGTCAATGAAGACGCGGACCTTGGCGGTCAGGACATTGGATTTCGGATAGACCAGCCAGATCGCCGAGCCGTCATCAATCTGGTGATCGGGCAGGACCCGAACCAGCGAGCCGTCCTGCAAATCCCGATACAGGCTCCACAGCGAACTCATCGCAATGCCCGCACCGGCCCGCGCGGCCAGGCGCATGCTGGCACCGTCATCACAGATGATGCGCGGTCTTGTGCCGACAGGCGGGAAAGTCCCCGAAGCTCCGCTGCCCGCAGTTTTAAGGGTGCGGGGCGGGCCGTTGGAAAAGCCGATCAGCTGGTGATCGGCCAGGTCCGCGGCGGTGGCCGGCGTGCCATGCCGGGCCAGATATTCCGGAGAGGCGCACAATATCCGCTGGTCATCGGCCAGCTTGCGGGCGCGCAGCGAACTGTCCTCGATGGCATAATTGCGCAGCGCCAGATCATAGCCGCCTTCGATCAGGTCCATCTGCGTGTCCGACAGTTTCAGATCGAGATGAAGACCGGGGTGCCGGTCGAGGAATTCCGGCAATATGGGCGCGATGTGCAGCTGGACGAAGGTGCTCGAGGCAGCAAAGCGCAAGGTCCCGGAGACATCCATACGGGTATTGCCCAGGGCCGCGCTGGCCGCGTCTTCCTGGGCCAGGATCTCGCGGGCAAAGGGCAGGAATTCCGCGCCTTCCAGGGACAATGAGACCTTGCGTGTCGAGCGGTGGAGCAGGTCGGCGCCGATCTTGCGCTCGAGTTTGGCCAGCCGGGCGCTGGCCACGGCCGGGGCCAGGCCGAGCTGGCGTCCGGCGGCGGAGATGTTGAGCAGGTCCGCGGCCAGGACAAAGAGGCGGACGCCATTGGTATCCATGGGGACTTCCTTCCGGGCGTACGGGCCGGATCGGGTTCGCACCTGTCTGATTGTATATGAAACCCGAAAATTGAAACTATCAATGACCCATTTATCCTGTGTTGCATAGGCGTAACTTGAACCGGACTGAAGTCCTGAGCCCGGAGGCCGACATGTCCAAGACAATCCTGATCACAGGCGCAACCGATGGTCTCGGCCTGGCAACCGCGCGGGCGCTCGTCAGCCAGGGCCATCGCGTGCTTGTCCACGGGCGAAGCGCAGCCAAGCTGGATGCCGCCCTTCAATCGCTGCAGGGCCTCGACGGTGGTGGCGCGGTGGAAGTATTCCGGGCCGACCTCTCCGAACTGCAAGGTGTCGACGCGCTGGCCGCCAAGTTGGCAGCCCGTGACGGCAAGCTGGATGTCGTGATCAACAATGCCGGCGTATTCCGCCTGCCGGCCGGGAGCCGGAACAGTGCCGGGATCGATCTGCGGGTCTTCATCAACATGATCGCGCCCTATCGCCTGACACAGGCCTTGTTGCCGCTAATGCCCGCCGATGGGCGGGTCATCAATCTGAGCTCGGCCGCCCAGGCACCGGTCGAGCCGGATGCGGTGATCGGGTCTATCGACCTTGATGATGGCCAGGCCTATGCCCAAAGCAAGCTCGGCCTGACCATGTGGTCCGCCTGGTTGGCGGGGCGTATCGGCCAGGGCGGGCCCGGCATCATTGCCGTCAATCCCGGCTCCTTCCTGAAAACCAAGATGGTGCGGGAGGCCTACGGGGTGTCCGGCAACAATATCGATGTTGGTGTCCAGGTGCTGGTCCGCGCGGCGCTGGACGACACGTTCAGTCGGGCGACGGGTCGGTATTTCGACAATGACAAGGGCGGGTTCGCAGAGCCCCACCGCGATGCCCTGGACGGTGAAAAGTGTGCCCGGCTGGTCGATCTGCTCGACGCGATGCTGGCGCGACTCGCACCATCCCCCGAAAACGCCGGGCCGGATAACACAGGCAATCCGGTCCTGGAGGGCGAGGGTGGTGTCACAGGCTGAGCCGTCAGCTTCAGCGGTTGAGACCGTTGCCGGAGGTGCGGGCCCTGAGGGTCAGGGTGAGGCGGACCCATCCATTTCGGCAGCCTCGGCCGCCTCCGCTCGTGCCGCGATCAGCGCGCGCGCCGCATCATTGCTTTCCACGACTTCGATGGAGTCGAAAAAGCAGCGACCATCCTCGGTCTGGACAAATTCGAAATGCGGGGTGTGGATCGTCGTGTACGAGCGAACGCTGAGGCCAAGGCTGAAGCCGGTCCGAAGGCCGAAACAGGGACGTTCCAGGGTCACCAGATAGTGGCGGCTGACACCGGAACGCAGGACCACGTGCTGACGGTCGAGGACGGCATAACCATCAACACGGCCCAGGCGGACCGGACCATCGGGCACGGCCAGATCGGACGGAATAGCCGCAGGGGCGGCTTCCGTAGCGGCCTCCTGCCAGGACAGGACCGGGGCCGTGGCGGCAACAGCCAAGCAGCCGGCCAGGAGGCTGGCCAGGGCAGGGCGGGTGTTGGAGCGTTTCATGATCGTCTCCTGTGTCGGATCGGTTCGGACGTCCCTCGCATATAATATCCGCCTCCGGAGGCCGTCTGGCAAGCGCGCCGGCGGTCACCGTTAACGCCGGGTTAGCCACGCTTGCGCGAGTCTGGACAAGCGATTCGCGCGCCTTTCACCGGCGCGAGCAACCGGCAAACACGCCTACGGAGACACAATTGGTCAGCCCCGTCGATACGCACAGCCAGGACTTCACCATGCGCGCCATCCGTCAGGCAGCGCAGGAAACCGGCACCGATTTCAATTTTCTCGTCGATACGGCCGCGCGCGAGAGCAATTTTGATGTCCGCGCCGAAGCCCGCACCTCCAGCGCCGCAGGCATGTTCCAGTTCATCGAGCAGACCTGGCTGGGCGTGATGGCCCGCCGGGGCGCCGAGCACGGGTATGAGGAAGCGGCGGGCGCGATCCGCCAGGACGCCAATGGCCGGTTCGTTGTTTCCGATGCAAGCCAGCGCGAAGCCATCCTCGATCTGCGGTTTGACGCGGTCGCCTCGGCCCGCATGGCCGGCGAACTGGCGGCCGAAAACAATCGTGTGATCGAAGCGCGCATCGGTCGCCCGGCCTCGGGCGGCGAACTCTACGCGGCCCATTTCCTTGGCGCTGGCGGCGCGGCCGAGCTGATCGCCGCGGCCCAGGAAACGCCGGATCAGCGCGCCGACACACTTTTCCCTGCCGCAGCGCGCGCCAACCGGCCGATATTTTACGAAGGCGGCCGGGCCCGGACATCCAGCGAGGTGCTCGCCGTCCTGACGCATGAGGGCAATGGAAATGGCCGGGGTAATGCCCGTGAACTGGTTTCAGCGGCGGCAGTCCAGGCCGTCAGCGAAATGTTGATGCCGGCTGTCGCTGCGGCGGACGACAATCAGTCGTCCGGGGCGCCAGACGGCATGATATTGGCCCCGTCCCCGGTCGCGCAGTCGGTCGCTTCAATGCGCAGCAATCTGCGGGCGGGCAATGGCGAGCTGTCGCCGGCGCTGGTTGAAATTCTCGCCTCGCTCGACGCGCCGCGCGCCGGTCGGGTTCGCAATTCGTAAACGAGCTGATGGGCGCGAAAAGCTTTCATTAAGCATGTCGAGACTAGATTGGCTCCGATCCACAGCTCTTGAAACGGAACTGCCATGAGTGTCGTTGCCCTTAGAAACCGCCTGACGAATGACGATATCCGCCGTCTGGTAAAGGGTGAGACCGATGAGGCACGCGCCATGGCGGCCCGCAAGATCTGCAGGCGCATGGATGCGGCATCACTGACCGAGGCCGAACGCTCGGCTGCCCGGGACATCCTGACCGTCATTGCCCGCGACGCGACCGAGCTGGTACGCCGCGCATTGGCCATCACCCTGCGCCAGTCACCCAACCTTCCGCGAGACATAGCGCGCAAACTGGCAATGGATGTCGAGAGCGTCGCGACACCGGTATTGGAGTCCTCTCCGGTCTTGACCGATGAAGACTTGATCGCGGTTCTGGAGACCGCCGATACCGGCAAGCGTTGCGCGATCGCCGGTCGGTCCAGCGTCGCGCCGATTGTCGTCCATGAACTCCTTGACAGTCGTGACGAGGCGGCTGTGTCGATCGCTGCATCGAACGACGGGGCAGAGTTTGATGAAGCCGCTTACCAGCGGGCCTTCACCGAATTCTGCGAGAGCAGCGGTGTGATGGATTCCTTTGTGGCCAGGTCGCATCTGCCGCTTAACGTGACCGAACGCCTGATCGCCCATGTCAGCGATGTCGCCCTGAATCGACTGGTCAAAGCCCACGCCCTGCCGCCGCAACTGGCGGTCGAGCTTTCTGAAGGCGCCCGGGAGCGGGCGACCCTCGATCTGGTTGACCAGGCCGGGCTGGCGCACGATCCCAAGCACTTCGTGCAGCAATTGCGGCTCAACAGCCGTCTGACTCCGTCCCTGATCCTTCGTGCGCTTTTGCGGGGACATATCGCCTTTGTCGAGCACGCCTTTGCCGAGCTGGCCGGCGTGACCCACTCGCGCGCCTGGCTGCTGGTCCATGATTCCGGGCCTCTGGGTCTGCGGGCCGTCTATGACCGGACCGGCATGCCGTCACGGCTCTATCCGGCAGTTCGCGCGGCGCTGGACGTCTATCACGGCATGGAGGTCCCGCAGGACGAGGCCGGACGGGCACAGTTCCGCCGTGTGTTGGCCGAGCGTGCGATCACGCGCTTCCAGGGCATCCCCGATGAAGATCTGGACTATGTCCTCAGCCGGTTTGACGACGATGCGGCTCCGGAGAAGATCGCCAGCTAGTCTGGCGCCCTGGACCCCCAAAACTGCCATGAAAAAGGGCCGGTGCATGCGCACCGGCCCTTTTCTTTTCGCCTACCAGGGCCACAAAACGTGGTGGGTCAGTCGTCTTTCCATGGTTCCGCAAAGGCGGCGGTCTGGGTCTCCAGTTCCGAGGCCAGTGCCGCGGCGACCGGATCATTGTCGTCCCGGATATTCTGTGACAGCGCCGCGCGAATGGCACCGACATGGGCCAGTGCGAGGCTGGTCTGCGCCTTTTCGCGCTTTTCCGGCATGTCGATCATCTTGGTCAGCGACTTGGCCAGACGGGTAATGATCGGGAACTCATAGGTCGTGCCCAGGCCGCGCAGGTCGTGGGCGCGAACGAACAGCTCTTCGCCTTCGCTACCGTTGAGTCCCTTGTCGCGGACGATCTTTGCCGCGTCCTCAAGCTTCACGACTTCTTCCTCCAGCCATTGTCCGAAGTCAGAACGGAGGTCTTTGAGCGCTTCCTCAGCCTTCTGGATCATGTGCAGGTCGCCCTGGCTGACGGGGCCGCCAACCTTGATCTGCAGCATGTTCGGGGCGGAGATGACCTCCACATCCTTGTTATTGGCCATGAGACGTCCTCTAGCTGGCAGTCGCGAGCGGCGCCGTAACGGCTCCGGCTCGGGTATGGGTTTCGGCACCGAGCGTTTCGCGCAGGGTCTGGGCGAGGCTGGTCGCGGTGAAGGGCTTGGTCAGGAACGCATCGACGCCGGTCTGTCGGGCCTGGCGAATGCGGTCGACGGCAGTGTAGGCAGACAGCATGATGACCGGTAGGTGCGGCGGCAGGCCTGAATTGCGGTCCCGAAGCGTCCGGACGAGGTCGATGCCGTCACGCGGCTTCATCTTCCAGTCTGTGATCACCAGATCCACCGGCTTGACCCGGAGGACATCCAGGGCGCGCTCGACCGTGTCGACCTCGATCACACGACTGCAACCGAAAGCCTGCAAGGACACGCGCAACGCACCACGCAGGGCGGCGCTGTCATCCACCAGCAGGATGGACATGCGGGATAATGTCTGGTCCAGCGTGTCGTTGCTCATCACGGGAGTCGGGTCCGCTTGAAATTACTGTTCCGTCACCCTAGCCCGGCTTGCTTAACGCCAGCCTAAATCCGCTCAGTTTTCGAACTGCTCGACCAATATGCGCTCGGCGAGGTCCCGACCGGGGTCGAATAGCATGGTCAGCGTCACGTCGTGGGCTTCAACAACATCAACCCGCGCGACTTCCCGGAATTCCTTGTTGTCAGCCACCGCGGAGACCGGCCGCAGTGATGGTTCAACAATTTCAAATCCGACGCGGACATTGCGGGGCAGCAAAGCGCCGCGCCAGCGACGGGGCCGGAAGGCGCTGATCGGGGTGAGCGCGAGTACTGTTGAGTCCAGCGGCAGGATCGGGCCGTGCGCCGACAGGTTATAGGCTGTTGATCCGGCCGGCGTGGCGACGAGGACGCCGTCAGACTGGAGTTCGGTCATCCGGCTCTTGCCATCGATCGTGATCTTGATCTTTGCGGTCTGGCGGGTTTCACGCAGCAGCGACACCTCGTTGATCGCCAGGGCTTCAAACGGTTTGCAGTGGATGTCCTCGCCGATCGCGCGAAGCGGATGAATCCGCGCCTTTTCCGCCAGGGCGAGGCGGTCCATCAGCCCGTCCTCGCGAAACTCGTTCATCAGGAAGCCGACCGAGCCGAAATTCATGCCGTAAACGCAAGCGCCGGTCTTGATCGACATGTGCAGTGCGTCGAGCATCAGGCCGTCACCGCCAAGGGCGACGATGATCTCGGCTTCGGAAACGGGAACGTGACCATACAGGCTTTCAAGCCGCGACTTGGCAGCCTTCGCCTCCGGGCGGGGGCTGGCTAGGAAGGCGACAGAAGCGGTTATGGGCTGGCTCGCAAGAAAACCTGATGGAACAGGTCCTTATTCAAGCCCTCGAGCCCATCTGACGCAAGACCTTTGCCGCTTTTTCCGGGCCATACATGCGGAAGACATTGGCCGCGGCCGCCATCGCGTCACCCTCGAGCGCCTGGTGGATACGGCCCGAGCGCTGCAGCGTCTTGTGAATGATCGGGTAGGCTGTGCGTTCCAGCTGGGCCGCCTGGCAGGCCATGGCAGCGGCGCGGACACCGCTCATGGCCAGCGCGATCCGCCATTGCGAGGCCTTGAGATTGCACAGCGCGGCAATGGCGTGATCGAAAACAGCCTCCTTGCCGGCCTTCAGGGCTTCCATCGCGAAACGGCCGCTCAGCTTGCCGGCGTCTCGGGCGTCCTGAACCTCCCGTGCCGCCGCCTTGTCGACATCTTCAGGTGTGGCGCCGAGTGCGGCTTCAACGGCGAGGGTCTCGACCTTCGCCTTGTCGAGGCCGAAGCGCCGGTATAGCTCCTCACGCCAGTTTTCCGGCATCATGATGCACAACTGGGTCGCATAATCGGTCGACAGGTCGTGGCGACGCGCCAGCGCTTCGCGCAGCTTGGGGTGCTCGCGAGCGACATGGAGGCAGACTTCCAGAGTGTTCTCTGAAATCTCCGCGGTATCATTGTTGGCCAGCGCCCGCAGGACGATCGGTTCCCCCGGCTTGGCAAGCTGATCTGTGACCGGCAGGCACAGATTGGCCCGCATGGCGAGGTGGCGACGGTGCTCGCTCGAGCCGGTCTCGGCCAGCTCGATCATGTCTTTCTGGGTGAGCTGATCGCTCTTCTCGATGATGATCGCCGAGATCTCGATCTGGTCGAAGGCGAGATGCTTGATCGCGGAATGGGGCGCCCACTCGCAATCAGCCAACTTTCGGGCCATCGCGATCTTGGTGTCCAGATCGGACTTGCTGGTCAGCGTAATCAGCAGATCGCCGGCAATCGGCTCGGCATTCGGCGACAGCGGATGCGCGACACACATCTCCGTGACGCCCAGCGCGAGTTGCTGGCGTTTCTCGGGATCTCGCACAGCGGCGAGGAGGTGAAGTGCTTGGGCGGGATTGTCGGCCATGGATCTTGATTTGCGGTTGATTACATTGACGGTTATCGATGACATGAACGCCTTGAAAACTTCTTAATCGGGGCGCCGGCGAAAGGGTGATTGGGCTGTGGAAGACATGCGACCAGTGTCAGTTCTGGCACGCTTTTCGAGTGTGCGAGAGGCAACACAATTACTGGTGGCGGACCTTGGGGTGGAGGACATGGTCGTCCAGACCATGCCGGATGTCAGTCCGACGAAATGGCATCTGGCCCATACAAGCTGGTTCTGGGAAACATTCCTGCTGCGGCCCTACAGTCAGGGATATCAAGAGTTTTCCAGTGAATTCAATTACCTGTTCAACTCTTACTACAATGGAATCGGCGCGCGCCATGCCCGTCACGAACGCGGATTCCTCAGCCGCCCGACGCTGGACAGGGTTCTGGCTTATCGCGCCCATGTCGACGACGCGATGGCATGTTTACTGTCCATTGACCATGGCGTCGAAAACACGGCGATCCTGGAACTGGTCGACCTGGGTCTTGCCCACGAGGAACAGCATCAGGAGCTGATCCTGACCGACATCAAACACGTGCTGTCGCGACATCCGTTTGCCCCGAAGGCCCACCCTGCGCCGAAGGTCGACCCTGGCGAGGCCGATGACGGGCCGTGTGGCTGGGTCGAATTTGACGGCGGAACTGTCGAGATCGGGACGGGGGATGGTCGCTTTCATTTCGACAATGAAGGTCCGCGACACCAGGTCATTCTGACGCCCTTTGCGCTGGCCGATCGTCTGGTCAGCAATCGTGACTACCTGGAATTCATCGAGGATGGTGGCTACCGCATGGCGGGCCTGTGGCTGTCGGATGGATGGGCAAGGGTCGAGGCTGAAGGCTGGACGTCACCGC
This sequence comes from Maricaulis sp., assembly GCF_048268525.1. Lineage (GTDB taxonomy): Bacteria > Pseudomonadota > Alphaproteobacteria > Caulobacterales > Maricaulaceae > Maricaulis. Next base: position 7,676 of record NZ_JBLWVH010000032.1, on the reverse strand, counting down.
TCTACTGGCATGAGGGGGATGAGGGGTGGGAGACCTTCACCCTGCATGGGCAACAGTCGCTCGATCTGGACGCACCGGTCACCCATCTCAGCTATTACGAGGCCAGCGCGTTTGCCGAGTGGAGCGGTGCGCGCCTGCCTGATGAGCGGGAATGGGAATTAGGGGCTTCGACGCGGCGGTCGGTCGATGGGCGGTTCTGTACGCCCGGACGGTCGGCCCATCCCGGAGCAACGCCGATGCACAGGAATTCCGGCGCCGGTCTGCGACAGATGTTCGGTGATGTCTGGGAATGGACGCGCTCGGCCTATCTGCCCTATCCGCGGTTCCGGCCGGCGCCCGGCGCTGTCGGCGAGTATAATGGCAAATTCATGTGCGGGCAGTTCGTGTTGCGTGGCGGGTCATGTGCCACTGCGCCCGGTCATGTCCGGACGACCTACCGCAACTTCTTTCCGCCGGAAGCCCGCTGGCAGTTTTCCGGCCTGCGGCTGGCAAAGGACATTTGACGCGGGCAGTGGCAGGGCCGATCCTGTGTGATGTTGGCGATAACGATACAAGCCATGGGGAGAACATCATGGACGATCAAGCAACTATTCCGGTCAAGGATCAGGTTTCCGCCGAGGAATGGAAAGCCCGCTGCGATCTAGCGGCGCTTTACCGCCTTGTGCGCATGCATGGCTGGGACGACCTCTTCTTTACCCATATTTCCATGCGGGTGCCTGGCCCCGACGAGCATTTCCTGCTCAATCCATTCGGCCTGCTATACGAGGATGTGACGGCGTCCAATCTTGTGAAGGTAGACCTGGACGGCAATGTGCTGCCGCCGTCGCAATTCGGCATCAATCCGGCCGGCTTTGTCATCCACTCGGCAATTCACGCGGCCCGGCATGACGTAGCCGTGGCGCTTCATCTGCACTCTGATGCCGGCGTGGCGGTCGCCGCGCAGAAGGGCGGATTGCGGCCCATCTCCCAGCTGGCGATGAATGTCTTCAATGATGTGACTTATCACGACTACGAAGGCATCGCGCTGGAATCGGAAGAGAAAAAGCGTCTTGTGGCCGATCTTGGCGAGAAGAACCTGATGATCCTGCGCAACCATGGGACGTTGTCGGTTGGCGACCACCCGTTTAGCGCGTATATTCGCATCTATCTACTGGAGCGTGCCTGTCGAATACAGGTCATGGCCCAGGCGGGTGGAGATCTGATCGAATGGGACGAGAAGATGCAGGATCGCGTCTTCGGGCAATCCGGGGAGATCGCGTCGAACGATTTCTTCAAGGAAATCGCCTGGGCTGCGGTCATGGATCGCGTCCGTCGGGAAAGCCCCGGCTTCGACGTCTGATCGCGACGGCCTGTCTGGCCGGCGTCCAGGGTGCAAGCCTTGCTGCGCCGGCCGAGGCGGGCGCCTGGCCACAACGCCATGGCGACGGCCTGCTGATCGTTACATCGCTCGTTGACCGCGCCGATAGCGCCTATGACGGCGATCGGCAGAGCACCGGTGACGGCTACTTCCACAAGGACGAAACCTCGGCCTATCTCGAATACGGGCTGAGCGGTGTCGATACACTGGTTGCCCGGCTGGCCTGGCAGGATGTGCGCCGACGGCGCGGGCCGTCCTACGATGAAGCGCAGGGCTTGTCGGCGAGCGAGTTGGGTTGGCGACGCGTGATTTGGCGGACTGACCGCAGCGTCGTTTCAGGTCAGATCACGGCTCTCATTCCCGGCCAGGGAGAAAACGTTTCAAACCAGGCCTTCGGGTCAGGTGAAATGGCGGCCGAAATCAGGGCGCTCGCCGGGCGCAGCATTGGTGACCACCTGTTCGTTGAAAGCCAACTTGCCTGGCGCTGGCGCGATGGTGACGAGCTGGACGAGATCCGCCTCGACCTTACCGCGGGATGGCAGATCGCCGAGCGCTGGCAGGTCATGGCGCAAGGATTTTCGGTCTGGAGTGCCGAGCGCGACCATCCCGGCGCCCGCAGTTTCGACCAGCACAAGCTGCAAGTGTCAGTCAGTCGGCGTTTCGGGCAGCAGACCTATCAGCTGGGCGCCTCGATCACGCCCACAGGACGCAACGCAATTGATCAGCGCGCCATCTTCCTGGCGGTTTGGCGCCGCTTCTGAGCGCTACTCGCCAGCAGTCTCGACCGCGATATAGGCGATGACGTCGCGCCGATCCTCGGCGTCGCGCAGGCCGACAAAGCTCATGCGGTTGCCCGGCACGACAGCGCGCGGATTCTCGATCCAGGCGTCCAGGGTTTCCAGATCCCAGGTCAGGCCGGCGTCTGCCAGTTGTGACGAGTAGCTGAACCGCTCCGCATTGGCGGCCGGTGCGCCGATGATGCCATGCAGGTTGGGGCCCACGGTATGACGCCCCCCCTCCGACAGGGTGTGACAGGACTGGCAGCGTCTGAACTGGCGGGCACCATTGGTCAGATCCGCGCCCTCATAATCTGCACCAAGGCTCGCAAGAATGGCGGACGGTACGGCTGCGGGGGCGCTGTCTTCGCCGGACTGTCCATTCGACGTCGATTGTGCGGACCCGGTCGAGGCCGGAGCGGCGTCTGATTGCGGGCTGTCTGCGCCGCAGGAAGCAAGTGCGAAGGCGGGCAGGATGGCGAGCAGGGTGCGTGTCATCGAATTTCCCCTTTGATGGTTCTTGAGCCGGTTATAGCGCGGCCGGGCTGCATCAACATGCGGCACGTTGCCACCAAGCTGCAAAGCCCGGTTGCATCACGGCCCGTCGGCAGCCCGTCACCATCTTTTTGCTTGTCTCTCGCAACGCTATCGCCAAGAACAGTCGTCGGGGACCCTGAAGAGGCAACAGGACAGCATGCATGACCGATCACGGCTGTCGGCCGTCATGATTTGTGGGGCCGGGCATTCCGGCTCGACCTTGTTGGGCATGGTGCTCGGTAGTCATACCGACACATTCTATATGGGTGAGGGGGGCAAGGCGCGTTATCTCGGTGACGAGAAGAAGCCCTTGCGCAAACGGGTCTGCAAGATTTGCGGAGAGGACTGCCCGGTCTGGGCCGGCTTTGAATGGGATGGCCACAGCCCTCTCTATGTACAGGTCGCAGCCCATGTCGGCCGATCCGTGATTATTGATTCCACCAAGGACGAGCGCTGGATCGAAACGCGCGCCGGCGAGGTTCGTGCGGGCGGTGGCACGCCGATCCTTTTGATGCTCAGCCGCGATGGCCGCGCAGTCGTCAATTCGCGCCTGCGCAAATATCCGGACCGCGACCCAGGCGAACAAATCCAGGCCTGGGTCGACAAGATGGCAACAGCGCAAGCCCTGTTCGACGCGTTTGATGGTCCGAAAATGGCCGTGCGCTACGAGGATCTGGCTGAGAACAGCGCCGGCACGATCAAGGCGCTCTGTGAATTGATCGGGATCGACTACCAGCCAGGCATGGCGGAGTTTGCGGCTGTCGAACATCATGTGCTGGGCGGCAATAGCGGCACCCAGTTCATCGCTGCAAGGTCGCGCTTTGAAGACCCCGGCGATGCTTTTGTCAGCCTCGGTTCACGGACACGCGACTACTACGAAAACCATTCCGGCCGGATCGAGCTCGATCTGCGCTGGAAGTCAGAATTGAAGCCCGAACATCTCGCCTTGTTCGAGCAGATGGCTGCAACGGCCAACAAACCGTTCCAGTGGGGGGAATGAACGATGGCGAAAGTTGACCTTGTATTCCGGCAGATTGACGAGCGGACGCGCGACGTTGCACTGGAGCTGGCGATCGAGAACATCCAGCCCGATGCGGTGCATGTGATCGATGATGTGCGCCCGTTCACAGACTGCGTGGCGCAGATGCTGCGGATCGAACATGATTGTGACTATGTCGTTTATGTCGACGCCGATTGCCTCATCCTCGAGGATATCCGGCCCTTCATCGACAGCTGCGACGCACCCTATGTCGATGCCTATGTCTCGGACCGTTTCCGCGGGCGTCTTCATTGCGGGGTCCATATCACGCGGATTGACCTCGTTCGCGCCATGGCAGCGGTCGAGGTGCCGGAGGATGACCTGAAATACGTGCTGCGGCCTGAGTCGCGCCTGCGCAATCTCGCCATGAAGCCGATGGGGCTGGCCAAGCAATTCCGCAATTTCGACATCCTTCATGATCATTTCCAGTCCTTCCAGCACATCTTCATGAAATACGCGCTGCGTGAATTGCGCAGCCGAACCAAGATTCAGCGCCAGAGGCTGACCCGGTCGATGAAGAAATGGGTGACCAGCGAGGGTGAGCTCTGCGACCTGGCGATGGCGCGACATGCTGTTGACTATGCGCGTCGCATGGTGCCGGACAGCGCCACCCCGGACGAAATCCACGCCTTCATAACGGCTCTGCCTCAGCACGCCGAAGCCGAACTGGCCAAGCTGGGCTTGGGCGGCGACACACCGTTCACGCGTGACGACCTGACGGCCTGGCTCGAGGCCAATTCGGACCGGGTGGCCTATGGAAACAAGGCCGACAAGCCGAAAGTGTTCGGGCTGGGCCTGTCACGGACAGGAACACGCTCACTCACCTCCGGCCTGCAGATGCTGGGATTTGATTGCAGCCATTATCCGATCGATGAAGACACCTATATCGAGATCGCCAACGCCCAGTACGACCTGACCCTGCTGCGTTATTATGATGGTCTGACCGACATCACGACGATCCCGATCTACCAGCAGCTGGACAAGCAGTATCCGGGGTCAAAATTCATTCTGACGGTGCGCGACAAGGACAGCTGGCTGGGTTCGGTGTCGCGGCATTATTACAACCGGCCGGCCTTCAAGGATGTCGACGACCCGGACGAGGAGGTCCATCTGCGGATGCGCCAATTCCTGCGGGCAACGGTCTACGGGTGCTATAATTATTGCCCGGATCGCTTCTCCTGGGTCTACGACCAGCACATTCGCAGCGTGATGGATTTCTTCAAGGACCGGCCCGACGATCTGTTGGTCATCGATATCTGTTCCGGTGAAGGCTTCGAGAAGCTGGCCCCCTTCCTCGACCGTCCGGTTCCGACCGAAGCCTTCCCGCACAAGGGGGCCGTCCTGTCACGCCGGATGGCGGAAGAGGCCGCGGCCCGCAAAGCCCGGGTCGCCTGATCGCTCATGGCTGATCCCGCCTCGGACCAGTCAGCCGAGCCGGCCCCGTCCTGGCGGGAACGGTCGGCGGCGGCCGTCCGGACGCTGGCGATTATCGCTCGGACACGGCCCGGACTGACGCTGGCGATCGCCGGCCTGACGATCGTCGCGGCCTTGCTGCCGCCGGCCGCCCTCTATGTGTCCAAACTCCTGATCGACGGCGTGCTGGCGGCGATCGACAGCGGCCTGGACGCCGATAGAAGCGCGGCGCTGTACCTTGTCGGCATCGAGGCGGCCATCGTGGCGGCCTTGCTGGTGGTGCGCCGCCTGCTGGTCTTCCAGAAAGCCCGACTGCACGCGGAACTGGGTTTCGCGGTATCGAGGCTGATCCTGGACAAGGCCAACCGCTTCTCCCTCGGCCAGATCGAGCTGCCCAAGGTCCAGGAGATGCTGATCCACGCCAAGCAGTTCGCGTCGGCCCGCCCCTATGGCCTGGTGGTGCGCGGCTTCGATTTGCTGCAGGCCAGCGTCACCCTGATCTCGATCACCGCGCTGCTGGCGGCGAGTGCACCCTGGTTGGTCGGGCTGATGCTGTTGGGTGGCCTGCCGGCCTTCATCGGCAATGTGCGCTTCTCCGGCGACACCTACCGATTCTACACTGCGCGGTCGCCACAGATGCGCGAGCGCAATTATCTCGAGAGCCTGGTGACCAATGAGGCGGCCGCGCGTGAGCGTCTGCACTACGGGCTGGGCGGCCCGCTGATGGATCGCTTCACGCATCTCTTTCACGACATGCATGATGGCGACCGGGCATTGCAGGGGCGACAGGCGTTGATCAGTTCCATGCTTGGGGTCGCGGGATCGGTGATCTTCGTCGCCGGCAAGCTGTGGATCGTCGTCGTCGCCATTGCGGGGCGGTTCAGTCTCGGTCAGATGACAATGCTGATCGGGCTGCTCAAACAGGGTCAGAATTCAGTCAATGCGCTGCTGGGGGCTGTGACCGGAAGTTATGAGGATGTCCTCTATGTGACGCGGTTGTTTGCCCTGCTGGACATGGATGAGGGCGCCCGTCCCGGTGTCGCGGACAAGGGGCCACTTGCCGGCGACGGGCTGCGCTTTGACGGCGTCAGTTTCACCTATCCGGGGGCAGCGGCGCCCGCCTTGGTCGAGGTCAGCTTCCATCTGCCGCCGGGCACCCGGCTTGGGTTGGTGGGCGTCAACGGGTCCGGCAAGACAACCCTGGTCAAGCTTGCCGCGGGCCTGTACCGGCCCGACAGCGGGCGTGTCACCCTCGACGGGCTGGACCTGACCGAATGGGATCCGGTCGTGCTCGCCGGTCGCATCGGCGTGATGTTCCAGCCGCATGTCAATTACAAGCTGTCGGTCCGCGACAATGTGGAGGCCGGGGTCGGACTGCTCGGCCTCGCGCCGGACGCGATGGACAGGGCTCTCGCGGCAGGGTTGGCAGACGGGCTGGTGGAAGGCCTGCCGGACGGTGTCGAAACGCGCCTGTCCAAACGGTTCGCTGAGGGTGTGGAGCTGTCCGGCGGTCAGTGGCAACGCCTGGCGATGGCAAGAGCCCACGCCAACGAGACTGCGGACATCCTGATTCTCGATGAACCAACCGCGGCCCTCGACGCGGAGGCCGAGGCGGCCTTCCTGGCGCGCCCGCTCGCACCGTCTCGCTCATTGATCCTGATCAGCCATCGTCTGTCCAACCTGAAAGCCGCTGATCACATCATCCTGCTGGAAACCGGGCGTGTCGCCGAAGCCGGGAATCATGCGGCGTTGATCGGATTGGGCGGGAGCTATGCCGCGCTCTACGAGCTGCAGGCGGACCCCTACCGCACCTGACGGCCTCGTGTCCCGTCCCGTGCAGCGGGAATCGCCAGGCCGCGGCGGATCGATCCGCCCGACGCCCTTCATCCGCCCGGCGCTGTCATCGCGTCCTGCCCGCCGGTAGGGCGCGCGTCCCGTGCAGCCCGAAAACACTCTGCATGCACATTGTAGAAGCCAGCCATGACTGACCTTTTGCGCATTCACTGCACTCAGGTGCACAAACCCGTACATTCGCCGATTGACTTCAAAATGCCCGGGCCCTAAACCTCGCCCTCCTCGCAGCGGGGGCCACGGAAAACGGGGCGCCGGCGACGGGGGAGGGCAATCGCTCTTCAGGACTTTCATAGGCGCTTCGAACTTCTGGCGCCGGCGATGATTTCTCCGGAAAACAACGCTGGCCACGACGCGCTGCAGAAACCCTGAAAAACGAGATTGACTTCAAGATTGGGGCGGCTTAAACACCGCCCTCCTTGGCCGGGGGCGGCGATTTGATTGTCCCTTCGGCTTCGGGTTCGCCAGCGTTGAGTTTGGTGGGCCTGGCTCTTTGACATTGTTGTTATGGAAAGAGAAACGCAGGCGACGGCGTTCTGCGGTGGGTCAGACCACCATGAATGTCGATACGCTGAGGCGTTTTTCTACGACGATTTTGGCTCGTCCGGATCAGTGTTTCACTGATTTGGCCGAGACCACAATCCCGTTGAACTTTGAATGCCAAGCGTGTCGGGATCACAACTCAACTTGAGAGTTTGATTCT
>NZ_JBLWVH010000031.1:31760-36890 GCF_048268525.1 Maricaulis sp. | reverse complement strand
TCCCCCCTTAACTTCAAAACCTCATCCCTTAACCGCGCCGCTTCCTCAAACTCCAGATCCGCTGCCGCCTCGCGCATCCGCTTCTCCAGATCGGCAATCACCGCGACCACATTATCCCCCGCCACGAATGCCGCCTGGTCGCTCTCGCGCAGGCCTTTCGGCTTGCCGTCGCCCTTCTTGCGGCCTTTGGCCGCGACGCCGCGGCCCTTGGCTTGGGACTCCATCACTTCTTCCAGGATGTCGCTGATGCCCCTTGTGATCGTCGTCGGGGTGATGCCGTGTTCTTCGTTGTGGGCGATCTGTTTGGTGCGGCGGCGGTTGGTTTCGTCCATGGCGCGTTGCATCGAGCCGGTGATGCGGTCGGCATAGAGGATGACTTTGCTGTCGGCATTCCGGGCGGCGCGGCCGATGGTCTGGACCAGGCTGGTCTCTGACCTCAGGAAGCCTTCCTTGTCGGCGTCGAGAATGGCGACGAGGCCGCACTCCGGAATGTCCAGGCCTTCGCGCAAGAGGTTGATGCCGATCAGCACGTCATAGACGCCGAGGCGGAGATCGCGGATCAGCTCGATGCGTTCCACCGTGTCGACGTCGGAATGCATGTAGCGGACCTTGAGGCCCTGCTCATGCATGTATTCGGTCAAATCCTCGGCCATGCGCTTGGTCAGCGTGGTGACCAGGGTGCGGAAACCCTTTTCGGCGGTGGCGCGGGCCTCGTCGATGACGTCGTCGACCTGGCTGGCGCCATCTGTGGAGACCGGGCGGATCTCGACCGGCGGGTCGATGAGGCCGGTCGGGCGGATCACCTGTTCGGTGAACACGCCGCCGGTCTGGTTCAGCTCCCACTGGCCCGGCGTTGCCGAGACCGAGATGGTCTGCGGCCGCATGGCATCCCATTCCTCGAATTTGAGCGGGCGGTTGTCGAGGCAGGAGGGCAGGCGGAAACCGTGATCGGTCAGCGTCTTCTTGCGGCTGAAATCGCCCTTGTACATGGCGCCCAGCTGCGGGATCGAGACATGGCTCTCATCGGCGAAGACGAGGGCGTCCTCTGGTATATACTCGAACAGCGTCGGCGGCGGCTCGCCCGGCTTGCGACCGGTGAGATAGCGGGAATAGTTCTCGATGCCGGCACAGGAGCCGGTGGCGCCGAGCATTTCCAGGTCGAACTCGGTGCGCTGTTGCAGGCGCTGGGCTTCCAGGAGCTGGCCATTGGCCTCCATCCAGGCGAGGCGTTCCTTCAGCTCGGCCTTGATCTTGACCACCGCCTGGTTGAGCGTCGGGCGCGGCGTCACATAGTGCGAATTGGCGTAGAATTTGACCGATTTGAGCTCGGTCATGGTCTTGCCGGTCAAGGGATCGAATTCGGTGATCTGCTCGACCTCATCGCCAAAGAAGCCGATCCGCCAGGCGCGGTCGTCGTAGTGGGCGGGGAAAACTTCCAGATTATCGCCGCGAATGCGGAAGGTGCCGCGGATGAAGGCGGCGTCATTGCGGGTGTATTGCAGGTCGACCAGCTGGCGCGTGATGGCGCGCGGATCGGCGATGTCGCCGGGCTTCAGCTCGAAGGTCATCGCCGTATAGGTCTCGACCGAGCCGATGCCGTAAATGCACGACACCGAGGCGACGATGATCACGTCATCGCGTTCGAGGATGGAGCGCGTCGCGGCGTGGCGCATCCGGTCGATCGCCTCATTGATCGACGATTCCTTCTCGATATAGGTGTCGGTGCGCGGCACATAGGCCTCGGGCATGTAGTAGTCGTAATAGGAGACGAAATACTCGACGGCGTTGTTGGGGAAGAAGCTCTTGAACTCGCCATAGAGCTGGGCGGCGAGGGTCTTGTTGGGGGCGAGGATCAGGGCCGGACGCTGCACCGCCTCGATGATCTTGGCCATGGTGAAGGTCTTGCCGGTGCCGGTGGCGCCGAGCAGGACCTGGTCGCGCTCCTCATCCTTCAGCCCGGCGACCAATTCGGCAATCGCCTGTGGCTGGTCGCCCTTGGGGGAGTATTCCGAGACGCACTGGAAACGCTGTCCGCCCTCGGACTTTTCCGGCCGGTCGGGCCGGTGCGGCGTCCATTCACCGGCGGTCGTCACGCTGGTCAGCGTGTCGAGCACGAAGTCTTCCGGGGCGGTCAGGGTGTCGTCGAGGGTCAGCTTGGCCATTGGGTGAATATGTGACGGCGGGCGGGCGAGGGCCAGTGCCGCACTGCGACCTCCCTGCCACCGTCCTGTCAGGAGCGCTCATATCGCATGAGCCGCCGTTAGGCCGGTGTTCAGGCGCGTGTGGTTAACTGGGCAGACGAGGAGATGACAATGTCTGCCCTTTCAGTGCCCATCCCGGACCGCCTCACCGTGCTGCTGGTCGATGACAGCCGCCCGGTTCGCGCTGTTATTCGCACATTGCTGACCGGGCTCGGTTTCGCCCGCGTCTTCGAAGCGGCCGATGGCGACGAGGCGCTGGTCATGACCCATACCTGCCGCCCGGATTTCGCGCTGATCGATTATGATCTCGGCCTCGCGACCGGTCTCGACCTTGCGCGCCGGCTGCGCGAGCCGGCGGCCGGCGTGGCCGCTGACATGCCGCTATTCCTGCTCGCCGCTGATGGCTTCTCCCACATGGTACGCGGTGCCGCAGCTGCCGGCTTTTCCGCGGTCCTGCCCAAGCCGGTCAATCCGCAGACCCTGATGGCCGGCCTTGCCGACAGCCTTGCTTCCCCCGGACGATTGCCCGAGGCCCGACCCGTGCTAGAATCCCTTACCGGCAGGAGGTGATCGATGCCGAAAAAGCCGCTCTCAGGATTGACGATGCTGGTGGTCGAGGATGTCACCTCGATCCGTAGTCTCGTGGTCAAATTGCTTGAGCGACAGGGGTGTGATGACGTGTCCGAGGCGGCGGACAGTGAAACCGCCTGGCACCATCTCAAGCGACGCAAGTTCGACGCGATCCTGCTCGATTACGAGCTGCAGAGCGATGACGGCGTCTCGATCGCCTGGCGCATTCGCGGCGATGACGGCCTGATCAACCAGAATGTGCCAATCATCCTGCTCACCGCCCATGACGAGGCGATGATTGTGGAGGCAGCCGGCAAGGCTGGGGTCGACGCCTATCTGGTCAAGCCGGTGATGCCGGACAGGCTGGGTCAGCGCATCCTTAATGCGATCAAGCACCGTCAGGATGCCGTCGGCTTGCCGCCGGGCGGCACGGAAGTTGACTGGAAGAATTGATGGGCGCGCACAAATTGTGAACCCGCTTCGATTGTGCTATTATTTATAGCAATCGAAGGGTGGGGTGCAAAATGGCGGATCAGGACTTCGGAATTAAGGCCGAAAATCCCTCGCAGCGATCGGATGTATTGCTCACCCAGGTGAGTGATGAAATCCTGGAAATGGAAGAATTTACCCGCTCGCGCGGTATCGTGGTCCCGGAAACGGTCCGGACAGAGCTGCCGCTTTTGCTGCAGCGCCTCTCCCGCGAGCCCTTGGGCGAGGACGGTGATGACCCCGATGGCCATTCACCCCGTGGCAGCCGGCGCGGTCGCGCCGCAAATATGGATTGGGTCGCGGACAACCTGCCGCTGGCGCTCAAGGTCCACCAGGATCTGCGGCTCGCCATCGCGCCGGCGACACCGGGAACCATCCGGGCCAGTTCGCTTCGCCACAATCCAATCTTGACCATGATCGGAGGTGCCGGCCTGGTCGCACTCGTGGTCCTTTTGGGGATCAAGGCGTTGGCTGGGACTGACCCCGACGCGCCGGATCAGCTGGTTTCTGCTGTATTGCGCTTGTGCGGGGCCGGTCTCGGGGCAACGCTCTTCGCGTTCTGGACGGCACGAAACTATCTTCGCGACGGCACGTTTCGACCGGAATACAACCAACAATACCTCGTGCGTTTCGTCGTCGGCATTCTGTCCGGATTCATCCTGGGTGAAATTGTGGGTGGCTATCAGCCCCTTGCAGACGTTGCAGGCAGTTACGGGGTCCTGGGCATTGCCCTTGTGGGAGGCTTCTCTGCCGAAGCCGTGGTGCAGATCCTGCAACGCATCGCGGACATTCTGGTCGCGGCCGTTCGTGGCAGTGACTGGGAGCGGGCGCGTGCCGACGCCGAGGCTGAGTCCAGCCGGCGACTGACTGAGGCCGCGGCACAGCTCCAGGATGCGATGAACGAAAGCGATGAGCATGCCCGGGACACGGCCTTGCATGACATCGCAACGCGGTTGCGCCAAGGCTGACCGCCCTCTCACGCGTCGTCGAAGACGTCGGCCTCGATCACCGAATCCAGACCCAGTTCGAGATAATCCCCCAGCATCGGCGCGCCGAGCAGATAGTCCTCGGTCGGGCCGCTGCGGCGGCTGCGGGCCTCGCGGACGGCGCGACGGAAATCCGGCCCGTCATAATCCCCGCGGCCAATCCAGTAGAGCGCCACAAGCTCGGCCTGGGCCTCCTCGTCGAGCGAGCCCAGCCAGTCCTCGATCTCCGTGCGGATCGGATCGGTATCGCCGGTCAGCAGACTTTCGACGGCATCCGTCTCGCCACTGTCGGCGTCGCGCTCGAAATCGTCGATCTGTTCCTTGCTGTCATAGGCGCGGGCCCGGTCGATCAGGGTGCGCACCATTTTCTCTGCGATGTTCATGACCATGCCCTTTTCAAGCTGCCAGATTGAACGCAACGCAACGGGAAGAGACTAGCACGGAAAGGGTGGTTTGTGACCTGTCGAGCCGGCCGACCGTGTGCGGCAGTCTGTCGCCATGCCCGCCCCACCCGGTCAAGACTTGGTTAAGACCGCTGGCGCACAATTGGCGGGTTCATTGATTCCCTTTCGCCACTGCGAGATTTCATGTCCGGCAGCTTCGACCGCATTCGTGTCCTGATCGTTGAGGACAATGCGCACATGTCGACCATCCTGCGCACCATCCTGCAGGGGTTCGGAGTGCGCACGATTGTGGAAGTGCGCGATGCCGCCGACGCGTTCGAGACCATGCGCGATGTCAATCCGGACTTTGCCCTGGTCGACTACATGCTGGGCGATCTGAACGGGCTGGAATTCACCCGCCTGGTCCGCACGGCGTCGGACAGTGCCAATAAATACCTGCCCATCGTCATGGTCACCGGTCACACGGACCGCTCGAAAGTG
>NZ_JBLWVH010000031.1:0-31750 GCF_048268525.1 Maricaulis sp. | reverse complement strand
GGCCAAGCCGGTGCGCCCGGTTGACCTGTTTCACCGCATCACGGCCCTGATCGAGCGGCCGCGCCGTTTCATCAAGGCGCCTACGTATTTCGGACCCGACCGCCGCCGTCGCCAGGACCCGCGTTATGCCGGTCCGTGGCGCCGCGAGGGTGATGATGACAAGACCTAGGTGATGTGAAGTCCGGTTGGACCCAGGCGGAAACTCGGTCGCTCAGTCGGTCATGGTGCCAGGCGGGTTCATGAAGTAGACCGTGCACACTGGCGCCGTGCTCATGCTGTCTTCCAGCTCGGTCTGCAGGGCGAGCGCCTGAATGTCCGGATCGCTGGCATCGCATGTGGCCGCGCTGCCATCCTCCCACCCGAATTCTATCGTGACCAGGTTGCCGTATGCCATGGTGAGTTCGATCGAGCCGCCCAGCGTTTCGTGCGGATCATCGGCAACAACCGTGTAGATCGCGCGATCGCCGCTCTGGAAGCCGGTGCCCTCGAGTGGCGGCTGATCCCAGGCTCCGCCGTTCAGATCGGCATAGTCCAGATTGATCGGGGTGACCATGGAGGCCTCGATCACCAGCTCGATCGTCAGGCTGCGGAAAGTCTCATCCTGAAGGGCCTTGGCCGGGACAGGTTTGAGTGTGGCCCCGCCCACAACCAGGCTGTCACCCTGGGCGCATGAGATCGACAACAAGGCTGCGGCAAGTGCGGTCATCGACATCATGGGCGGTTCTCTCCGATTGATTGCCTGGAAGCTGGCACGCCCGGCGCTAAGATTTCCTGAACCGGCGCCGGCCCGCCTGGTCGCTGGGTTGCGTGGTTGCAGGGGCAGCCTGCGTGCGAAGTGTGTTCGGGCGGGGGCGTCAGCCTGTCAGGCCCGTTCGAGCGCGTCCTGGGCGATCTCGACCCGGCGATAGGTCGAAAACACGATCACGGCCTCTTCGGCCCCGACCGCCTTGCGCTTGCGGATGATGGTGGAAAAATCGGCATTGTTGACCAGCAGGTCGGGCCCGACGCCGGTCAGCTCCTCGCGCAGGATCATGGCCGTGTCACAGCTCAGCGGTGCGCCACAACCGGAACGGCAGGCGATGGCATCGGCTTCGGCCAGCAAGCCCTGCATGCGGTGCGCGGCAGTCCTGTCGGCAATAAGCGCCCGGCCATAGGCGTCAAAGCGGACCGCATCGAGGTGAAACAATACTCCCCACTCGGTCGACATGTGGATCTCCTCGCTACACGCAAAGAGTGTACTTGTTTTGTTCCGTCCTCGCAAGTTGCGTCAGATCGCGGCCAGTGTCGCCGCGATTTCCGTTTCGGTGGTGCACCAGCTGGTCACGAAGCGGGCCGAGCCATCCGGCCATTGGTAGAATTGCGCGCCGGCCTCCCGCAGCTTTGCCGCAATGGCCTCGTCGAGGCGGACGAAGATCTCGTTACCATCGACCGGATGCAGCACCTCGGCACCATCGACGCGGCGAAAGCCGTCGGCCAGGGTCTTGGCACGGGCATTGGCGGTGCGGGCCAGATCCAGCCACAGATTATCCTTGAGCCAGGCCTCGAACTGGGCTGCCATGAAGCGCATTTTGGGCGCCATGTGACCGGCGCGTTTCTGGCGGGCCTGCAGCTCCTCGAACCGGTCCATGACCGAGGGAAAGAGAATGACGGCCTCGGCGCCCAGGGCGCCATTCTTGGTGGCGCCAAAGCACAGCGCATCGACCCCGGCCTTCCAGGTCAGCTCGGCCGGGCTGCAGCCCAGCGTCACGAGGGCATTGGCAAAGCGTGCGCCGTCCATGTGGATGAAGGCGGGACGCTCTTTCACCAGACCGGCGCGTTCGCGAACCTCGGACGCCGTATAGGCCGTGCCGCTCTCGCTCAGATTGGACAGGGACAGCACGCGGACCGGGCTGGTATGGACGAAGCCTTCGGGGATTTCCGCCAGTGCCCGTTCGAGCCCGTCCATCCCGATTTTCGCATGGTCGCCGGGCAGCGGGATCAGCTTGCCGCCACCGGTGAAGAATTCCGGTGCACCGCGCTCGTCGCGGTGGATGTGCGCCTCGTCATGACACAGGATCGCGCCATGGGGGGGACACAGGACCGACAGGGCCAGCGCGTTGGACGCCGTTCCCGAGACCGCGAACAGAACCTTCAGATCAGTCTCGAAAATCTCTTTCAGGTGCGCTTCGACCCGGGCCGAGACCGGATCGGCCCCATAGGAGGGGGCAAAGTCGCGATTGGCGACCGTGATGGCCTCGATCAGGGCCGGATGGGCGGGGGCGGTGGTATCGGACAGGAAATTCATGGGCCGCAATGGACAGAGGAAGACGCCGGACGTCAATCACCGAAGGCGGGGTCGGGGACAAGTGGCGGCAGGCTGTCGCGCATCTGGTCGGCTGACGAGGTCGGTCGTCCGAGTACATCCGCCAGCGTCGCCTGTCCGCGCAGATCGCGGCCGGGATAGGCATTACGCTCGAACAGGGCGCGGATCTGGTCAGCCGTCAGGTCGACCATCGCGGCGCGGCCGCGGGCGATGTTCTCCTCGCTGGCATATTGCAGCATGGGCAGTCCGTCGTCGGACCTGAACGGGGTGCAGGCCAGTGCCCGGCGATTGGCGTCGGACGTCGACAGGCAGAAGACCGAGCGGACGGCGTATTCAGTTCCGCCTCCGCCGCCCGGGAAAGGTATCGCCGCTCGGTCATCGTTGAAGGGATTGGTGTCGCTGAGAATGTTCGGCGCTTCCTCGCCCCCTGCTGGAGCGGGTGCGGCCTCGGCCAATTCTTCTGTTGTGGGAGTGGGAACCGGTTCCTGCATGGCCTCCGGCGCGATGTCGGAACCGGTGTCTGGGTCTGACGCTTCTTCTGTCGCCGGGACTGGGTCTGATTCCGCAGGCGGGGCAGGCTCAGGCTCAGGATCCGGGGTGATCTCCGGTTCCGGCTCTGGCTCGGGCTCCGGCTCGGGCTCGGGCAGGGACACAAACACGATATCGAGCACGGCCGGCTCGGTCTCGACGGGTTCCGGGCGAGGTGCGAACAGCAGGCCGATGATGATCAGGAGGTTTGCGGCAAGCGCAAGCGCGCCGGCGGTTAGACGGCGGCGCAAGGCTTCGGAAAGGGGCGTCAAAAACACCACGCCCGGTCGATCCTTTCACTCGGCCCCCGCCGTCACGGATCCTGCTTAGACCAGCGAGCGAGCAGATGCCAGAGCCATGATACGGTCGAGGTGTTCAGAGCGTGGTCACCGGTTCGGCCCAGACCACATAGCGGTCGGGTCCCGGCACAAGGCTGCCAAAGGGCCAGCAGGTCACAAGGGCCAGTCGGGCCGGGCCGAGCGATGGTTCGATTCCGGACCGGGCGGCGTCGACGATTTCGGTACCGGTCACGCGAAACCGCAAGGGGTGGCCGGCCGCTTGTTCCACGATCACGATATCGCCGGGCACCAGCCTTTCCAGGAAAGCGAAATGGGTATCACGGTGGGCGGCGATCACGCTGACACCGTCCTCGCCAGGCCGGGCCGATGCGTCGAGCAGGGACGGCCCGAAGGCCAGCGCTTCACCGCCGCCATCGGAGAGGACGATGGCGTGCTCGCCAAGGGACGGGACGGAGAGCCGCGCCACGGGCCGAAAATCGGCCCAGGGCCATGGTGTGGACGCGGACTCTCCGTCGATTGCGCGGGTCCAGGACTGTGCAAGGAGGACCTGCGCAATATCGGCCTTCACCCCCAGCCAGGCGCCTTGCACGAAGACGCCGAGGCCGGTCACCATCAGGCCGAGGGCCAGCAGGCGGGAAGCAGGAAGGCGGGTTGGAAAACGGATCACCACAGGCGCTCCTCGCGGCGGGTGATCAGCCAGATCAGGGCGAGCATCATCATCAGCGCGCCCAGTATCATCAGGACCTGCCGCGGTGTGGCTGTGGCGGGCAGGGCCAGGCCGGCGCTGTCGGCGGCTGTTCCGTCGGCCCTCGGCGCGAGCCGTGCGGCAAAGAGGCGGGCATCGGCGGAGGCGTGGTGGAGTCCAGGTGCGGCTTCGCGCTCGACGGCGCCGAGATTCCAGCCGTCCGGCACCATGGCGGGGACGTCCCGACTGGCCAGCGGAGCGCCGTCCGGCCGGGCCGGTGTGACATCCACCGCAACCAGGCTGGTCAGCCGCGATACCAGGCTGAACTCCAGCGCGGCTTCCAGCACGGCGGCATCAATGCGGCTGGCGGCCACACCCTGGAAGCGGGTCTCTTCGAGAGCCCGGATCCGGTTGCGACCGAAAAGGGTGGCGATGCCGTGTCCTTCATGGGCGTCGGCGAGGGAGAGGGTTTGGCGCCAGCGGGCGCCCGCGGTCTCGCCTTCGATGACCATGCTGCCGTCGCGGCCAGCCAGGCGGGCGGTCAGGGTGACTGGTTCGCCGTAATAGAGGTCGGGCAATGGGGCGGGCCAGATCTCGCTCAGCGCGCCTTCGGGAAAGAGGGCGTCGAGATCGGTCATGACCGGACGTTCCAGCGCCGTGAAGAGCTCTTCCATGCGGGCCTCGACCTCGCTGACCTGTCCGATCTGCGTCGAGGTACCGCGTCCAAGGCGGGCGGCGCGGCTCATGAAATAGCCGTTCGGCGCCGAGCCGATCCCGACCGGAAACAGGCGCGACCGTCCCAGACCGGCCTCGATGGCGCCGAAGAGTTCGGCCTCATTGCCGATCGCGCCATCGGTCAGGAAGACAACCTGGCGGACCCGGCTGTCATCATCGGGGCTGGTGTCGCGCAGCGCGGCGTTGAGAGCTGGCAGCATCACCGTTCCGCCTTGCGCTTCCAGTCGGCGGGTAAAGGCCAGCGCGGTGTCGACATTGGCCGGTGTGGCATCCACAGCCTGCGGGAAGACCTGTTCCATCGTATTGTCGAAGCGGATCACATTGAACCGGTCGCCCGGTTCCAGGCGTTGCAGGGCGGTGATCAGGGCGGCGCGGGCCTGGCGCATGGAGGCGCCGCCCATCGAACCGGAATTATCGATCACGAAAATGGTTTCGCGGGCCCGGCGCGGCGTATCGGCGCCCAGTTCGGCGGGCGGTAACACCTGGGCCAGCAGATAGGTCTCGCCCTGCCATTCCTCGACGAAGAGGGCGGCGCTGGCGGCACTCGGATCGGCTGGGCGCCAGGTCAGGACGAAATCACGATTGGCCGGGACCGGGCCGTCGGCGAGGCTGATACGGGCCGTCCCGTCGGCGAGCCGTTCGACCAGAGTGGCGTGGTAGAGACTGGCGATTTCGCCGAGGGCATAACCGGCGTCAAGATCGGCGGTGATCGTGACCGGAAGGCGCAACTGATCACGCGGTTCCAGCGATTCCGGCATGACCGGCGGGGTGATGCGGGCCGCATCGGGCACGGACGGGGTCCCGGTCGAGACCATTTGCAGCCCGTCACTGTCCGGAATGTAGCGCGGGGTCAGGCCGAGGGGCTGCGTGAACTGGAAACGGCCATCCACGAAGCGCGCCACATCCTGGTATTCAAACTGAACGATGATGGTTTCGCCCGGCCCGATATTGGCGACCGAGGTGGTGAACATGTTGGGGCGTTCCTGCTCGACCAGGCTGGCCCGCTGGCCATTGGCGCGGGCGGCCTCATAGGTGCGGCGGGCGGCCTGGCGTTCCTGGATCTCGCCCTCGATGAAACGGTCGCCGACCTGCATGCGCAGCCGGTCGACGCCACTGTCCTCGGGCATCGGGAAGACATAAGTCGCCTCGACCCAGGCGTCGGTCGGGTTTTCAAAGCGCTGGGTAATAGTGGCGCGCACGACCGGTCCGGAAATATTGAATCTGATATCTGTCGCGACCATCGGGGCGGGGATGTATCGGCCGGGCTCGATGGTCTTGATCAGGAGGGCTCCCTCATTGATCTCGGACAGCCGGACCATGTCGCTTTCATCAATCTCCACCGGCGCCGGTACATCGGCGCGGGCCTCCGACCAGAGCAGGACCGTCGCGGCGAGGGCCACGACGGCGAGTGTGAGTGCAAACCAGGCCTGTGAACCTGCCGAGTGGTGAGTGTGTGCGGCCGCCATGCGAACCTCCCCGTGATGTGCCGGCCGCCCCCACTTGCGAGGGTGATTGCGGGGCGACCGGCTTCCCTGTCCACGGTCACGCTGTGCCTCGATCACGAGTGTGACAGGGCGGTAATGCGGCGATTGCGGGGAAAATTGGGGCGATGTCGGGGCGGGTGGCGCTGGATGTCCCGGCGCCCAGCCATGCGAATTCGCTGTTGCGCCCTGGCGATCTTGCATGGCTGGGGGATTGGCGTGCCGGGCGAGCGGGACTAGGCTTTTGCTTTCCAGCCGAGCTCTACCGGGACATCATCATCATGACTTTCACGCCGTCCGCCGCGCTCCAGCGCGTCAAACCCTCTGCCACGCTCGCCGTCACCCAGAAGGCACGCGAACTCAAGGCCAAGGGGATTGACGTCATCTCGCTCGGTGCCGGCGAGCCGGACTTCGACACGCCCGACCACATCAAGGATGCGGCGATCGCGGCCATCCGGCGCGGTGAGACGAAATACACAAATGTCGATGGAACACCCGAGCTGAAGAACGCGATCATCAAGAAGTTCCGGCGTGACAATGGTCTGGAGTATGTGGCCAACCAGATCCACGTTTCCACCGGCGGCAAGCCGGTTATCTACAACGCGCTGCTGGCCAGCCTGAACAGCGGCGACGAGGTCATCATCCCGGCGCCCTACTGGGTCAGCTATCCGGAAATGGTCAATCTGGTCGGTGGGACACCGGTCGTGGTCAAGGCCGGCATCGAGAACCGCTTCAAGATCAACCCTGACCAGCTGGCGGCGGCAATCACGCCGAAAACCCGCTGGTTGATCCTCAATTCGCCGTCCAACCCGACCGGCATGGGATATACACGCGACGAACTGCGCGCCCTCGCTGACGTCCTGCTGGCCCATCCGCATGTCTGGATCATGACCGACGACATGTATGAGCACATTGTCTATGAGGGCTATGAGTTCGCGACCATCGCCGAGGTCGAGCCGAAACTCTACGATCGCACCCTGACCATGAATGGTGTCTCGAAAGCCTATTCCATGACCGGTTGGCGGATCGGCTATGCCGGTGGTCCGGCGGCGCTGATCAAGGAGATGGGCAAGGTCGCCTCCCAGACCACCTCAAATCCGTGCTCGATTTCCCAGGCGGCTGCGGTGGAAGCGCTCAATGGCGACCATTCATTCCTCGAAGCCCGCAATGCGGCCTTCCTGCGCCGGCGTGATCTGGTGCTGGCGGCGATCAACGAGGCGGACGGCCTTGTCGCCCCGACACCGGAAGGCGCCTTCTATGTGTTTGCGGATTGCTCCGGCACGATCGGCAAGACCGCGCCGGACGGAACGGTGATCAATAATGACACGGATTTCTGCGCAGCCCTGCTGGGCGCTGAAGCCGTGGCTGCCGTTCCCGGTATCGCGTTTGGCCTCGAGCCGGGTTTCCGTATTTCGTACGCGACGTCCGATGAAGCCCTTGTCGAGGCCGGCAAGCGGATCCAGCGCTTTTGTGCCTCGCTGCGGTAGTCATAGGTTCTTTCTATATTTGACCCTGTAAATCCTGATTTGAATTATGGTCGTTGACGTCCTACATCAGGGTCAAGGCAGCGGCACCGCCGCGCGAAACGCAAATGAGGAGAACGACATGGGTATCAATATGGGTCTGACCGACACGCAGCGCGAGGCCATGGCGAACGCAGTCACGGCTGTCCTGGCCGACACCTATGCGCTCTATTTCAAGACGCATGTCTATCACTGGAACGTCACCGGTCCGCGCTTCCATGACCTGCACGCCCTCTTCGAGACGCAATATAATGAACTCTGGATGGCGACGGATGAGATCGCCGAGCGCATCCGCGCCCTCGATGTTGTCGCTCCGCGCTCCTACGGCGAGATGACCGACGCCGCCACGGTCAAATCCGGCGGTGAGGCGACCGAAGCCAATGACATGTTGCGGGATTTGCTGAGCGGACACGAGACCGTTGTCGCGACCATCCGCAAGGCGCTGACGCTGGCGTCGGAGCATGGCGATGAAGCCACGGCTGACGTGCTGACGCCGCGGCTGACCGAGCACGAGAAGTCCGCCTGGATGCTTCGTTCCACAATCGGCTGACCGACCCGGTCGGTTCGTTGACGAGAGCCCCGACGCCGCCGGTGTCGGGGCTTTTCTCTGTCTCGGTGCCGACATCTGCCAATCAAAAAAATGCCCCGGCTCGATGAGCCGGGGCAGTGATTGTCATGCGGGCCGGGGAAGCCCGAAAGATATGGCGCCGGGTCCTAAAGGGGAGGAGAGGGACCCGGCGCGATCTTGCGCGCCCAAATGGGGAGGAGGGGCGCACAAAACTCAGAAAGGGGAAATCTGAGGAGCGGCGTGATCGCCGCGTCGGGTGTGTATATGTGTGATTGTTGCCGGTAACAGAAGTGCCAAAGCGTCATGTCAGTTATGCGAAAATGCAAAGAAAACATGTGATCGCCACACATTGTCGCATTGTTGCCGTATTTGACGCGGCCCGCCAAGCCCACGAAACCTGCCGTTAACAAAATCTGGCCAAATACCTCTAGAGTCTTACAGATCCGGAACCGACCATGTTCGCAGCACGCTTTCGTCGCCCAGACACAAATCGCGAAACCGCACTCGTCGAAGCAAGCTCGCTGCCGGCTGCGAGTGTCAACCAGGGCTCCGGCGATGCAATGTCGGTTGATGCAATGTCGATTGACGCCTTGGTGACGGCAATCAGTCACGTGGCTGAGGGCCAACAGGCACCGGCTGGACTGCCAAGCCAGATCGAACAGGCATTGAACAACCTCGCGGCCCGAATTGCCGAGCGTGATTCCAGCGAGCTGGCTCGCGCGACCGGCTTCTCGATGCAGGCCAGTGACACGATGGCAGCGGTGTCACGGGCTACGGGCGACATCCGCGAGGTGGATGTGAGCAGCCAGGCGATGGCGACCGCCATCGAGGAGCTGGACGCCTCCATCCAGCAGATAGCCGGTCACGCCGAGGGTGCCAGCGCGAAACTGGCGGAGTGTGTCCGGGCGACCGATGACGGCCTGGCTGAGGTCGATCAGACGGCCAGCCAGATGACCGCCATCGATACCAGCTATTCCGGCATCGAAACCCGCATCAATGCCCTCGAAGCCGCTTCCAATCAGATCAATGAAATTGTTGAAACCATCGCCGCGATCGCGGGCCAGACCAATCTGCTGGCGTTGAACGCGACGATCGAGGCCGCGCGCGCTGGCGAGGCGGGCAGAGGGTTTTCGGTTGTCGCCCAGGAGGTCAAGGCGCTGTCGGAGCAGACCGAGAAGGCGACGGGTGATATCCGGCGCCGTATTGAAAATCTGCAAGCTGAGGTCTCCGGCATCACCGACGCTGTCGAGAATGCGGCGTCTGCAATCTCGTCAGGCATGACCGCATCGCGCTCTGCCCATGAAAAGGTCCGCGCCGGCGTTTCCTACGTGAATGACGGTGAGCAACTGGTCGGTGAGATTGCCAGGTTGATGCAGGAACAACGAGCTGCGACCCAGGAATTGTCGCGCGGCGTTGCGGCGGTCGCTGGCAGTGCGCGCAAGGCAAGTGGCCGCGCCGAGCAGGTCATTGACTCGGTGACGCTGTCGGAAGCGCTGGTCGGTGAAGCCTTCGAGGCGCTCGAAACCCGCTCGATCCCGGACTACGTGCTCTATCGGGCGAGGTCCGACCATTTCCTGTGGAAGAAAAACCTGTCCGAGATGCTGGTCGGTCGCAACGCCCTCACGGAAGAAGCGTTGGTCGATCATCGCAATTGCCGCTTGGGCAAATGGTATGACAGCGTCGGTGATGCCGCGATGCGGGCGCGTCCGACATTCATGGCTCTCGAGGCGCCGCATGCCGAGGTCCATGCGAGAGGCCGGGAAGCCGCTCGCTTGTTTGCGGCCGGGGATCGCGCTGGGGCCGAAGCTGCGGTCTCGCAAATGGAAGCCGCGTCGCAACAGGTCGTCGAGTTGCTTGACCAGTTGATTGACGAGGTTTCCAGCTAGACGTCGTCAGCTCTGCCAGCGGCGCGCCTGCTCGATGAGGAAGTCCCGGAAGGCAACGATGCGGCGCGATCCGCGAAGCTCGCTTGGATAGACAAAGAAGACCTCGAAGTCGGGACCGTCCACGTCCGGCAGGATGCGGACGAGCTTCTTGTTTTCGCGGGCTACATAGTCCGGCAAGGCGGCGATGCCCATGCCGGCCTCGACAGCCTTCATTACCCCGTAGATCGTATTGACCTCGATCACCGCCGGGCGCGGAGCGGCGTCGTCCGCGCGACCGGCTTTCGCCGCCCAGTCGAGGCCCGGAATGGGGGCCAGCTGTGGCGGGCCGTAATAGATGATCGCGTGGTCATCGAGTTCGGATGGCGCGCTCGGGGCGCCTTTGCGCTCGACATAGTCGTGGCTGGCATACAGATGCTGGCGGACCGACAGCAGTTTGCGCTGGACCAGATCATTCTGTGTCGACGGCCAGGGCCGGATGCCGACCTCGGCTTCCAGGCCGGCCAGGTCGAGCTCATGATCATCGAGCATCAGGCGGATACGGATATTGGGATACTCGGTGTTGAATTCGGCCAGGCGCGGCGCGAGCCAGATCGCTCCCAGTGCTGTCGGGGCGGTTACTTTAAGTTCGCCCGACGGTTCGTCGCGGGCGTCATGGACATGCGCCTCGGCAATCGCGACCTTTGATGCGATCTCATGGGCCGCGCTGTAGAGAAGATTGCCCGGTTCGGTGGGAATGAGGCCGCGCGCGTGCCGGTGAAACAGTGTCACACCGAGATCGTCTTCCAGCGCCGCGATCTGGCGGCTGACCGCTGATTGCGACAGGCCCAGCATTTCCGCGGCCTTGGTCAGGGACCCGGCCTGTGCGGCGGCATGAAAGGTTTTCAGCTTGTCCCAGTCCATGCCCGGCATCTCCCCCGAATGGAATCAATGCGGGCAGTCTAGACACAAAGCCGCAAAGCGCGACCCTGCTAGTTCGAATCGCCGTCCGGGGCGTCGTCGGTGTTGTCCGAGTTGTCCGTGGGCAGGTCCGGATCGATGGTCGGAAGATCGTTGGTGAAAACCTCGCCATAGCGGCCTTCATTGATCAACTCGATCCGGCGGGCACGAACCGCTGTCATCAGGGTCAACGCGTTGGGCGGCAGGCTGGCGCAATTGGCCGCGGCTCCGCCTGCCTCGCTCTGAGGCCCGCTGTCGAAAGAGAAGGATGACATGGTCGATGGCCCGGCAATGCCGGTACAACGACGCGAGCCATTGATCATGTCGGCGATCTGCCAATCTGACACCCGCGCCGATATCGGCCGATCAATGTCGATCTGTTCGGCAGTCTCTTCATTGGCGAATTGCCGCAAGTGTGTCCGCAAATCAGCGTCGAAGTCCGGGAACAGGACCCGGGCCTCGTCATACATCTCGGACACGCGCAGCTCGCGAGTATTGACCTCGACACCGCGCAGGGAATTGACGAATTCCCGTGCGGTCCGATCCAGCTCTTGCCATACGCCTGCGCCGGTATAGGCCGAGCGGCGCAATTCCGGGCTGCCGACCGAGCCATTGAAGAAACCGTACATAACCCGTGGATCGTCCCAATTGGCGTAGACAATCCCGTGGCGGATATCGTTCAGGCTGAGGGGTTGGCCCTCGACCGTGAGGATCTTGGCGTCGAACACGCTTTCATTGGTGCCGTGCGCGTCCATGTTGTTGATCCAGTGGACCGGGTAATTCAGCATCGTCTGTTCGATGATGGTGACGTTGTAGAGGTTGAACCAATAGGCCAGCTGCTCGTCACGGCTCAGGCGGGCCATGCCACCAAACTGGTCGGGCAAGGCCTCCAGGTCTTCGCGCATGATCGTTATGGCGTCACGGTATTCATCGTTCAGTACGTGGTACACCACGCGATTGCCTTCATAGCGATAGCGGCTGGTGCTGGCGGTATTGATGCGGGTTCCGGTCAGCACGGGGCGGTTGCGCTCGGGAACACGGTCCATGGGCGGGACATTCAAGACGATGCCGCGCAGGATGACCGACCAGCCCTCGTGATCGATCACAAGATTGGAATCGTTGTTGGCTTGCGAAAAGACTGACAGGTCCGCAGTCGTCTGGCCTTGCGCGGCACCTGCGGGTACCGCAACGAGGGCAATCAGCGCGATGCCGGCAAGGAATGTACGACGCATGGGCTGGCTCCACTTACATTTCGCGCACGCAAGGTGCGTTGTTCAGGCCGCGAAACTAGCCCTGCATTCCATCGGGGCAAGGGGGACGCGCGTTAAATCAATTCCATGTTCCGACCGGGCCGGGCGGCGCGAAAGTGCCTATTCCTGCGAGGCGAGGAAGCGCTCGGCGTCGAGGGCGGCCATGCAGCCCATGCCGGCCGCTGTGACAGCCTGGCGATAGACATCGTCGGTCACGTCGCCCGCGGCGAACACGCCGGGAATGGAGGTTTTCGGTGTGCCCGGCTCGACGACCAGATACCCGCCATCCTTGGTTTCGAGCTGCTCAACGAACAACTCTGTCGCCGGTGCATGGCCGATGGCGACAAAGAAGCCATGGGCCGGAATGTCCGTCATGGCGCCGGTCTTTACATTCTTCACGCGGACCGCGGTCACGCCTGCCGGATCGCTGTCGCCGAGGACTTCCTCGACTTCGCTGTCCCAGACGATCTCGATCTTCTCGTGCTTGAACAGGCGGTCCTGCATCACCTTCTCGGCCCGCAGGCTGTCGCGGCGGTGGACCAGCGTGACCTTGGAGGCGAAATTGGTCAGGAAGAGCGCTTCCTCAACGGCGGTATTGCCGCCGCCCACGACCACGACTTCCTTGCCGCGGTAGAAGAAACCGTCACAGGTCGCACAGGCCGAGACGCCAAAACCCTGAAATTTCTGCTCGCTCTCCAAGCCCAGCCATTTGGCCTGGGCACCGGTGGCGATGATGACGCTGTCGGCCGTGTAAACCGTGCCGCTGTCGCCCTTGAGAACGAAGGGGCGGACCTTGAGGTCGGCCTCGACGATGATGTCGGCGACCATGTCGGTGCCGACCTTTTCAGCCTGCTCGCGCATCTGGTCCATCAGCCACGGGCCCTGGATCACGTCGGCGAAGCCGGGATAATTTTCGACGTCGGTGGTGATCGTCAGCTGGCCACCCGGCTGCAGGCCGGCGATCAAAGTCGGCTCGAGCATGGCGCGGGCGGCATAGATGGCGGCAGTGTATCCGGCAGCGCCGGAACCGATGATGATCAGGCGCGAGTGGCGCGTCTCGGACATGGTCGAACCTCGAAATCATGGGGGCTGAGCCCCGGCAAGGGAGTGGTTGGCGTCTATATAGGCAATCGGTCGGGCTTTGCCTGCCTGTCGATGCAGTGCGCTTTTGCAGAGGTGCTACTGGTCGGCGGATGGCAACAGCGCCCGCACCAGATTGGCGTCCCGACCGCCGGGCCAGTTCATCGTGTCGAAAGGGTCTTCGCCGGCGGCATCGGTGGACATCAGATGGGCGGCATACAGATGTGCCGAGCGGGTGCCCGAGCGGCAATGCATGACGACCGGCCCGTCTTGCGACGCCAGGATTTCCGTCAGCGCGCTGGTCAGGGACGGGTCGGCTCCGTGGGCACCGCCGATCGGCATTTCGACATAGCGCATGCCGCGCGCTTCAACCGCCGCCGCGAGGTCGAAGGGCAGGCTGGCGGTCTCTTCCGGCGTGCGGGAGTTGATGACGGTGCGGGCGCCGGCGGCAGCCCAGGCGTCTAGGTCGGTTTCGTCCGGCTGGCTGGCGAGCCAGATCTGGTCGTGGCGGGCCACGATGGCGGCGTCGTCCTGCAAGGTCATGGTGACTCCCAAAAAGCTTAGAAAAGCGATGAATAGCGACATCATGCGGCCTCACTGTCTGCGGTGCCACAAAGGGCGCGGTAGCGGTCAAGTATAGCGTCGGCGATGCGCCGGGTTTCGTCGAGTGGAGCATAAGTCCAGCTGTCCAGTCGGCCGAGATAGGGGCGAACCGCGCCGTGGGCCTCCAGCTCGGTATGCAGCAGGGCGAACTTTCCCGGTGTGCCGGCCAGCGGCAGGACATAAACCGGCGCCCCTGTGGCGCTGGCTTCAACCAGCATGTTGGTCGATTCCTCGGTGACGAAGATCCAGTCCGCTGCCGCCAGGAAGGCGAAGTAGGGATTCTCGCCCTCACCGTCATGGTACCAGACCTGCTCGCATTGCCTGAAGTGCTCACCCAAGGCCTTGCGCGCCGCTTCTGGCGTCCGCCTCGACACCGTGATCATCAGCGATGCGCCATCCGCGATCAGCCTGTCCATCCGTCCGGTCAGGTAGCGGGCGCAGGCGGCATCCAGCTTGAAACGCTTGGAGTCGCCGCCGATCAGCACCGCGATGCGGCGTCCGGAAAGCGCGTCAAGGCGGTCCGAGAACCGGTCCTTTGCGGTCGCCAGTGTCTCGGGCGTGATCCGGTTGGGTGAGCCGAGCATGGCCAAGGCGTTGGGTTTGACCAGACGGTCATGCGACGGCGCGACGATCAGGTCGAAATCATCATGCCGGGCTCTCGGATCCTGCACGTAGACGAAATAGCAATCCGGGAAGATGCGCCTGTGCCGACGGGCGAAGGGTATCGCCGCCCGGCCGCAGCCAATCCAGATATCCGGATGCGAGTGGGACGGCAGCGTGACGAACCCGTCCTTCCGGACCGTCACCCGCTCGATGTGGAACGGGGTTCCCAGGCCGCGCCCGACCGCTTCGGCCAGGCCGAGGGCCTGGTTTTCGATGCCGCGGCGACCGTCGGAAACGACCCAGATTGTCGTGTCATGGCTTGCAGGATCAGACATGGGCACAGTTAGAAGCCGCACGCCCGGAGCCGTCAAGCACGCGCCTCGCTTGACAGGGCGTGTTACGCGTGTAGCGTAGTGTGACATCTGTAGCGTCGATCGTCGTCGCCTGCCCGGCATGCCGGGCGAAAGCCGGACTGGAAGTGACCGAATGGAAATGACCGTATGACCGCCACCGCGCCATCCCAGGCCGAACTGGCCATCCTGAAACACCTGTGGACCGCCGGTCCCCAGGCCGCCCGTGAGGTACAGGACCGGATCGCCGGCCCGACCGGCTGGTCCTATTCGACGACACGGACCTTGTTGGCCCGGATGACCGAGAAAGGTCTGGTCGAGCGGCAGGACGTGCATGGCCTGTCGGTGTTCAGCGCCAAGGTCGAGAAAGTCACCCTGATGGGGCGGTTGATCCGCGACTTCGCGGCCAATGTGCTGGACATGGACGGTCCGATGCCGGCCACGACTTTCGCCAATAGCCGCCTTTTCTCCGAGCAGGAGGCCGAGGCGCTGACCCGGTTGCTTGAGTCGGCCAGTGAAGACAGCGAGGGAGGATCGAAATGACCGGCTTGCTGGACGCCATCCTGATCGGGGCAGCGTTGTCGCTCCTGTCGGGTCTTGTCGCCTTGTGCCTTGCGAGCTGGCAGACGCGCCGCGGTCGGGGCGGATCGGTGCTCTGGCGCGCTGCCCGCTGGGCCGCTCTGGCGCCTCTGCTCCTCGCTCCGGTGATCTATGTCATACCCGAAACAAGTGTCGCGCCCATGCACGCGCCGCTTCCGGACGCTGACCTTCCGGCAACGCTTGGCGGCCCGGCCACAAGCATCGCCGGATCTGACCCTTTCGCAGTCTTCATGGCCATTGAGTGGCTGCCGGTTCTGCTGGCGCTTTACGGTCTTGGCCTGCTGGTCACCCTGGTCGGTGCCAGCCTCCGCCATCTACGGCGATCAGCCCTGTTGAAGGGCAGCCGACCAGCGCCGGATGTCGCACAGGACTATTTGTCCATCCTGGCCTCGCGGGTCGGTGTGGAGACGCCGGATTTCCGCCTGCGTGACGGCCTGCCATCGCCGCTGCTGACCGGCTGGTCGCCGGTGATCCTCGCGGCACCTGATCTGCTTGATGACACCACCGCCAGCCGCTACGCCCTGACCCATGAACTGGTCCACTATCGCCGCGGCGATGAGCAAGACCGGCTGCTGGGTGCGGCGCTGGTGGCGATACTGTGGTTCCACTGGCCCTTGCGCCGGATCGAGCGTGAGCTCCACGAAGCCCGTGAAATCGACTGCGATGCAGAAAGTCTGGAAGCGCTGGGGGGCGCTGAGCGAAAGCCCTATGCGGCGACGCTGATCACCATGATGCGAAGCCCGGCCCATCCGGTGTCGGCCTTCGGTCCCGATGACAGGAGACATCGAGAAATGCGTATCAAAGCCATACTGTCCGGCCGTTCGGCCCGGTCGTCCTCGCGCCTGCTGGCCGTCCTGCTGACGGGCGTGTCCATCCTGCCCGTGGCCTGCGCCCAGGCCGCCATGACCGAGCGTAACCAGCTCGCGGTTGACCTCACCAATCCCGGAGACAATCACGTCGTCCGTTTCCACAGCGACTCGCATGCCGATGGTGAAGTCCACGAGGATCATGAGCTCCATTTCGAGGAAGACCCTCACGTCGAGCATGATTCCGGCATGGCGCATGAACCGGACGGTGTCGATGGCCATATGGTCTTCCTCACCGAGGACGGTCATGAGCTCCGTTTCGATCCGCGCGAAATGGATGCCGACGAGAGTGTGATGTTCATTCCGGAAGGTGATGAGGGCGAGACCGTCATCTTCACCTCCCGCGATGGCGCGACAGGCGGCTATGCCTTCATCGACGAGGACGGCAATGTCGCCCGCTTCGATCCGGCGCCGGGTTCGGTTTGGCAGGCTGAAGACGGCACCATGCGTCCGTTGGCGCCGCCAGCCGATCCGGCAGAGGTCGCCCCGTCTACCGAGCCTGCACCTGCCGCTCCGGTGACCGAACCGGCCCCGGTGCGTGATGCGGTAGAGCCCGCCGCTGCGCCGCGGCCTGACGGACGCAAGCTGTCGGCCCCGACGCCGGCCGCTGCGCCGACGGCCCCAGCTTTCACCCACACCATCACTGATGGCCGCATCTCAAGTCGCTACGGCAACCGCCCAGCGGCGCCCGCCGGCATCCCGCGCGACCACCGCGGCACCGATATCGCCGCCCCGACCGGCACCCCGATCCGTGCACCGGGGGCCGGTACGGTCACCCACGCCGCCGCTGGCCTGAATGGCAGCGAGGCCTGGGGCAATACGGTCGTCATTGACCATGGTGCCGGTTGGCAGACCGTCTACGCCCACATGGACGGATTTGACGTCGAGGTCGGTGATTTCGTCGATGCCGGCGAGCAGATCGGTCGCGTCGGGTCTACCGGTCGCTCGACCGGCCCGCATGTCCATGTCGAACTGCGCCATGACGGTGAACGCATCGATCCGGCGACCCGGCTACCCGGCCTGCGCTGACAACAGGCCTGGCTGACAGCCATGAGACAGGGAGCCGGTCCGGCAACGAGCCGGCTCTTTTCATGGGGCGGAGAGAACTGGGCTTTCAACTTGCCGGTACGGCCCTGATCGGCCCATCATCCCCTGATTGATGAACCCAATACAGATTTTCAACGATCGGGGATGACAATGGCAGAGCGTGAATTTGATGTGGTCGTCTTTGGCGCGACCGGCTTTACCGGGCGCCTGGTCGCCGAATATCTCGCCGCCGAACACGGCGCGATCTCCTGGGCCATGGCCGGACGGTCCGGGGACAAGCTGGCCGAAGTACGCGATCTGATCGGCGCGCCGACCGACACGCCGCTGATCATCGCGGACAGCGCCGATCCTGCATCGCTGGACGCGATGGCGGCGCGCACCCGCGCGGTCATCACCACAGTCGGCCCCTACCAGCTCTATGGCGAGCCGCTCGTCAATGCCTGCATCTCGGCCGGTACGGACTATGTCGACCTGTGCGGCGAGCCGGCCTGGATGCATGACATCATTGCCGATCACGATGCCGCGGCGCGCGAAAGCGGGGCCCGCATCGTCCTGTCCTGCGGCTTCGACTCCATCCCCTTCGATCTCGGCGTCTATCACCTGCAACAGGCCGCGATCGCCCGGACCGGTGCCCCGATCAGTCGGGTGAAGGGTCGCGTCCGCAAGATGAAGGGCACATTCTCGGGCGGGACCGCGGCGAGTTTTGCCGAAACGATGAAACGCGCGGGAAAACAGCCCGAGATCATCGGCTGGCTGAAGGATCCTTTCTCACTGGTGCCCGGCTTTGACGGTCCCAAACAGCCCAGCGGAGCCAAGGTCATCTTTGAGGACGATCTCAACTCCTGGGCCGCACCCTTCGTCATGGCCACGATCAACACCAAGAACATCCATCGCTCAAATGCCCTTCTGGGCCATCGTTATGGCGAGGACTTCGTCTATGACGAAATGTTCCTGACCGGGCCCGGCGATCAGGGCGAAGGCTTCGCCAAGATGGTCGCCAACGACAAGTCGATGTCGGAAAACCCGCCCAAGCCGGGTGAGGGACCGTCGAAGGAAGAGCGCGAGACCGGCTTTTACGACGTGATGTTCACCGGCCTCACCAAGGACGGTGATCGCATGACCGCCAGCGTCTCCGGCAAGCGCGACCCGGGCTACGGCTCGACCTCGCGCATGATCGCCGAAGCCGGTCTATGCCTCGCGTTCGATGTCGACCGGGACACCACGCCCGGCGGTGTCTACACGACCGCGCCGGCGATGGGTGAGGCGCTGATCGAGCGACTGCAGAAGCATGCGGGACTGACGTTTGCGATTGAGGGGTAGGGGCGATTGGCTAACCCAAATAGCTGAATGACAATCAGTTATCTGGGCTTTAGCCTGGCGGAATGACTGCTTGGACCGAAGACGAAAACGACCTGATTGTCGCGGATTATTTCGCGATGTTGGCGCATGACGTCTCGGGCCGGCGATACAGCAAGGCCGAGCACAACCGACAACTTGCGCGCGGATGTGGCCGTTCGCGCGGCTCCATTGAATGGAAACATCAGAACATCAGCGCGGTCTTGAAAGCCATTGGTCAGCCCTGGATTGCTGGGTACAAACCGGCATTCAACTTCCAAATGTCGCTGGCAGACGCGGTTTTGAGATGGTTGGAGGCACATCCCGATTGGCTTTCCGTCGAGAAGTTGGCATCGGTCATTCGTGATCCCCGTACCATGTGGCTCGATCCGGCGCCGACGCTCAGCAACTACCCACCACCTGAGGAACTTGAGCGCACCCAGGCGATCGCGGTGAAATTCGATGCCGCAAAAAGAGACGAAGCCAATCGTGCGCTTGGCCGTGCCGGGGAGCAGCACGCGCTTGAGTTTGAACGCTATTCATTGTCGTCCGCGGGCCGTACGGACTTGGCGAAACAAGTTCGATGGGTTGCTGACGAAGATGGCGATGGTCTGGGGTATGACATTTCGAGCTTCATGCCGGATGGAAGGCCGCGTCTCGTCGAGGTCAAAACAACGAATGGTTGGGATCGGACACCTTTTCACATCTCTCGCAACGAGCTGGCCGTGTCGGAGCTGAAGCGGGAGGATTGGCGGCTCCTGCGTATCTGGAACTTCGCACGCGAGCCGCGAGCATTCGAGCTGTGTCCGCCCTTGTCGGCACATGTCTCTCTAATGCCGACGAGTTACCAGGCACGGTTTCATTGACAGGTCCAAAAGCAAAGCGGCCGGAGCATTGCCCCGGCCGTTTTGGTGTCTGTCGTGGTCTACGCCAGATCAGCCCCAGCTCACCGACATGATCTCATAGCTTTTCAGGCCGCCCGGCGCGTTCACTTCCGCGACGTCGCCGACTTCCTTGTTGATCAGGGAGCGGGCAATCGGGGAGGAGATGGAAATCTTGCCGGATTTCACATCCGACTCATCCTCGCCGACGATCTGGTAGGTTGATTCCTGCTCGGTATCCTCGTCGAGCACGGTGACCGTGGCACCGAACTTGACCGTGTCGCCGGACATCTTGGTGATGTCGATGACCTGGGCACGGGCGAGCTTGTCTTCCAGCTCCTGGACCCGGCCTTCGATCCAGCCCTGGCGTTCCTTGGCCGCGTGATACTCAGCGTTTTCAGACAGATCGCCATGCTCGCGCGCCTCCGAAATCGCCGCGATCACGGCCGGGCGTTCGATGGTTTTCAGACGTTTCAGCTCTTCGTCGAGGGCGATCTGCCCGGCGACGGTCATCGGGATCTTGTTCATGCGACCACTTATCTTCGGGAAAGTGGAGACAGGCTAGCCTCCGCTTTATTGACCATCAAGAGTAGGTCTGCAGCGCCTGCGGTTCAAGCGCTCCCTCATCAATGCGACGCAGCGAGGCAATTGCCGCCCGAGCGGCCGAAGCGGTTGTGTAGCAGGGGATGCGTGCTTCAAGGGCAGAGCGGCGGATTGAATAGCTGTCCAGATGTGACTGGCGCCCCTCTGTCGTATTGAAGATCAACTGCACTTCGCCATTCTTCATGGCGTCGACAATGTGCGGACGGCCTTCAAAGACCTTGTTGACCCGGGTCACCGGAATGCCCGCATTCTCGAACGTGCTGGCCGTGCCGCCGGTGGCGAGAATGGTGAAGCCCAGCATTTTCAGGACACGAACCGGTTCGATCATCGCCGGCTTGTCGCCTTCCTTCAGCGAGATGAAGACGGCGCCTTTGCGTGGCAGGGCGATGCCGGCGCCCAGCTCGGCCTTGGCAAAGGCGGCCTCGAAGCTGGTGTCGATGCCCATGACCTCGCCGGTCGAACGCATTTCCGGTCCCAGAACCGGATCAACGCCCGGAAAGCGCGACCAGGGCATGACCGCCTCTTTCACCGAGATGTGCTTCGGCGCCGGAACTTTCAGCCCGAACTCCTTGAGCGGCGTGCCGGCCATCACCTTGGCGGCGATCTTGGCGACCGGCTGGCCGATCGCCTTGGCCACGAAGGGCACGGTGCGCGAGGCACGCGGATTGACCTCGAGAACGAAGATCTCACCGTTCTTGACGGCGAACTGGACATTCATCAGGCCCTTCACACCGATGGCCTTGGCCATGGCGACGGTTTCGGCCTTCAGCTCGGCGATCATCTCGTCCGACAGGTTGTAGGGCGGCAGCGAGCAGGCGCTGTCACCGGAATGCACGCCGGCTTCCTCGATATGCTGCATCACGCCGGCGACCCAGACATCGGTGCCGTCGCAGATGGCGTCGACATCAATCTCATCGGCATCGGTGAGGTAGCGGTCGAGCAGGAGCGGCGATTTGCCGGAGACGTTGACGGCCTCGCGGATATAGCGCTCGAAACTGTCCATCTCGCGGATGATTTCCATGGCCCGCCCGCCCAGCACATAGGAGGGGCGCAGGACCAGCGGGAAGCCGAGTTGCTCGGCCGCGGCGCGCGCTTCGGCGTCCGAGGAGGCAATGGCATTGGGCGGCTGTTTGAGGCCGAGATTGTCGAGCAGGTCCTTGAAGCGCTTGCGGTCTTCGGCAAGATCGATGGCATCCGGCGCGGTCCCGAGGATCGGCACGCCTTCATCTTCCAGTTCACCAGCCAGCTTGAGCGGTGTCTGTCCGCCATACTGGACAACCACGCCCAGAAGGGTGCCGTTCTGGCGCTCGGTCTCGATCAGCTCGAGCGTGTCCTCGATGGTCAGCGGCTCGAAATAGAGGCGGTCGGCGGTGTCGTAATCGGTCGAGACGGTCTCGGGATTGCAATTGACCATGATCGACTCGATGCCCATCTCGCCGAACGCAAACGCGGCATGGCAGCAGCAATAGTCGAACTCGATGCCCTGGCCGATACGGTTCGGCCCGCCGCCCAGGATGATGGCTTTCTTCGCATCCGTAGGATCGCTCTCGCAATCGGTGACACCACCGAAGGCCGGCAGCTCATAGGTCGAATACATATAGGGCGTCGCGGCGAAGAATTCGGCGGCGCAGGTATCGACGCGTTTGAACACCGGGCGGACACCCAAGGCGCGGCGGGCCTTGCGGATATCGCCCTCTTCGACCTTGACCAGCTTGGCCAGGCGAGCGTCGGAAAAGCCCATCGCCTTGATGTCGCGGAAGGCCTCGGCGGTGTCGGGCAGACCCAGCGTGGCGATGTCTTCTTCGGTGGTCACCAGTTCGGCGATCTGGCGCAGGAACCAGGGTTCATACAGCGAGGCGCGCTCGACTTCGTCGACCGTCAGCCCTTCGCGGAAGGCTTGGGCGATGACGCGCAGACGGTCCGGTGTGGCCAACGCCAATGCGGCTCGGACGGCCTGTTTGCGGGCGTCCAGGTCCGCGGCATCCTCGACACCGGGAATCTCGATTTCGTCGAACCCGGTCAGGCCCGTTTCCATCGAACGCAGGGCTTTTTGCATGCTTTCCTGGAAGGTCCGGCCAATGGCCATGGCCTCGCCGACCGACTTCATCGAGGTCGACAGCTTGGCTTCGGCGCCGGGATATTTTTCGAAGGCAAAGCGCGGGATCTTGGTGACGACATAGTCGATCGTCGGCTCGAAGGCGGCCGGGGTGGCGCCATCGGTGATGTCGTTGGCGATCTCGTCGAGCGTGTAGCCGACGGCCAGCTTGGCGGCGACCTTGGCGATCGGGAAGCCGGTCGCCTTGGAGGCCAGGGCCGAGGAGCGCGAGACGCGCGGGTTCATCTCGATCACGACCATGCGGCCGTCAGCCGGATTGACGGCGAATTGAACATTCGACCCGCCGGTTTCGACACCGATCTCGCGCAAAACGGCGATCGAGGCCGAGCGCATGATCTGGTATTCCTTGTCGGTCAGGGTGAGGGCCGGGGCGACGGTGATCGAGTCGCCGGTATGCACGCCCATCGGATCGACATTCTCGATCGAGCAGATGATGATGCAATTGTCGGCCTTGTCGCGGACAACCTCCATCTCGAACTCTTTCCAGCCGACGATGGATTCCTCGACCAGGATCTCGTCGACCGGCGAGGCGTCGAGGCCGGTGCCGCAGATATGGCGGTATTCCTCGACATTATAGGCGATGCCGCCACCGGTGCCGCCCAGCGTGAAGGACGGGCGGATGATGGCCGGCAGGCCGATCTCGCTCATCACGGCTTCGGCTTCGGCCATTGAGTGGACGGTGCGCGAGCGCGGGCTTTCCAGCCCGATCTTGTCCATCGCGTCACGGAAGCGTTCGCGGTTTTCCGCCTTGTCGATGACATCGGCCTTGGCGCCGATCATCTCGACACCGAACAGGTCCAGCACGCCGCGCTTGTCGAGTTCCAGGGCACAGTTCAGCGCCGTCTGGCCGCCCATGGTCGGCAAGAGCGCGTCCGGGCGTTCCTTTTCGATCACCTTGGCGACCATGTCCGGTGTGATCGGCTCGATATAGGTCGCGTCGGCCAGTTCCGGATCGGTCATGATGGTGGCCGGGTTGGAATTGACCAGGATGACCCGGTAGCCCTCGGCTTTGAGCGCCTTGACCGCCTGTACCCCTGAGTAATCGAATTCGCAGGCTTGGCCGATGACGATGGGGCCGGCGCCGATGATCAGGATGGACTGGATGTCATTGCGTTTGGGCATGGGCGTGGCCTTCTTTTCCCGTCTCGTGCATTCCGCGACGCGTGTCATGCGCGCGCGCTCGTCGCGGCCTTCCGGGGACGGAGTGCCGTGCAAGCGATCAGTTTTGGTGCTGAAGCGGGTACCTATCGCGGAATCGGCGTCATGGCGAGGGGTAAACTGTGTGAATCGGTGTTTTCGCAGCAAGGCGCTGAAATGGCGCGCGAAATACGGCTCATATTTGATGGGTGCCGGACCGGCTCAGGACGCGCGCAGCGCACGCGTCAGCGACCAGATCGCGGCTTCCGCCGGGACATTGCGGTCATTGGTCATGGCGGCGATGACGAGATCATCCTCGGCCAGCCAGGCGACACCGGCGGTAAATCCGGTCACGCCGCCCGAGTGGTGGACCAGCAGGCCCGGCCCGTCGATCCGGGAGACCTGTATGCCGCGCCCATAGGCGGCATTGGCCTGTCCGAACATCGGGTAGAGCGTTTCGGTCATCTGGCCGAGCGCGGCCGGGGAGGTGATCCGGGCAGCCAGGAGGGCCGACCAGTAGCGCACCAGGTCTCCGGCCGTGCTGCTGACCGGACCGGCGGCAAAGGGCGTCGCATAGTCGACCGGGCCGACCGGCTCGCCGCCAACATGGCCCGCCACCATCATCGGGTCCGGTGTGTCCGCTTGCAGGACATGGGTCGCATCAAGGCCAAGCGGGGCCAGGATCCGGGCCTGCAGGCTGGCCGCATAGCTGCGACCGTCCACGGCCTCGGTGATCCGGCCGAGCAATTGATAGCCGACATTGGAGTAGGCCCAGTTGGTCCCCGGGCAAAAGACCGGACCGGTGTCGCGCAGGCGGGCAAAATGGTCCTCTGGGGGCATGTAGGGGCCGCTCAGTGGGGAGCTGGCGGGCAGGAAATATCCTGACGTGTGGGTGAGTAGATGGTCGAGCGTGACCAGATGCGACGACGGCAGATCGGGAAACCAGCGGTCGAGCGTGTCGCCCAGCTGCAACCGTCCTTCGTGGGCAAGCTGGAAGACGAGGGCCGCTGTCATCGATTTGCCGATCGAGGCCGCCGCAAACCGGCTGCCTTCCGGCGCGCCCCGGGTTGTCGACCAAAGGCCGCTGCCCGGCCGCGCGACAGCCAGTGACAGGGCGGGGGCATGGGCGGAGATGGCGTCGGCCGCCGCGTCGAGTGGGTCGGTGAAGGCGGTGTCGGTCGCGGGGGAGAGCGATCCGACCGTGCGTGGCAGCTGGTCCAGCCAGGCGGGCGGGCTCATCAGGGGAGGGCCATCATAGCGCAGGCCGGTTCGGCAATCGGAAGCGGTCGCCCAAGCGGATCCCGGCGTGAGGGTCGGGATCATTGCGAGGGCGGCCAGACACAAACCGCGACGGCTGGGGGTTGGGTTGATCACGGTGGGGCTTCCGATTGCCGAGGCCCATTCATTCAACTAAGATCGCTATAAATTCAAGTTTAACTTTAATTCAGGAACAGAAGCGGTGCCCGAAACCAGTCCCGAGCTCTCCCGATCCGACCGCCATATCAGGCGTTTGAGCCAGTTCATGATGTGGGCGGTGACGGTGTTGGCCGGTCTCCTGCCGATTGTGGTCTGGGGCATGTGGCTCCTGCCCGATATCTCGGGAATCGCCGATCAACCTTCACCGGGTGGCGGGTTCGGTGGTGGTGATCTGGGCTGGTATGTCTGGCCCGTGCGGCTGGGCGCGGCCGGCCTGTCGACGATCAGTGTCGCCGTCTCGGTCTATGGCCTGCTCAATCTGCGGACCCTGTTCCAGGAGACCGCCCGCGGTGCCTACTTCTCCGCCGATACCGTGGTCAGCTTCCGTCAATTCGCCCTAGCCAGCCTTGTTGGCGCGCTGTGGCAGCCGGTCGAGCACACGCTGCTGGGTATCTACCTCACCGTCAGCAATCCGCACGCCCTCAACGCGCTGGAAATTTCGCTCGGCTCGGGCAATCTGGAATCCATCGGTGCGGCGCTCCTGTTCTTCGTGATCGCCTTCATCCTCGCCGAGGGTCGCAAGCGGCATGAGGAGCTGGAGCTGATCCTGTGACCGCTGATCGCGACCTGCCCCCCGGGCTTCCTGGAGAAATCATCGTCCATCTCGACGTGCTGCTGGCGCGACGCAAGGTGCGCTCGAAAGAGCTGGCCGACCGCATCGGCGTGTCCGAACAGGCGCTGTCGATGATCAAGACCGGCAAGATCAAGGGCATTCGCTTTTCCACCCTGATCGCGATTTGTGACGCGCTGGATTGCCAGCCGGGCGAGTTGTTCGAATTCAGGCGGTTGCCGGATTAGAGCTTGCCACCCAGTGCGAGGAACTCGCGCCGCATGTTGGCTCGGGCCTTGTCGCCGAGTTCCATTTCGAATTGATCCGTCAGGAAAGTGCGTTCCGCCGCCTGCGCGTCCTTGAGGAAGGCACGCCGGCCCTGTCGGTAGAGCAGGCCGGGTGCCCAGCCATATTCTTCCCGCACGCCCTCGGCATAGCGGTCATAGACATCTTCTGGAGCGCCAAGGATGGAGTAGTCGACGTCAAGAAACAGAGCGTCATCATTGTCCTTTCCACCATCCTGATGGCTGGCGGTGGCCCGGATCAACGTATCCACCCGCCCTACCAGGCCGGGATCGGCACCGAGACCAGGCAATTCGGCACTCGCCCGGTCAGCGCTCTTGGCCTCATTGTCCTTGCGATGGGTGTCGTACAGGATGTCGTGATACCAGGCCGCCATCCACACCCGCGCCGGTTCGGTCAGCGTGTCGTGCAGGCCGTCGAGTTGGTCAAAGATATAGATCAGATGCGACAGACCGTGATAGCGGCGATGGGATTCGCTGTAGGCGGACAGGATGCCGGCGATTTCCGTGTCGCCAGGCTTCCAGCCGAGCTGCTTCATCTGCGCATGCCAGCGCTCTTTGAGCGTGTGGGATTGGTCAGGCATCGATCAACTCCAGGTCCCGCCACAACATCGGTTGAATGTCGCTCCGTGTCCCCGCCACCCGCTCGCCGACCAGCCAGTGGGCGCGCTCGTGTAGCAGCGGTATGACAGCCATCTGGTCATGAATCCGTTCCATGGCCGCCAGGTAGAGCTGACCGCGCGCTCGCGGCTCATTCTGGCGCCGGGCGGCGGCCATCAGATTGGCGAAGGTTTCGTCGTCCCAGTTGAAATTGGCGGCAAACCCGCCCGGCGCGAACGGGTCGAGCATGAAGAACGGGTCCATTTTCAGGCCTCGATTGAAGCTGGCAATGGCGATGTCGAAATCGCCGGCATCAACGGCCTGGTAGAGATCGGTGGGATAGCTGACCAGCAATTCGGTCTCGATCCCGAAACGGGCCCAGTCATGGCTGATCGCCACGGCGAGGCGCTCGCCTTCGCCGGTCGTGGTGCGGATCTGGAGCGGCCGGGACACGCCGCCGGCCTGTGGGGCCGGGTCGCCGTCCGGGAGGGCTGAGCCGGGAATGACCAACTCGGTGGGGCTGGCCGTATCGGCGTAAAACTCATGCGCCAGAAACTGCCGGTCGATGGCGCGCGACAACAGGCGCCGCACCCGCACATCATCCAGCGGCGCGCGCGCATGATTGACCTTGAGATAGCGCAGGATCGGCGCGTCGAAGCTCTGGAATTGCTCGCCCAGGCGTTCACGCCAATAGTCGATCTGGTTGGCGGGCGGCCGGTCCGCCAGGTCGTAATCCCCGGCGCGGAACAGGCGCATGCGGGTGGCGTCCTCGCGCACGCCGTCAATGCGGATTGCCGGGATGGCGACTTGGTCGGCGGCGAAGTGGCGGGGATTGCGGACCAGATCGAGGCTCACCTGGCTTTCGGCGGCGACGGTGTAGGCGCCCGCCGTGACGATGTGTTCGGGGCGGACCCAGTCCAGCCCGACCCGTTCGATGACATGGCGCGGGAAGGGGTAGAATTCGCGCATCAGGGTCGGCAGCAGACCCAGCGGCGTCTCAAGGCGGAATTCGACTGTGCGGTCGTCCAGTGTGGCCACACCAAGACGATCCGGCGCCATATCACCGGCATGGATGGGGCGGGCATTGGCTACGGCATAAAAGTCGCCCAGCACAGCAAAGCTCTGCGCCGGATCAACGATGCGCCGGGCTGACCAGACGACATCCTCCGCTGTGAGCGGATGGCCATCCGACCAGGTGAGGCCCTCGCGCAGGCGAAAGGTCCAGACCTGGCCGGTCTCGTCGACAGACCAGCTTTCCGCCAAGCCCGGCCCAACCGAGCCATCCGGTGCGTACTCGGTCAGGCCGGCATGGATCTGCTTGTAGACCAGAGCCGCGGCTGCGAACTCACCGCGGGCCGGGTCGAGACTGTCCGGCAGACCGCTGGTGGCAACGCGCAAGAGGTCTGGCGGTGGGCCGGAACGCCCACAGGCAGCGAGACCGGATGCCGCCGTGGCGGCGAGAAGGGTGCGTCGGTTCAGCATAAGCTGCAGATGCGACTAACTTCTCGTCCGAAAATGCAAGACTACGGGAGCCTCGGGATCGTCGTCTTGGTACGATCGGGCAAGCTCGGCGGCACGGGCGCGAAGTAGAGCGCGAAACTCCGCCCCCAATGATGACCGAACTATCGGGTGCCTAGGTGAGGAGCTGCCTTCACCCCAGCGCAGCACAGTTGTTTTTGCGACTCGAGCGACTTCGCCGAGCCGAGACGCATTGATACCCATGTCAATACACGCCTTGACGACCGTCCGGAACACGGAAGGGTCTTCCAGGTCCGTTTCTGTGAGAGCGTCGGCCCATTCCTGAACGCGAAGGGCGAAGGCCTGATACGCGTCATCCAAAAGCGCAGGGCTTGGATTGTTGGTGGGGTTCTTTTGCATGTTGTCCTCGGTTGAGAGATTGGAATGGCAGCGCTTCTAAAGTCGCTGAAAATGAAATGCAACATCGTTGCTCATTGCGCTATTGGTGCTATCGATACATATGTCACGTATTGTTTAATAATATCTATACGGAATTTTGTTGCAGATAGATTCTCGCGCGCATACTGTTGACTTGGCCAAAAAAGAGGAGGCGAGAATGTCAAATGTGACAAAATGGGAAGAGATGCCTCTTACGTTGCGATCGGCAACGATTGGCGATGCCCAGGTGATTTTCGATTTCAACCGGGAGATCGAAAGAAGCGAACAAGAACAGGGTAATCCACGCCGTTTCGGTGACTTCAGCCTTGCTGGAATCACCCGGATACTCAAGTCGAATGCCGGCCTGAGCACTGTGGTGCTCGACAAAGCGGGCCGGGTGGTGGCTACCGCGCTTGTTTCAAACTTCGAGTTTGCGACGGAACTCTATGTGCCGGGTGAGGAAGACGTGCCAATGATCAAGGAGGCATCGAAGCTTGCGGTCGATCCGACCTATCGCAAAACAGAGCTTTCGTTCTTGCTGCACAGTCTGCGTCTTTACGAAACGCTGCGCTTTGTGCCAGCGGAAATTGCCGAAAACTGGCTGGTTTTCAATGTGCTCAGTGGGAATGAGCCGCAACTCAAACTTATGCACCGCCTCAAAGCGCGGGAAGAGGAAAAGGTGTCAGGCGCGTTGGCGCAGCTTCTCCGAGCTCGGGAAGATGCGATGGACCTGTCAGGGCAAACAATCCGTACATTCTTGCCCACTCAGGAGACGGAACTGATCGCTATTCAATTTTTGATTCACATCGCTGAGACCCGTGTCCTGAACCGCCCATATCGAAACCAGGTTGTAGTCGGCGGAATTGCTGCGCCACTCACATTGACCCACCCGGTATTCGATAGGCACCTGCATCAGCTTGTCCGTCGGGCCGATGAGCTCGGCGTGAGATACGGCGTCGGACTGGCCTACGAGGCAGAGCGCCTGCGTTTGCAGTATCTGGCTCATCTGAACGGAAAGGCAAAGTATCCACGCCTTTTCAATTCCGACTGAACCTACCAAGCGGTGGAGGTGAATTTCGTCGGGCGCTCTAGCGGGCGCCCGACATCTCTTTGAGCTTCAGCTCTCCCACAAAGCGGTCGAACACGCCGAAACTGTCCTGCGGGCCGGGGCTGGCTTCCGGGTGGTGCTGGACGGCCCAGACGGGTTTGTCGGTCAGCTTGAAGCCGGAATTGGAACCGTCGAACAGCGAGACATGGGTCTCTGCGGCATTGGCGGGCAGGGTGGCGCCGTCGACGGCGAAGCCGTGATTCATCGACACGATCTCGACCTGGCCGGTCTCGTGATTCTTGACCGGGTGATTGGCGCCGTGATGGCCCTGGGGCATTTTCGCGGTCTTGGCACCGATGGCGAGCGCCAGCATCTGGTGGCCGAGGCAGATGCCCAGTGTCGGGATGTTGGCGTCGAGCACGGCCTTGATCGTCGGCAAGGCGTATTTGCCGGTCTCGGCGGGATCACCCGGACCGTTGGAGACGACGACGCCATCGGGATTGAGCGCCTTGATATCGTCGATCGAGGCCTTGCCCGGCAGCACCGCGACGCGGGCGCCGGCACCGGTCAAAAGGCGCAGGATATTGGCCTTCACGCCATAATCGAGCACGACCACGCGGGGACCGTTTTCCGGTCCGGCCGCATAGCCTTCGCCCAGTGTCCAATTGCCTTCGGTCCAGTCTCCACCCTCGGTGCGGGCGACATCGGCGGCCAGCTCGCGACCTTCCATGGTCGGCGCGCCGGCGGCGGCGGCCTTGAGGGCGTCAATGTCGATATTGCCGGACGGGTCATGGGCAATGGCGCACATCTGCATGCCGTCTTCGCGGATCTTGCGGGTGAGGGCGCGCGTGTCGACACCGGTCAGGGCGACAATGCCGCGCGTGCACAGCCATTCCTCGAAAGTGGTATCGGCGCGCCAGCTGGCAGGAGGGGTGATCTTGGCGCGGGCAATCATGCCGACGGCGGCCTTGCGGGCCTGCGGCGAGGCGGCTTCCTCGTCTTCGCCGTTGGCGCCGACATTGCCGACATGTGGGAAGGTGAAGCAGACCACCTGGCCGGCATAGGACGGGTCAGCCAGGATTTCCTGGTGCCCTGTCATCGCGGTGTTGAAGCAGACTTCGCCCAGGGCGATGCCGGTCGCGCCCGTGCCATGGCCCAAAAAGACGCTGCCATCGGCCAGAGCCAGCGCGCCGGTCGGTGTGGGGGTCGGCGTGGACGTCATGGCTATTCTCCAAGCATCTGGCTGGGCGCGTCGGAGCCGACCGGAATCGGTTGGCGGCGAGGGGCGGGTAAACGGGCGCTCTGCTAGTCTCTAACGCGGGTCGGGTCAATAGCCCAGCGTTGCGGCGACACGTCGGTTCTGCCGCCTGCGCGCCCGGCTTGCCGAGCCGGTCGACCGGTCGTGATACTGCCAGTGAATTCGCAAGGAGCGGTCCAACCATGTCCGACGACGTGCAGGCCTTCATCGCGGCGGGCAATGCCTGTCTGAAAGCCGGTGACCGCAATGGCGCGGCGCTGGCCTGGTGCCGGGCCCTCGATATCGACCCGCACCTGGCGACCGCGTGCAATAATCTCGGTGCCATCAATCTGATGGGCGGGGCGCCCTGGCTGGCGCTTCCCTTCTTTTTGAGTTCAACCCGACTGCGACCTGACCAGGCGGGATTCTGGATCGGTCTTGCGCGAACGCTGGTCGAGCTGGGCGAGCCGCAACGCGCCGCCGCCTGTCTCGACACGGCCGCCAGACGTCTGCCGAACGACCGGGCTCTGCAGGAGGCCTGCCAGCAGTTCCCGGCCGACGCGACGATCCGGGGCCGGTTTGACGGCGTGGCCGAGCGATCCGGCCAGACTGAAGCGGTTGATCAACTGGCAATGATCAATTCCGCGACTCATGGCGCTGACCCGATCGAGCTTTACCGGCGGGCGCGGGCGCTGATCTGGGCCCTTCCCGAGCGCCCGGCTTTATGGATCACCCTGTCACGCCTCGCTCTGCAAACCGGCGAGCTGATCGCTGCCGAATTCAATGCAAGACGCGCCGTCGCGCTCGAACCGCAAGGCAGCGAGGGCTGGATGGCGCTGGCGGAAGTGCTTGCGCAGTCAGAAGACCGGTCCGCGGATGTGGTGAGGGTCCTGACGCGAGCCCTCGACCTGTGCGGTCCGCGACTGGTGCTGGCGGAAGCCCTGTGCAACCGGCTGTTGGCCACTGGTCGCCCGGGCGATGCGCTGTCCTTGTTGGCGGGGCTGCGCCGGTCGCGCACCGGCGACCCTGCGCGATGGTTGCTGTTGAACGCCCGTGCGCTGGAGGCGTCCGGAAACCGCGACGCTGGAGGCGTCCTGTTCGCCGACGCACTGGGCCGTACAGACAATCCGGTCGGCCTGTTGCTTGCGGCGGCGGAGTTTCATGAGCGCGATCTCAAGCCGGGTGCCTGGCTGGAATTGTACGACCGAGCCGGGCAGACGGGTGCGG
>NZ_JBLWVH010000030.1:0-37684 GCF_048268525.1 Maricaulis sp. | reverse complement strand
GGTCTCCTATACCGACCAGCCGCAACGCCGCGATGCCGACCTGCCGCGGACAGACACACCCCTGATTGCCCGCAAGGCCGGGCCGGCCCGTCAACCGGCTCGCTTGAACACGGGTCCCGAAAAGCCGGGCCAACCGGCAGTGGACACACCCGCTCCCGCCTCGCCGCTGGGTGGGTGTTGCAGCGG
This sequence comes from Maricaulis sp., assembly GCF_048268525.1. GTDB lineage: Bacteria > Pseudomonadota > Alphaproteobacteria > Caulobacterales > Maricaulaceae > Maricaulis. The sequence continues at coordinate 37,498 of NZ_JBLWVH010000030.1, read as the reverse complement.
GGCGGCGCCCCCCAATTCGCCGCCCCCGCTGCCCGGCCCCGACGCCCCGCTGGCCTTTCGCGCCAGCGTCCGCCTGACCGCCGAGCAGAAACGGCGACTGGGCACTGTCTCGGTGCAGATGAACTGGTCACAGCAACGCATTCTCGCCATCGCCCTGGATGAATGGCTGGACCGGCTGTGCGCGTCGGAGATGAAGGATTGTGCCTGCCTGAAAGCGCGCAAACCGGATTGACCCCTTGCCGGGCTGCGGCCGGGGCGCTATCGCCCCTCATCGGGAGGCCCGGCCATGAATGTGCACGACCATAATCGCGACGCCTGGAACGCCGAGAGTGAGAGCGGGACCAGCGAATGGTGTCAGCCGGTCGATGCGGCCACCATCGCCGCGGCGCGAAGCGGCGACTGGTCGATCATCCTGACGCCCAACAAGGCGGTGCCACGCGACTGGTTCGGTGACATTGCCGGCGCCCGTGTGCTGTGCCTTGCCAGTGCGGGCGGCCAGCAGGCGCCGATCCTCGCCGCTGCCGGAGCCGAGGTGACCAGCGTCGACCTGTCCCCGGCCCAATTGACCAAGGATGCCGAAGTGGCGGCACGCGAAGGCCTGGCGCTGACCACGGTCGAGGCCGACATGACCGATTTCGCTGATGCGGTGGGCGGCGGCTATGATCTGATTTTTCACGCGACCTCGAACGTGTTCGCCAGCCAGCTTGCCCCGGTCTGGCGTGATTGCGCCGCTGTGCTGAAGCGCGGCGGCCGTCTCCTGTCCGGCTTCATGAACCCGGACTTTTTCCTGTTCGACCATGATGATGTGGATGCGGGGGGCCCTCTGATTGCCCGCTACAAACTGCCCTTCCGGGCTGTGCGCGACCTGCCGACCGAATTGCACGAGGCCCGCATCCGGAACCGCGAGGCACTGGAATACTCGCACAGCCTCCAGGACCAGATTGGCGGTCAGATCGAGGCCGGATTTTCGATCGAAGGCTTCTACGAGGACAGATGGTCCACCGAGGCGACTCCTCTAGACCCGTTCATGCCGACCAGCTTCGCAACACTTGCCCGAAAGACACGATAGCTACCCGAATATGCATCGCTGCTCTGTTCAGGATTTGCCGGAAATTGGTCAAGCGGCCTTATTCTTGGCATGATTGACGCGATAACCGCCCCTTCTGCGAACAAAAGGGAGAGCGCGTGGCCCAGGCCTATTCCATGGAAGGCTTTGAAATCCGGATCGACGGCCATGTGCTGGAGATGCGGACAGAGGGAACGCGTACGGCTGCAATGGGTCGCGACCCGGGGCGGTCCTTCCAGTCATTCATGGCCAATTCGGATATCGGCGGTATCGTGTTCGATGTCCGCGGCGCGCAGTACGAATTTACCGACTTCGAGTGGGAAGAGCGGGCACGGGTCCTGGCCCGGCTCTGTCATCATGTCCCGACCGCGATCATATGCCGACCGGACCAGACCGGTCAGGTCGCCCGGATCACCGAACAAATTGACGCGCGAGGTGGGGTGGCGCTGGCCTGTCGCTCGCGCCAGGCCGCACGCACCTGGCTCGACAGTCGAGTCCCTTCAAACGTCACTGGCTGACTGGTCGGAAGGATCGGGACCTAATGCAAGGTCCCACCTGTGTGCCCGCCATTGCCGACATCCAGCAATGCCTGCATCAGCCGCAGTCGCTCTGCCGGCCCTTGTGCCTCCAGCAAGGCCTGGCGGTCAGCTGAGGGAAACGGTGCCGACATTGACAGCTGGTCGACCAGTTTCGCCAGCGGCGCAGCCTGCAGACTGCACCAGTCAGCCGTCAGGTGTTCGGCCTTGAACCAGGCCTGGAGCTTTTGCAGGAATGCCTCGCGATCACCCTCGAGCTCACCTCGGGGCAGTCGGTCCTCGGCGAAGGGCCCATAGTCTGCCTTTGCGACCCGATAGGGCGTCTGACGGTCCAGTTCAGCGGCGAGGCGAAAGCGCGACACACCGACCAGGCTGATCAGATAGCGGCCATCACCGGTTTCCTGCCATTGCTTGAGGCGCCCCGCCGTCCCGGTTGCGGCCAGGGCCGGACGCTCCGGGTCACTGCCTGACCGCGACTGGATGATCCCGAGGTGGCCGCCACCATTGCGCACATCATCAAGCATGTTGAGATAACGCGGCTCGAACACGTTCAGCGGCAGGATTTCACCCGGAAGCAGGATCGCGCCCTGCAACGGAAAGAGCGGCAGCTCGTCAGGAAGGTCGTGTGGTTGGCTCATGCCTTGGAAGTAGGGCTGGACCGGGACAATGCCAAGGCCGGACCGGTCGGGCATGCGGCAGATGCGGCCCGACCGGTACAATGTGCCTTGTGATCGCGCCGACTAGCCGGTGCCGATGCCCATCATGTCTGCCTTGCCCACCGGAACGCCGAGCTGACGCAGGATGTTGTAGGCGGTCGAGGCGTGGAATAGCGCATTGGTCAGGACGAAATTCTGCAGGTAGGCCTGACGTGGCAGGGTCATCTCGCGTTCACGGCCGGCCGGAAAGGTAATGTCGGCGTGCGGATCCGCGTCGATGGCGGCCGTGTCCAGCGCCCAGACCGCCTCGCGGGCCTTGGCGATGCGGGCCCGCAGATCGGCGAAACTGGTTTCGTCATCGGCGATCGAGATGGGGTCGACACCGGCCAGGCGCGACATGCCGCGGACAGTGAAGTCCGATACCAGCTGCACCTGGCGGGCAAGCGTGAACATGTCTGGCGTCAGTCGCCAGTTGAGCCAGACACCATCTTCAACCTCCTTGCTGCGAGCGTGCGCCTCGCCTTTGGTCAGGATGATGTCGAGGGCGCGGTAGACCTGGTCCAGCTGGGTTCGGGCCACGGATGACAGGGTCAGGCTCATTCAGGTATCTCCCCATTGATTGGTGAAGCTCAGATGGGGAGCCGCGCGAACCAGGGCAAGGCATCGTCAGCCCGGTCGTACAGCCGGGACCGGGTACAGGCCGACCGGGACCCGCTGGGCGGCGTCCCGGTCGCGCTGGATCCGGTATCGCTGGCAATCCGCGACGGGTTTTCAGTCTGTCAGGCTTCCTGGCCCCAGCGACAGAGCAACTCGCCTTGCGGGCTCCAGGTGGAGAGCCGGGCATTGAAGTCCGTCTCCATGTCCAGGGTGATGTCGGACAGGATGACGGCGCCTTCGCCGAGGGCATCGATATCGCCGCCCTGGTAGATGTCGAACGAGCCGCCGCCCGTGCGCTGGGTGATGATCATGTCCCAGCTGGCGCCAGCGTCGGGCGCGCTCCAGGCCGTGACCACCAGGCCATCGACGGTTTCGGTCAGGTCAATGCCGCAAGCCGGGCCGGACCCGAGCTGGGCCATTCGCGCCTCGGCTGGCGCTTCGTCCACCTCGACGGCGAACCAGATGCTGGCGAGAGCCGCCAGAGAACTCAAGGAAATCAACTTAATCCCCATATCAGCCTCCTAGGCTGGGGGCGGCCCGGTCGGCGCAGCGGCAGAGTGCCGCTGCGCCAGGCGGGGTCGTCCTAGTGGTCGCCCTGGATGATCAGGGTCACATTGCCAGAACCGGTCTGGCGGAGATTGGCAGAGTTACCATTGCCGACCTGGATCACACCGGCGGCATTGTTGTTGCCGTATTGATCGGTCACCGCGGTGTTGTTGCGGCCCATCTGGGACACACCAACGATGTTGCGACGGCCCGTCTGGATGTTCGACGCGTAGTTGTTGCGGCCTTGCTGACCGACGACCGCGTCATTGTTGCGGCCAAACTGGTCGACATGGGCCTCATTGTAGCGGCCGTTCTGGCCGACCGTGGTGCCGTTGCGGGCACCGTCCTGGATGACCGTGACATACTGGCGTTCACCGCGCTGGTTGATCACCATGCTCTGGCGGTAGCCCGACTGGCGGCCGGCGATATCGTTCTGGTAGCCCTGCTGGGCGACCGAGACGCGATTGCGCGATTGCGCTTCAGCTGCACCGACCGTGCCGAGGATGGAAACTGCCGCGAGGGCGCTGGCAATGAGAAAGCGGGTCTTCATTTTGACTACTCCATTTTGCTGGCCGACGCCCGATGCATCGAAGCCTGTCACCTGTTCTAAAGAGGCCGTGATGAGTGAATGCTGAGGGAGGTATTCATAGTCAGATCAGCTAGGTGAACACGAAGGGCGATTTCGTTCATGTTGTTGGAAACACCAAGAAAAAGGCCCGCCACTGCAAGCAGGGCGGGCCAGTTGGGGGTCAAAGGGTTCAGTCAGGTCAGTCGTAGGTGCACTGTGCCGGACGGGCGGCGCGGAGACGGGCGCATTGCGCCGGTGTCAGACGCATGGAGGCCGGCGGGTTGGCGGCGTTCGCCGCAGCGATTCGCGCTTGCGCCTGTTCGGCCGGGGTCGGCCCGGAGACCGCGACACGGTTCCTGTTCTGCTGAATAACCGGGCGGCTGTAGGTGATCAGGCTCATCGGCATGATATCGACTTGCTGCGTCGAACAGGTCAGTCGGCCTGCCCGGTCATAGACGGCGAGCGAGCCCACCAGCATGGCGTCCTGGCCGAGCTCGGCATCGCGCAATTCGTCCATACCGCGATAGCCGCCGGGCACGACATAGCCGAGTCCGAAACTGCTGCGCGACAGTGCGGTATCGTGAGCACCATTGCTGTTGAAACCTCCGCTGAGGCTCAGATTGACGTCGCTGGTCGGAATCGCCTGGTAGAGGCGAAACACGTAGGAACCGTTCAGCTGGACATCCGCTTTGGGGATGGCAACACCGGATGAGTTGGACAGATAGACTTGGATGCCGCAATCGCGGCCCGGCTGAAGGTCAATCCCGTTCCGGCCCTGGGCCTGGGCAGCAGCCGGCAGGGCGGTTGTCAGGGCGGCGCCCAGGGCGAAGATACTGGCAAAAGCTTTGAGGCGGGTCATGTGCGGCTCCCTTCCGGATGAATTTCCGTTGTGGAGCAGACTTTAGCCGGGCCACCATGAGGCGGGCCTGAGCGGTCGGTTCAGATGCTGTTCATGCCGGCCGGGCCGGATCAACGAGCGGCGGCAGCCCGGGCTGTCTGGGTCGCCTCAACCACCTGGGGCAACAGAATCGCAGCCTCAACCGTGTTGCCAACACCGAGATAATTGACCTGACCAAAGCCCATCGACTTGGCCAGCTTGATCCCCTTGCCGCGATACCCGGCACGGGACGGGTCTGCCATTTCGGCGGTCTCTGCGTCGATCCCGTCGCCATCATCCTGGATGATGAAGGAGAGTATCCGGCCGCCGCGCTGGAACCGCAGGCGCACCCGCCGGTTTTCAAACTCAGCCTCCGCCATGCGCTTGGCGAGTTTCCGGCTCCAATTGCCCTCGGCCAGCCCCTTGGCTTTCTCGGTTGCATCAAAACCCAGATTTCCGTGCTCGATGGCATTGGCGAGCAGGACATAGAGTCCGACCGCTGTTGCACAGGGCCTCGGCGTTGCCCGTGCCAGCAGGATGGCGACATCGCTGGCCTGTTCGCGGGTCTGGATCGAGAACTCCCCGGCCTCCAGTGTCTGTGTAGCCCCGAGGCCGATCCCGGCATCAGCCGGAATCAACATCTCGTTGGCGCGATAGCTGCTCAACCCTTCGATCGCATTGGCAACCGTGCCGGCGTCAGCGTCATGATCAAGAAAAATGTCCGCACCAGCGCGACGCGTTCCGGCGGTAACCAGCAAGGATCGTTGCTTGGGCGCTGCATTCGTGCGCGCCTCGGCGATGCGGCTCGCATGGGCATCATCCGCGACAATGATCGCAACCGGTCCCTCCTGGTCCATTGTCGGACCCAGATAGACGGTCATGCCCAGCCCCTTGGCCAGGGCACGCGACAGGATCCGCGTACGGTTGCTGTCGGCCATGCAAAGCCAAAGTCGGTCAGGGGTGTTGCCGGATTGGGCGATCGCCATGCGGTCTCCACGGGAACTTGAAAAGCACTCGGTCAGAACACGCAGACTAGGAACAACACATTAACAATGAATTTGGCGCCGCCAAGGGCGATGCAGCGCCAGCACAGCGGCGGCAGAACACCGGGAGTAAATCAGAGCGTCGCGATGCCTACGCGTCCCGCTCGCGCACAATGCCCGCAGCGCGTTCGCGGCGTGTGGCGAAACGATAGAAGATGTGCGTGCCGATACGGCGCGTGCGCACCAGATTATCGTTCCAGTACGGGTCAACAGCGACGGTGTGATAATGCGTGGCGCGGCGGGTGACGTCGCGGCCGAAGCCCATATAGGCGTGCTGGGCGACCAGTTGCGAGCGACGCCAGGAACGGCCGCGCGGCTCACGGTTCATGGAGCCATCACAGGTAAAGCTGAACTGGCAACCGGTGCGGCGCTCGGCCCCCTCAAAAACGACCCCACAGATCGAACTCGGATAATGCGTGCTTTCGACCCGGTTCATGACAACCTGGGCGACGGCCAGCTGACCGACAAAGCCTTCACTGCGGGCTTCATAATAGATGGCTGTGGCGAGGCAATCGACCTGGGCGCTGATCCCCGCGGCATTTTCGAAGTGCGAGCTGTCAAAGGTGCGCAGGTCATCCAGCGGGCGGGCCGTGAGCACGACTCCGGCATCGCTGTCGGCCTGCAGCATCAACGAGGCAATCCGCAATTGCTCGGGCGCCTGCCAGTCCGAATCGACATCGCCAGCCTGCAGATAGCGCGAGGCCATGGCCTGCCAGATCAGCGTCTCGTCCTGCTGCCGGGCCCGGTCGGAAGCCGAATTCAGGAGCAGCACGGTCAGCGCGCACAGCACCAGGGTCGCCAGCATATGCAATGCTGTCGCCACCTGCTTTTGCTGGCTGCGTGCCGCGTCGAGGTCCATTCGGTCTCCGTATTTCCTGTCCAGCGTCAAGTTCGGCCTTTCACGAATCATGCCGTCCAGCGACCTGATCATCATGACGCGCCGGACCTGAATCCTTCGTGAAACGAGCGCGCCTCTCTATGGGAGGGCAACTTAACGGTCAAGACGCCTGCTTGGTTACAAATAAGAAAATACTCGCCCCTGCCAAGAAGGGCGAGTTTTTCATGCGTGATTCCAATCAGATGCTACTGGCGACGCAAGCGGGCCTGGGCTGCTGCCAGACGCGCAATCGGCACGCGGTATGGCGAACAGGACACATAATCGAGCCCGGTTTCCTCGCAGAAATCGATCGAAGACGGGTCACCACCATGCTCGCCGCAGATGCCCAATTTGAGATTCGGACGGGTCGAACGGCCCCGCTCGGCGGCGATTCGCACCAGATCGCCGACGCCATCGCGATCGAGCGTGACGAAGGGATCCTTCTCGAAGATTCCCGCCTCGATGTACTCGCTGAGGAATTTGCCGGCATCATCGCGCGACAGGCCGAATGTGGTCTGGGTGAGGTCATTGGTGCCGAAGGAGAAGAATTCGGCATCCTCGGCAATCAGGCCGGCCATCAGCGCCGCACGCGGCAGTTCGATCATGGTGCCGATCAGGTATTTCGGCTTGCCACCGCTTTCCTCGGCCACAGCCTTGGCGACCCCGGCGACGCGCGCCTTGAGAATGGCCAGCTCGGCCGGTGCGGCGACCAGCGGGATCATGACTTCAGCGAGCGGCTGGAAGCCGGTTTCCTTCTCGACTGCCACCTGGGCCTCGAAAATGGCCCGCGCCTGCATCTCGTAGATTTCCGGATAGGTGATACCCAGACGGCAACCGCGATGACCGAGCATCGGATTGCTCTCGGCCAGATCCCGTGCCCGCGCCATCAGCTGGTCAGCCGGCAGGCCGGTCGCCTTGGCGACATCGATCACGTCTTCCTCGGTGTGCGGCAGGAATTCGTGCAGCGGCGGATCGAGCAGGCGGATCGTGCAGGGGCGCTCGCCCATGATGCGGAAGATCTGGGCGAAGTCGTCACGCTGCATCGGCAGGATCTTGTCGAGTGCGGTGACGCGACCGTCCTGGTCGTTCGACAGGATCATCTCGCGCACCGCGGCGATCCGGTCGGCATCAAAGAACATGTGTTCGGTGCGGCAAAGGCCGATGCCTTCAGCACCAAACTCGACCGCGGTCTCGCAATCGGCCGGGGTTTCGGCATTGGTGCGGATTTTCATCCGGCGGGCCTTGTCGGCCCATACCATCAGCTTGCCGAAATCACCGGTCAGCTCGGGCTTGATCATCTTGGCCTCGCCCATCAGGACCTGGCCCGATGCGCCATCAATCGTCACCATCTCGCCATGCTTGACGATACGGCGACCGACCGCGAATTGCTTGGCGGCATAGTCGATCTTGATCTGGCCGGCACCGGAGACGCAAGGACGCCCCATACCACGCGCCACCACGGCGGCGTGCGAGGTCATGCCACCGCGTGCGGTGATGATGCCCTCGGCGGCGTGCATGCCGTGAATGTCTTCCGGCGAGGTCTCGATGCGGACCAGGATGACCTTCTGGCCAGCCTTGGCCAGCTCTTCGGCCTCGTCACTGTCGAACACCACCGTGCCCGAGGCGGCACCCGGCGACGCCGGCAGACCGGAGGTCAGCACATCACGCTCGGCCTTGGGATCAAGCGTCGGGTGGAGGAGCTGGTCCAGCTGGGCCGGATCGACGCGCATCACGGCTTCATCGGTCGAGATCAGGCCTTCGGTCGCCATGTCGACGGCGATCTTCAGCGCTGCCTTGGCGGTGCGCTTGCCATTGCGGGTCTGCAGCATCCACAGGCGGCCGCGTTCGACCGTGAACTCTATGTCCTGCATGTCGGTATAATGGCGTTCCAGCTTGTCGAAGACAGCGGCCAGCTCGGCATAGCTCTCCGGCATGGCCGTTTCCATCGACGGATTGTCATCGCCCATCTTGATCCGCATCGCCTCGGTCAGGCATTGCGGCGTGCGGATGCCGGCCACGACGTCCTCGCCCTGGGCATTGACCAGGTATTCGCCGTAATAACCGCTCTCGCCGGTCGAGGGGTCGCGCGTAAACGCCACACCGGTCGCCGAGGTCTCGCCCATGTTTCCGAACACCATCGCCTGGACATTGACCGCCGTGCCCCAGCTGGCCGGAATGTCATGCAGACGGCGATAGGTCTTAGCGCGATCGGTCATCCACGAGCCGAACACGGCGCCAATGGCGCCCCAGAGCTGCTCGCGCGGATCAGCCGGGAAGTCACGGCCCAGCTCGCGCGCGGCGGCGGCCTTGTACTCGGCAACGATATTGACCCAGTCATCAGCGCTCAGCTCGGTGTCGAGCGAATAGTCATTATCGTCCTTGAAACCGTCGAGAATGTCCTCGAACACGCTGTGATCGACCCCCAGAACCACATCGGAATACATCTGGATGAAGCGGCGATAGCTGTCATAGGCAAAGCGGCGATCGCCGGAGAGCTTGGCCAGTCCTTCCGCTGTCTCGTCATTGAGACCGAGGTTCAGGACGGTATCCATCATGCCCGGCATCGAGGCGCGGGCGCCCGAGCGGACCGAGACCAGAAGCGGGTTTGACGGGTCACCAAAGGCCTTGCCGACAGCCGTCTCAAGCTTGGTCAGCGCCGCCTCGACCTGGCCATTCAGCGTGTCGGGATAGGCTTGGTCATTGTCGTAAAACGCCGTGCAGACTGCGGTGGTCAGGGTGAATCCCGGCGGGACCGGCAGGCCCAGCTTGGCCATCTCGGCAAGGTTGGCGCCCTTGCCGCCCAGCAGCTCGCGCATGCCGGCTTCACCTTCACTGTCACCACCGCCAAAGGCGTAAACCCATTTGGTATCTGCAGTCATGAAAGGGCCCCTAGCCTGAAATCTTGTCGAAATCGGCGACGGCGCGAATGGCCGTGCGAATGGCGGACAATAAGAGAAGACGGTTGCGGCGCAACGCAGCGTCCTCCGTGTTAACGGTCACGTCGTCGAAAAATGCATCAATCGGTGCACGGAGCGAAGCCAGCGCTGTCATCGCCGCGGCAAAGTCTTCCGCTTCCAGCGCCGCGGTCGCCGCGGGGCCTGCAGACGCGAGAGCCGCGATCAGCGCGCGCTCGGCCGATTCGGGCGCGTTTGCGAGATAGTCCTCATCCGGCTCGCCGGAAAGATCATCCTCGGACTTGGCGAGAATGTTCGAGGCCCGCTTGTTCCCCGCCAGCAGCGCCGCGCCATCCTCGGTATCGAGGAAGGCCTGCAGGGCGCGGGCCTTGTGGGTGACACGGACGAGATCGTCATCACCGAGCGCGAAGACCGCGTCGATGACATCGTGACGGATGCCTTCGTCACGGAGGTGGACTTTGAGGCGGTCGGCGAAGAAGACGAGGAGGTCGTACGGCGCATCCGCATCGCCGAAGCACTGGTAGGGTACCGCAACAAGATCTTCACTTCCGGCGTCGCGCCACCCAGACAGCGACTTGGCAGCATCCCAATCAGGCGCAGCGCCTCCGCCGCCAGCGCTGCGGTCCAACTGGTCGAACAGGTCTCGGTCATCGTTCCGCGCCGCAACGAGCAAGGCATCGATCAACGCGCGGCCACTCGCCATCTGAAGCGAGTATTTGCCCGGCGCTGATGTCAGAGGGAGACGAAGGTTTCCATCCAGACAAATCTTGATGACCCCCAGCGCCGCACGACGCAGCGCAAACGGGTCCTTGGAACCAGTCGGCTTCTCGCTGATCACCCAGAACGAGGCCAGCGTATCCAGCTTGTCGGCCAGCGCGACGGCCGCCGAGACCGGCGCAGTCGGGACCTCATCCGAAGGCCCCTGCGGCTTGTAGTGATCCTTGATCGCATCCGCGACAGCCCGGTCCTCGCCCTGGTCCAGCGCGTAATAGCGGCCCATCGCGCCTTGCAGCTCGGGGAATTCATAGACCATTTCGGAGACGAGATCGGCCTTGGCGAGGCGGGCGGCCTTTTCGGCCAGGTCCGGATCGGCACCGACGACCGGGGCCAGTTCGCGGGCCAGGGCGGCGACGCGCTCGACCTTGTCTGCCACCGTGCCCAGCTTCTCGTGGAAGGTCACTTTCGACAGCTGTGCGGCCATGTCCGAGAGCGGCGTCTTGCGGTCATTGTCCCAGAAATGGCGGGCATCCGACAGGCGCGCCGAGAGGACGCGGGCATTGCCGGCGGCGATCGCGGCACCGCCATCGGGCGCGACCTGGTTGGCAATGGTGACGAATTTGGAGACCAGCTGGCCGGTCTTGGGATCGCGCACCGCGAAGTATTTCTGGTGCGTCTTCATCGTCAGGGTGATGACTTCCGGCGGCAGGTCGAGGAAGTCCGGATCCATCTCGCCCAGCACCGGCACCGGCCATTCCACCAGGCCGGCGACCTCGGTCAGGAGACCGGCGTCTTCGACCAGTTCAAACCTGGCGTCGCTGCACACCTTGCGCGCGCCATCGAGGATCAGCGCCTCACGGTTGGCACGGTCCAGCAGGACATGCCCCTCGCCTTCCAGCACGGACTTGTAGCCGGCGAAGTTTGAAACCGTGAAAGGACCACGCCCCATGCGGCGATGGCCCTCGGTAACATTCGACGCCGTGATGCCGAACACCTCGACCGGCACGACATCGCCATCGAACACGCACACCAGACGCTGAATTGGGCGGACCCAGCGCTGGGTCTTCTCGCCCTCGCCGAACTTCATCGATTTGGGCCAGGGGAAGGCCTTCATCATGTCGGGGATCGCCTCGGCAATCACCTCGGCGGTGGCGCGACCGGGCTTTTCGATCCTGGCGACCCAGAATTCGCCCTTCTTGTCCTCGCGCTTCTCGCACTGATCCAGCGACGCCACACCGGCCCCGCGCAAAAAGCCTTCCACGGCCTTGTCCGGCGCGCCGACGCGCGGCCCCTTGCGCTCTTCGCTGACATCCGCCGTCTTCACCGGCAGGCCCTCAATCACCAGACCGAGTCGACGCGCACCGGCAAAGGTCTTCAAAGAAGTCCACGCCAGACCGGCCGCCTTGAGCCGGTCGCCAAGCAGTTTTTCCAGGTCGGCCTCGGCGCGCGGTTGCATGCGGGCCGGGATTTCCTCGCAGAAGATTTCAAACAGGAGTTCGGACATTGTGTCGGGCTTTCCGCTCAGGAGGCGTATTCTTGGTCGGCATAACGCTGCATAAGCGCGAAATAACCGTCATCAGGCGGACCTTCATAGATCAGCGCATTACTTTCAAAGATCATCCAGTCCTGGGCCGATTTGACCCAGATATGACCGACGGGTTTCAGCTTTGCACGGTCGTCCAGCGTGCCGGCCTTCAAGGACAGGGCCGGCTTGCCCGCCGTGTCATTGGCAATGCGCGTGCCGCAATCACCGCAGAAATGACCCAGCTTTTTCGACTTGCTTTCGGTCGGAATCGAAAAGGCCGCCACTCCGCCCTTGAGGTATCTGAACCCGTCCCGCGGCACCAGCATGGACATGCCAAAGGCCGAGGAGGATTGCTGCTGGCAGGTCGTGCAATGGCAGCAATACAGCGCCATCGGATTCACCGTGATCTCATAGCGCACCGCGCCACACTGACAGCCACCGCGTAAGGGGAGTTTCATGGGAAGGTCTCCGGGCTCGTCAGGTCCTCGCCCTTGATGGGCGAGGTGGATCGCCCGCAGGGCGAGACGGAGTGGGTGACGGGCGGTTGGAGAAGGAACGCTGCGCGTTTCACTCGATCCGACCCGCCGCTTCGCGCCGGCCCACCTTCCCCATCAAGGGGAAGGACCTGTGTGCGCAAGTTCATCACCCGGCCACCTCCACCAGCGCCCGCTCGCTTTTTACCCAGGCATCGGCGCAGCCCTTGGCGAGTTCGCGGACGCGGGCGATCCAGCTGGCGCGTTCGGCGACGGAGATGGCGCCGCGGGCGTCGACCAGGTTGAAGAGGTGGGAGGCCTTGAGACAGAAATCATAGGCCGGAAGCGGCAGCGGCTTGTCGAGATTGAGCAGCGCCATGCACTGGTTCTCCGCGCCCTTGAACCACTCGATCAGCATGTCGACATCGGCATGCTCGAAATTGAATTCCGAGTACTGTTTCTCGGCTTCCAGGAAGACGTCGCCATAGCTGAGGCCGGCCCCATTGAAGTCGAGATCGTAGACATTCTCTACGCCCTGGACATACATCGCCAAACGCTCGAGCCCGTAGGTCAACTCGCCGGAGACGAGGTCGACATCGAGGCCGCCAACTTGCTGGAAATAAGTGAACTGGCTGACTTCCATGCCGTCGCACCAGACTTCCCAGCCCAGACCCCAGGCGCCGACGGTCGGGTTTTCCCAGTCATCTTCCACGAAGCGGACATCATGCAGGTCGCGATCGATGCCGATGGCATCGAGCGAGCCGAGATAGAGATCCTGCAGGTCAGCCGGGCACGGCTTGAGGAGGACCTGGAACTGGTAATAATGCTGCAGCCGGTTCGGGTTCTCGCCATAGCGGCCATCGCCGGGACGACGCGAGGGCTGGACATAGGCCGCCTTCCAGGGACGCGGGCCGAGCGAACGCAGCGTGGTCGCCGGGTGCAGCGTGCCGGCGCCCACCTCGACGTCATAGGGCTGCAGGATGGCGCACCCCTTGCTCGCCCAATAACTCTGAAGACGGAGGATCAGCTCCTGGAAGGAGGGCGCTTTTTCGACCGTCATGGCATTAATTCCCGCTGGATATATCGAGATCAAGAAATCGCGCGAACACTAGGCAAGCCGGGCCTTGTAATCAAGCGCGCGAGTCCTCGTCTTTGTGCGACGCAGCATCGCGCTCGTGTGGTTCAAAGCGGGTCTCGACAGCCCGCCGCGCCGCCTCCGCCGCATTGTCCCGCTGCTTTCGCCCGCGTGCGCCCAGAACGATCAACAGGACAAAAGCGAGGACGACGAGGATGATCGTTATGGTCATGCGCGAACCTCCATCGTTCCACGGCTGCCTACTCTACCGTCATCCTGACGAAAGTCAGGACCCAGTCCTGCCGCCGCGTCGGCGTCTCACGCGGGCACGCCAAGCTTCGAGCTGAGTCCCGACTTTCGTCGGGATGACGTGGACTAAATGACAGGCGTTCGGATCAGCCCATCTCGACGACAGCGCGACCGCGCAGGATGGCATCTGCCTCGGCAGAATGGCCTTCACCGTCATGCAGGACCAAGGGGGCCAGCAGGACCAGCGGCGATTTGCCGCCAATCGTCGCGCGAACAATGACCCGTTTGGCCGGCTCGCCGGCGCGCGGATGTACCGGTTTGATCACCACCGAGCCAAAGGACCGGTCAAGCGCGGTCAGGATATCAGCGAGCCGGTCAGCGCGGTGGATCAGGGTGAGCCTGCCCTTGGCCTTCAAAGCCCGGGCCGCGCAGCGCACCCAGTCGGCAAAGGGCACGTCGCCGGTCAGCCAGGCGGCGCGTTTCTCGTCTTTCGGAGCACGCAGTGCCGACGGGTCATCAAAGAAGGGCGGATTGAAGAAGACCTGGTCGACCTTCAGCGAGGTGCCCAGCTGGGTGATGTCGGAGTTTTGCACCCTCACCCGCGCGCCCATGCCATTGGCCGCCGCATTCTCGCCGGCCAGGGCCGCCGCTTCGGGATCGCGTTCGACACCGACAAAACTCGCCCCGGTGAGCCGCCAGGCGGCGCACAGCAGCGCCGCTCCGGCACCACAGCCAAATTCGGCCAGGCTCTCGCCTTCACCCGCATTCAGCGACGCCGCCAGCAGGCCGGCATCCATGCCGGCGCGATAGCCGTCCTTGCCCTGACGCAGGACAACCCGGCCATCGAGCAGACGGTCGAGCGTCGTGCTCACGCCTCGTCCTCGCGCAGGTCGGCGAGCAATTCCCCGGCCCGACGGGCATCTTCATCGACCACCATGATTCGCGCGCGGATCATTGGCAGCCCGCCACCATACATGGATGACATGCCCTGATCGAGCACGATCGGCTCAATATCGGCGTCGCGCAGCAAGGACTGGGCGTAGGAAAGTTTGACCGGATCATTGGTCCGCAGGACTTCTTTCACGTCGGCACGCCTCCGCGCTAATTGTCGTTGATCGGCCAAGGCAGAACGGCCCGCCCGACCTGTGCTGTTTCGTCACCGCCCCTTGCGCTTGCCGGGCGGTCGCTCGATTTCTATTGTCGGAAGCAATCGGGCCTGCATCAAGAGGACAGCTGGCGTGGACAGCATGGTGAGTGTCAAAACGGCAACGGTCGCAAACAGCGCCGACAGGCCGAATGCGGCCGAAGCGCTGGCAATGCTGGCCCATGACGACATGCGCCGGGTCGACGCGCTCATTCTTGAGCGGCTGGACAGCCATGTCGAGCTGATCCCTGAACTGGCCCGCTATCTGATCGAGGCCGGCGGCAAGCGCGTCCGGCCAATGATCACGGTCGCCGCCGCCAACATGATCGGCTGTTCCGACATTGCGCCGCTGAAGCTGGCTGCCGCCGTCGAGTTCATCCACACCGCCACGCTGCTGCACGACGACGTCGTCGACGAGAGCGGCATGCGACGCGGCAAGGCTGCCGCCAATCTGGTCTGGGGCAATGCGTCCTCGGTACTGGTCGGTGACTTCCTGTTCGCCCGCTCCTTTTCCCTGATGGTCGAAGCCGGATCGATGAAAGCGCTCGGCGTCCTGTCCGATGCGGCCTCGACTATTGCCGAGGGCGAGGTGCGCCAGCTCTCTGCGGTCAAGGATGTCGGTGTGTCGGTCGAGACCTACATGCAGATCATCGATGCCAAGACCGCCGCCCTGTTCGCCGCCGCAGCCCAGGTATCAGGCATTGTCGCCGACCGCCCGGCAAGCGAGGAAGCGGCGCTGGAAACCTATGGCCGCGAGCTGGGCCTGGCCTTCCAGCTGGTCGACGACGCGCTCGACTACAGCGGCGCCTCGGCCAAGCTGGGCAAGTCGACCGGCGATGATTTCCGCGAGGGCAAGGTGACCCTGCCGGTCGCGCTCGCCATTGCGGCCGCCTCGACAGAGGAATCAGGCTTCTGGGACCGGGTCATCGCACAGGGCGACCAGACCGACGGAGACTTCGAACGGGCGGTCAAACTGGTCAACGCCCATGGCGCCCTGGCTGCAACCGTCAACCAGGCGCGCAATCATGCCCGCCGCGCCCGTGAAGCACTGGCGGCCTTCCCGGCCAATAGTTGGCGGGCAGCGCTGGAAGACCTCGCCGATTTCGTCGTCGATCGCGCCTACTGATCGCGCCTACTGGTGGATATCGAGTCCGTGTGAACTGGCCAGCTTGCGGCATCGGCGGTGGCCCAGCGTAAAAATCACCACGGCCACGACAAGGCAGGCCAGCTGTAGGTGGGATGGCAAGGCACTGGCGACAATCGCCAGCACGCCACATGACAGGCTCATCCCGCCCCAGATCATCGCCACCTGACGATGGCTGAGCCCGATCGAGATGAGCAATTGATAGGCGTGCGCCCGATGCGCGGCGAAGGCAGAGCGTCCCGCGCGCACACGGGCCGCCATCGTCAGCAAGACATCGCCAAGCAATGGCAGGACGAGAAGCGGCACCAGCCACACCGATCCGCCCCGGTCGGTCGACGCCCAAGCGAGAGACAGGCCGGCGAAAATCACCGCACCGCCAAGCGCGCCGACATCGCCGCTGAACAATCTGCCCCGGGCTGCCAGCAATGGGGCATTCCACACGGCAAAGCCGGCCGTCGCCGCAGCCAAGGCCAGCGCCGCAACTGCGACGGGACCATCGGCGAGTACGCCGAGCGCCAGCGCGGCCGGGATCAGGGTCGAGGCCAAAAGGCCATCCGATCCGTCCATGAAATTCACGGCATTCGCCAGCGTGAACACAAAGAGTGCCGAACCGAGCCAACCGGCCAGCCACGGCAACGCAAAACCAAGATCGGTCACAGGACCCGCCATTCCGGCAAGCGCCAGGCTGATTGTCGCCAGCACCGCGAACTTGATTCGCCCGTCCAAGCTCACCAGATCATCGACGAAACCGAGCAAGGCGGTCAGCACCGCACACAGTGCCAGCCCGCCCAGCATCGCCTGGTCAGCCGGCGCGGGCAGCGGGATCAGCGCCAGCGAGAAAAGAAAACCGACGACAATCCCCAGCCCACCGCCGCGCGGCGTTGGACGGACATGGCTGGACCGGGCATTGGGATGGTCAAGAATTCCGGCGCGCATAACCAGCCCTGCCACAACCAGGGCCGTCACAAAGGCCAACAGCCCTACGGACCCGGACTGTATCATTGGCCGGAGCCTCCCAGTCGCACCGCCCTCGCGAAACCATCATGGGCTGCCGCCACGCTTTCGGCGGCTGCACGATCATGACACAGCGCAAAACAGCTGGCGCCGGAGCCTGACATGCGAGCCAGCTCCACCCCGTCGCGCTTGCGCAACCAGTCCAGCGTTGCGGCAATTTCCGGATGCCGCGCACAGGCCACCGTTTCCAGGGCATTCACCTCACCGCGCAACCAATGCAGCCGGTCCTCACCGATCGGTCCGGCTTCGGCCAGAGGCGCCGGGTCGGACTGGTCGAAGGCCTTGAAGACCGGACCGGTCGGCACACTGATGCCCGGATTGACGATAACCGCCTCGAGCCCGTCGAAACGGGGCAGGATGTCGATCCATTCGCCAATTCCCCGCATGCGCAGGGGACGCGAATAGAGACAGGCCGGCACATCCGCCCCCAACGCCAGGCCAATCTCTGCGAGCCGGTCGAGCGGCCAGTTCAGGCCCCACAACCGGTTCAGCGCTCTCAGGGTCGCGGCCGCATCGGCCGAGCCGCCACCAAGCCCGGCCTCGACCGGTATCTGCTTGTCGAGCCGGATCATCGCCCCGGCGTCGGTATTCGCCGCGGCCTGCAAGGCCCGCGCGGCCTTCAGAACCAGGTTTGAGTTATCACCGGCCAGGGCCCGCGAAGCCTCGCCGGACATGGTCAGCAGCAGGCCCGACGCCGGCCGCACCTCGATGGTGTCACCCCAGTCGGCGAAAACCACCAGACTGTCGAGCGGATGATAGCCATCGGTGCGGGCAGCGCCGACGCGCAGGGTCAGGTTGACCTTGGCGGCTGCGGGTTCAGTGACCGGTTCGGAATTCAAGGTTCACCCGCACCGTCTGCCGGCGCCGCCATGTGCGCCGACTCGGAGACATCGACGACACGCTCCTGCTGACCAGCGGGCGGCTGGCCGTGGGCAAGTCGGTATTCCAAGCCATCGCGTTGTTCAGGGCGTGGATCCAGATCAATTGCCCGGCGCCACTGGAAGCCTGCTTCCAGGTATCGTCCAACCTGCCAGTAGGCATCGCCGAGATGATAATTGGCGGTGGCGTTGCCCGGCGAGAGTTCCGCTGCCCGCTCGAGCGCCAGAACCGCCGCTTCGTACTGACCGAGGCGGTAGTGGGCCCAGCCGAGACTGTCGATGACATTGCCATTTTCCGGATCCAGCTCGGCGGCCAGCATGATCATCTCGAACGCTTCATCGACACGCTCACCCCGATCGATCCAGAAATAGCCAAGATCATTGAGAATCCGGCTTTCTCGTGGTGCCAGTTGCAACGCTGCTTCGTAGTGACGCTCGGCGGCGGGCCAGTTGTCCGCGTCATAGTGGCAGGCGCCCGCATAGTAATGATAGCGCCAGTCACCGGCCTGCCCCGCCGCGCCGCGGTCCGCAATGACCTGCTCATACAACGTGACGGCTTCCGGGCACTGCCCCTGCACCCGCAACAGGTCGGCCAGAAGTAGGCGCGCTTCAATGTCACCGCTTTCATCCACCAGACGCCGGGCCAGCATCGTGGCCTCTTCGGTTCGGGCCAACCGGCCGAGCAGCCAGATCTGGTCAATGTCCGCGGCAAAGCGGAATGGCCCTTCGGCGACAGCCGCATACTCGGTCAGCGCTGCCTCGGGCAGGCTGATCCGTTCCAGCGTGCCGGCGAGGCTCAACCGTGTCGGCGCGTAGGCCGGGTCAAGACGTTCGACCATGCGCAAATAGATGACCGACAGGTCCATATCGGCCTGGGCAGCGAGTTCCGTGGCGGGGCCGAAGAGCGATCGCGACGCCATTTCCGGAACCGAGAGACGCCTTCCGGGCCGTTCTCCGGCATCCAGTCGACGCAGGGCATCCAGCACAAAAGGCTCGTCGGGACTGGCATCGAGATTGGTTTGATAAAGCGCCCTCGCCTCATCGGAGCGCCCGTTGCGCTCGAGGAAGTTGCCATACATCTCCGCCGCAAGACGCGGGAAGACCGAGGAGTAGGCTGCGGTCCGGTAAGCCCCATCTGCCGCCTCGGTTTCGCCGGCGATATCGGCGAGCATGGCCTTGTGCAGCCACAGGTGCGCGGACAGGAATTCCGGTGCCGCCGTGGAATTGGCCGCATCCATCGCTGCCAGTTGTTGGCCATCCCCCATCATGGCCCACTGCATCAGCAGGTCACGCATCAGGGTGTTGAACGGACCATAGTCCGGCGCCGCTTCCAGGCTGGCGATAGCGCCGTCATAATCGTGGCGGGCAATCTTGTCGGCGGCGAGATAGAGCGTCGCCAGACGGCTGGGGTCGCCAACATCGACGGTCGCCTGGGCCAGTCGCGCCGACTGCTGCCGATCGCCGGCCAGCAAGGCCGTGATGAACGCGCGATCGGCCAGAGTGGGGTCGCCAGGGGCTTGATCGAGCGCGCGCGCGTAGTTTTCCGCGGCGCTGGCAACGTCCCGGTTCACACCCGCATAGCGGGCCGCGAGGAAGGCTCCATAGACGGAGGCCTCGTCATCCTCAGGCGGAGAAGACGGGCTGGCACAGGCTGACAAGGCCGTGGCAGCCAGGATCAGCGGGAGCATGCGGACAGGAAAACTCATGCCCGCATGCTCGCCCCGCTGGCCCTCCGGCGCAAGGGCCGGAGGCGGTTGTCGCTACATATTCGCGTACATCGGACCACCGCCGCCTTCAGGCGTGGTCCAGTTGATATTCTGGTTGGGATCCTTGATGTCGCACGTCTTGCAGTGAACACAGTTCTGGGCGTTGATCTGGAAGCGCTTGTCGCCTGAAGTCTCGTCCTCGACCCATTCATAGACGCCCGCCGGGCAATAACGGGTCGAGGGGCCGGCAAACTCGCCCAGCTCGGACAGTTTCTGCAACTCGGCATCGGAGAGTTTGAGGTGGATCGGCTGATCTTCCTCATGATTGGTGTTGGAGATGAAGACCGAGGACAGGCGGTCAAAGGTCAAAACGCCATCCGGCTTGGGATAATTGATCGGCTTGTGCTTGGCCGCCGGCTCCAGGCTCTCCGCGTCGGTCTTGCCGTGCCCCATCGTGCCAAACGGCGACCAGCCGCCGAAGATCGTGGTGCACCACATGTCCAGCCCGCCGAAAACAACGCCGAAGAAAGTGCCCAGCTTTGACCAGAGCGGTTTGACGTTGCGGACCCGCTTGAGGTCCTTGGCGACCCAAGAGTTTTCATAGGCGGTCTGGTAGTCGGCCAGTTCATCATGCTGGCGGCCCTCGGCAATCGCCGCGAACACGCTTTCCGCGGCCAACATGCCGGTCTTCATGGCGTTGTGGCTGCCCTTGATGCGCGGCACATTCACGAATCCGGCCGAACAGCCGATCAGCCCGCCGCCCGGGAAGGCCAGCTTGGGCACGGACTGGTAGCCACCCTCGGTGATGGCGCGGGCGCCGTAGGAAATCCGCTCGCCGCCCTCGAACACCGGTGACATCACCGGGTGGGTCTTCAGGCGCTGGAATTCTTCGAAGGGCGACAGGTAGGGGTTCTTGTAGTTGAGGTGGAGGACATAACCGACCGAGACCAGGTTATCGCCGAAATGATACATGAAGGATCCGCCACCGGTCTGGCCATCGAGCGGCCAGCCCATGGTGTGTTTGACCATGCCCGGCTTGTGATTCTCGGGCTTCACCCGCCACAGCTCCTTGATGCCGATGCCGAATTTCTGCGGCTCCTTGCCCTCGGACAGGTTGAAGCGGCTGATCAGCTTTTTCGCCAGCGAACCGCGCACGCCTTCACCGATCAGCGTGTACTTGCCGCGCAATTCCATGCCGGGCTGATAGCCATCCTTGTGACCGCCATCGCGGGCGAGACCGAAATCACCGGTCACCACGCCCTTGATGACACCGTCTTCCTCGATCAGGTCGGCGGCCGGGAAACCGGGATAGATTTCGACGCCCAGCGCTTCGGCCTGTTCGCCCAGCCAGCGACAGACATTGGCCAGCGAAACGATGTAACAGCCATGATTGCTCATCAGTGGCGGGAACATCAGGGTTGGCAGGCTGATTGATCCGGCGGCGCCAAGCACTTCAAAGATGTCGGTCTTGACCTCGTCGTCGAGCGGCGCGCCCAACTCCTTCCAGTTCGGGATGAGTTCGTTGAGCGCCTTGGGATCGACCACGGCTCCGGACAGGATGTGCGCGCCGACCTCGGCACCCTTTTCCAGCAGCGCGATGGAAATCTCGCTGCCCGCCTCGGCGGCCATCTGCTTCAACCGGATCGCGGCGGACAGGCCGGCCGGGCCACCTCCGACGATGATGACGTCATATTCCATGGATTCGCGTTCGATTGCGGCGTCGGTCATCTGGCTGGCACCCTTCCCGTTTCGTGATCGCTGTCTGTTTAATGCGGTGTTCGGCTTGCAGGTCTTCGGTCATACCCTAGGATCGAAGACCCATCTAGCGCGTCCCGCCGTCGGGATCAAAGCTATTACGTTAACGTGCACGTCAATCCATGACCGATTCCGGACCCGCCCTGACCCCACAAGACGAGAAAGCGCTGCAGGCGCTTATCGCCTGGTGGGCGGATGCCGGGATCGAGATGGACGAGCCAATTGTCAGCCGCCCGGCACCCGCTGCACCGGTTTCAAGCCAACCGTCCGAACCACGGCGGCAGCCTGCGAGCGAACCGATCCGCGCCGCGACACCACAAGCCGCGCGGGCAGCCGGATTTGGCGACAGCCGGACCACCGGACCAAGTGCCCAGGCGAGTGCCAGCAAAGCTGAAAGTCTCGAGGCCCTGAAGCAGGCCATCGACAGCTTTGAAGGCTGTGCCCTGAAACGCACGGCCCGCAACACGGTCTTTGCTCGGGGTGACAAGGCCGCTCGCATAATGCTTGTCGGGGAAGCACCCGGCCGGGAAGAAGACGAGCATGGCGAACCTTTCGCCGGTCAAAGCGGTCGCCTGCTCGACCGGATGTTTGCCGCTATCGGTGTCGAACGCGACCAGGCCTATTTGACCCACATGCTGAGTTGGCGCCCGCCGGGCAATCGTGCCCCGACCCAGGATGAAGTCGCGCAATGCCTGCCTTTCGTCGAGCGACACATCGCATTGAAAAAGCCGGACATACTGATTCTGGCGGGCGAACTGGGCGCGCGGGCGCTGTTGCGCAGCGACACGGCCATAACCCGCCTGCGAGGGCGCTGGGTGGATTATGCCTTGCGCGACGCGGCGGGTGAGCCCACTGGTGAGTTGATCAAGGCACTGCCGATATTCTCACCACGTTACCTGCTTGCCCGCCCCGGCGAGAAACGTCTCGCCTGGCAGGACATGTTGGCCCTATCAGACCAGCTCGACGCGTCGACCTGACCATGTCGCGGCGGGCCTGGTCAGCCCGATTGTTCGCGACGAGAAATTTGTTCTTGATTTGTTCCATTTTTGAGTCATGATGCGGACATGACCGAGCGCCCTGGTGGCTACGCCCTTAATGCCCCTCAGGAGGCCTCCCCGCTCCACCGCCCCGGAGCGAGAGGTCGGGGCGCTCGGTCAAACGTGTCGGGACGATTCGAGTCCCAGGGACGAGAGGCCTTTGACGACGGATGGACCTACGCCGATGGCGAGCCGCCCAAGCTGGCGACCATGGTTTTGCGGGACGCATCGAAATCGATCATTTCAACCAACCAGTCGCCGGACATCTCTTTTGACCATTCGATCAATCCCTATCGGGGCTGCGAGCACGGCTGCATTTATTGTTACGCCCGACCCAGTCACGCCTATTGGGGTTATTCGCCAGGCCTTGATTTCGAGAGCGTGATTTTCGCCAAACCGGATGGCCCGGCCCTGCTTGAATCCCATTTCAACAAGGCCGGATACCAACCCAAACCGATCATGATCGGCGCCAATACCGATGCCTGGCAGCCGTTGGAGCGTGAGCGACAGCACACACGTGACATTCTCAAGGTCTGCGCCCGCTACAAGCATCCGATCAGCGTCATCACCAAGTCCGCCCTGATCCGTCGCGACCTCGACATTCTCGCGCCAATGGCCGCCGATGGCCTCGTCAAGGCCGCCATCTCGATCACCACGCTCGACCGCAGGCTCGCCCGCGACATGGAGCCGCGCGCCGCAGCCCCACATCGCCGCCTGGAAACCATCACCGCCCTCAAACAGGCCGGCATACCGGTCACCGTGATGATGGCACCGGTCATACCCGCCCTCACCGATCACGAGATCGAACCCCTGCTCGAGGCGGGGGCGAAGGCTGGCGCCGACAATGCGGCCTACGTCCTCCTGCGCCTGCCACTGGAAATCCGCGACCTGTTCCGCGAATGGCTTGCCGACCATCGGCCCGACAGCGCCGCCCGCGTCATGTCCCTGATCAGGCAGATGCGCGGCGGCAAGGACTATGACGCCAATTGGGGTACGCGCGGACGCGGCACCGGCCCCTATGCCAAGCTGATCGCCAGCCGCTTCCGAAACGCTATCAAACGCTACGGTCTGGATGCGCCACGGGTCGCACTGGACACAGGTCGGTTCGAGCGGCCACTAGGCTCGGCACAGCAACCGGGACTTTTCTGAGTCACATGCCCAGGCCCGCTAGGCGCTGCGTTGCCGCAACGGCCTTGATGAGCCAACCAGGGTCGCGATTTCAGCCCGGATCGCTTTCGATGTCTCGTCAAATCCCGAGATCAGACCGCGGGTCAATGGCCGTGACAGAAGATATCCCTGCAGGGCCAGGTCCGGTTGATAGCCAAGCGCGCCGAGTTCGTCGAATTCCTCGACCCCCTCCAC
Organism: Maricaulis sp.; assembly: GCF_048268525.1. Lineage (GTDB taxonomy): Bacteria > Pseudomonadota > Alphaproteobacteria > Caulobacterales > Maricaulaceae > Maricaulis. Next base: position 13,678 of record NZ_JBLWVH010000030.1, on the reverse strand, counting down.
AACGACGGCGATGTTCAGATCGCGGGCCAGATCGATCGTTGCCCGCACAATGATCTGCGCTTCCGGGTCATTCTGAAGACCGGTGATGAAAGACCGGTCGATCTTGATCTTGTCGAACGGGAAGGCCCGCAGATAGCTCAACGATGAGTAGCCGGTCCCGAAATCATCGATCGCCAGACCGACTCCCAGATCCTTGAGCCCGCGCAGAACTTTCAACGCTCGCGCCTCATCATCGATCAGCACACCTTCTGTGATCTCTATTTCGAGGCGGGCCGGGTCAAGACCCGAATTGGCCAGCGCGCGCTGCACCGAATAGACCAGATTGCCCTGTTTGAACTGGGCCGGGCTGACATTGACCGCCACCCGACGGTCATTGGGCCAGTTCACCGCCTCACGGCACGCGGTCTCCAGAACCCATTCGCCCATTTTCAGGATCAGCCCGGTTTCCTCGGCGATCTGAACGAACTCGGCCGGCGCAACCGCGCCACGTCGATCATCATGCCAGCGCACCAACGCCTCAAATCCGGAGATCGATCCGTCGCCAAGCCTGACTTGCGGCTGATAGTTCAGCGTCAGCAGGTCGTCTTCAATGGCCAGCGCCAGGTCGGCTTCGAGCATCCGACGCTCCTGCATCATCATGCCCAGTTTGGGGTCGAAATCGCAGACCTGGTTCCGCCCCTGCCCCTTGGCTCGGTAGAGCGCGAGATCCGCCTGGTTCATCAGCCGGTCCGGATCCTCACCATCCATCGGGAACATGGTCACACCGCCGGAGGCCGAAACCTTCAGGTGGAGGGATCCGATGCTCAATGGTGAGCCGACATTGTTGACGACACGCCGGGCCGTATTGAGAACGTCCTCGCGGCTGTCCACATCCGGCAACACCACGGCAAACTCGTCACCACTCAGGCGCGCGGCAATGGCATTGCGCGGAAGGGCATCCAGCAGACGCTCCGACACCGCGACAAGCAAACGGTCACCGGTCGCATGCCCGTGCACGTCGTTGACTTCCTTGAACCGGTCCAGATCGAAGAACATCAAGGCGACCTGGCTATCATCATCCCAGGCACTGTTCAGCTCGGCCTCAAAAGCTTCCCGGAATTTGAGGCGGTTGGGCAGGCCAGTCAGGGTATCGTGATGGGCCAGGTGCGTGATGCGGGCGCGGGCGCGTTCTTCCGAGGACACGTCGCGAAATGTGAATACCCGCGACGGTTGCCCATCGTAATCCATGACACGGGCACGAACCTGCACCGTTATCGGCGCGCGCTCCCGGCAGCGAAGACGGCAGGTGGCCGGTGCATCGCCCTGGTCCAGCTGCAGAACCCGGATATCTTCCGGATCGACTGCAAGTTTCATGATTGGCGTGCCAGCCAGATCTTCACGCGCCAGGTTCAACATTTCACAGAAACGACCATTCATGTCGTACATCTGACCGTCGCGCACGACCGCGATACCTTCGAACGTCGCCTCGGCCAACGCGCGCATCCGGGCACCTTCTGCCATCCGGCGCTTTCCGAGATGCAGATCAATGGCAGCCGTCGCCAAACCGACACTCACCACGAAAACAACGCCCAGCGCGACGGTGACAGCCAACAGTTTGGGCGACAGCCCGTCTTCCGGCGCACCAACGGCCATGTCGGGGACGAGCTGCATGGCACCCATCGAGATGAAGTGCAGGCTGACAACGCCGCACACCAAAAGCAGCGTGCCGCCAATCAGGCCGGGTTTCTGGGACTTTCCCATCACCACAGCCGAAGCCGCTGCAGAAAACTGGATTCCCAGCACGATGGCGGCGATTACCAGGCCCGCATCCCAGGTAAAGAAGGCATTGGTCCGCATCGCCTCGATGCCCATGAAGTGCATGGCGGCAATGCCGCCTCCGACCAACGCACCGCCGATCGGAGCGGCGAAACGGGTCTCCGAGCGGATCGCAAATGCCCAGCCGCAGGCCGAAACAATAATTGCGAGAGCGAGAGAAATCACGGTCTCGAAAAGCCCGAAGGCGATCGGGACCACACTTTCATAGGCCAGCATCGAAACGAAATGGGTGCCCCAGATGCCCGTGCCGGTGACGAAACCGGCAAACAGCAACCAGGCGGGTTGCCGCGCTGGATCGGCCTCTCTTGCCCGACGGACAATGGACATTGCCGCGAGCGCCGATAGCGCACACAAAAGAGCCGCTACAGCGACAAGACCGAGATCGTGCTCAACCGTCAGGCAGTAATAAACGCGATACACCTAATGCCCCAAAGGATCTGCTTTGAGTGTAACCATTCCACAAAAAGACAATCAGAGCCTTAACAAGGCCGATGTTCGCAACTCGGCCCAGCTTGCTGGCGTCGATGAAGCCGGGCGCGGGCCCCTCGGTGGACCGGTTGTCGCGGCTGCTGTCATCCTTGACCCGGCCCGGCCCATCACCGGCCTTGGGGACTCCAAGGCACTCTCGGAGCGACGACGGCGCGCCCTTTTTCCGCTGATCCGGGCCAATGCCTGGGTCGGAATTGGTATCGCCGAACCGGCAGAAATTGATCGCCTGAACATCCTGCACGCGACCATGGCCGCCATGAGCCGCGCCGTGGCCCGGCTGCCGGCCCGGCCGGCCCTTGTCCTGGTCGATGGCAACAGGCTCCCGCCGGGCCTGCCCTGCCCGGCCGAGGCCATAATCAAGGGTGACGCCAAGGAAGCCTGTATCGGCGCGGCTTCCATCATCGCCAAGACCGTGCGCGACGACTTGATGGAACAGGCGGCACGCCGTTTCCCGGGCTATGGTTTCGAGGGCCACAAGGGTTATCCGAGCGCTGCACACAAGGCTGCGCTGGAGGCGTCCGGCGCCTGCCCCATCCACCGCCGGTCCTATGCACCGGTCCGCGCCGCGCTCGAATCCCGGTTTTCCACAAATGCGAATCGCTGTGGATAACTTGAAGCAGGGTTAACGGCCCGTTAGCCCTAAAAGCCGAAAAACTTGCCTCTGTATCGGGAGTGGAGCGGCGCGTTATGGCCAAGACAAAGATCGACCAGATCCTCGAAGGGGAATGCGTGGAAGTGATGAAGTCACTTCCCGACGAGAGCGTTGACCTGGTGTTCGCGGACCCGCCTTACAATCTCCAGCTTGGCGGCGACCTGCATCGTCCCGACAATTCGAAAGTCTCCGCGGTCGACAATGACTGGGACCAGATCGGTGGCTTCGACGAGTATGACCTGTTCACCTGGAACTGGATGGAGGAGGCCCGCCGCGTCCTCAAGCCGAATGGCGCCATCTGGGTGATCGGCAGCTATCACAACATCTTCCGCGTCGGTGGCATTCTCCAGGATGCCGGCTTCTGGGTGCTCAATGACATCATCTGGCGCAAATCGAATCCGATGCCGAACTTCAAGGGCACGCGCTTCACCAATGCGCACGAGACCCTGATCTGGGCCGCCAAGACCAAGGACGCCCGCCCGACCTTCAATTATGCCGCCATGAAGGCGCTCAATGACGGCGTGCAAATGCGCTCCGACTGGACCCTGCCGATCTGTACCGGTGGCGAACGCCTGAAGGACGAGGACGGCAAGAAGGCCCATCCGACCCAAAAGCCTGAATCCCTGCTCCACCGTGTCCTGCTCTCCACCACCAATCCGGGTGATGTCGTGCTCGACCCCTTCTTCGGAACCGGCACTACCGGCGCCGCCGCCAAGCGACTGGGTCGTCATTACATCGGCATTGAACGGGACACCGCTTATCTGGACGTTGCCCGCAAGCGCCTTGCCGCCATCACGCGCGGCGCCAGCGACACACTCGACGTCACCCAGTCCAAACGCGCCCAGCCGCGCATCCCCTTCGGTGCATTGGTCGAGCGCGGCATGCTCAAGCCCGGAGATACGCTGTATTGCCCCAAAGGGCGCAACACAGCCCGGGTGCGCGCCGATGGAACATTGATCGCCGGCACCAATGCCGGCTCAATCCATCAGGTCGGCGCCCAATTGCAAAGCGCACCATCCTGCAATGGTTGGACCTACTGGCATATCCGCACCAAGCAGGGCCTCGCCCCGATTGACGTGATGCGCGCGGAAATCCGGGCCACGCTGGAAAGCTGAGGCACTTCGCATGGACCTAGGCCAGGGCAACACGCGATCGCGCGCGCCTAGCAAGCCCGGCAGCTCGATCGCCTGGACCCTGCTGAGCGTGATCCTGGTGACCTCGCTCCTGGTGTCCGGCTCCGGCATTCTCGTCGCTGCACTGGCCTTCTGGACCGATCTCGAAAACCAGCAACTCATCCAGCTGGAGAATTATGTCGATGAACGCGGACGCCGAAACGCCGCAATCTTCGACACTGTCGAACGGGCACAAGCGACCGCGATCGATCGCTTCGAACGCCGGCTGGAGGCGTTGTCCGACGACGAGGTCAACCAGCGTTTCGACGCCCTGTTCCCGGCCCGCCCGGACGGCACCCGGCGCAGTCGTGACGACATGTTCGACGGCTATCATGACGAGCAAGGCAATTATCGCTCCGGTGTCGGTGCCTATCTGCATCCGCCGGGAGATTTTTCACCGCTCGAACGGCGTCAACTGGTGTCCGCCTATGAGGTCGTCGACAGCTCGGGCCAGGCCCTGACCGGGCTGGTCGACAACTTCTACTATTTCACCTTCCGCAATGAATTGGTGATCTCGGCAGCATCGCGTGAAGATCAACTGCAATTCTACCGGCATGAGGCCACCGCCGATTTCGAATTCACCGAAGCGGCATTTGTCCAACTCATGTTGCCAGCCAACAATCCGTCCCGGGAGTTTCTCTGTGGCGAGTTGACCCAGCTGATTTATGTGCGCGACGAGCAGTCGCTGACCACCGGCTGTTATACACCTTACGATGCTGACGGTGTTCCGACCGGCGCATTTGGCACCACGATTCAGCTGCACGCCTATTTCGAAGCCGCGATGGCCGGCCCGCCCGCTCACGGTGTCAATATTCTGCTCGATCAGGCCGGTCAGTTGATCGCCCACCCCGACCTCATCCACGACCGTGTAACCGACGGCCGTATCGACACCATTTCGGCAATGTACAATCTGCCGGAGATTGCCGAACTCCTGTTGGCGGAACCGGCAACGCGCACGCTTGGCACGTTGATCAGTCGGGACGGTCGGTGGGTGGTGGCGTATTCGCGTTTGCAGGGCCCCGGCTGGTTCAGTGTCTCACTGGTCGATCGCAACATCCTGCGGCGAAGCATCGCCGGCAAACTCTCGATTGCGCTTGGTTTGGGAATTCTCGGCGTCGCGCTGCAAGCGGTGCTGGCCTACTTCATTCTCTATCGTCGGTTTGTGCGCCCGCTTGAAGCGCTGACAGGCCATTTCGGCGTCGCCCGCCCGCGCGCCGCGGCGACCAATCCGGCACTGGAACCACTTCTCGGGAGCCGTCACGAGATCGGCATTCTGGCCCGCACGCTTGAAGAACAAAGAGCCACCAACAAGGACGCCTTCGACCTGCTCGAAGCCCGCGTCGCCGAGCGGACGCGCGAACTGGAGGCCGCCAATCAGGCCAAGAGCACATTCCTCGCCAATATCAGTCACGAAATCCGTACGCCGTTGAACGGCATCCTCGGCCTGGCCCAGGTATTGCGGACCACGTCCCGGTCAAAGAAGCGGCAGGATCAAGCCCGCATGATCAAGGAAAGCGGCGAGACCCTGACCCAATTGCTCAACGACGTCCTCGACATGTCGAAGATCGAGGCCGGCAAGATGGAGCTGTCGCCACAAGTTGTCGACCCCGCCCGTCTGATTGAGGACATGCACACCCTCTTCCAGGCATCTGCCGAGGCCAAATCGCTCGAATTCTCGATCGAGATCGACCCGTCCCTGCCCGAACGCCTGCAATTTGACCCGCTTCGCGTGCGCCAGTGCCTGTCCAATCTCCTGTCCAATGCCATCAAATTCACCAGCAAGGGTTCGGTTCGCCTCTGCGTCAATTGGCACGGCGAAGCAGACCGGGCCGGCTTGTTGGAAATCAGGATCACCGATACCGGCATCGGCATCCCGCCCGAAAAACTCGCCACGCTTTTTTCCCCGTTCACACAATCCGATGCCGCCATCGCCGGTGAATTCGGCGGGACCGGGCTGGGCCTGTCCATCGCCCGCGATCTCGCCCAATTGATGGGCGGTGACATCACTGCGGAAGCGACACCTGGCCAAGGCTCGACCTTCACCCTCACCTTCACCGCGAAACCGGCACAGACGAAACCGGCAACGCAAAAAGACCTCACGCCGACGCAGCTCGCCGACGATCCAGGCTATGCCGGATTGCTCGGGCTGCGCGTCCTGTTGGTCGAGGACAATGACATCAACCGGCAGGTGGTGCAGGCTTTCATGGCTCCGTTGAAAGTGCATGTCACCGAAGCGGAAAACGGGCTGGAGGCCCTGGCGGCGCTGGAGGCTGCGCCTTTCGACATCGTATTGATGGATGTGCGGATGCCGATCCTCGACGGGCTGGAGGCGACCCGCCGCCTGCGCGACAGCGACGCCCCCTGGCGTGACATCCCGGTTACCGCCCTGACCGCGAACGCGTCACACCAGGATGCCGATATCTGCCTCGCGGCAGGGATGGATTCCTTCGCCTCCAAACCGCTCAAGCCTGCCAGTCTTTTCGGTGCCATGCGGCGGGCGCGGCAGCTGCGACCTTACAGCCCCGCCTAGGTCCGGCGGGCGGCGAGGACCTTGCGCATCACGCTCGGCAGGGCCTCATTGCCGAGGTCACGCTCATCAACCCAATAGCCGGTGTCCGGTTCCCATTCCGGTGATGCCACACCTTCCCGCACAGCCAATCGCAACTCGAAATGGGTGAAGACGTGACGCACCTCGCCGCGGGCGGCCCACTCGGCTTCGAGTGGCGGCGTTTCATCGACGGATCCGGATTCCAGCCAGGGCGAGGACGGTATTTCAGTCATCCCGCCCAGCAGTCCGGCATCGCCACGCTTGCGCAGCCAGATGCGCCCGGCCCGGCGCACCAGCCAGGCTGTACCGCGACGGACCGGCTTTACCTTCTTGGGTGCCTTGACCGGATAGCGCTCCACATCACCAACCGTGGTCGCCGCACAGGCGAAGGACCAGCAACACCCTGCACAGTCCGGGTTTCGCGGCGTGCAGACGGTCGCGCCGAGATCCATGACTGCCTGAGCATAGTCGCCGGAGCGGTCCGGGTCGGCGATGGCGGCGGCCAGTTTGCGGATCTCCGGTTTGGCCTTCGGCATCGGCGTGTCGACCCGGTGGAGACGGGTGATGACCCGCTCGACATTGCCATCGACCACGCTGGCCGGCTTGTTGAAGGCGGCTGCCAGGATCGCGTTGGCGGTGTAGTCGCCTACACCCGGCAGTTCCAGCAGCCCACCCAGCGTGTCGGGAAACTGCCCGGCATGGTTGGTGGTCACTTCAATCGCACAGGCATGCAGATTGCGGGCACGGGCATAATAGCCCAGCCCGGCCCACTCCCTCATCACATCGTCGCGCGGCGCAGCGGCCAGGTCATCAACGGTGGGCCAGAGCGACAGGAAACGATGCCAGTAGGGCGTCGCGTGCGGCACGGTGGTCTGCTGCAGCATGATTTCCGACAGCCAGATCGCATAAGGATCGGCGACCGGCGCGCCCGCCGTCCGGTCTTCCGGCCGGATCCGCCACGGCAGGCTACGACCCTCCTGATCGTACCAGGCCAGCAATTGGCGGCGGAGACGGGCGATGTCGATTGTCATGGTTTGAAGGGCTGACCGGTTGCAGGCGGAGACGTTCGAAGCGAAACTGAGAGCATGATGCGCAAACCGCCCCCGTCAACGATGGAACAGGCCGCAACCGACTTCATCAACAGTCGGCGCGGTCGACCTGCGGCCCGGCCCCTGCCGTCCACCGCACGGGCGATGGAGCGGGTATTGCGCCCGCTGGCACGCCGTTTCGGCGTCGGGGTCGAGCAATTGCGCGAGCACTGGACCGAGATTGTCGGCGAGCGACTGGCCAAGTGGAGCGAGCCGGAAACCGTGCAACGGGCCGGCGGCGTCAATACGCTGGTGATCCGCGCACGGGGTGCCGCCGCTGCCATCCTGCAGGCCGAGTCGCGCCGCATCCTGGAGCGGGTAAGAACCTTCGCCGGCGACCGGGCACCGACCCGCCTGCGCATCCTGCAAGGCCAGGCGAGCGCCAGCTTCAAGCGCGCCAAGCCTGTCGATCAAGCGGATGTGAAGCCGATGAAAACATCGTCACAAGTGAACGAAGGGGTGGAGCAAACACCCGAGGCGCGTCTATTGTCCGAACTCAACCGTTTTGAACGAGCGGTCAAAGCCCGCGAGGGATCGTGACCATCTGGCAGGGGGACCCTGAATGAGCCTGACCCGACGACTTTTCTCCGCCGCGGCCATGACCGCAGTTCTCGCCGTCTCCGCCTGTGGCAGCAGCGATGCGCCCGTCGATGGCCAGTCGCGCTTCGAACGTGCCGGCGATCGCGGTCTCGGCAGCCCCGACGCACCCGTCACCATGATCGAATACGCCTCGGTCGCCTGTGGCCACTGCGCCACCTGGCACAACGAAGTCTACCCGATGCTGGAAAGCGATTATATCGAGACCGGCCAGGTCCGCTTTGTCCTGCGCGAGATGATCACCGGCTCGGCCCAGTTCGCAATTGCCGGCTTCTCGCTGGCGCATTGTGTGCCGGAAGACCGCTATTACGACATGGTCGATCTGTTGTTCCAACAGCAAAACGCCATCTTCCAGGCCGCCCAGACGCAAGGCAGCGCCCGCAACCAGTATCTCGCCATTGCCCGCTCCATGGGCATGAGCGAAGCCGACTTCACCCAATGCCTGTCCGACGAGACCATCACCCAGGACATCCTGGACGCCAATGACCGGGCTGGTGCCGAAGGCATTACCGGCACGCCGCGCTTCATCTTCAATGGCGAAATGCTCGACTCGCGCCGCGCACCGGGCGAAAGCGCCTACACCTATTTCCTCGGCAATGAACAGTTGATCATCGATGGCGAGCCGGTTCCGAATTTTTCGGACGCCGACACCTTCCGCCGCATCCTCGACCATCTGATCGCTGAAAATACCGGCGGCGCCATGCCAGCCGGCGATGACAGCGCGACCAGCGGCGAGGAGTAGTCCCGATCATGTCGGTAAAGCGTATCCTGACCAGCCTGTCCGTTTTTGTCGCCGCCTTGACGTTCACGGGCGCGACACAGGCCCAACTCGCGGAGGGCGCAGGCACGCTGCGTTCCACCGACCGGGTCATCGGCAACACCGATGCGGACCTGCTGATCATTGAATACGCCTCCTTTGCCTGTCCGCATTGCGCGCATTTCCAGACCGATGTCTGGCCGATGATCCGCTCGGAATTCGTCGAGACCGGGCTGATCCGCTACTCGATCCGGCCCATGCTGACCGCTCCGCCGCAAATCGCCGGAGCCGGTGTCATCCTTTCGGAATGCGTACCCGATGATCGCTATTTCGATGCGGTCGACCTGCTCTTCCACGAGCAGGCCACCATTTTCGAGACGGCCCGCGAGGGCGGCGATGTCCTGGCGGTCTACAACCGGATCGCGGCGGCAACCGGTGGATCGGAAGAAACCTTGCTGGCCTGTTTCCAGGACCCGGCCGCCAACGAACATGTGAATGCCGTTGCGGTGCAGGCGTCAGAGGACGGTATCCGCTCGACACCGGCCTTCATCATCGCAGGTGACCTCCTCTCAATCGGACACCCGGGAGATGGCGAGGCTGGCCACAATCATGCGACGGCCGGTCCGACCGTGTTTTTGCATGGTGGCGAACCCCTGATGATTGATGGAGAAACGGTGCCCGGCCGTTTGGACGAAGACTCTTTCCGCCGAATCATCCTTCACTTCCTCGATGAGTCCGATTCGGCTGACTAGGCAGGCCTTCACGCCAGCGCCGCAATTGGATGCGAAAAACGTGTTTCGCGGCGCAAGGGAGACCGGGTGAAGTTCACACAGCTGAGGCTGGCCGGATTCAAGTCATTCGTCGAACCGACGGAACTGAGAATTGATCCGGGCCTTACGGGCGTGATCGGACCCAACGGTTGCGGCAAATCGAATCTGCTTGAAGCCCTGCGCTGGGTGATGGGCGCGACTTCGGCCAAATCGCTGCGCGGTGACGGCATGGAAGACGTGATCTTTGCCGGTACCGACGCCCGCCCGTCGCGCAATTTCGCCGAGGTCGTTCTCTCGGTCGACAATGCCGACAAGCTGGCCCCCGCCCGTTTCAACGACTCCGACACGCTCGATGTCACACGACGCATCACCCGCGGAGCCGGATCCGCCTACAAGATCAATGGCGAGGAAGTACGGGCCAAGGATGTCCAGCTCCTGTTCATGGATGCCGGTACCGGCGCCAACTCCCCGGCTCTCGTCCGTCAGGGTCAGATCTCCGAACTGATCGCGTCGAAGCCGCAGAACCGTCGCCGCGTGCTGGAAGAGGCCGCCGGCGTGTCCGGCCTGCGCGCCCGCCGTCATGAGGCCGAACTTCGCCTGAAAGGCGCCGAGACCAATCTCGACCGGCTGCAGGAAGTGGTCGACGAGATATCCGCGCGGCACGGCTCCCTCCAGCGTCAGGCCCGGCAGGCCTCGCGCTATCGCAAGCTGTCCGCCTCGATCCGCAGCCTTGAGGCCGCCGTCTGGCTCAATCGCTGGCGCGAAGCCGCCAGCGCCGTCGAGACCGCCGAGGCCGTCCTGACAGAGAAACGGACTGCGACCGAGGATACCAGCATGGCCGCCGCCGAAGCGCGCACGCGCGCCGAGGTCCTCGCCGCATCCCGCGAACCGGCCCGCCAGGCCGAAGCCGAGGCCGCCGCTGCCCTGCGCCTGCTGGAACGCGAGCGCGACCGGCTGCAGCGCGATGCCGAAGACGTGCAGCGTTCCATCCATGGTCTGGAACGTCGGCTCGACGATCTCGCCAACGCTGCCCGGCGCGAAACCGACATAGCCGAGGATGCCCGCACCAGCCGTGCCGAAGCCGAGGCGCAGATTGCCCGACTCGATACTGAAGTTAAGGACGAGCAAGCGGCGCTGGATGCTGCCGAGATGGCGTCGGTCGAGGCCGAAACCGCCCGTCAGGCCGCCGAGGACTCCCTCGACGCCCGGGCGGGCGAAGCCGCCAACAAGCGCGCCGCCATCGAGACGGCCCGCCGCGACCTGTCGCGCCATGAAACCCGCCTCGGCCAGATCGAGCGCGAGATTGACGGGGCCCGCTCCGAACTCGATCGGGTACGTGGATCGACGGCGCTGGCCGAACTGGAAACCGCCGAAACCACTGCAAAAGCCGCCGAGGCCAAGCTGGAAACGGTCCGCGCCGAGCTGCAAGCCGCCGAAGAGTCGCGCCAGTCTGCCGCCCAGACGCTGGAATCCGCCGCTGACGTCTGGCGCGAGGCCTCAGCCCAGCGCGAAACGCTGGAGCGTGAACGCCGTGCCCTTGAACGCCTGCTGGCCGGCTCACAGGCCGAAGCCCTGTCGCCTGCGATTGAGGCCGTGCGCGCGCGGCCGGGTTATGAACACGCCCTGGCTGCGGCCCTTGGTGATGACCTGGAGGCCTCGCTCGACGCCAGCGCGGCTCGTCACTGGGCGCAGACGACCTGCCATGCCGAGGCGCTGCCGGGCGGCTGTGTGCCACTGTCCGATCACATCCAGGCCCCACCCGCACTGAAGGCCCGACTTGATGCCGTCGGCGTCGTCAAGGCCGACAAGGCTCTTGAGGCTGCTGCCAAACTCAAACCCGGCCAGCGTCTTGTGACCCGTGAAGGGGATCTGTGGCGCTGGGACGGGCTGGTGGCGCGTGCCGATGCCCCTTCAGCCGCCGTGGCCCGGTTGGAACAGAAAAACCGCCTTGACGCCATCCGGGTCGAGCTGGACGACACGCTCATTGCCCACGACACGGCCCGCGAGTCAGAGGCAGAAGCCCGCGAAATCGCCCGCACCACGCGTGAAGCCGAAGCCACTGCCCGGTCCTCCGTCGGACCTGCGGAGCGCCAGGCGCGCGAGGCAATGGCCCGGATCTCCGATCTGCGTGAACGCGCCGCCAAGGATGCCGCCCGCGCCACGGCACTGGAAGAACGTCTCGATCGGCTGACCGCCGAACAGGCGGATAATCGCAGATCCATCGATGAAGCCCGCGCCCTTCTGGTCGAAGCCGAAACCGCGGAGGGCGACACCGATGCGCTCGACGCCGCTCGCGAGACTGCAGACGCGGCGCGTAGTGCTGCGGCGGATGCCCGCGCGGCGCTCGAGAGCCTGAAGCGAGAGCGCGAACAGCGCCGTCAGCGGCGTATGGGCTTCAAGCGCGATCATGATGCCTGGGCGGAGCGGTGCAAATCCGCCGAATCCCGCCTCGAAGAAATCGCCAGCGAACGCAGTGAAGCCGAAGCCCGTCTGGAAACGGCCCGCGCCCGCCCGGACGTGATCGAGGACCAGCTGTTCGAGCTGGCGTCCAGGCTGCGCGCCGCCGAGGCGACGGCTGAGGATGCCCGTCAGGCCGCCTCCGCCAATGAAGGCGAAGTCAAATCCGCCGACAGCGCAGCCCGCCAGGCCGAGGCTGCCGCTTCTGCAGCCCGCGAGGGGCGCGCGGCCGCCGAGGCGACCCTGAACGCCGCGCGCGAACGCCTCGCCGAAACCACCGAACGCCTGCAGGATGCGACCGGCGAGGCCCCCGGCACACTGAGTACGCGCTTTGACGAGGACGAGATGTCCGAACTGAGTCCGAGCGAGCTGGAACGACGGCTGGACGAAGCCCGCCAGTCCCGCGAGCGCCTGGGAGCGGTCAATTTGCGCGCCGATGACGAGGCCGAGGAGCTGTCCGCCAAAATCGAGGAGATGACTCGCGAACGGGACGACCTGGTCGAGGCCATTGCGCGTTTGCGCAAGGCAGTCGATGAGCTGTCCCGTGAGGGTCGGGCCCGACTTCTGGAAGCCTTCGAGATCGTCAACAATCACTTCCAGACCCTGTTCGAGACCCTGTTCGAAGGCGGTCACGCCGAGCTGCGCCTGACCGAGCACGACGATCCGCTGGAAGCCGGTCTCGAGATCTTCGCCTGCCCGCCCGGCAAGAAGCTGGACAATATGGCCCTGATGTCCGGCGGCGAGCAGGCGCTGACCGCGTCGGCGCTGATCTTCGCGGTCTTCCTGTCCAACCCGGCACCGGTCTGTGTTCTGGACGAGGTCGATGCGCCGCTGGATGATGCCAATGTCGACCGCTACTGCCGCATGCTCAAGGAAATGCGCCGTCTGACCGAGACCCGCTTCCTGGTCATCACCCACAACGCACTGACCATGTCGCGAATGGACCGTTTGTACGGTGTGACGATGGCCGAACGCGGCGTTTCCCAACTGGTCTCGGTCGACCTTGTCGGCGCCGAACAGCTGATCGCTGCAGAATAGCTCATACCAACTTATTTTTCAGACACTTACACTTGGGACAGCCTTGCTTGACTTGGCAGAGGCCCGTGGATAGTGTGCGCGCGCCTGCTGGGGGGCTCTTCTCCCATGGGCAGACCGGTCAAACATGTCAGGCGATAACGACAGCCAGCGCAACAATTCACGGGCCGACCTCGACGAGCTGCAGCAGCGCATTGATGCGAAGCGCGCGAAGTACGAGGAACCGGCCGGAAGACAGCCCAGCTCCGCTTGGTCATTGGGCATGCGCTACGGGTCGGAATTTTTCGGCGGTGTTCTG
>NZ_JBLWVH010000029.1:0-38394 GCF_048268525.1 Maricaulis sp. | reverse complement strand
TGAACTAGGCCGTCCGCACATTGGCTGGGCACAAGAAGGGCCGCAGCGACTGCTGCGGGCCTTTTCGTTTGCCTGTGAGGGAAAGAACAGGGATCGGGCCAGGGATCGGGCCCGGCGTCAGGCCGACGCGCCGGAGCGATTGCGGACCATGAGCAGGCCCAGCGCCAGCACCCCGATCCCCCACTCGATCAACATGGCCAGGACCAGCGAGTCGGACGGTATGCCGTCCAGCGCAAGGCTGGCCACACGGCCAACGCCATAGCCGAGAAAGACCAGAACCGTCAGCTGCAAGGCGGCGGTCGCCCATTTCAGCCAAGTCGATCCGGCCAACCCGACCAGCCCGGTCAACACCAGGAGCCCGGCCGGGGCGCGGATCTCGCTGAGCTGGCTGGCTCCGCCATCCAGGACCAGCCCGGATCCGGCATAGAGCGCTTGCGGGTCGAGCAGCAGGATGGCGCCAATCAGCAGGGCGGCCAGCCCGGCCAGCGCGAGAACGATACGGGTCATCAGGTTTGCAGTCATCAGGATCTCCTTTAGCCAGACTTGCTTGTCCATCGTTGTGACGCGCCTGATGCAGGATTTTAATTGCAGTATGACCGGATTTTTTGACCAATCGTCCAAAGCACTGGATTTTCGTCGATAGCCTGGCCAAGCTGGGACCATGTCCGGTCCGACCCTCATCATCGATGACACCCACACCCCCCTGGCGCTCGCCCTGCAGGCCCTGCAACTGTCCGGCACGCTGTACTGTCAAGGCGTGATGACGGCGCCCTGGGGCATTGATGTGCCCTCGCTCGACGATCAGGTGGGCCTGCTCATCATCACCGCCGGCACGGCCCATCTGGCGACGGCGACGGATGAGACCCGCCTTTTGCAGCCGGGCAGCCTCACCCTTTTGACGCGCGGCCAGCCCATGCAGCTGGCCAGTGCGCCAAACGCCAGCCTGACCGCGCTCGATGATTTACCGGTAGAACCCGTCACCCGCCGCTTCGAGCGCGTTTTCCATGGCGGCGGCGGGGCCGAAACGCGCTTCACCTTTGCTCTCATGAAGATCGAGGACCCGACCACCCGGCAGCTGTTTCGCGAACTGCCGGAGAGTATCGAAGTCAATGGCTGGGATGCGCCGGTCGAGACCTGGCTGCGCTCGACCGTGCAGCTGATCAGCGAGGAGGCGCGTCTGATGCGACCGGGCAGCGAGACGCTGATTACCCGGCTCGCCGACATTCTGGTGATCCAGCTGATTCGCCGCTGGCTTGAACAGGCCGAACGGGGCGAGCGCGGCTGGCTCGCCGCCCTTCACGAGCCGGGCCTTGGACGCGCCCTCGCCGCCATCCACACGGACACGTCGACCCATTGGACACTCGACAGCCTGGCCGGCATCGCTGCCATGTCACGTTCGGCCTTTTGCGCCCGCTTCACGGCGATGCTGGACACCGCTCCGATGAAATATGTCACCCGGCACCGACTGGCCCGCGCCCGCGAAGCCCTCGTGCAGACGCAGGACAGCCTCGCCGATATCAGCGAACGGTACGGCTACGGCTCCGATGCGGCCTTCAGCCGCGCCTTCAGGAAATACTATGGAATGGCGCCCGGGCGGATGCGGGCCGGTCGTCAGCCGGACTGACTACTCAGCCGGGTCGGCGTCTTTCTCGCCGAACGCCCAGCGCACGCGCTTCCACAGCCACGGCACCTTGCGCAGAAGTTCGGTGATCTTGGCGTGCAGGGTCTTCGACGCACCGGCGACTAGAACCAGTCCGAACAGGCCGACAAAGGCCCCGATCGGGACCAGCGGGAAGGGGGTGAGGATCGCGACGGGAACCGAGATCACCATCAGCAGCAAGCCGACGGCGATACAGATGCCACGGATGATCAGCACCACGAAGGCGCCAATCGGATGGCTTCTCGCCCAACCGTTCAGGCTCTCATTCATTGCTGCGACCATCTCCAACCCCGTCCGTCGGGGCGCATCTCCGATATGGGATGCGCGGACGGACAGACAACCATAAACGCGTAAACATCACCCCAATGCGAGACAAAAGCGCCGAAATTCAGGCGCGCCCATCAGTCGGCGGCAAGATGTTGCATCTGCGCACCGGTTTCGTGAACCGGCTTTACAGGACAGGGCCATCCACCCCACCCTGATCGCCGGAACCTCCTGCAGCTCTGACGATGCGCATAAATTAATCGGATTAGGGTCATCCTGTCATCCGGGACCACGCAGTGCGTGGTCCCGGATGCCGGAATCGTTACTCGGCAGCTTGTTCCGATGGTGTCCAGCGCAGGACCGGCTGGCGTGCGGCGCGGGTTTCGTCGAGGCGCTTGGTCGGAGCGTGGACCGGCGCCGCCAGGAAGCGGCCTGTATCACCCGCCTTGGCCGCGGTCGCGAGCGCATCGAGGACCTCGATAAAGCGGTCGAGACCACTCATCGACTCCGTCTCGGTCGGCTCGATCAGCATGGCCCCGTGAACGACCAGCGGGAAATACATGGTCATCGGATGATAGCCCTCATCGATCATCGCCTTGGCAAAATCGAGCGTGGTGACGCCGGTATCCTTGAGGAAGCGATCATCGAACAGGGCCTCGTGCATGCAAGTGCCCTCGAAGGCCACGGTCATGACATGGCTGAGGCGGGCCTGGATGTAGTTGGCGTTGAGGACGGCATCCTCGGCAACCTGTTTCAGGCCATCCGAGCCATGGCTCATCATGTAGGTCAGGGCGCGCGTGAACATGCCCATCTGGCCGTGGAAGGCCGCCATGCGGCCAAAGGGCGACCCCTCGGCCTCGTCCATATGCTCGACCAGGTCCCAGCCATCCTTGTCTGTTGCGACGACGTAAGGCACCGGCGCGAAGGGGGCCAGCGCGTCAGACAGCACGGTCGGACCGGAACCCGGGCCACCGCCGCCATGCGGGGTGGAGAAGGTTTTGTGCAGGTTGATGTGCATGGCATCGACGCCGAGATCGCCCGGGCGGACCCGGCCGACAATGGCGTTGAAATTGGCACCGTCGCAGTAGAAATAGCCGCCCGCCTCGTGGATCAAATCGGCGATCTCGCGAATGTCGCGTTCAAACAGGCCGCACGTGTTGGGATTGGTCAGCATGATGCCAGCGACATCATCACCGAGCTTGGCCTTGAAGGCCTCCATGTCGACACGGCCGGTCGCATCGGCCGGGATCTCGTCGACCGTGAAACCACACTGAACGGCGGTCGCCGGATTGGTGCCGTGCGCGCTTTCCGGCACCAGGACACGGCGGCGTTGGGTCTGGCCATCGGCGTCGAGCCGAGCACGGATCGCCATCATGCCGCAGAATTCGCCATGGGCGCCGGCTTTCGGCGACAGGGCGACCGCGGGCATGTTGGTCAGCGTCATCAGCCAATGGGCCAGCTCGCCCATCACCTGATAGGCGCCCTGCACCGTCGAGGCTGGCTGCAGCGGATGCACATCGGCAAAGCCCGGCATCCGGGCGACCTTCTCGTTGAGGCGCGGATTGTGCTTCATCGTGCACGAGCCGAGCGGGTAAAGGCCCAGATCGATGGCGTAATTCTTCCGGCTCAGGCGCACATAGTGGCGCATCGTTTCCGGCTCGGCGAGACCGGGCAGGCCGATCGCGTCCTTGCGCTCGAGACCGCCCAAGCGGGTCTTGAGCCCCTTGGGTTCGGGCAGGTCGACACCGCAGCGATCCATGTCACCGCGCTCGAAGATTAACGGTTCGGCCTGGTCGAGACCCCGGCTGCCGGAAATTGTGTCGGCATAGCCGCCGGTGGCGATATTCTCGGCCATGCGGGTGGGGCGTCCTTGGGTGTTCATCGACATGATCAGAGCACTCCCGCGAGGGCCTTGGCGAAGACGGCGATGTCTTCCGGCGTGTTGGTTTCGGTGGCGGCGACGATGAGATAATTCTCGAACCGGCCCGGATAGAGGCGGCTGGCTGGCACCCCGCCTAGCACGCCGAAGCGCGCCAGGTCATTGACCACCTGGTCGGCATTCTTCGGCAGCAGGATGGTGAACTCGTTGAAGAAAGTCTCATTGACCAGTTCGACACCCGGGATCGAGGACAGCGCATCGGCCAGCTCGCAAGCGGTCTCGTGATTGAGACGGGCAAGCTGAGTCAGGCCCTTCTCACCCAGCAGCGTCATGTGGATGGTCCAGGCCAGCGAGCACAGGCCGGCATTGGTGCAGATATTCGAGGTCGCCTTGTCGCGCCGGATATGTTGCTCGCGGGTCGACAGGGTCAGGACATAGCCGCGGCGACCATCGGCATCGATGGTCTCGCCGGCCAGGCGACCCGGCATCTGGCGGATAAAGCGACGGTCGTCCTTGCAGGCAAAGAGGCCGACATAGGGACCACCGAAATTCAGGCCGACACCAATCGACTGGCCCTCACCCACGGCAATATCCGCACCCATATTGCCCGGCGCTTCAACCAGACCCAGTGACACGGCTTCGGTGAAGACGGCGATGACGAGAGCACCCTTTTCATGGGCGATCCGCGAGACTTCACGCAAATCGTGCAGGCGACCGAATATGTCCGGCGTCTGGATAACCACACAGGCCGTCGTGTCATCGATCTCGGCAATCACGGCATCCAGATCGGCCGGGGCCGCATCAGTAACGGTGATTGAGACATCAGAATACTTGGCCAGCGTCTGCGAGGCCTCAACATAATGCGGATGGACCGAACCGGCCATCACGGCCTTGGTCCGCCGCGTCACGCGGGCCGCCATCATGACCGCCTCGGCGCAGGCCGTGGAACCGTCATACATGGAGGCATTGGCGACATCCATGCCGGTCAGGAGCGCGACCTGGGTCTGGAATTCAAACAGGGTCTGCAAGGTCCCCTGGGAGATTTCCGGCTGGTAGGGCGTGTAGGCCGTCAGGAATTCGGAGCGCTGGATCAGATGATCCACGGTCGCCGGGACATGGTGCTTGTAAGCGCCCGCTCCCACAAAGAAGGGCGCCTGGCTGGCCGCGACATTGCGCGACGACATGGCCGCCATGGCGCGTTCGACCTGCAGCTCGGTCTGCTTGGTCGGCAGGTCAACCAGACCATCCAGGCGGGCCGCTTCCGGCACATCGGTGAAGAGATCATCGATGGAAGCCACGCCGATCGCATCGAGCATGGCCTTCCGGTCGGTATCTGTGTGGGGGAGGTATCGCATCAGGCTTTCCTGCGCAGAGAGTTGAACCAGTCAAGAAGCGGCTTGTGGCCACCGAGGACGATGGTGATGGTAATGACGGGAATGAGGATGGCGGTCGTGAGCGCGAGACCATACCAGCCGGCCTCGACTGTCATGGCCCCGAACAGATAGACGCAGACAGCAATCACAGCGAAAAAAGCCGCCGCCACAGTCATTTGCGTTGCCCAGCTGACAGAACGGCCAACCCGCCCGAGGCGCTCCTGTCCAAACACATCGATCGCTGCCCTGATCACGATCGATGCCAGCAGCGCTATGGCGCCGCCAGCAAAGACCAATTGGAAACGCGTTGCGTCCTCGTCCCAGATCCAGCGGATCGACAGGAAAAGCATCAACGCATAAGGCAGGACCTGCTTGCTGAACTGACGGAGCTTCCCCATCCAGTCGTCCTTTACGCCGTATGTGCGCTGTACGCGGCTTCGTCCATCAGGCCTTCGAGCTGGGCGGCGTTTGCGAGCTTGATCTTGACGAACCAGCCCTCGCCGGTGGCGTCTTCATTGACCTTGGCCGGCTCGCCTTCGAGCGCGTCATTGATGGCGGTGATCTCACCATCGACCGGGGCATAGACCTCAGAGGCGGCCTTCACCGATTCGACGACAGCGAACTCGTCGCCCTTGGCGAGGGTCTTGCCGACTTCCGGCAGTTCGACAAACACAACATCGCCGAGCTGGCCGGCAGCGAAAGCGGTGATGCCGACGGTGGCGATATCGCCGTCAACGGTGATCCATTCATGGTCTTCGGTGTAACGTGTGGTCATGGGTTTATCTCCTGCCCCTGATAGGAAAACCGGGCCTCAGCCCCGATAGAAATTCGCCGGTACGAACGGCAGTTTGGTGATGGTGGCGGCGCGCGGCTTGCCGCGCACGAGGATGTCGACCTCGGTGCCCGGTGCCATGAAATCGCGGTTCACATAGCCCATGGCGACCGGACCGTTCACGGTCGGGCCGAAGCCGCCGGAGGTGACGATGCCGATGATATTGCCCGACTTGTCGGCGATCTCGGCGCCTTCGCGGGCCGGAGCGCCGGTCAGTGTAAGGCCGACCCGCTTCTGGCAGGCCTTCTCTTCGATCTGCTTTGCGATCACGTCGGCGCCGGGGAAATTCCCGCGCTCGCGGCGCGTCTTGGCCAGGGCCCAGATCAGGGAGGCTTCGACCGCGGTGCGGTTTTCGTCCATGTCGTGGCCATAAAGGCAAAGTCCGGCTTCCAGACGCAGGCTGTCGCGGGCGCCAAGGCCGATGGCAGCCACTTCATCCTGGGCCAGCAGCAGGCGGGCAATGCGGTCAGCCTCGGCCTCCGGGATGGAAATCTCGAACCCGTCTTCACCGGTATAGCCCGAGCGCGACATCATCACCTCGACACCGTCCAGCGTGAACACGCCGCACTGCATGAAGACCATCTTGCAGGCCTGAGGGCAGAGCCGCGCCATGACCTCTTTCGCCGCCGGTCCCTGCAGCGCCAGAAGCGCGCGCTCGGGAATGCGGGTCAGTGTGCCCTTGCCGGCGGTCGCGGCTTCGATATGCGCGAAATCGGCGTCCTTGGTCGCAGCGTTCACGACCAGATAAATGCCATTGCCATCGGGGCGTGAGACCATCAGGTCATCGCGGATACCGCCGCGCTCATTGGGCAAGAGGGTGTATTTCTGTTCGCCGGCCCCGATCTCGGAGAGGTCGCAGGTCAAAAGCGCTTCCAGCGCCGCCTCCTCACCGACATAGCGCGCCTGTCCCATATGGGAGACGTCGAACAGGCCGGCCTGTTCGCGGCAATGCTTGTGCTCGCCCATGATGCCGAGCGGATATTGGACCGGCATGTCATAGCCGGCAAACGGCACCATCTTGCCGCCAAGTTCGACATGGAGGGCGTGGAGCGGTGTCTTGTGAAGCGTTTCGGTCATTTCGGGTCCTTGCAGAGGCGCGATCCTGCACGCCCGGCAAGGCCTGCAAGCTGATCGCCCCCGCTGTCCCGAATACCTGAGAGATTCCGTGCGAGCCTTCATGCCCCCCGATCGGGACCGGCCGCACTTGCTCCGTCGGTGGGGCGAAGGCTTTGATCCCTCACCCGCTTTCCAGCGTTTGTCTCTCCCGCGGTCCCTTGGCCTGAGCGTTTCCGGGGCGGTTGCGCCTTCGGCGCCGGCATATTCGCCGGTCTCTCCCGCGGGGAGTTTGGTCCCGCCAGACCCGGTTTCACGCAGGCTTGGCAATTGCGGCGGACTCTATGAGTCCGCGCCCGAGAGTCAATGTCACGCGGCGGTTAATTCGCGCGTTATTCGCCCTGATAGGCGAGGCTAAGGCACATGCTCAGGCCGGTCTGAAGCGCTGGCTGGATCGCCGACTGCTCCTCAGGATCCAGAGCCGTGACCTCGGTCGCAGCGGCATCACGCGCGGCCTCCCAGTCGTCAATCATGCCTTCGTCCTGGATCGCCCCTTGCGACCCAAGCGCGATCACACGATAGGCCGCGGGCGACAGACCCGCACTCAACGCACCGTCAAGACAGCTGCAAAAGGCGTCATGATCGGACGGCGTGCCCCCGGACCGGCGCATTTGCTGGACCTGACAGGATTGCTGCATCCAGGCGGAGAATTGCTCCGGATCATCAGGAAATTCGGTCGCGGCAAGGCCGGCAAGACTGGCTATTAGACTGAAAATCATCATGGGTCTCCTCAATGGACAAAGAGCAGTTTACCGTATGATGCTGCGCTTGCCCTCCCCTGTTTCGGGGAAGAGCCCTACATCCGCTCCGGCGCTTCCAAACCGAGCAAGCCCAAACATAGCTCGAGCTGTTTCAGCGTCGCCTGGGCGAGGGCCAGGCGTGAGGCTTTCACATTGTCTTCCTCGGCCACAAGGACCGGGCAGGCGGAATAGAATTTCGAGAAGGCCTGGGCCAGCGTGAAGGCGTGGTCGCACAGCGCGTTGGGGGCGCGATTGTCGGCGGCATTGTCGAGGGCGGCGCTGAAAGCGTCGAGGCAGAGCACCAGATCGCGTTCTTCCTGGGCGTCGACAAGGATTTTGCCCGGCGTCACGCCGGCCTCGGCGGCACGGCGCATCAGGGATTTCACCCGCACGGCGGCGTAGAGGAGATAGGGGCCGGTCTTGCCTTCAAAACTGGTGAAACGATCCAGGTCAAAGACGTAATTGGTGGTGCGGTAGTTTTGCAGATCGGCGAATTTGATCGCGGCCAGCCCGACCTTGCGGGCGACGCGGTCATGCTCTTCAGCGCCGACATCGGCAGCCAGGCCCGCCTCCTTGAGGCGTTCATCGGCCCGTTCAATAGCGCTGGAGATCAGGTCGGCGAGACGGAAAGTCCCGCCATCGCGGGTGCGCAGACGCTTGCCGTCTGTCCCGTTCACCGTGCCGAACTTCACATGCTCCAGCGCGCCCGCCTCGGCGAGGCCTGCTTTTTCGGCGGCGCGGAAGACCTGCTCGAAATGATCACCCTGGGCCAGGTCGACGACATAGAGGGTCAGGTCCGGACCGACCGACTGCTTGCGATCGAGAATAGTGGCCAGATCCGTTGTGCCGTACAGCGCCGCGCCGGTCTTGGAGACCAGGATCAGGGGCGCCAGCTCTTTCTTGTCACCGTCGCGGGCAACGCGGACGATCAAGGCGCCCTCGCTCTCCTCGGCAACGCCGCGGGCCTTGAAGTCCTCGACCAGGCCGGGAATCAGGGGATCGACATCGCTTTCGCCCTTCCACAGGTCGAAATGAACGCCCAGTGCGCCGAAATCGCGTTTCAGGGCTGCCACCGAGACATCGATGAAATGGCGCAGCAAGGCTCGATATCCGGGCCGACCGGCCTGCAGCTCGGCGGTTGCGGTACGCGAGACCTCGAGTCGCTCCGGGTCGGCCTTGGCCTTGACCGAAGCCTGCGGGTAAAGGCGAGCGAGATCCTCGATCGTGACCGGCGGTTCGGACGGGTAGCCGTCGGTGATATCGGAATCGAAATAGACGAGGTCCGGCTGTTCTTCGCGTAGCTCGGTGATCAAATGGCCCATCTGCAGACCCCAATCACCCAGATGAATGTCCGATACAACGGTGTCACCGCGGAAACGGAAAAGGCGTTGCAGGCTGTCGCCGAGCACGGAGGAGCGCAGATGTCCGACATGCATCGGCTTGGCGACATTCGGTCCACCAAAATCGATCATTACCGTCTTCGGCGCATCGGTTCTGGGGGCACCGGCGCGGTCATCGCTGGCGATGTCCGCCGCACGTTCGCCATAAAGATGTTCGGCCGGACGCAGATTGATAAAACCGGGGCCGGCAATCTCGGCGGCACCGATCTGCGGGATGCCGTGCAGCGCCTCGATCAGCTTGGCCGCCAGTTCGCGCGGATTGGTCTTGGCCTGTTTGGCCGCCGGCATGGCGCCATTGCACTGGAAAGGAAAGACTTCCGGCTTCTGTTTGGACGGTGTCACACGGCCCAGCTCGCGCGGAAGCCCCTGGGAAGCAAACGCGTCGCCCAGCGCTGCGCTGAGCTGATCGGCAATAGACGGCATGGGATCAGTCCTGGCCGGCTGCCACGCGGAAACGCTGGCCGGAGCGGTTGAAGGCGAGTTGTTCCTCGGTCAGCTCGAAGCCGACCAGGATTTCGAAATTGACGCCCGACGTGCCTTCGTCGGCGCGCGGGATGGAAATCGCGTCGATCGTCTCGGTGCGATAAACCCTGTCCCGACCGGCCGGGAACCGAATGCTGACCGGGAAGACTTCCTTGGCCATCACGGCCATATCACGACGCGTTACGGCGACAAAAAACTCGTACGTCTTCACATCGCCTTGCGCAGCCGGCCCTCGACCAAAGCCGAAATCAATTTCCAGATTGGCTAGGATCGGACGTTCGCCGTAATAGCTGCACAGCGACCGCACAGCCAGGATCTCGCCGGTAAAGCCCACATTCTCGTAGACCACTTCGTTATTGCGCAGCTCGACGATCCGGTGTGCGTCATACAGTGACAGGGCTGACGGGCACGGGCCGATATTCGGTTCCGGGTTAGACAGTGCTTCCTGTACGCTTTGGCAGGAGGTCAGCAGGCCCGCCATTGCGGCGATGGCGGCGAGAGTACGCACGGATTTCAACGACATTATGTACTACCTGTCCTGGAAGCAGTCCCGGCCGCTGGCTTGGGACCGGGCTCTTTGTTACGACGGTCATACGATGGCGATGCCGCTTCCGCAACGCCATCGCTGAAGGAGAGATGAGCGTGACAGCGACACCCCGCCCCCCGCTAACCATCCTGCGCGCGGCACCGCGCGGCTTCTGTGCCGGTGTAGACCGTGCGATCCAGATCGTGGAGCGCGCGATCGAGCGCTTCGGCGCCCCGGTCTACGTACGTCACGAGATTGTTCACAACCGGCATGTGGTAGAACGCCTGGAGGCCCTGGGCGCGGTTTTCGTGGAGGAGCTCGACGAGTGTCCGACGGATCGCCCGGTGGTGTTTTCCGCACACGGCGTCGCCAAGGCCGTTCCCGCCGAGGCCGAGCGCCGGGAGATGATGTATGTGGACGCGACCTGCCCGCTTGTGTCGAAGGTCCATGTCGAGGCCGAGCGGCATTTTGCGAATGGCGACGAAATCATTCTGATCGGTCATGCCGGTCACCCCGAGGTGGTAGGCACAATGGGACAGTTGCCTGAAGGCGCGATCACCCTGGTCGAGACCATGGCCGACGTTGAGCGGTTCAAGCCAAAGGACCCGAAGCGGATCGCGTTCGTCACCCAGACGACTCTCTCGGTCGACGACACATCGGCCATCGTCACCGCGTTGCAGGACCGCTTTCCGGAGATGAAGGCCCCGCACAAGGAAGACATCTGTTATGCGACGACCAACCGGCAGGCCGCGGTCAAGGCGATGGCGCCACGCAGCGACATCGTTTTCGTGATCGGATCGCCGAACTCGTCGAATTCGGTCAGGCTGGTCGAGGTCGCGCAACGCGCCGGCGCGGGCGCTGCCGCCCTTGTTTCCTGTGCGTCCGATGTCGACTGGCAGGCGCTCGGCTCAATTCGCACCATTGGCATCACGGCGGGCGCTTCGGCACCTGAGGATCTGGTGGAAGGCCTGATCGAGGCCTTCCGGTCCCGCTTTGACGTCCGACTGGAAGATATACGCGTGACGGACGAGGATGTGGTGTTCAAACTGCCTCGCGCCGTAGCCTGAGGATAGACGCCATGTCCGAGAACAAAACCAAGCCGACGACCGCATCTCCGGCCGACTTCATTGCCACAATCGAGCACCCGACCCGACGCGCCGACGCCGAGACCATTCTGGCCGTCATGCAACGCATCACCGGTTGGGAGCCGCGCATGTGGGGCCCGTCGATCGTCGGCTTCGGTGAATACCACTACAAGTATGAGAGCGGTCGCGAAGGCGACTTCATGCGCACCGGTTTCTCTCCTCGCAAGGCCAATCTCGTCCTCTACATCATTCCCGGCTACAGCGATTATGCTGACAAGCTGGCCCGCCTCGGCAAGCACAAGCTCGGCAAGTCCTGCCTGTACATCAACAAGCTGGCCGACATCGACATGGACGTGCTCGAAGAGATCATCCAGGCCGGCCTCGACGACATGGCAAAGAAGTATCCGCTTTGAGCACCATCACCATCCATACCGATGGCGCCTGTTCCGGTAATCCCGGTCCCGGCGGCTGGGGGGCCATCCTGGAATGGAATGGTCACCGCAAGGAGCTGAAGGGCGGCGAGGCCGATACCACCAATAACCGCATGGAAATGATGGCCGCAATCCAGGCGCTGGAAGCCCTCAAGAAGGCCGACCGCTCGGTGATCCTGATTACCGACAGCGTCTACCTGCGCGACGGGATCACCAAGTGGATCCACGGCTGGAAGAAGCGCGGCTGGAAAACCGCCGACAAGAAGCCGGTCAAGAATGTCGATTTGTGGCAACGACTTGATGAGCTGACGCGGTCGCACACCATCGACTGGCGCTGGGTGAAAGGGCATGCGGGCGATCCGGGCAATGAACGCGCCGACGAACTGGCGCGCGAAGGCCTCTCCGAGGCGCGTGGCCGCTAAGCGCCGGCCTCGGTCACGTCGTCGTCCGCCGCCGTCGGCATTTCCCGGTTCAACGCTTCCAGCACCTCGGCCAGATCCAGTGGCTTGGTGAAATAGCCCGTCGCCCCGATCGTCTGGCACAATTCCCGCGTAGCGCGGGTCGCATCGGCGGTCAGCGCGAAGAGCGGGATATCGGCCCAGGGCTCGCCTGACGCGCGGATGCGCCGGATCGCTTCGTCACCGGCCATGACCGGCATCTGTATGTCCATCATCACCGCATCGAAATGCTCGGTCTCAAGTGCCTGCAGCGCTTCCGCCCCATTGCTCGCTGTCTCGACCTCGAACTTGTTGTGCTTTAGCAGGGCCGCAATAACCAGGAGATTGGCCTCCACATCATCGACCAGAAGAACGTGGCGCCCGGCCCCTGCGCGTTTCAGCGATGACGGACGGGCCGGCATTGTCTTGTCCGCGGCAACGGCATCATCCGCGAGCAGTGGCAGTCGGAACCAGAAAACGGATCCGGCTCCCACTTCACTCTCGACCCCGATCTCGCCGCCCATAAGGCCGACAAGTTCGCGGCAGATGGCCAGTCCCAGTCCGGAACCGCCATAGCGCCGCGTTGTGGACGCGTCGGCCTGGGCGAAACGGTCAAACACGCTGGCAAGCTTGTCAGAGGGAATGCCCGGACCGGTATCGCGGATACGGAACTCGACCTGGGACGGGCTCGCCGCCTTGATTTCAACGCAGACCTGCCCGTCTGCCGTGAACTTCACGGCATTGCCGACGATATTGATCAGGACCTGCCGCAAACGCTTCTCATCGCCGACAACGCGACCACCCAGCTCTGTTGGGATCGACACATTGAGGTCGAGCCGCTTTTCCTGCGCCCGCAATTGCATCATGTCCCGCACTGTCGAGACCAGATTTCCAAGATCGAACGCCCGCTGCTCCACCTCGATCATGCCGGCTTCAATCTTGGAGATGTCCAGGATGTCGTCGATCAGATCGGCCAAGGCCTGCCCGGAATTCTGGATCGTTTCGACGTTTCTGGCCTGCGCATCGGTCAGGTCGGTCAGTTGCAGGACCTGGGTCATACCCAGCACACCATTCAATGGCGTCCTGATCTCATGACTCATATTGGCGAGGAATTCGGACTTGGCCCGGCTGGCACTCTCGGCCTTCTCCCGGGCCCGGTCGAGGGCGGCAGCCTGCTCAAGATCCGCGGTCACATCCATATGGACACCGGTCAGGATCGACGGCGCGTCGAGTCGTTCCCGATAAACTCCGAACGACCGGATATGGCGGTAACTGCCATCTGTCATGCGATACCGGTATTCGTGGGTGATATGCCCTTTTTTTTCATAGGCATGGGTAAGCGCCGCTGCGATGCTCGCGCGGTCATCGGGATGGATGCGCTGCGACCACTCTTGCGGGGTCGGATTGGGGGCTTCGTCGGGCACATCGAACAGACGGCGGCTTCCCTCATCCCATTGATATTCATTGGTCGGCGGGCAGATATCCCAGACACCGATACCGGAACTCGCGAGGGCAACCTCCAGCCGGGTGCTGATGAGGCGAAGCTCCTCCTCGCGCTTGCGGCGCTCCGATATGTCCTGGAATGAGCCGACGAGGCGGACCGCCTCGCCATCCCTGTAAACCGCCCGTCCAACGGCCCGAACCCAGATGCGCCGCTGCTTGGCGGTAATGAAGGGAAGCTCGAGATCCCAGGGCTCGCCGGATTCCATGCAGGTCTCGACGGCTGCGGAGACTGTTTCGCGCACTTCAGGCGCATAGAAATTGATCGCGGATTCCATGTCGGGGATGAAGTCCGCGTCCACCTCATGGATCTTCCGGGTAATGGCGTCCCAAACCGGGTTTCCGGTCGCCAGATCGACCTCCCAGCTGCCAATTCCGCCCATTTCGGTGACGGCGTACAAACGCTCCAGAAGCGATTCCAGCTGTTTCTGGCTCTCGATCAGACCGGACGACGCCCGTTCCCGCTCCGAGATATCGGTCTCGACCGCCATGAAGCCAGTGCAAGTGCCTGTCGCGTCCATCGTCGGCATCAGCTCGATACGAACCGTGAAGTCCTCACCCGCCTTGTTGCGGTTGACGATATCGACCTCGCACGCGGTCGCCGTCCTGATCGCCTCCGCCATTGTGCGGATCGCTTCGGGATCGGAGCGCTCGCATTGCAGAGCCTCCCCCGGCTTGCGTCCACGCACCTCGTCGAGCGGGTAGCCGGTGAGCCGTTCGAACGCCGGATTGACCCACTCGATCAGGCCGGACCGGTCGGTGATGATCACGGCGTTGTTGGTATGTCGGGCAATGAGCGCCAGCCGCTCCTGTTCGCGCGCTGCGACGCGTTCCCGAATGAGATCCTGAACCATGCCGGCGAGCGATACCAAGCGTGCTCGAGCCGTGTCATCGAGCTCCAGCGGTCCATCGTGGATCGCACAGAGCGTGCCCAGTTTTTCACCGCTGGCCAGGCTTATCGGAACACCGGCATAGCCACGAATGTGCGGAGCGCCAACCACCAGCGGGTTGTCGGCGAAAAGCGGATGCTCACGCGCGTCGGGTACTTCATACAGGCCGTCCTGCCGGATCGCATGGTCGCAAAAGGCGTGGGCTCGAGGCGTCTCGCAGACCGGTATGTTCACGGTCGACTTGAACCACTGCCGGTCGCGATCAACCAGTGACACTGCGGCCATGCTCGCGCCGGTTACGACACAGACCAGATCGGTCAGGGCATCAAACCCGTCCTCGGGATCGCTGTCGAGCAAGCCGAGCGACTGGAGGGCGCCGAGTCGGTCTTCCTCTATGATGTCCGACATTTGGTTCGCCTGCTGTTGGCCTGAGCGCGGTGGGAAAGACCAATACTGGGTCGAAATGGGCAAGAAAACGTAAAGAGCCGCCCGGCGGGGGGCGGCTCTTCATCCGGGACGGTTGGCGGTCAGGATCAGTCGCCGAGACGAAATTCCAGTTCGCGGGAATGGCCGTCGGTCTGGTTCGCGGCGGGGGCATAGCGCCAGCTTTCAATGGCGGCAAGCGCGGCGCGGTCGAACACTCCGGCCGGCGTGGCTTCGACGACTTCGGCATTCACCACATTGCCGCTAGCGTCGATCGAGTAGGCGATCCGGACAGTCCCTTCGATGCCGCGACGCTCGGCGCCGCGCGGGTATTCCGGGGCGACCAGCTCGACGGACTCACGCTCCGGGCCGCTATTGGCAGCAGCCGGAGCGCTCACGGCGACCGGGGCGATGATGGCGGAAAAGCAGACAAGGGCGGAGAGAATTTTGTTGTTCATGGCGCTCACTCGGCGTTGTTGGGTACGACTATGAGCGCGGGTTTAGGCGGATCGGATTGCCGCAGGCTTTCTTTGAACGCTAAAATTTGAGCGAACCCTGTCATATGATATGCGCAGGGCTCGCCCGAATGCTTCGCTCACGAAACAACCGTCAGGACGACTCCGTTGACAGCTTCAACTTTCAGGGTCGATCCGGCTACCGGATTGGTGCCGTCTGTCGTCTCGGCGGCCCACTCACTGTCGCCGTAGCTGACCCGGCCCCGTCCGGAGGCGAAATCAGCAACGACGCTGACCCGCTGTCCGACCATGCGAGCCGAACGATCGTTCAGCCCGCTGGAGCCGCCAGCCATCATGGACGGGCGCACCCAGCGGTCACCGATCCACAGCAGGACGAAGGACAGCAGGGCAAACACGGCCAGCTGGACCGGCCAGCTGACGCCGAGCACCTCAAGGGCCACAAAACCGGTCAGGAAGGCAGCTGCCGCCGGCCACAGGAGATAGGTCGTGCCGGTGAGCAACTCGGCGATCAGGATCACGCCAGAGACGGCCCACCAGGCCCAGAGATTCATGCGATCAAAGACCGACAACAGCATTTCCATCATGAGACCTCCTTCACGACTGCGCAGACCTTAGGGTTTGCGCGTGGCTTCGGTGACGGCGTCATGCGCCGCCTTGCCCAGCTCACCGACACCCGTGATGGTCGACAGGATGTTGGAGAATTCAGCCGGGATGATCACCGTGCGTTGTTGCTCGCTGGTCGCCAGCTTGCCGAACGCCTCGATGTATTTCTGGCCGAGGAAGTAATTGATCGCCGACACATCACCCTTGGAGATGGCATCCGACACCATCTGGGTCGCGCGGGCTTCGGCCTCGGCTTCACGTTCGCGGGCCTCGGCGTCGAGGAAGGCACTTTCCTTGCGGCCTTCGGCCTCGCGGATCGCCGCTTCCTTCTCGCCCTCGGCGCGCAGGATGGCGGACTGCTTGGAGCCTTCCGCCTCCAGGATCTCGGCCCGCTTCAGGCGCTCGGCCTTCATCTGCCGGGCCATGGCCTCGGTGATGTCGACCGGCGGCGACAGGTCGCGGATTTCCATCCGGGTGACCTTGGCACCCCAGGGATTGGTAGCGGCGTCGATCACACCCAGCAGGCGGGCATTGATCTCGTCTCGCTTGGACAGGGTTTCATCGAGATCCATGGAGCCGATCACGGTCCGCACATTGGTCAGCGACAGGTTGATGATAGCAAAATCGAGATTGTCGACCTCATACGCCGCCCGCGGTGCGTCCAGCACCTGGATGAAGACAACGGCGTCGACCGAGACGGTCGCATTGTCCTTGGTGATGACGTCCTGGTTGGGCACGTCGAGGACGCGCTCGCGCATGTTCATCTTGTAGCCAACGGTGTCGATGAACGGCACCAGGAAATGAAGTCCGGGCTTGAGGGTCCGCGTGAAACGCCCGAAGCGCTCGACGGTGAATTCCTTGCCCTGCGGCACCGTCTTGATCACCGATGCGATGATGAACAGTGCGAGGATGAAAAGAACACCAATTCCGATCAATCCAAAGTCCATGCGAACCCCCTTTTATTGTTGATGACCAGCCCGGAACGGGCCGGGACTAGAGTTGGCCGAGAATGTGATCGGCCGACGAAACCTTGAACTCACCCGGTGCTTCGACATTGAGTTCGGCAACCACGCCATCCTTGACCAGGATGGAGAAGCGCTGGGCGCGCACGCCCATTCCGAAACCCGTGCCGTCCATTTCCAGACCGACTGCCTTGGCGAACTCGCCATTGCCGTCCGCCAGCATGACAACATCGTCGCCGGCATTCTGGGACTTGCCCCAGGCGTCCATGACAAAGACGTCATTGACCGACAGGCAGGCAATCGTATCGACGCCCTTGCCGCGGATTTCAGCGGCCTTCTCGACAAAGCCCGGCAGGTGTTTGGCCGAACAGGTCGGCGTGAAGGCGCCCGGCACCGCGAACAGGGCCACGGTCTTGCCGGCGAACACATCGTCCGTGCTCAACTTGTTCGGTCCGTCAGCGGTCATGGTCATGAAGCTGGCGGCGGGAAGGCGATCTCCGACCGAGATGGTCATGGCATTTCTCCTGTAGATCAGTAATGGCGGCAATCCGCACGGCAAGATAGCGGGAACCCGGCTGGACGCGTCCCCCTTTTGGGGTGAACATGGCTCGCATGGCCCCTGCAAGTACGACACATGTGGACGAGACCTTCCTCGGCGGCAAGCTTTTGATTGCAACGCCTGCGATCGGCGATCCGCGCTTTGACAGATCGGTGATCCTGATCTGCGATCACACACCGGAGGGGGCGATGGGGATCATCGTCAACAAGCCGGCGGACGGGCTGCTACTGCCCGACCTTTTCGAGCAATTGGAGGTCGAAGGCAGCCATCCCGCGCCCGACCGGGCTGTCCTGTCTGGCGGCCCGGTCGACAAGGATCGCGGCTTCGTGTTGCACACTCGCGACTACGCCAATGACGAGGCGACGCTGCCCGTTACAGACCGAATCGGCCTGACCGCGACCAAGGATGTCCTGGAAGCCATGGCTTCGGCTTCTCCTCCGCAACGCAGTTTGCTGGCGCTGGGCTATTCTGGCTGGGGCGCAGGACAGTTGGACGTTGAGCTGGTCGCCAATGCGTGGCTGGTCTGTGACATGGATGAAGACCTTGTGTTTGACACCGAGGACGCGGACAAGTGGCCTCGGGCACTCGAACTACTCGGGATCAGCCCGCAGCACCTTTCCGCCCTGTCCGGTCACGCCTGATCGAACCAACTCCGGATATTGCCCATGGCTCCCCAAATCGTGGAAACTGGCGAGTTCGCCGGCTGGCGCATCTGGCCCGATGACCCGTTCGAGCAAACGGTCGGGCCGTTCTATATGCGGATTGGCGCCGACGGCCCCGAGATGGCATTCCGGGCGGAGCGCCGTCATCTCAACGGGATGGGCGCGGTGCATGGCGGCTGCCTGATGAGTTTTGCAGATTTCGCCCTGTTCGGGATCGCCCACGAGGCGCTGGCCCCGTCTGGCTACGGGGTTACGGTAGCCTTCACCTCCGAATTCATTTCGGGTGCGAAGGAAGGCGCTTTGATGGAAGCTCGTGGGGAAGTGCTACGAGCGGGCGGGTCGCTGATCTTCGTGCGCGGCCTGATCACCGGGGACGGTGAGCCCTGCCTGAACTTCTCCGGTACGCTGAAACGCCTGCGCGGCTGATACCCCTGCCGGGTCAGGCTGGCAGGGGCGGTTTGAAATGTCCTGGCATGCCATCCACCAAGGCCCGCTCTGCAGCATCAGGCGCCAGTGCACCGGCATAGCGATATCCCTGCGCATACTGGCAGCCCATAGTCGCCAATCGTTCGGCAGCGGCCGCGTTCTCGACACCTTCCGCCACAACCTTCATGCCAAAATGCGTGGCCAGCTGGATCACCGACTGCACAACTGTACCCGCTGCTTCGTCGCCGGCCATCGCTCGCACGAAATAGCGATCGATCTTGACCACGTCGAAGGGCAGCATGTCGAGCCGTGCCAGCGATGAATACCCGGTCCCGAAATCATCGAGCGCCAACGAGATACCGCCTGCCGACAGGCGCTGCATGGCGTTCTCGGCGGGGTCGGGGTCGTGCATGATCTCGGTCTCGGCAATCTCCAGCTTGAACGCACCGGCAGGAAGCTTCGCGTCCGCAACGCTTGCCATGAGCGCCGTCACGAATGACGGATCGACCAGCTCACTGACCGTCGCATTGGCCGAGATGAACAGGCCGGACGCAGCCGGATGGGCCTTGCGCCAGGATGACAGGTCGGCCACGGCATGGCCGCGCACCGTGGTCGAGATCCGGTTCAGCAGATCCAGCTCGTCGGCCATGACGAGAAAATCGTCCGGCGCCAGAACCCCGACACCGGGCCGATCCCAGCGTGCCAGAGCCTCGAAGCCGGCCAGGCGGCCGCTGTCGAGCGCGATGATGGGCTGATACCAGGCCAGCAGTTCACCGTTCTGCACCGCATTGGCCAGCGTATGTTCCTCGCCGATCCGGCCGGGCAGATCCCGCGTGGCCCCGGCCGGCGTCATCAGGCCTTCAACCCGCCCATCTTCACCCCGGCGGCCCAGCAGCCGGACATAGACAAGCCGATCATCGGCGCCAATCAGCCGAATGCGCAGATCAACCAGCTCACGGTCCATGGCGGCGATCAGGCGGGACTGGTCAGCCGGACCCAAACGATCGAGGAAGTCTTGCCAGGCCATGGTGTCGGCTTCGAGGCCGAAAGCGGTGGTGTCACCGGTCAGCCGAACCTGACCAGCCGCCGGGTCGCAGGCAAAGGCCACAGCACCGGCGGCTCTCACTCCGGCTTCAAATCCGGTTTCGGTCATGTGCGCAAATCACTCGAGAGAATGGCGAAACGATCATGATCACGCCACTCGCCGGCTATATTGAGGAAGGAGCGGGAGCGCCCCTCATGAACAAAACCCACCGACTCCAGCAATTGTCGAGATGCCTTGTTGGAAGGCTGGCAGGCGGCCTCGACACGGTGCAGCCGCAACTCGTCGAACGCAAACGACAGCACCCGGCGCACCGCGCCACGCGTATGCCCCTTGCGGACATAGGGCGAGCCGATCCAGTAGCCGATATCGGCTGATTGCAGCACGCCGCGACGAACATTGTTGAGATTGCAGGCGCCCAGCAGGACATCATCGCGCGAACGGACCACAAAGAAGGGATATCCCAACCCCGCCTCGCGATCGGCCTGGTAGCGTTCGATCCGGCGCCGGAAGGCACCCTTGGACAGCTCGTCGCTGGTCCAGGCCGGCTCCCAGGGTTCGGTGTGCGTGCGGCTGGCGCTGCGCAGCTTTGCCCAGCCTTCATAGTCCGACAATGTCGGAGCCCGGAGGCGGATGCCCTGCCCAGTCAGTGTTTCGTCCCACGAGGTTTCGCGCCAGACTGCCAAATTCGATCTCCGTCCCGGGGCGGATATTATTCCGCCTTCTTGTCCTTGTCGCCATCTTGCGATGGCTTTGATAGTCGCAGCCGTCCACGGCTGGCGTGCAGGGCGAGGTAAACCGCGACCAGGGCCAGCGCCAGACCATACCAGGTCAGGGCATAGCCCAGATGCTTGGCCGGCGGGGTCTGGCTCAGCGTCAATGGCAGACCATTGTCCGCCCGCGCCCAGACATCCAGCAGTGCGGCCGGGTCGATCCCGAATGCTGCCGCCATCGTCTCTGCATCATGGCTATACCACGCATTGGTATCCGGATCGTTTCCCGGGGTGAAAAGACCTGCAGCCGGAGGTGTCTCAACACGCCAGGTCCGTACCGGCGCCTGTTCGCCGGTCGCCCAATCCTCGAATGCCACTTCGACCAGCAGATAGCGTGGCGGTGCGCCCACCTGACAGGCCGGAGCGCGCATGAGCGCCAGCCGCATCCATCCGGCCGTTTCACGCAAGGTGTAGAGGCGCAGGGTCTGGCCGGTCAGGGGGACAGGCCCGGTCACCGGTGGCGAGAACAAGCCTTCGGCCGGTGAGCAGATCGCCTCGTGGAAACTTACCGCGGCGCCTCGTGCCTCATAGGCTGCAATCAGATCGGACTTCCAGGCCATGCGCTGCATCTGCCAGCTGCCCAGGGTCATCAGGAGGAGGAGGCTGGCCAGCGTAAAAACTGTGAGGACGGGTAGCGGCCGGAAGCTGGGCATGTCGATCAGTGTCCTTGCCGGGAGCAGGCCATCGCCGGGGCGGATCGGCCTCAATCGTCCAGTTGCGCCTCCCGGGCGTCGTTCTGGAATTGCAGGGCGAAGAGCAGGCCCTTGATCGGTCGCAGCGTCACGATGCACGCGATCGGCACGAAAGGTAGCTGCAACATCACGTGCACCCACCAGGCGGGGTGGAAGGCGGCCTCGACCAACAGGAAGAGGACCATGGCCAGAAAGCCGACAATGAAAAGCACGAAGACCGAAGCCCCGTCGCCGACATCGGCGCTTTCGAAATCGGCGCCACAGACATCGCAGCGCGGCGCGATCTTCAGGAGGCCGTCAAACATGGCGCCCTCCCCGCATTTCGGGCAGCGCCCCTGGAGGCCTGTCGAAAACGGGGAGGGCTTATCCATATCGGTTATCAGCCTTGATAGACGACGTAGACGAAGGCGAACAGGAAGAGCCAGACCACGTCAACGAAGTGCCAGTACCAGGCCGCAGCCTCGAGTCCGAAATGTTTCTTCGCACTCATCTGACCGGCCAGCAGGCGGATCAGGCAGACGGCGAGGAAGATGGTGCCGATCAGGACGTGCGCGCCGTGGAAGCCCGTCGCCATGTAGAAGGTCGAGCCATAGAGGTTACCACCATCGGCCATCGAGAAGGCAAAGCCGGCTTCGGCATATTCGACGATCTGCAGCGCCGTGAAGCAGGCACCCAGAACAACCGTGAAGATCAGACCGGTGATGGCGCCCTTGCGGTCATCATGCTGCAGGGCATGGTGGGCCCAGGTGACCGTGGTGCCCGAGAGCAGCAGGATCAGGGTGTTCATCAGCGGGATGTGCCACGGATTGAAGGTCTCGACCCCGGCCGGCGGCCAGGTCGCGAGTGCCGGGTCCATGCGGACCTCGTGGAAGATGGCGTATTCGAAGAAGGCCCAGAACCAAGCGACAAAGAACATGACTTCCGAGGCGATGAACAGGATCATGCCATAGCGCATGCCGATATCGACAACGGCCGTGTGGTCGCCCTTCTTGGACTCTTTGATCATGTCGCCCCACCAACCGATCATCGTATAGATGACCACGGCGAAACCGAGGATCAGGCCGCCCCAGGAGCCGTCCGCATACATGAAGGCCAGCGGATGATCAGCGCCAACCAGGCCAGCCATGTTGCCGACAGCGCCGACAGCCAGAAGAAAGGCGCCCACAGAGCCCACAAACGGCCACGGGCTCGGGTCAACCAGGTGGTAGTCGTGTTTGGCAGCATGCCCAGCCATCGCGAATCTCCTGCGATCTCAAATCAGCGAAGTGTGCCCCTGATACGCGGCACACCCGAAAGGTTCAATGCTAAGGCGCGGCGTCGGCGCTGGCCGACCCCCCGTCTTGGGACTCAAAAAACGTATAGGACAGAGTGATGCCGGTGACATCATCCAGGCGCCGCTCCTCGTCCATCAACGGATCGACGAAGAACAGCACCGGCATCTCGATGCTCTCGCCCGGCTGCAGTGTTTGCTCGGTAAAGCAGAAACACTCCAGCTTCGAAAAATAGGTTGCTGCCTTGTAGGGCGCGACATTGAAAGTGGCGACACCGGTAACCGGCACGCTCGAATCATTGGTCGCCGTGTAATAGGCGAGCGCGGTCTCGCCCAGACGAACCGTCATCGATCGCTGCACCGGTTCGAAGGTCCAGGGTAGATTGCGATTGGTGTTGGCGTCGAAAAAGACCGTGACTTCACGGTCCAGGATCTCGCCCGCCTCACCGACCGCGACCTGGGTCGTGCCGCCATAGCCGGTAACCTTGCAGAACAGGTCATAAAGCGGGACCGAGGCATAGGCCGCACCGACCATTACAGCCGCGCCAACCGCGGCGAATGCCGCGACGCGCGCGTTCTTGTTGGCGGGCAGCCGGATCATGCCCCCACCCCTGCCGCTGCAGCCGCGGTCTGGCCCAGCCGGACGACCGTGATCGCAAATACTGCAACCATGAAACCGACCAGTGACCAGGCGATCACGAAATTGCGCTTGTTGCGGGCCTTTTCCTGCTCCGGCGTCAGCTTGAGTGTCTCGCCGGTCGGCTGGCCTTCGCGGGCATTCATCAGGTCATTGTCTTGAGTCATGGGCTCACTCCGGGAATGGCCACATATGCACCAAATGCGTGCTCAACAATCAATGCGGCAAAAAGCACCGTCAGATAGCCAATGGAATAGGCGAAAAGATCGCGGGCGGCCTTGTCACCGGCCCGCACCGCGTACAATGCGCCCTCTTCCGCCGATCCCGCCTCTCCGGCGCGAGAGCGGAAAATGCGCCAGGCGAGCAGCAGGAAGAGCGCCCCGCCACCCAGCGAGGTCACGCCATAGACGGCGCCGCCAAGCCCGGTCAGGACCGGCGCACCGGCGAAAACGACCAGAACGACAGAATAGAGCAGGATCTGCAGGCGCGTGGATTTGGCGCCCTTGGCGACCGGCATCATCGGCACATTGGCCGCCGCATAGTCACCGGACTTGTAGAGCGCAAGCGCCCAGGAATGGGGCGGCGTCCACAGAAAGATGATCATGAACAGGATAACCGCGTCGAGCGAGATTTCGCCGGTCACCGCGACCCAGCCGATCATCGGCGGGAAAGCACCGGCGGCACCACCGATGACAATATTCTGCGGTGTCGAGCGCTTGAGGATCATCGTGTAGATGACGGCATAGAAGAAGATCGAGAAAGCCAGCAGGCCGGCGGCGAGGTAATTGCTGGCCAGCGCCATCAGCAAGACCGACAGCACCGCCGCCACCACGCCGAACCCATAGGCATTGCTCACCGACACCACGCCGCGCGGGATCGGGCGCTTGCGGGTGCGCTGCATGGTGGCGTCGATATCGGCGTCATAGGCCATGTTGAGCGCGCCGGCGGCGCCGGCACCCACGGCCAGGCACAGGATCGACATCACCGCCAGGAAGGCATTGGCATCGACCGGAGCCGCAATGAGACCGGCAAAGGCGGTGAAGACCACCAGCGTCATCACCCGCGGTTTCATCAAGTCAAAATAGTCGCGGGGCGAGGCTGTCGAAACAGCCTCGCCCTCTGCGCGATGGTCGCTTGGGGTCACGATGGTGTCCAAGTGTCCGCCCTACTTGATCTTCGGCAGTTCCGAGAACTGGTGGAAAGGCGGCGGCGAGGACAGCGTCCACTCCAGCGTCGTGGCACCCTCGCCCCACGGATTGGCCTCGCCCTTGCGGCGTCGGACAATGGCGTCCACCAGTACCGCGAAGAACAGGATCATTCCGACCAGCATGATCACATAGCCCCAGGACGAGACCGAGTTCCAGAACTCGAAATTGTCCGGGTAGTCGACATAGCGGCGCGGCATTCCCTGCAGACCCAGGAAGTGCTGCGGGAAGAAGATCACATTGGCGCCGATGAAGAAGAAGAAGAACTGGGCGCGAGCGAGGAAGGAATTGTACTTCACGCCGAAGATCTTCTCGAACCAGTAGTACCAGCCCGCGAAGATCGCGAACACGGCACCCAGCGACAGCACATAGTGGAAGTGCGCCACCACGTAATAGGTGTCGTGCAGGGCCTGGTCGACGCCGGCATTGGCCAGCACCACGCCCGTCACACCGCCAACGGTGAACAGGAAGATGAAACCGATCGCCCACATCATCGGGGTACGGAACTCCATGGAGCCGCCCCACATAGTGGCGATCCATGAGAAGATCTTGATCCCGGTCGGAACCGCGATGACCATAGTCGCAGCGACAAAATAGGCCTTCAGGTCAACCGGCATACCGACGGTGTACATGTGGTGTGCCCACACGAGAAAGCCGATGAAGCCGATCGCCACCATCGCATAGGCCATGCCGAGATAGCCGAAGATCGGCTTGCGCGAGAAGGTCGAGACGATGTGCGAGATAATGCCGAAACCAGGCAGGATCAGGATGTAGACCTCCGGGTGACCGAAGAACCAGAACAGGTGCTGGTACATCACCGGATCACCGCCGCCGGCCGGATCAAAGAAAGCCGTGCCGAAATTGCGATCGGTCAGCAGCATGGTCAGCGCGCCGGCGAGAACCGGAAGCGACAGCAGCAGCAGGAAGACCGTCACCAGCACCGACCAGACGAAGAGCGGCATCTTGTGAATGGTCATGCCCGGAGCGCGCATGTTGAAGATCGTGGTGATGAAGTTGATCGCGCCAAGGATCGACGAAACACCGGCAATGTGCAGCGACAGGATCAGCAGATCCATCGCCGGGCCATTGTGTCCCGAGGTCGAGAGCGGCGGGTAGAGCACCCAGCCGCCGCCGAAGCCGAGATCGGCACCAGCGCCCGGTACGAACATCGACATCAGGGCCAGGGCAAAGGAGGCCGGCAGCAGCCAGAACGAGATGTTGTTCATACGCGGGAAGGCCATGTCCGGCGCGCCGATCATAAGCGGCACAAACCAGTTGCCGAACCCGCCGATCATCGCCGGCATGACCATGAAGAAGATCATGATCAAAGCGTGCATCGTGGTCACAACATTGTAGTTGTGAGCATTTCCGAACAGGGCACCCCAACCGGTGTCCTCACCGGTAAAGACCTGAAGGCCCGGCTCCATCAGCTCCCAGCGGATCAGACCGGACAGGCCGCCACCAATGATCCCCGCGACGATCGCGAAGATCAGGTACATCGTGCCGATGTCCTTGTGGTTGGTGGACAGCACCCAGCGGCGCCAGTCCCACATGCTGGGGGTGTGATCGTCGTGCGTTGCGGCGTCAGCAGACATGGTTCAGCCCATCCCTAGTCGAGTTGCGCCAGGCGCGTTTCCCGCGCGGCGGTGTATTCAGCGATGATCGCGTCGGCGGCTTCGGAGTATTCGTCCTCGGCCTTGGCCGCGATCCAGGCGTCGAAGACGTCTTGGGGCACGGCATGGACTTCAATCGGCATGAAGGCGTGGCGCAGGCCACACAATTCAGAGCACTGCCCATAATAGACGCCCTCTTCGGTCACTTCGAACCAAGCTTCATTGATCCGTCCCGGGATGGCATCCATCTTGGTGCCGAAAGCCGGCATCGCCCAGTTGTGGATGACATCGCTTGCCGTGACCTGGAGGCGGACCGTCGCATTGACCGGAACAACCAGCGGGTAATCAACCGACAGGTTGCGCAATTGCCCCGGCTGCAGGTCCTCTTCCTCGACCATGTTCGAGAAGTACTCTGCGACCTCATGGTCGGGATATTCATAGGACCAGTTCCACTGGTTGCCGGTCGCCTTCAGCGTGAAGTCGATTTCCGGCGGGAGCTCGTCCTGCAAATAGAGCAGCGGGAAGGACGGGATCGCGATACCGATCAAGATCAATACCGGCAGTGCCGTCCAGACGACTTCGAGCAGCGTGTTATGGCTGTTCTTGGACGGCGTCGGATTGGCCTTCCGGTTATAGCGGATCATCACCCAGATCAGCAGACCCATCACGAACAGCGTGATGACAGTGATGATGATCAACAGCAGATTATGGAAGGACGTGATGTCATCCATGATCGGTGTCACGGAGGGCTGCAAGCCCAACGCTCCGTCAGTCGGCTGTCCGGGCGTAGCGAACGCAGTGGCAGCGAAGGTCGTCCAAGTGAGCGCAAGTGCGGTCAGGAATCGCATGGCTTCCCCATACAAGTCAGGCATTAAGGCGGAAATCCCACCGATGGCGGCGGAATATAGAGAGCGTCTCCGGCCCTGTCAGGCCATCAACGGCATTTTTTCTCGTGTCTTTCACACTGGGCGCCGCATTACAGGAGAATGAACGCCTGCGAAAGGTCGCATGCCCAGCTCGCGAAGTTATGATCAGGCGTTGTTCCATCACCGGGTTACTATGGAGCGGTTCATAGCAACGAAAAGGAGCGACCGATGCGTCCATTCGTCTCACTCGCTGCCCTGATGGTTTGTATGAGTACCGCCCCGGCAGCCGCACAACTTCAGGTGCTGGGCCAATCCCCAGCCGCCGCTTGTTATCGACACGCCATGGCCCAGCGCCATGACGTACGGGCGATGCAGGACTGTAATACTGCCCTGCGCGACAGCCGTGTGACCCGGCGTGATCGCGCCGCTACGCTGGTCAATCGGGCGATATTGAAGATTCACCAGAACCGGCATCTCGATGCGCTCGACGATTTCGAAACCGCTGAATCAATGGGCGGTTTCCCGCCCAGTGCCTTGGCGGTGAACCGTGCTTGCGCCCTGATCGGCTTGGGTCGTTACCAGGAAGCGATCGAGCAGACCGACCTGGCGATTCGCGACCATGACATCCGCGAAGCCGATGCCTGGCTCAATCGCGGCATTGCCCTTGAAGCCCTCGACGAGCTTGCGGCGGCCTATGATTCCTACCGACAGGCGCGCCATCTGCGACCGGGTTGGGATCGTCCGGTGAGCGAACTGTCCCGCTTTCGCATCACGTCACGATAGGACATGCCAGCACCCTGCCCGCCTGACGCGGGACGGGCGCACTGTGCTCAACCGGCGTGTTTGTGTTCACGCCCGCGGTCGGCTCGACTATGTATGAAGTCGAGAAGCCCCCGGGAGTGCGCGCATCATGTCCGATGATCCGATCAGCCAGTTCGATTTCGATGCCGACAGCGTCCAGCCAATCCTGCACGACGCCCTGCACGGTGCCGACGATGGCGAACTGTTTCTCGAAACCGAGGTTTCCGAATCGCTGGTCTTTGACGATGGGCGCCTGAAAGCCGCCAATCTGGACTCTTCGCGCGGTTTCGGATTGCGCTGCGTAGCCGGTGACGCATTTGGTTATGCCCACTCTTCCGACCCGACCCTGGACGCGGTTCGCCGCGCCGCCGAGGCGGCCTCGGCGGTCAAGCGCGGCCATGCCGGTGTGCTCGCACCGCCGCCTGCGGGCACCAACCGAAAACTCTATGACGCCATCGACCCGGTCGCCCGTCCCGGTTTCGAGACCAAGGCTGCCCTGCTTCAGGAAATCGATGCCTACTGCCGGACCAAGGACGCCAGCGTGGTCCAGGTCTCCGCCTCTATTGCCGGTGCCAAACGCTCGGTCTCGATCCTGCGTTCGGGCGGTGACATGAAAAGCGATGTCCGTCCGCTGGTGCGCCTGAATGTGTCGGTCACCGTGGAGCGCGACGGTCGCCGCGAGACCGGATCCGCCGGCGCCGGTGGCCGCGCCGAGTTCGATCGCTGGATCACGCCCGACGCCTGGAAGCCGCTGGCCGACGAAGCGCTGCGCATTGCGCGCGTCAATCTGGATGCCGTCGACGCGCCGGCCGGTGTGTTCGACGTGGTGCTCGGACCGGGTTGGCCTGCCGTGCTGTTGCACGAGGCCGTTGGTCACGGTCTGGAAGGTGATTTCAATCGCAAGGGTTCATCCGCCTTCGCTGGCCGGATGGGCCAGCAGGTCGCTGCCAAGGGCGTCACCGTGGTCGATGATGGCACGATGCCGGAACGCCGAGGCTCGCTGACCATTGATGATGAAGGCACTCCGACCGAACGATCCGTCCTGATCGAGGACGGCATCCTGACAGGCTATATGCAGGACCGGATGAATGCCCGCCTGATGGGTCACAAGCCGACCGGCAATGGTCGCCGTCAGTCCTACGCCCACCCACCCCTGCCGCGCATGACCAATACCTACATGCTCGCGGGCGAGCACAAGCGCGAGGAAATGGTCGAAAGCCTGAAGGACGGGATATACGCCGTGAATTTCGGTGGCGGCCAGGTCGACATCACCTCCGGCAAGTTCGTGTTCCAGTGCACCGAGGCGTATCGGGTCCAGGACGGCAAGGTGGTCGCCCCGGTCAAGGGCGCCACCCTGATCGGGGATGGCCCGACCGCGCTGACCCAGATCACCATGATCGGTGATGATTTCGAGATGGACCCCGGTGTCGGCATGTGCGGCAAGGGCGGCCAGGGCGTCCCGGTTGGCGTCGGCCAGCCCAGCCTGAAAATCTCTGGCCTGACGGTTGGCGGTTCCGGCGGTTAGGCCCCATTTCCGGCCCCAGCCGGAACCTGACCAAAATTTCATGAGGTAGCGAAATGACAGCTCTGCCCGCTCCGGGCAGGGCTGCATTTCCGTTGGCCTGCAGGCGTTCGGACAATGAGTTCGAGGCGTTTGTCTGATGCTGTGTAACGCCCGCGTGACCAACGTTACGGAAGGTTACGTTTCACCGCCGCTACGTCACCCCTACACCGAGGCAACGGGGCATTGGGCAGGCACAAAGCGTAGGGACATTATGCGAGGGACATTCATGAACGGGG
Organism: Maricaulis sp.; assembly: GCF_048268525.1. Lineage (GTDB taxonomy): Bacteria > Pseudomonadota > Alphaproteobacteria > Caulobacterales > Maricaulaceae > Maricaulis. Next base: position 8,971 of record NZ_JBLWVH010000029.1, on the reverse strand, counting down.
TGGCCGGTGTTTTCATCGGCGCACTGGCGACCACAGCGGCCGGCGCCATGCAGGACGCACCAGCTGCCGGCAATGCCGGACAGCAACAGGTACAGCGGCAGGCGGGCGTCGCCGGCTATAATCCTGACTATTTCACCGATTTCGCGCCGGTCACGGCGCTGGACATGGTTTCACGCGTTCCGGGTTTCGGCCTGTCGAACGGGGATACCAGCCGCCGCGGACTGGGTGACAGCTTCGGCAATCTCCTGATCAACGGGCGCCGTCCATCGAACAAGTCGCTCTCACTGGAAACCGTGCTGCAACGCATTCCGGTTGATGATGTTGAACGCGTCGAGCTGATCCAGGAAGCCTTGCCGCAATACGACATGCGCGGTCACTCACGGCTGGTGAATGTCATCCTGCGCGAAGGTGCCGGCGAGTCCGGGTCCTGGGATGCCCGCCTGCAGGTGTCCGACAGCGGACGGCTCGGCCCGCGCCTGATCGCCTCCTATTCCCGCCCCGTCGGCCCAACCGAAATGACCTTCGGCCTCGATACCGGCATGTCCGGCAATCGCGTCCAGCGCCGCGAGTCGCGCCATGATGCCAATGGCGTCGAATTCTCGCGCGGGTCCGACAATGACCAGCGCCAGTATGAAGAGTTCGCGCCCAGCTGGTCGATGAATTGGGACATTGATGACAATTCGCGTCTGCGCATGGATGCCCGCGCAAATATCTGGACCTGGACCCGCGTCCGCCATGCCGCCTATGACTCGGTCGCTGGCAACACGCTGACGCCGCACCGGCTCGAGCACAACGAGACCGAAAACCATGGCAGCCTGTATTCCGGCACCCTGTCCTACCAACGCGACCTGACCGACCGGATCTCGATCGAGACCATGCTGCTGGCCACCCGTGACCGGTGGGAAGACGGACCGGAAGCCTACGAGAATTATGACCCTGTCGCCGGTTTCACCGACTCGGTCATCGTCAGCGCCGGCGCTGAAATGGAAGAGACCGCCTTCCGCCAGACCCTGTCCTGGGACCCCAATGAACGTCATTCACTGGAAGTCGGCGGTGAACACGCAATCAATTCCCGCGACACCCATCTGGCGCTGTCGGAAAATGACGGCGTCACAATTACCCCGATCAACCTGCCGGTTGCCGAAACCCGGGTCGAGGAAAGCCGCAGCGAAGTGTTTGCCAACCATGTCTGGCAGATCAATGATCGCGTCAGCCTGGAAAGCGGCCTGCGCTACGAGTTTTCGGAAATCGCCCAGACCGGTGACGCGCAGCAGACGCGCTCCTTCACCTATCCCAAGCCCAGCGTGACGCTGAACTACCGCTCCGATGACCGCAACCGCTTCCGGTTCACCGGCCGTCGTGATGTCGACCAGCTGGAGTTCGGCAAGTTCGCCTCCTCGGTCGACGTGACCGACAACAACTCCACCCTTGGCAATCCCGACTATGTGCCGCAACGCACCTGGACGCTGGAAGCCGAATGGGAACGTCGTTTCGGCGATGCCGGCTCCTTCTCGCTGCAGATCGGCTATGACTGGGTCGAGGATCTCGACGGCTGGGTGTCCATCGTCACCCCGACCGGCGTGTTCGACGCACCGGGCAATATCGGCGACGGCACCAATCTGCGCGTGACCGGCAACATGACCACCCCGCTGGACTCGTTTGGCCTCAGCAATGCCGTGCTCGATGTCTTCCTTGAATGGTATGACACCAATGTCGAGGACCCGCTGACCGGTTTCGACCGCCCCTGGTCGGGAACCCGGGAGTGGGAACTGTCCCTCGATTTCCGCCAGACCTTCCCACAAAGCCAGATGGCCTGGGGTTGGGACTATCACTGGGTCACCGACGGCGAAGTGTTCCGCTCGCGGGAATACCAGCTGCACGACAATACCGATGGCGATCTGGACATCTATGTCGAGACCACCCGCTTCTTCGGCGTCACGCTCCGCGCCCAGGTCGACGGTGTTTTCAATACCGGTGATGACCGTCAGCGCGTTTTCTATGACGGGTCCCGGGCCAGCGGCATCATCACCGGGAGCGACTATCGGAACTTCACGATGGGTCAGACCTATCAGATCAGCGCCCGCAGCACGTTCTGAGGATCTTGATGCGGACACTGACGGCAGCGGCGCCCCCCTCGCCGCTGCCGATCACAATCGGGAGAGCAGACCGTAATCGAGTGGCGATGGAATTGGGCTGCGGCTAGGCTGATGATCTGCCCACCCCCCCAAATCGGGCCGGGCAATCTGATAGTCCTGTGCCGGCGTGGGGGCGGCTGGCGCACCATCTTCGCGGGGGCCCTTGCCACGCGACCAGGCACAGGAGCGCGCATGCCGAGCCATTCATACCAGCCCCGACCCAGGGCGTTTCAATCTCTCGCCCTTGCCCTGCTTCTGGCTGGAACGGCCCTGGCAGGATCAGCCGCTGCTCAGACGCCAGTCCAGCTCCAAAGGGCCGCCAGCGGTCATCTCTTGTTGCCGGTGACGCTGGAAGACAGCGAGCCGCGCCTCTTCATTCTAGACACCGGCGCCAGCCACACCGCCATCGCCCAGACCGTCGCCGAGGAAATCGGCTTCGTGTCGCAATGGGAGACCTTTGACCTGGTGCAGTCGCTGAATGCCCGCTTCGACGCCGAGCGCTACCAGATCAATCAGCTGCACGTACCCGGTCTCGACCCGGTCAGCGTCAACAGCGTCATCATCCCGGTGCCGGCCGACCACCCGCTGCCGGTGGCCGGCCTGCTGGGCGCCGACGCTATCGACGCCGACCGCTACGAGATCAATTTCGACGCCCTGCAGCTGACCCTCGACAGCGAGGCGGCCCAGTATCCCGACGGCCAGATCGAACGCCGTGGCCTGTTGATCGGTGAAGCCCGGCTGCGTCGTCGCTCCGGCCAGGTCCATGTCATAATCGATACCGGCAGCTCGCACACGCTGATCAATCGCCAGCTGCGGCGGCACCTGTTCGATACCGGCATCCAGTTCAACGTCAATGTCGCTGTCACGGGAATCGAGGATGCGGATGGCGAGGAGGCCCGACCGGTCCTGATCCGCCAGCTGCAGATCGGCGGACTGTGTGTCGACCAGGCGCCGGCCCTGCAATCGGATCTCGACGTGTTCGAGGCGCTGGGCTGGGCCGACGAGCCGGCCATGATCCTCGGCATGGACACGCTTCGATACGCCCGCATCCGGGTCGACCGCACCGCCGGCGTGTTCGAGATATCCGGCACCACCGAGGCGACGCAATGCAATGGCAACCGGGTGCAGATGCCCGGGCTCTGATCCACCCGTCAACGCGCAAAGAAAAGGCCGCGAAACCTGAGGGTTCCGCGGCCTTTCCCGTACTGAGTCGAATACGCCCGACTAGCGGTCCACGGAGGGTCCGCCAGCCTCGGTCTCGGTCGGGTGCGCGACAATCGTCGTGCCATCGGCACCGGCCATCAGCCATTTGATCAGCGGCGAGATCAACAGCATCAGGAGGGCGATGCCCATGCCGACGAGGCCGACATTGGAGTAGACCTCCACATAGCCTGCCTTGGCCGCTGCGACGTCGGTCAACTGACCGCCAATCGTGTCGGCACCGGTCGACGATGCAATCACACCGGCGAGGAAGTTGGACAGGCCGGAATAGAGGAACCAGGCCCCCATCGTCATGCCGACCACGCGAGCAGGCGCCAGCTTGGTCACAGCCGACAGACCAACCGGCGACACCATCAGCTCACCCATGGTGTGGATCCAGTAGATCAGGAAGATGAAGTAGACGGCTGTCAGGCCCGTCGCTCCACTGGCACCCATGCCACCGACCAGGGTGTAGAAACCCAGACCAGCGAGGAAGACACCCAGAGCAAACTTGACCGGTGTCGACGGGTTCCAGCCCTTCTTGGCCAGCGAAATCCACAGCCACGCCATGATCGGCGCGAACAGGAAGATGAAGCCAGCATTGAGCGACTGGAAGACCGGCGCCGGAACGGACCAGCCGAACATGGTGCGGTCGACCAGACGGTCGGTAAACAGGTTCAGCGAGGAGCCGGCCTGCTCGAACAGGGCCCAGAACGGGATCTGTGCGAGGACGAAATAGATCGCCGCGAACATCTTCTTGCGCTCATCGCCCTGGGTCTTGGTGATGGCATAGCCAATCAGAACCAGGAACATGGCGATGCCCAGCCAGCCCGCCACATCGGCGAACATGTCCGGGAATTTCACAATCAGCATCGACACCAGAACGATGGCGATACCGGTCGCGTAGCAGGCCCATTCGACATTCATGAAGCCGAGGACCTTTTCCTTCAGCTTGGCCGGGTTGGGCGGCTCGGCCCGGCCCTCAAGCCAGGGCTGGAAGAAGAGGAAGGTCAACAGGCCGGCCAGCATGCCGATACCGGCCAGGCCGAAGCCCCAGGCCCAACCCCAGTAGATCCCGATGATGCCGACCGAGAAGGAGGCCAGGAAGGAACCCAGATTGATACCCATGTAGAAGATCGTGAAACCCGAATCCCGTCGCGTGTCACCAAGCCCGTAAAGCGAGCCGACAATGGTGGAGATATTGGCCTTCAGGAAGCCGACACCGGCAATGATGAACGCCAGGGCGAAATAGAGGATGTTGACGTACAGCTCCTCACGCTCGACTCGGGTCATGTCGCTCGAGAACGGCATCTCCGCCGGCAGGCCGACGAGTTCCGGTTCAGCGACCTGCATCACTGTGCCGCTTTCGGCAAAGCTGATCTGCGAGATCGCGCCGTCCGCTGCCACGACGATCTGGTTGGCGTCACCGCCGCGACCGTCCAGCGTCAGCTGGTATTCGGCACCGTCATAGTCGAACATTTCGCGCGAGCCGCTGCCCTCGAACGCCATCAGGCCGTGACCGATGACAAGAAGGATGGCCCCGTAGGTGACGGCTTTTCGCTGTCCCAGATAACGGTCGGCAAGCGTGCCGCCGATGATGGTCATGATATAGACCAGCGCCGTGTAGGCACCATACATGATGCCCGAGCTCTCGTCCGAGAACAGGAAGTGCTGAGTCAGGTAGATGATCAGCAGGCCGCGCATTCCGTAATAGGAAAAGCGCTCCCACATTTCAGTCAGGAACAGAATGGCCAGCCCCTTCGGATGCCCGAAGAAGGAGGTGTCCTTGTTTTCATTATTGGGTGCATTACCCGGCGTTGCGGTCGTGTCCGTCACGCGTATCTCCCCAGTACCCGCCCCACGCGGGCTTTAAATAGGGGCGCAATTGACCACGCGCGCGGGCAAGGCTCAAGCCTCGGCGACGGCCTGATGCATGGGAGCGCTACACTTTTGGGTGTGCAGCGTTCATCCGGGGACGGATTTTCGGCGTCGGGCCTAGTAGGCGCACTCGGTGAAGACCGGCTCGATCGACCCGTCCCACTCGCCCTTGAAACGGTCGATCAGGTCCTCGGCTCGGGTCCGTCCAGTGCGGACAATCTCGTCGAGATCATCAAGAAAGAGCGTTTCGCTTTCGCCATGACCATTCTGACGGGCGCGGGCGCGCAGGCCGGAGCGGGCGATCGCCAAGGCTTCGCGGGAGATGTCCTGCAAGGTGCCGTCGCGGAAGGGCGTGTGCAGACCGGTCTTGGCGGCACCGATGCGCAGGGCATCCCGCTCGGCTTCGGTCCAGTCCTTGACCAGATCCCAGGCCGCATCGAGCGCCGTGTTGTCATAGAGCAGCCCGACCCAGAAGGCCGGCAGGGCACACAGCGTGTTCCACGGTCCTGAGTCGGCGCCGCGCATTTCCAGGAAGGTCTTCAGCCGCACTTCCGGGAAGACGGTGGAGAGATGGTCTTCCCAGTCGCTCAGCACGGGCTTCTCGCCCGGCACGACGTCGAGCTTCCCGTCCAGGAAATCGCGGAAGGACTTGCCGGTGGCGTCGAGATACTCGCCCTTGCGCTTGACGAAATACATCGGCACGTCGAGCGCCCAGTCGCGATACTGCTCATAGCCGAAGCCCTCGTCGAAAACGAAGGGCAGCATGCCGGTGCGATTGTTATCGGTGTCGGTCCAGACATGGGCCCTGTAGGAGAGGAAGCCGTGCAGGCCGCCATCCTTGAAGGGCGAATTGGCGAACAGCGCCGTCGCCAACGGCTGCAGGGCCAGCGAGACGCGGAACTTCTTCGCCATGTCGGCTTCGGTCGAGAAATCGAGATTGGTCTGCACGGTGCACGAGCGGAACATCATCTGATGCCCCATCGAGCCGACCTTCGGCATATAGGCCTTCATCAGCCCGTAGCGGGCCTTGGGCATCATCGGCGGCTCTTCCAGCGACCATTTCGGCGAGAAACCAAGACCGAGGAAGCCGGCGCCGATCTCGTCGGCCACTTCGCGCACTTCCTTCAGGTGGGAATTCACCTCGGCGCAGGTCTGGTGGATGGTTTCCAGCGGCGCACCGGACAGTTCGAACTGTCCGCCCGGCTCCAGGGTGATCGAAGCCCCATCGCGTTTCAGGGCGATCAACTCGCCGCCTTCGCGCACCGGCTGCCAGCCAAAGCGCTCGAGGCCCGACAGCATCTTCTCGACACTGGGGCCCTCGGCGCGGAAAGGCAGGGGGGTGTGATCGCCCAGGGCAAAGCCGAATTTTTCGTGCTCGGTCCCGATGCGGAACGCCGTCTCCGGCTTCTCACCGGCGGCGAAATAGGCCGTCAGCTGGTCGAGGCTTTCAATGGGAGCACCTTCGCCGCCCGGATTATACGTGCCGCTCATGCCAAGCGCCCCCGCCGTTTCAAATGTCCGCAACAGATATGGGGGCACTGCGCCGGTAACAAGGGTTTGGCTCTGAGATTCACGGCCTTGTGACGCGCGAACCCCCGCTAACGCCAGTCACCACAGGTCGACTGCCAGATTGTCAGCGCTGCGATTGCCGCTGTTTCAGCGCGCAGTATCCGCGGCCCCAGCGTCACCGGGATGACGTGATCAAGGCTGCGCAGACGAGCCCGCTCGGCTGGTGAAAAGCCACCCTCGGGACCGATCAGGATCGCCGCCGGCCTGTCGCCAAGGTCCGCGAGTGCAGATGCCATGGGCAGGCCACGCCCGCGTGCCCCACCCCATGCCGCGTCGGTCTCATCGCCACTCTCATCACAAAAAACCAGAACCCGTTCGTCTGGCCAGTTTTCCAGTACCGCGGTGAGTTTTTCGCTGGTACGCAGCTCCGGCAGGTCGAGCCGCTCGGTCTGTTCGGCCGCTTCCTTGATGATCGCCTGCAGGCGTTCGGCCTTGATACGGTCGGACTGGGTGCGCTCGGTGACCACGGGCTCGATCACGGCGGCGCCCAGCTCGGTCGCCTTCTCGACGATGAGCTCGGTCTTGGTGCGCCGGACCGGGGCGAACATCAGCCACAGATCAGGCACGCCCTGTTGCGGTCGCGTCTGATCGCCCACTGTCAGTCCCGCACCCTTGCGCGACGCGTGGGCGATCTGCGCCGACCATTCGCCATCCCGGCCATTGAAGACCCGTACGACATCGCCCTCGCCGCGGCGCATGACTTTGATCAGATAGTGCGCATCCTCGCGCGACAGTGGCACCGCGGCACCTGCGGATAACGGCGCATCGATGAAAAGGCGGGGATCGGTCGACATCACTCCGCTTTGACCGCGCAAACCCGGGACGTCAAGTCCCGCTGCCAATCCCGCATTCCTGCCTTGAATTGGCCGTCAGCCTTTGCCAAACACCCTTGATGCAACTGAATTTCGACCGGCGAGTCGCCGACAGCCTGCCAACATCCTGGGTCGACCGAGCGCCGCTGGCACTGCGCCCCTATCTGCGCCTGGCCCGCTATGACCGGCCCATCGGCTTCTGGCTGCTGGCCCTTCCCTGCTGGATGGGACTGATGATGGCGCGGATTGGCGACGGCCTGGTCCTGCACGATCTGTGGCTGGCCGCGCTCTTTGCGATTGGCGCCATCGCCATGCGCGGGGCGGGTTGTACCTATAACGACATTGTCGACCGCGAGCTCGACGCCCGGGTCGCGCGCACCGCCGACCGGCCACTGGCGGCCGGAACCGTAACACTGAAACAGGCCTGGGCCTTCCTTGCCGGACAAGCCCTGGTCGGCCTGATCGTGCTGGTTCAATTGCCAATGATCGCGATCGCGGTTGGCCTTGCCTCCCTGCTGCTCGTGGCGGCCTATCCCTTCATGAAACGCATCACCTGGTGGCCGCAGGCCTGGCTGGGACTGACGTTCAACTGGGGCATTCCCGTCGCCTATACCGCCGCAACCGGCCGTATCGATTTGGCGATGATCGTGCTCTACGTCGCGGCCGTGTTCTGGACCCTGGGCTATGACACCATCTACGCCCATCAGGATGCCGAGGACGATGCCCTGGTCGGCGTGAAATCCACCGCCCGCCTGTTCGGCGAGAATTCGCAATACTGGGTAGCCGGCTTTTACGGCGCCAACGCCATCCTCCTGGCGCTGGCGATCTGGTTGAGCCGGGCCGAGCCGTGGATCGTCATCCCGTTTACCCTCTACACGGCGCATCTGTTCAACCAGGTCCGGCGCCTCGATATCGAAGACGGGCCACGCTGTCTCGACCTGTTCAAGTCCAATCGCACAACCGGCCTGTTGCTGGTCGCCACAATGCTGACCGGGACGGTTTTTTGACCGGGGCAAATAGCCTGCCAATTGTCCCGGGCGTTTGACCCGTCGCCCGGGCACGGGCTTGATGGAAAGAGACCGGTCGCCGATTTGCAGCCGGTGACCAGCCAGACAGGGTGAGTGTCATGCGTATCATCGTCCGGGCCATTGCCGCGCTCGCCCTGCCGCTTTGTGCATCCATCGCGGCCGCTGCTTCAGCCCAGACACCGGCCCACGATGGCATCGATATCCCGCTGCGCTATGAAACCCTGGACAATGGCTTGCGGGTGGTCCTCGCCGTCGACCATACCCTCCCGACCGCGACCGTCGCAGTCTATTATGGCGTGGGGTACCGCAATGGACCACCCGACCGGACCGGAGCTGCCCACCCGGTCGC
>NZ_JBLWVH010000028.1:0-47356 GCF_048268525.1 Maricaulis sp. | reverse complement strand
CCCGGGCGACGGCGGGCCGGCCAGTAGATGATAGCCAGGGCACCGACCATGCCGAAAACGGGCACCAGATACTGTGCCACATTCATGGCCGCATCATCGGCGCTGGCTGATTGCATCGCAAAGCCGACCAGTCGCAATGTCAGCCCGGCCGCGACCGCGATCATCACCCGCCGGCCATATCCCATCCGGGAATGGTCGCCGGCGAGGAAGCAGGCAGCGGCGATCAGCGCGAAGGCCAGATTGTAGAGCGGTCCGGACAGGCGGTAATGCGCTTCCGCCCAAGCCCGTTCCGGCCCTCCGGTACGGGCGACTTCGGCGGCTGACGGCCAGAGGAGTTCGTGCAGATAGCGGTCGGACTCCTTGAAGAACATGGCATCCGCCGGTCCGACGAATTCGCCAAGGTCGAATTCATAGCGGTCGAAATTGGCGTAGTAGAGCTCGCCGGCCGAATCGATCTGCTGCAGATTGCCGTCGATCAACACCATCGCCGAGCGATCACCCGAGCGCACCACAACGCCCTCGCGGGCCGAATAGGTCGATGCGCCGTCGGTGCCGCGACTGTCATGGATGAGAATGTCCTGCATGCGGCCGTCCCGACTGCGTTCGCGGGCATAGATGGTCACGCCCTGGCCCAATTGGGAGAACGCCCCCGGGGTGACCAGGCTGGCAGCAACGTCCGAGCGCAGCGTGTGCAGGGATCGACGCATTTCGCGATAGGCGACCGGCTGGACCAGAAGGTTCACGGCGAGGTTGGCGATGAGGACATAAACGCCCAGACGCATCACCGGTGACAGCAGGCCGAAGCGGCTGACGCCGGCGGCCGAGGCGATCACCAGTTCACTGTCCCCGGTCAACCGGTTGAGGCTGGACAGGACGGCGACGAACAGGGCGATGGGGACGAGCAGGGCGGTCAGATGCGGCAGCGCCAGCGCGGTGACCTTGATGAAGGTCAGCGCAGTCTCCGAATAGCCGGACACAAGGTCGACATTCGACAGGCTCTGCGTCAGCAGGGCCAGTCCGGCAAAGGCTGCGATCGCCGTCATGAACGGCCAGAGCAACTGGTTGAAGAAATACCGCTGAACGAGAATCATGAAGCCGGCTTGTGCTGCGCGTTCAGCCTTCTATCTCACGTCGTGATCGGATACCACTTCCGCGACACAAGTTTTCGGCGCCGGGTGCAGACCTGTGGCGCACCGAACAATCACCAATTGCGACTGGATGAGAGGGAATACCATGAAAATCGAATTCGCTGCCGCTCCGAGCGCTGCCGGCGCGATCGCCGTGCCGGTTTATGCCGACGCTGTCTTGTCGCCGGCTGCCGAAGCCATCGACGCGTCCTCGGGCGGTGCCATCAAGCGCGCCATCGCGGCTTCACGCTTTGCCGGCAAGCCGGCCCAGACGCTGGAAATCATGGCCCCGTCGGGCAGCTCGGCCAGCCGCATCGTGCTGTTCGGCCTGGGTGACAAGGCCAAGCGGACCGGCTCGACGCTGGAGAAAGCTGCCGCGGCCGTCGTTTCCAAGCTGCTGATCAGCGGCGAGACCCGCCTGTCGATCCAGTTTGATGGCGAAACCGATGGCGATGGCGCTGCCCGTGCCGGTCTCGGTGCCCGTCTGGCCGCCTACCGTTACGACCAGTTTCGCACCAAGTTGAAGGACGAGCAGAAACCGTCCCTGACCGAGATCGTCATCGCCGTCGCCGATGTCGAGGGCGCCAAGACGGCCTGGGCTGGCTGGGGCGCTGTGGCCGACGGTGTCGACCTGGCCCGCGAGGTTACCAACCTGCCGCCGAACATCCTCAACCCGGAAACCTATGCCAAGAAGATCGAAGGCATGGCCGAGTGCGGGCTCGAGATCGAGATCCTCGACGAGGTGCAGATGACCGAGCTGGGCATGGGTGCCCTTCTGGGTGTCGGCCAGGCGTCGGAATTCGAAAGCAAGATCGCCATCATGAAATGGTCCGGCGGCAAGGAGGGCGAAAAGCCGCTCCTTTTCGTTGGCAAGGGCCTGACTTTCGACAGTGGCGGTATCTCGCTGAAGCCGGGTGCCGGCATGGATGAGATGCGCGGCGACATGGGCGGTTCGGCCGCTGTTGTCGGCCTGATGCGCGCGCTCGCCGGTCGCAAGGCCAATGTCAACGCAATCGGCATTGTCGGCCTGGTCGAGAACATGCCCGACGGCAATGCTCAGCGTCCTGGCGACATCGTCACCGCGATGTCGGGCACCACGATCGAGATCCTCAACACCGACGCCGAAGGCCGCCTCGTGCTGGCCGACGTGCTGTGGTACGCGCAGGACCGTTTCGATCCCAAGCTGATCATCGATCTGGCGACCCTCACCGGCGCCATCCTGATCGGTCTCGGCAATACCCGCGCCGGCATCTTTTCCAATTCCGACGAGATCGCCGCCCAGCTGTCCTCGGCCGGTGATGCTTCCGACGAGCCGGTCTGGCGCATGCCGCTCGGCCCGGATTACGAAAAGCACATCGAGACCAAGAATGCCGACATCAAGAATGTCGGTGAGGGCCGTCTCGCCGGTTCGATCTCGGCGGCGGAATTCCTCAAATGCTTCGTCAATGACAAGCCTTGGTGCCATATCGACATCGCCGGCACGGCGATGGGCGGCATGGGCGGCAAGGATGATCCGCGCCAGCCGAGCTGGGGCACGGGCTGGGGTGTGCGCATCCTCGACCGCTTCGTGCGTGACAATTACGAGGGCTGAGCCCTTTGCTGATCAGGGCGGCCCGCGCGGCCGCCCTTTTCATATCGGCGATCGGAGAGGACGATGAGCGGCGATCTCTGGTTCTACCATCTCGAGCGCTCCTCGCTGGACGAGGTCTTGCCCGAGCTGCTGGAAAAGACGCTGGCGCGCGGCTGGCGGGCGCTGGTGCGCTCTCCTGATGCCAAGCGCCGCGAGGCCATCGACCAGCTGTTGTGGACCTGGCGCGAGGACTCATTCCTGCCGCATGGTCAGGTCGAGGCCGACTCGCCCGAGCGCCAGCCGGTCCTCATTGCCGAGGACGAAGCCAATCCGAACGGGGCGCAATGCCTCTTCCTGCTGGATGGCGCCGAGCCCGAAAAACCGTCATCCTTTGACCGCATGATCGTCATGTTTGACGGGCAGGACGAGATGGCCGTGCAGGACGCGCGCGCGCTGTGGAAGAAAGCCTCGGCTGAGGGCTGTACGGTATCCTACTGGCGCCAGTCGCCGGAAGGTCGATGGGAGAAGAAGGCATGACACGTTATTTGCTGATTGCGCTGGCCGGGCTGTCCGTCGCCGCCTGCACCACCGGTGGCAGCGCCATTGATGGCGGCGAGACCGTCATGCCGACGCCGGATTTCGCGGACGACTCGATGGGCGATAACAGCGTTGATCCCGATGCCTGGTGCGGCGCCAGTGCGATGGGCTATCTCGTCGGCCAATCCATCGAGGAGGTCGATCTGGAGAGCCTGCATGGCAATATCCGGGTCATCCATCCGGGCATGCCGATCACCCGCGATTATCGCCGCGAACGGCTCAATCTTGACCTCGACGAGGCGGGTGTCATCCTGCGGCCTTGGTGTGGTTGAGCGAGTGGTGCCGATGAGAGCTGTTTTGATTGCGCTGAGCTGTTCGCTGGTTGGCGTAAGCCTGACAGGGTGCGGCCTGACCGGACGCGGCAATAGCGCGCCGCCGCAGACCGTCGCCGAACTGCCGCCGTTGGGCGCCGCCGAAGACGTGCAGGACAGTGAGGTTCGCGCGCCGATCACCGGCACATGCGGCATGGAAGACCTGCAACACTATGTCGGCCAGCCGCGCGTCAACGTCCCACGGGGCGCCATGCCCGACACCTATCGCGTCGTCGGTCCCAATTCGGTTGTGACCATGGATTACCGGCCCGACCGGCTGACCATCCGTGTCAATGAAAGCGATGTCGTGGAAAGCATGGCCTGCGGCTGAGCGCCTCGTGCCAATCATGGTCAGCCATCAACCCGCGAACAGGTGCTGCAGCCGGGCGACGTGATGGTCGGTCAGGGACAGCGCATCACGCGCCAGCCAGCTACCCACAGCTTCGGCGGTCGACAGGGCATCCTCTCGGCTCAACAGGTTTTCGTCGTCTTCTGCGTCCAGTGAGGCATCATCATGCGCATCCGCGTCGGTGGGCATGACGACATCAACCCGGATCTCATCAGGACTGTGAAAGCTGTGATCCGGCCGTGACGCGGCCGGGCCCGGCTTCATCGGGCTGGCCTGTTTGCGAAAACCGGCGGGGCGGGGCGGCAGCGATCCTTCGACCTTCATGACCCGCTCCTGCCATTCCGCCCGCGCGAAGCAACAAGTCCGCCGGACCACAAGGGTCCGGCAGGGGGCATATCGACCAGGTTATGTGCCACCGGGCGATCAGACTGTCGGTGAATGACGCCCGGCAGCGCGCCTTCGGATCCCATCGATCCATCCACCTCATTCCAGTGTGCTCATATTATATGAGCGCAAATACGAATGGTTTCTTAATGGGACGAGCTGACTTTGGTGCTTGGGTAAGTGTCAGACAAGGCTAAGCTTTGGCCGTCCCAACGCCCGCAACGCACGAACATCTTCTTCATGGCAGGCGACTTGTCGACAAGCCTTGTTGAAGCGCTTGCGGAGCCGCGCCTTGAGATGCGGGAGCGCAATTGCGGGCGACGATCCGGCGATTGCCATGAATATGGCTAGGGCAAACAGACGCGAGTCTTCAGGCAGACTGCCGTGTTGTTGAGAACTCCACCCGAATTCGAGCGCGCTGTGAAAAGCGGCGCTTTCGAAGGCGCAATTGGCGGAGAAAATGCCAAATCCGAGATAGATGGTAATCAGGTCAGCAATGAGGTGGGCTTCATCCGCCTGGAACTCGTCCGGCCAGTCAGATGATTGCATTAGTTTCCAGGCGATCTGGTGGCTGTAGGACCAGATCATGACCTCGGCTCGCTGCGATGCGACAAATTCAATTGGGATATACGGGCTTTCTGCGTTCGGATCGTCAAGCTCTGCTTGTGTCAGCGGCTGAAGAAGCATGCCCGGGCCAACAGGTTTTGGCTCGTTGATGGTGACTTCCTGAAGCCCAAACTTCCAGTCTTCAACGCCGCAGAAGGTCTGCACGATCCGAAAAAGGTGATGGCTGAGTTCTCTGCCCTCGTCGCCCGGCGGAAAGTGGTCTGCCGTTGGCAGAACGAGTTCGGTCTCCTGAACACTCTTCTCTATTGAAAAGGTTTCGATGACCCAGCCGAAGCGGTCAAAGATCCAGGCTGCGCTGGCCTTGTCGATCAATTTGGGTTTGCCGAACACAATGTCCCCGAAATCGCGTTGGGAGGAGTTTAGCTACCCCGCCTGCGCCGCTTCCAGCTTTTCTTCCGCTTCCAGCCAGCTCAGCTCCGCCGCGTCGAGCAGCTCGACCGCCTTGGCGCGCTTGATCTGGAGGTCGGTGGCGGTCTTGGGGTCTTTTTGATAGAGGCCGGGGGCGGCGAGGGCGGTGTCGATGACGTCGATAATGCCGCGCAGGCGGTCGGCTTCCTTGTCCCAGCGGGCGATTTCGTCGCGCAGGGGTTTGAGCGCCTTGCGCTGGTCGGCGGCGGAGCGGCGGGCGACGCTCTTTTCGTCGGTGGCGGCGGTTTTCTTCTTCGGGCCGTCCTTGGGCGCGCGGCCGAGCAGGGATTGGCGATAGGTCTCGATATCCTCGTCATAGGGTTTGACCGTGCCATCGCCGACCACCCAGAGCCGGTCGACACAACTCTCGATCAGATGGCGGTCGTGCGAGATCAGGACAACGGCGCCTTCATACTCATTGATCGCCTGGATCAGGGCGGCGCGGCTGTCCATGTCGAGATGGTTGGTCGGTTCGTCGAGGATGAGGAGGTGCGGGCCCTCAAAGGTGATCAGGTTGAACAGGAGGCGGGCCTTCTCGCCGCCGGACAGTGTGTCGGCCGGGGTTTCCTGGCGGTCACCGGGCAGGCCGAATGTCGCCAGGCGGGCCCGGCGCTGGGCCTCGGTGGCGTCGGGCATCAGCTCGATAATGTGCTGATAGGCCGACATCTCCGGTGACAGGCTGTCGATCTGGTGCTGGGCGAAATAGGCGATCTGCATCTTCTTGTGCTTGCGCAGATGCCCGTCCAGCGGATCGAGCCGGTCGCACAGGAGTTTCGCCATGGTCGATTTGCCGGCGCCATTGCGGCCGAGAATGCCGATCCGGTCCTCGGTGTCGATATTGAGATTGACGTCGCGCAGGACCGGCTTGCCCGGCGCATAGCCAGCTTGGAGATTGACCATGCGCACGATCGGCGGCGCCATGCGGCGCTGCGGGCTGGGGAAGTTGAAGGGCGCCACCGGGTCCTCGACCTGGGTCGCCACGATTTGCATTTTCTCCAGCCGCTTGACCCGCGACTGGGCCTGTTTGGCCTTGGAGGCCTTGGCCTTGAAGCGGTCGACAAAGGATTGCAGATGGCGCCGCTCGACCTCCTGCTTTTCGACCATCTTCATCTGCAGGCGTTGCCGCTCGGCCAGCGCTTTTTCAAAATCATCATAGCCGCCATCCCAGACGGTCAGCTTCCCCTGTTTGAGATGGGCGATCTTCTGCATGGCGCCGTTCAGGAGGTCGCGGTCGTGCGAGATCACCAGGGCGGCGCCGGGGAAGGTCTTGAGATAGGCCTGCAGCCACATCACCCCTTCCAGATCGAGATAATTGGTCGGCTCGTCGAGCAGCAACAGGTCGGGCCGGGCGAACAGCGTCGCCGCCAGGGCCACCCGCATGCGCCAGCCACCGGAGAACTCCCGGCACGGCCGGCGTTGTTCCTCACCCGTAAAGCCCAGCCCGGCCAGGATGGAGCCGGCGCGGGCTTCGGCGGTGTGGCTGTCGATATCGGCCAGCCGGGTCTGGATCTCGGCAATGCGATTGGGCTCGGTCGCCGTTTCCGCTTCGGCCAGCAGGGCGGCCCGCTCGGTATCAGCGGCCATCACCACATCAATCAGGCTGTCATCCCCGCCCGGCGCTTCCTGGGCGACCGAGCCAACACGGGCCCCCTTTTGCACACTGGTATCACCGCCTTCCGAGCCGATCTCGCCGCGGATCAGCCGGAACAGGGTCGATTTGCCCGTCCCGTTACGCCCCACCAGACCCATCTTGGTCTTGGCCGGCAGGAAGAGCGTCGCCTGATCAAAGAGCATCCGCCCTTCAATGCGATAGGTGAGATCGTTGATGTGCAACATGGTGCATGGCGGTTAGCGCGGGATTTCCCCCGGCGCAACAGATTCGCGCTGAGCTCGGGGGGGGGGCCGGCGGGTGCGGTAGCAGAGAGGCTGGTGTCGACGGGACGCGCCTGGCGCGCACCCCTCCATAAACCGCTTGCCGGGATGTCGCCGTATCCGCGTCTTCAGGTCAAGGGCCGCAGGGCGGGCGCTCCGCGGTTTCACCCTTGAGCTGAAGAAGCGGATACGGCCTGCTGGCTGACAAGCAATCCATGGATCACTCCGCGACAAGTCGCGACTGCCGCCGACATGACTTCCCATCCTCGTCGCTGCCCGCTATAAGCCGCGCGAATCCACAGGCCGGGTATGTGCCCGGACAATCATAGTTTCAGTCTCAAGGACTTCTCCCATGGCGATCCAACGCACCTTCTCCATCATCAAGCCCGACGCCACTGCCCGTAACCTGACCGGCGCCATCAACGCCAAGATCGAGGCTGCCGGCCTGCGCATCATCGCGCAAAAGCGCATCCGTCTGTCGCGTGAGCAGGCTGAGGGTTTCTACGGCGTCCACAAGGAGCGTCCCTTCTTCAACGACCTCGTCACCTTCATGATCTCCGGCCCGGTCGTGGTCCAGGTCCTGGAAGGCGAAGACGCCATCGCCAAATACCGCACCGTGATGGGCGCCACCAACCCTGAGCAGGCTGACGCCGGCACCATCCGCAAGGACTTCGCCGAGTCGATCGAAGCCAACTCGGTGCACGGTTCCGACGCCCCGGAAACCGCAGCAGAAGAAATTCCCTTCTTCTTCTCGGACGACGAAATCGTCGGCTGATCCGAGCCGCAAAATCAGACAAAAAAGGCCCGGTATCCTGCCGGGCCTTTCTTTTTTGTGCATAACGCGTTGCGCGGGCGCGGGGCGCTGCCTAACTGCGCTCGCAGAGTGGTGTGAGGAGACGCGCGATGGACATGGCCTTGTTTGCCAGCCTGGTGACCTTCGTCGTGATCATGTCCGTCACGCCCGGCCCCAATAATATCATGATGATGTCGTCCAGCGCCCTGTTTGGGGTGCGGGCAACGCTGCCGCACTGGCTGGGAGTCAATTTCGGCTTCAACCTGTTGCTGGTCGCCTCGGTATTCGGGCTGGGTGAGTTGATCGAGCGCTTTCCGGTCATGCTCGACATGGTCCGCATTGGCGGTTCGCTCTGGTTGGCCTGGATGGCGTGGAAGTTCGCCCATGCCGGCTGGGCGATAGGGCGTGCTGGCAGTCGTGCCGCGACCGCCAAGGCCGACCGCTCGCGGCCTTTCCGGTCATGGGAGGCGGCCCTGTTCCAGGCGATCAATCCCAAGGCGATCCTGATGACGGTCTCGACGGCGGGCGCCTACGTGGCGCTGGCCGACACGCCGATTGAACGGGTCGGTATTTTTGTGACCGCCTTCGTCCTGTTCGGCGCACCCTGCGGTTTGCTCTGGATCTTCGTCGGAGGTGGTCTGAAGCGCCTGCTGGCCGAAGGCGCCTCGGCGCGCTGGCTGAACTATGCCATTGCCGGCATCCTGATGTTCACGATCTGGTTGATCCTGTCCGCCTGAGCCGCAGGCGGCCCCTTGCGTGGAGCGGTAACGCAGCAGACCATGGCGCTCCCCCAAGCGCCGGAGAGCTGCCATGTCCGATATCGCCCGTCTCGTCAAAGCCCTGCCCAAGGCCGAGCTTCATCTTCACATTGAAGGCTCGCTCGAGCCGGAATTGATGTTCGAGCTGGCCCGTCGCAACGGGATCGAGATCCCGTTCAAGTCGGTCGATGAAATCCGCGCCGCCTACGACTTCTCGAACCTGCAGGACTTTCTGGACGTCTATTATGTCGGCATGAATGTGCTGATCACCGATGCCGATTTCTTTGATCTGACCTGGGCCTATCTGCAGCGCGTCCACGCCGAGAATGTCCGCCATGTCGAGATCTTCTTCGACCCGCAGGGCCATACCGATCGCGGCATCGCCTTCGCCACGGTGGTGGACGGTATCACCCGGGCGCTGGACAGGGCCAAGTCGGAGCTCGGCATCACTTCAAAGCTCATCCTGTGTTTCCTGCGCCACCTGTCCGAGGAAGCGGCTTTTGAAACTCTGGAAATGGCCAAGCCGCACCTGGAGCGGATCGATGGCGTCGGTCTGGACAGCTCTGAACTCGGTCACCCGCCGTCAAAATTCCAGCGCGTCTTCACCGCTGCCGGCGAGCTGGGCCTGCTGCGGGTCGCCCATGCTGGCGAGGAGGGGCCGCCGGAATACATCCATGAAGCGCTGGACCTGCTGAAGGTCGACCGTCTTGATCACGGCAATCGCGCCCTGGAAGACGGCACGCTGGTCGCCCGTCTCGGGCGAGAGCAGATGACCCTCACGGTCTGTCCCCTGTCCAATTTGCGCCTGTGCGGTATCAAGCGGCTGGAAGACCATCCCTTGAAGCGCATGCTGGCACTGGGTCTGCGGGCCACGGTCAATTCCGACGATCCGGCCTATTTCGGCGGCTATGTGAATGACAACTACATCCGCACCGCCGCCGCCATCGACCTGACCGCCGACGAGATCATCGAACTGGCGAAGAATTCCTTCCGGGGGGCTTTCCTGCCAGAAGCGGAGATCGAGCGGCACCTGGCGGAAATTGATGCAGTGGTCGAGGGCGTGGCCTAATCGTCCGACCCGGGCTTGCGCCGCCTCGATTTTACCTGTGACTTCTGGGCCTTGGCCGCTTTGACCCGTTTGATTGACGCCAGGGATGGCCGCGCTTTCTTGCGCGGTTTCGGGGCGATCAGCGCCTGTTCGATCAGCTTGCGCAGGCGGTCGCGGGCGTCGGCGCGGTTGCGCTCGCGTTCGCGGTGAGTGTCGGCTTTCAGGACCAGGCTGCCATCCTTGGTCATGCGTGAGCCGGCCAGCCGCACCAGACGGCGCTTGGCGGCGTCGGGCAGGGTGGTGTTGGCGGCGAGGTCGAAGCGCAGCTGGACGGCGCTCTCGGTCTTGTTGACATGCTGGCCGCCGGGACCGGAGGCGCGGATGAAACGCTCCTCGATCTCGGCCTCGTCGATCAGGATGGTCTGGGCAATCAGCATGACAGGCTCCGCAAGCACGCCTCCTTATTGCCGTGCTTGCGGGTCTGATCGCAAGTGAGCTTGCCCGGTCATGCGAGGGCGGCGAGCAGGAAGCAGACACAGGTGAAGACGGCCCCGGCTGTGCGGACATGGTTCCAGCCGGTCCAGCGCGCGACATATTGCGGCCAGTAGGCGGATGTACCGTCCGGGTCACCGGCGAGGGACTGCAAGCGGTTGTTCATGGGTATGTTGCGCAGCCCGGTGACCAGCAGGACCGGTCCGACATGGCTGGCCATGCCCAGTCCCAGCCAGATGGCCATGCCCGGCCGTCCGAACAGTAAGGCAGCCACGGCCAGGGCCAGGGCGAGCGACACCAGGGCTTTCAACAGCAGCAGGAAAATTGACTTGTAGACGGTCCGGTTGAGGCCGCGCATGGCATCGCCGCCACCGCCCGGCCCGGCCTCATCGAGACCGGGCATGACGAAGTCGGAGAAGGCGAGGAAGATGCCGGCGATGAGGCCGGCACCAAGACCCAACAGCTGGGCCGACAGCGTCAGGGCGATCATGATGCCAGCCCGGCGGCGGGTGTGGCGGCCCAGGCACTTGCCGGAACCGAGGCGGCGTAGTCGGCAAAGCTGCGCGGTGGCCGGCCCAGGGCCCGTTCGACACCGTCCATGACGCGGGCATTGCGACCGTCCAGCACCGTTGTGAACAGGTAGTCGAGCAACCAGACATGATCCTGTGGCAGGCCGGCGGCGCGGGCGCCGTCGATGAAAGCCTGGTGCGGAATGTCGACATGGCGGACCGGACGGCCGGTCCGCTCTGTGATCAGGGCCGCAATATCGGCAAAGCTCAGCAATTGCCGACCGGTCACTTCATAGAGCTGGCCGTCATGCTCGGTGCCGGTCAGCGCCGCGACCGCGATATCGGCAATGTCGCGGATATCGATGAAGGGTTCGGCGGTCTGTCCGACCGGCAGGGCGAGTTCACCGGCCGCGACCATGGGCTGGAAGGCACCCTGGTCGAAATTCTGGAAGAACCAGCTCGAGCGGATCACCGTCCAGCGCAGCCCGCTCTGGCGGATGATGGTCTCACTGGCTTCCGCCTCAGGCTCACCGCGCCCGGACAGCAGGACGAGTTGCTCCACGCCGGCTTTGCGCGCGCGCTCGGTGAACGCGGCGATGTCGGCCGGGGCGCCGGGCACGGCGAGATCCGGCGCATAGACGATATAGACCGAGCGCACACCCTGCAGGGCATGGTCCCAGCCTTCATGGTCCTGCCAGCTGAACGGGCGTTCGGCGTCACGCGAGCCGAGGCGGACAGGGATATTACACGATTGCAGCGCATTGACGATGAGGCGGCCGGTCTTGCCGGTGGCGCCGAGGACGAGGATGTCGGCGGATGGGTCGATGGCGGTCATGGCGGTTTCCTTTTGCTTGACGCGGTGTAAACTTTACATAGCGTCAAGTGGCATCGGCTTGACGTCGTGTCAAGTGCGATCAATCCTGCGTCGGAACCCGTCGATGCGGGTGCACAGGGAAAGGCGAGGGCCATGCTGGATGATGGAGTGTCGACGCGCGAGCGGATTTTGCGGGCCTGCTGGACCCTGCTCGAGCAGGGGCAGGGCGCGCAGACCCGCATGAGCGATATCGCCAGGGCGTCCGGCGTCAGCCGCCAGGCGGTCTATCTGCATTTCAGCACCCGCGCCGAGCTGTTGATCGCGGTGACCCGATTCGTTGATGCCGAGAGCGATATCGATGCCCGCCTGGCCGCCAGTCGGGCCGCGACGTCAGGCCTGGAAAGGCTGGACGCTTTCATTGACGCCTGGGGTAATTACATCCCGGTCGTGCATCCGGTCTGTCGGGCCTTGCTGGACATGGCGCCCGCCGATGAGGCAGCGAAACTGGCCTGGGATGACCGGATGTCAGCCCTTCGCGAAGGGTGTGTTGCGGCGGTTACTGCCCTGAAGGCAGATCGAATTCTGCGCGATGACGCGGATGAGGCTGCGGCGACGGACCTGTTGTGGACCCTGTTATCGGTCCGCAATTGGGAAAGCCTGGTAGAGGACTGCCACTGGCCGCAGGCGCGCTATATCGAAGAGATGAAAAGGCTCGCCCGACGGGCCTTGATGTCGACCGATTGAACCTTTTGCTAGCGACCGTCAGTCGTGCGGGTTCATCAGTAGTTCTGCGCCAAACTCACGCACTTGCAGCCGCACCCGTTCGCCGGCCACACGCGCCTTGCCGGAGCAGGCGAGGGCGACGCACTGGGCGTAGAGGGCATGCTCGGCATGCAGCACACGCTCACCCAGCGTCTCGGCGGTATCGCCGTGCAGGACCGGAACCGCGGCCTGGCCGATGATCGGACCGTCATCCATCTCCGGGCGGACATAGTGGACCGTGCAGCCATGAATGCGGACACCGGCTTCCAGCGCCCGCTCATGCGTATGCAGGCCCTTGAAAGCCGGTAGCAGGGAAGGATGGATATTGATCAGCAGATCACGCCAGCGCTCGGTGAACCAGGGCGTCAGGATGCGCATGAAGCCGGCCAGGCAGACAATGCGGGCGCCATAGAGCTTGATCGTCGAGTCGAGCGCCTCCTCGAAGGCCTCGCGATCATCATATTCGCGATGATCGACGACTTCGGTCTCGATCCCGGCAGCGCGGGCGATATCGAGCCCGGCGGCGTCGGGATTGTTGGACGCAACCAGCACAATCTCGGCCGGGAAGTCTTCGTCCCTCGAGGCCTCGATGAGGGCCTGCATGTTGGATCCGCGCCCGGAGATGAGCACGGCGATCTTTGTTTTCGCCATTGGTTGCCCCTCGCGTCAGGCCGGTTTGAGTTCGCCGATGATCATGGCGGTCTCGCCGGTCAGCGCAAGCGCCTCCATTGTCGCATCGACCTTGTCGGGCGACACCGCCAGCAGCATGCCGATGCCGCAATTGAAGGTGCGGTGCATTTCATGGGCGGAAATACCGCCGGTCTCGGCCAGCCACTGGAAGACCGGCGGCAGGGTCCAGGCATTGTAATCGATGTGGGGAACCAGCGTGTCCGGTGTCATGCGCGGCGGGTTTTCCACCAGGCCGCCACCGGTAATGTGGGCCAGGCCGGTGACCAGGCCGGACTTGATCAGCGGCAGGCAGGCTTTCACATACAGACGGGTCGGTGCCAGGAAGGCTTCGCCCAGCGTCTGGCCGGGTGCGAAGGGCGCCTCGTCCGACCAGTTGAGGCCGGACAGTTCGACCACCTTGCGGACGAGCGAGAAACCGTTCGAGTGCACGCCCGAGGAGGCGAGACCGATCAGCACGTCGCCGGCGGCCATGCGGTCATGATCCGGTAGCAGGCGGCCACGCTCGGCGGCGCCGACCACAAAGCCGGCCAGATCGAAATCATCGCCCTCATACATGCCTGGCATTTCCGCCGTTTCGCCACCGATCAGGGCACAGCCGCTATCCTTGCAGCCAGCCGCGATGCCCGAGACGATGGCCTCGCCGCGCGCCGGGTCGAGCTTGGAACAGGCCAGATAGTCGAGGAAGAATAGCGGTTCGGCGCCCTGGGCCAGCACGTCATTGACGCACATGGCGACCAGGTCGATGCCGACCGTGTCGACCTTGCCGGTGGCGATCGCCAGTTTCAACTTGGTACCGACGCCATCAGTGCCGGAAATCAGGATCGGGTCGGTATAGCCGGCCGCCTTGAGGTCGAAGGCGCCGCCAAACCCGCCCAGGTCCGCCGCCGCACCCGCCCGGCGCGTCATCGCGGCCAGCGGCTTGATGCGGTCGACCAGGGCGTCGCCGGCGTCGATCGAGACGCCGCTATCGGCATAGGTCAGCCCGTTCGGGCGATCTGGGTTTCCGGTTCCGGACATGCCGTTTCCTTACCTCTGCAAAAACAGGTCTGTAAAAACAGGCGCGGTGTATGTCGAAACACGCCCCGGACGCAAGCCGCGGGCTTCACGCCCGGCAGGGTGTGGTTATAGTGCGGGCACAGTCCAAGTAACAGGAGTCGCCACCGTGCGTTTCATTCTAGCTGCGCTCAGCCTGAGCCTCGCCTGCCTGCCGGCAGCCCTGGCCGACGACCCCTACACCATCTCCGGTGTTGCCATTGATGCCACCGCCGACAATGCCCTGCAGGCCCAGACTGCAGCCATGCGCCAAGGGCAATCGGCCGCCGCGCGTCGCCTGATCGAGCGCCTGACCCTGGCTGAAGACCGGGCCGGGACCGAGCTGGAACTGGAAGCCCACCTGTCGCCGACCGGCGAAATGGTGTCCGGCCTGGCACTGGATCCCGCCATCATCGCCGAAATGATCGCCGGCCTGCAGATTTCCGACGAGCAGCGCAGCGCTACCCGCTATCTCGCCGAGCTGGAAGTGACCTTTGATCCACGTACCGTGCGGCGGGTGATGGAAGCTTATGGTGTGCCTTTCGTCGAATCCCAGGCCCGTCCGCTGCTGGTTCTGCCGGTCTATGAGGGTGCGAACGGGTTCAGCCTGTGGGACGACAACCCCTGGCGCTCGGCCTGGGCCAGCCAGGACTTCGACAGTTCGCTGACGCCGGTCCTGGTTCCCGGGCGTCCCTCGCGCTCGGTTTCGGTGCCGATCACACCGCGTCAGGCCTTGCAGCTGGACGAAGGCGCGCTGATCAACACAGCCGCCATGTACGGCATCAACAGGATCGCGATCCTGCGCGCCGGCGAGCGCGATGGCGTGCGTCGTTTCGGCGGCTATCTGGTCACGGTCGAGCCGGGCGGCGAGATCACCACCGATACCTGGGGGCCGCAAGTCGTCTATGGCGGCTGGAGTGACGCGGCACGCGCCTTTGTCACTGACCGCGAGGATGACTGGAAACGTCGCTCGGTGGTGCGTGATTTCGAGACGACCTCGCTCCGTGTGACGGTCATGTATGGTGGTCTGGATGAATGGCTCCGCCTGCAGGAAGCGCTCAGCCGCGCCTCGCTGGTCCAGGGCGCCCAGCTCGATGCGCTGTCACGGGATGGCGCCCGCATGACCGTGGATTATCGCGGCGCCTTCGAACAGCTGGTTTCCGAGCTTGCCGAGCGTGGCGCGACGCTTGAAGAACATCCCGGACTGGGCTGGGTCGTATTGTCGGCCCGCTGATCCGCGCGACGACGATGATGATGCCGATGACACCGCAAATGGCGCTGGACCTGCCGGCGCGACAGGATTTCAGCGCGACCGCCTTTATTGCCGGACCGTCAAATGCGGCTGCGCGCGATGTGCTGGATCGGCCGGATGACTGGCCGCGCAATGTCATGGCGCTGGTCGGGCCGGAAGGGGCCGGCAAGTCACACCTCGCCGCGATCTGGGCCGGGCGCCAGCATGCGCTGGTCCTGTCCGCGTCGTTGTTGGGTGATCGCCTTGCCTCGCTGGAGCCGGATTGCGCCATGGTCATCGAGGATGTTGATCGGGGCGTTGATGATGATGCGCTTTTCCATCTCTTCAACCGGGCTGCCGAGGGCGACATTCCGGCCCTGTTGCTGACCGCCCGAACGCTGCCGGCCCGATGGCCGGCCAGCCTGCCGGACCTGGTGTCGAGGCTGCGGGCGCTGGTCCATGTCGACCTGCACGAGGCCGATGATGTCCTGCTGACGCGGGTGCTGGAAAAACAATTGGCCGACAGGGGCGCGCCGGTGCGCCCGGGCGTGATAGACTACCTCCTGCCTCGCATGGAGCGCTCCGTTGCAGCGGTGCGCGTGATGGCCGAGCGGATGGACAAGCTCGCACTCGTCAAGAAAACACCGATCACCCGCGCCATCGCGCGCGAAATCCTGGACAGCTGGACCGAGACTGGAGACGCGGCATGAACGCTCCCGTGGGAGACTTCGCCGAAACAGAGACCCTGATGGGGTCACCCAAACGCTTCCTCAATCGGGAAATGTCCTGGGTGCGCTTCAACCTGCGTGTTCTGGACGAAGCCGCCAATCCCGATCATCCGGTGTTTGAGCGCCTGCGTTTCCTGTCGATCTCCGCGAGCAATCTGGACGAGTTCTACATGGTCCGTGTCGCCGGCCTTCGCGCCCAGGTCCACAATGGCGTATCCGCGACCAGTATTGACGGGCTGACCCCGGCCGAACAGCTTGAACAGATCCATGCCCTGGCCGGCGAGTTGATGCTCAAGCAACAGACCCTGTGGCGCACCTTGCGGGAGGAGATCGGCAAGGCCGGGGTCAAGGTGCTCGAGCCGAAACAGGTTCCCAAGAGCGACGAGGCCTGGCTGCGCGAGGAGTTTCTCAAGCACACCCTGCCGGTGATCACGCCCTTGGCGATCGACCCGGCGCATCCATTCCCCTTCATCCCCAATCTCGGCTTCGCCTTGGCCCTGCAGCTGCGCAAGAAGGGCAGCGGCAAGCTGATGAATGCCCTGATCCCGCTGCCCAGCGGCGTCAAACGCTTTGTTGAACTGCCCACGCGTCCTCGCAAGGATGGCGAGCGTCCCGACCGCCGCTTCATGACACTGGAGAGCGTGCTGACGATGTTCGTCGATACGCTTTTCCCCGGCCATGAAGTGGTCGGCAAGGGCAGTTTCCGGGTCATCCGCGACAGCGATATCGAGGTCGAGGAAGAGTCCGAAGACCTGATGCTGGAGTTCGAGAACCTGCTCAAACAGCGTCGCCGCGGCGTGGTTGTGCGTCTGACCATCGATGAGGGCATGTCACCGGCACTGCGCGACCTGATCGTGATGCACCTGCATGCCGGACCGCAGGACATCGTTCCGGTCGACGGCCTGCTCGGCTTGGCCCAGGTCAGCCAGCTCATTCCCGACGATCGCAGCGATCTCAGCTTCAAGCCTTATGAGCCGCGGTATCCCGAACGCATTCGCGACCACGGCGGCAATTGCTTTTCGGCGATCCGGGAAAAGGACATCATCGTCCACCATCCCTATGAGAGCTTCGACGTGGTGGTGGAGTTCCTGCGTCAGGCGGCAGCCGATCCCGATGTGGTGGCGATCAAGCAGACCCTCTACCGGACGTCCAAGGACAGTCCCATTGTCGCGGCGCTGATCGAGGCGGCCGAGAGCGGCAAGAATGTCACCGCCCTCGTTGAGCTGAAGGCGCGTTTCGACGAGGAAGCCAATCTGAAATGGGCCCGCGACCTGGAACGGGCCGGGGTTCAGGTCGTCTACGGCTTCATCGAGTACAAGACCCACGCCAAGATCTCGCTGGTTGTGCGCCGCGAAGGCTCGGACCTGCGCACCTATGCCCATTTCGGCACCGGCAACTACCACCCGATCACGGCGCGCATCTATACCGACCTGTCGCTGTTCACCGCTGACCCGGCCTTCGGGCGCGATGCGGGCCGTGTGTTCAACTATGTCACCGGCTATGCCCGGCCCGACAATCTGGAGCGTCTGGAAGTCTCGCCGATCGGGATGAAGGAATCGATCCTCGCCCATATCGAGCAGGAGATCGCCAATGCCGGCGAGGGCAAGCCGGCGGCCGTCTGGGCCAAGCTCAACTCGCTGGTCCATCCGGAGATTATCGACACGCTCTATCGGGCCAGCCAGGCCGGTGTGAAGGTCGAGCTGGTCGTGCGCGGTATCTGCTGCCTGCGTCCGGGCATTCCCGGCCTGTCCGACAATATCCGGGTCAAATCCATCGTCGGCCGCTTCCTGGAACATTCGCGCATCGTCTGCTTTGCCAATGGCAAGGCGATGCCGTCACCGGCCGCGAAGGTTTACATCTCCTCGGCCGACTGGATGCCGCGCAATCTGGACCGCCGGGTCGAGCATCTCTGCCCGATCCAGAACCCGACCGTGCACCGGCAGGTGCTCGACCAGATCATGGTCGCCAATCTCAATGATACCGACCAGTCCTGGTATATGGACGGGCAGGGCGATTATCGCCGGGTCGACACCGCCAATGTCGACAAGCGCTTCAGCGCCCACGCCTATTTCATGACCAATCCGTCCCTGTCAGGCCGGGGTCATGCACTGAAGAATGACCAACCGCCCGTGCTCGTCGATACCAATGGCTGAGCCCGTTTGACCCAGCCTATCCCGCCCTCCGACTTCATGGCCGAGCAGGCCATCCACCGCGATATCGCGGTCATTGATGTCGGCTCCAACTCGGTGCGGCTGGTCCATTTCCGGGTCGAGGGGCGCTCGCTCTGGCCGATCTTCAACGAGAAGGTGATGGCGGGGCTGGGCCGCGGCGTTCATGACACCGGCAAGCTGCATCCGGAGGGGCGCGAGATTGCCCTGCGCGCCCTGAAACGCTTCCAGCGCCTGCTCGATGCCAAGGGCGTCGGCGACCGTCATGTCGTCGCCACGGCTGCGGTCCGCAATGCCAAGGATGGACCCGACTTCATCGCCGAAGTGGCGGAGCGGACCGGCTTTGTGGTTCGGGTGTTGTCCGGCGAGGACGAGGCCCGCCTGTCGGCCATGGGGGTCGGCGCAGGTATTCCCGATGCACAGGGCCTGATGGGGGATCTCGGCGGGTCCAGCCTCGAGCTGACAGCGATGCATGACGGCCTGCCCGGGCGCGGTGTGACAACCGCGCTGGGCCCGCAGGAAATGCTGGATGACGGTCCGATGGACGAGGCCGTCACCATCGCCGCGATTGACGCGCAGCTTTCGGCGACCGGTCAACTGACCGGGCAGGGCGGTGCCTTTTATGCCGTCGGCGGTGCCTGGCGGGCGCTGGGACAGCTGGCCTTTGCCCGTTTTGGCTATCCGCTCAATGTGGTCCATGAATTTGCCCTGACCGCCAAGCGGGCCGACGAGCTGACGCGCCTCGCGACCCGGCTCAGTCCGGCCTCCTTGCGCGGCACGCCCGGTGTCTCCTCGCGCCGTGTTGCGACCCTGCCCTATGCGGCCTTGCTGTTGGGCCGGATCATGAAGCATGGCGGCTTCGAGCGCCTGGTCTTCTCGGCCTTTGGTGTGCGCGAAGGCGTTCTGGCCTCCGGCCTGCCGCCGGCGCTGCTGGCCCAGGACCCGTTGATCGCCGGGGCCGAGGCGATGGCCCGGCCCAATGCGCCCACGCCCGATTTCGGCCGCGCCCTGGCGCGCTGGCTGGTGCCAGCCTTCGGAGCCCTGGAAACCGCCTTCGGTGATGTCCGTGACCAGATCCTGCACGAGACCGCCACGCGGCTCACCGATCTGGGCGCCCGCCAACACCCGGACCACCGCGCTGATCTTGCTCGCAACATCGTGCTCTACGCCCCCTTTGCCGGCGTCAGCCATGCCGAACGGGTCTTCCTCGCCGCCGCCATCCATTATCGCTATGCCGGCAAGCGGGCCGTGTTGGAGGATGACCCGATCTTCCACCTGATCACCGAAGACCAGCACAATCTGGCCCAGATGCTGGGCCTGTCACTGCGCCTCGGCGCCAAATTGTCCGGCCGCTCACCGGCCTTGCTGGACCGCTACTCACTCACCGTCGGGCCAGACGTGATCCGGCTGGAAGTCGATGAAAGCGTCCGGGATCTTTATGTGGAACGCTCCGTCGCCCTGCTCGACCAGCTCGCGGCTGCTGTGGGGCGGACGGGCGAGGTGGTTTATGTGACCGGGCTTGGCCGGTAGCGCCGCGGTGAAGTGAGGGGCGGCGCGGTGAAGTGAGGTGAGGGGCGTCGGGAGTAAATGGTGTGTGCCCCAAGCAATTGGGGAATTTTTACCCATTTTTCCTTGCAGGCTTCGCCGAAAAAAAAAGGCTACATGTTGAAAGTAAACATGGCTTCAGTTACCCGCCCGCGTGCCGAAGACGGTCCCGCAATTTTACTGGACCTTCCGACCGTCTTGTAGATGGCCCCATAATCTTGATATAATTCTCGAACACTCTTGTGATCCGCGTTGGTGACCATGACTTGCACGCCTCGGTCGGACGCTCTCTTCACTGACGCCGCAAGCCTTACTTGGTCATTCCAAGAGAAGATCTTTTCATTGTAGCGCACGAAGCCGTTGAGGTTGTGTTTCACGGTGTAAGGCGGATCTACAAAAAGAAAATCTCCCTCGCGCGCTCGACCTATTGTTTTAGAAAAATCGTCGTTCAGGATTCTGGCCTTCTTCAGTACGTCAGACAAGGCGACGAAATCATCTTCATCGAACAAGACTGTCTCTTTGGATCCGATCGGCACATTGAATTTTCCTTGTTGGTTGACTCTAAATATGCCGTTGAAGCAAGTCCTGTTGAGATACAAAAAGCGCGAAGCAGTTTCAAAATCGCTCTGAGGAACCGCCTCACGAATGGCGTAATAGTGCGCATAGTTGTGCAATGCCTGATGCTCAGACATAGCGGTTTGAAGTTCAACGGGTGAATCGCGCATCACCTTATAAGTCGTGATGAGATCTGAATTTATGTCGGATAATACGGCTCGCTTTGGCGCGAGATGAAAAAATACCGCTCCGCCGCCGAGGAATGGCTCAACATACTTTTTGAATTCCTTTGGGGGGGCAAAGCTTGCATTGCTTGCAAGCCAGCGTTTTCCGCCGGCCCACTTGAGAAACGGAGTGTGGGTCCCAGTCATTGGGGCACCTTGGGTGAAACTTCGGTGCGGAGCCAATCCACAAACTCAAGGTCTTCGTCCGAGTATGTTTTTAGCTGGTTCTTGTGAGCCGCTATACGTCTGACATCATTAAATTTTTGCATCCAGTCTAAGTAGTACTTTTGACCTTTTCGATCTCCTGGCATCGGGTTTTTAAAGATGTGCTCGAAGTGCGCCCAGTTGTTAGTTTGCTTTACAATGTCACGCAGATCGAGCACGTCCAAGTATGCTTCTTTTGGCTTTCGGCGTTCTGATGTATCCGCTTGTTGTTTGTCGTACGCGTTTTTACGCACTCGATTGTTTTCAACACCCTTTTCCCAGAACGCCGGGTCTCCCGATGCGAGCCGATGAGTTCCGTGAACCTGTTTGAGGGTTTCAATCACTGTATCTGTGAGCCGTTCAGCAAGTTTCATCACGAAGTGATTCACGCTATCGATTTCATCGGAAGCATTTTGTGTGACCCATTTTTTGAATCCTTCGGGGCCAAAATCGGAATGAGTTTCCGCCAGCACGGTCATCAAGTGGTATGTGTATTCTTTGACACCGGCTTCACCGAAGCGTCGAGAAAACTTCTCTTTGATCTCGGCGTCCGTTGCAGATTGTAGATAATCCACGAGTGGGGCGACAAAACCTATCATCTCGCTGGCGAATTTTTCAGGAGACAGGGCAATGAAGTCGATGCTCTTCTTGTGAGAAAGATACGAAACTACTTCACCCATAACCGCCAGATGAGAGCGAATTCCAGGATTGGTCGAGACATAGGCGGCTTTGCCTTCCTCCCAACGACTCGGATGAGCGTCCCGGATCGCGTCGAAGTAGGCGCTCAGGACTTTTGAGGCACGCTCGATTGTCTGCTCATCGGTCGGGCCTGAGAGGGGGCCTGGTGCTATCTTGTTTCCAATCACTCGCCCGATCAGGCCAGATTTTTTGAGGCCGTTCACGGCTTCGGATACCGTGAGGTTTTGAGAAGCTTCTGGGGGGACGCCGTGTACGGCGAAGCGTCGCGAAAGTGGGCTGGATTTGCTGATGTTGAGATTGCGGAAAATTCCTGATGCGAGAGCCGTCAATGCGGTGTTTGGGTTTGAATCGCCCATTCGAATGTCGGCCAGCAGTGAAACGAGCAAACTTCGCGGAACACTTTTCTGCTCGTGATTGATAGTTATGAACAGGTCTGCTTCCTTTTCGACGGCCATGCCCTCGAAAGCCAAAATGAACAGGCTTTGGTCAAGAAACTGATCATCTAGGTGTGAGAACCCGTAAAGCCGATGTTGTCCGTCTATCACCCAAGCGGATCGATACTTTGCTGGCAGCGTCAACCAGCCAAATTTCAATGATGGGTCGGTGTTTTCCTTATTCGATATGCGGTCGAACCTTGGCTTGTCCGTGAAGTTTACCAACAAGTTAGTAGGGAAATAACCGCCTTTGGAGATGAACTCGCCAATCTTTCGGATGCGAGATGACGAAATCATGCGTTGATAGGCGGGCTTGCCGTCAGGATGGTTTAGAGCTTGGTGATTGACGAAAGCTATCTTCAACAAATGTCGAGGCGTGCAGACGAAGCTGTAGAAGGTCTCGCCCCCAATGCTGCCACGAATCGCGGGGATCCGAACGTCTGCTAGGCCTGGAACTTTTTGCCCTTTGAGGAACTCTCCCAAGATTTGGTACCTGCCAGCAGGCCCCATGTGCTTGGAAAACGTCTCGAAGTACTGAATCTCGTTTTCTGTGATAACATGCACATCGGCGTCGGAAGCCCGCTCGAGGTCAGAATCTGACCATATGATGTTTTGGGTAGCATAAACCCAAAGTACTTTAGGGCGTGGCTCACTACGCTCATCGTACTGTTGATATATAGAGTTGCGGATGTAGTTTTGCAGAGCGACAGTTTCTAAGATGTCCTTTTGAAGCGAACGCCGTCGGCGCGTAGCCGAAGACTTGCATTCCACCACAAGGGCGGTTTCTTGATCCTCCGCATAGGCATCAATCTGTTTTTTGCCTTGGGTTCCATTGCTCCGTTCGAACGCTATGTGAAATCGCTCGGAATTAAGGCGCTGATATCCCATTGAATTGAGAAGGCACCAAATGCGGTCTTCAAGCGCCTTGTCGTGGCTCTTTTCCTTTTTTATTCGGGTCGAACGCTTGCCTGGACGTTGCACCGTCCAGCCATCCGCCTCGAATTCTGGCACGTCAGCGCTATGGACGCTTCTTTCGACGGAGGCCTTTTTCTTTACCCGAGCTAGGCTGCGAAGCTCCTCTTGGGATGTCGCAAGTTCAGGTAAAAATTTGTGTCCTACGACCTGTAAAGGCTGGACTTCGGCTTCGTCCGCAGCAGCATGATTCATCTACAGTCCCCTCAGCTTTGCGCTGAGTTGAACTTGATCGCGTTGTGCGTGTCAATTTTTGGCTCGCAGTAGTGTAAGTTGTAGTATTCGATGGTTCTCGCGGGCAAGTTGGGAATCAATAGGCCCTGCACAAAACGAAGGCGTTTCAGCCCTTCGTGTCCACCACGACGACCTTGCCGTCTTTCAAAGCCAGCGCCATCTCGCCGCGCTTGAGCTTGAGGGCGGGTTCTCCGAAGACCTCGCGGCGCCAGCCGCTGAGGGCCTGGACGTCGGCCTTGTCGTCGGCGGCGATCTTTTCCAGGTCGGCGGCATTGGCGATCAGGCGCGGGGCGACGTCTTTTTCGTCGGCGACCAGCTTGAGGAAGACCTTCAGCAATTCGACCGTCGGGCCGACACCCTGCGGCGGCGGGGCGGGCTTTTCGACCTTGGGGGCATAGGCTTCGGCATTGGCCAGGGCTTCGCTCATCTTGTCGAACAGGCGTTTGGCGGCGCTGGAGCGCTCGAAGCCCTTGGGCACGGCGCGCAGGCCGGTCAGCTGTTCCGGTGCGGTCGGGGCGACATTGGCGATCTCGTAGATCGCGTCATCCTTCATCACGCGCTGGCGCGGCATGTCGCGGGTCTGTGCCTCGGTTTCGCGCCAGGCGGCGGCGGCGCGCAGGGCAGCGACCCATTTGGTCGTCGTCTTGCGCAGCTTCATCCGGCGCCAGCTTTCCTCGGGGTCGAGGCGATAGGTCGACGGGCTGGTCAGGGTCTTCATCTCGCCGGCGAGCCACTCGGTGCGGCCTTTCTTTTCCAGCCGCTCGACCATCATCGGGTAGAGATCGCGCAGATGGGTGACGTCGGCGATGGCGTATTTGGTCTGGGCATCAGACAGCGGGCGGCGCGACCAGTCGGTGAAGCGCGGGCCTTTATCGATCGGGCGATTGAGCAGGGTGCGGACCAGCGCGTCATAGGCGATCGAGTCGCCCAGGCCGAGCGCCATGGCGGCGACCTGGCTGTCGAACATCGGATGCGGGATCAGTGCGTCGCCGCCCTGGTGGAAGAAGATTTCCAGATCCTGGCGGGCAGCGTGGAAGACCTTGATGATGCGTTCGTCCGCCATCAGCTCCCAGAAGGGCTCCAGATCGATGCCCTCGGCGAGCGGGTCGATGATGACCTCGGTGTCGCCGGCGGCGGCCTGGATCAGGCACAGCTGGGGCCAGTAGACCGTCTCCCGCATGAACTCGGTGTCCACAGCCACATAGGGGTGCTGCAGGAGGGCGTCACAGGCCGCTTCGAGGGCCTTCGTCGTCGTAATCATTGTCATGAAACGGCCCTTTAGCGCGGACCGCCGCCTTTGGCTATCGATTCGGCCAGCCGGAGCGTGATTTCCCGGCTGGCCGAAGCACGTCCGAGCTATGCCTTGGCGCCGCGGCGCAGGTTGAGACGCCACAGGATGAACAGCACGGCCAGAGCCGAGATGAAGGCGATCATCAGGAAGGCCATCTGGATCGGCAGCTGCATCAGGGCGATCCCGGCCAGGGTGAACTGACCCAGCGTCGCCGTGGCGGCATTCATGATCCCGCCAGCCGCCAGCAGGCGCCCGCGCAGTTCTGCCGGCGCCCGGCGCTGGGCCATGGCCTGCAGCGGAACGACGAACAGACCGGCCGAGACGGCGGCGAGGCCGAGATCGATCAGGATCCGCCAATTGGACTTGTCGGCCAGGAAGGCATCGGCGGAGATCAAGGCTGCGCCCTCGGTAATGAGCGGGTTGGACCAGGTGATCAGGGCCACATCGGTGGTGAAGACCACCAGGCCGATCGCGCCAACAATCGAGAAAGCCAGGGCATCGCCCTTGCCCGACAGGGCGCCACACAAGAGGGCACCGATCGCGGCGCCGATTGTGAACAGGGCGCTGAACAACAGGACCACGCTCTCGTCGGCTCCCAGCACCGAGGCCGTGAAGACCGGCATCAGGGTGATGATCGAGGCCGCCAGCATCCAGAACCAGGCTGCGCCGAGGAGCGGTCTGAGGACCTGGGGCGCCTTGAAGGCAAAGCGAAGGACCCGGACGGTTTCCCAGATGAAATTGAAGCTCAGCGGCATATCGGGCTGTGACGCCTTGGCTTCGGGCAGCTGGCGGCTGGCCAGCCAGCCAAGGACCGCCATCACGATCAGCCCCATTCCGACGAACTCGGGGCCGAAGGACTGCATCACCAGCCAGGTTCCGAGCCCGATCCCGACCAGAACCGAGACGTTCAGCAGGCCCGACATCATGGCATTGGCCGGGACCAGTTCCTCAGGCTTCAGCAGGGTCGGCAGGGCCGAATTCTTGGCCGGCGTGAAAAAGGCCGACTGGGTGCCCATCAGGAAAAGGGCGACCATCAACAGGAGCGGTTGCTCCAGGAAGAAGCCGAGCGCGACGATCACCATCAGCCAGATCTCGGCAAACTTGGCGAAGCGCATGATGCGGGTGCGGTCGAACTTGTCGGCCATGCGCCCGGCGATGGCCGAGAACAGGAAGATCGGCACGGTGAACAGCGATGCGGCAATGGGCACCATCATTGAGCGGTCGAGGTCGAACAGGGTCAGTCCGCCGAAGGTGACGAGCGTGACCAGCGAATAGCGGAAGAAATTGTCGTTGAAGGCGCCGAGCGACTGGGCGAGCAGAAGCGGCAGGAAGCGGCGCTGGGTGACCAGCTGGGCGGCGATCTTGGCACTCATGAGCGGGCCTCCTTGGCGGCCTGGCCCTCGGCTTCGAGGGCGCGGGTGCGGGTTTCGATGGTCAGTTTCAGGCGCGGCAGGAAATCGTCACGCGGCAGGCCGGGCGGGATCGGCTCGAGAAACTCGATGACGGCCGGGCCGGGGTGCTTGGTCCAGCGGTTCTGGGGCCAGCGCAGCCCGGTATTGGTCGCGACCGGGATCACCGGACGGTTGAGCGTCTCGTACAGGACATGGACGCCCTTGCGGTAACGGAAGCTCTCGCCGACCGGAGGAAGGCGGCCTTCCGGATAGATCAGCAGGGGTCTGGGGTCGTCGACGGCACGCTTGATGGCATCTTCCAGCGCGCCTTGGGCGCCGGTCAGGCCGGGCGAGTTGACCATGGTGGCACCGGCAACGCGGACGATCCGGCCGATCAGGGGGAATTTCCCGGTTTCGCTGCCGATCACGAAATTGATGTCGCCCATGATGGCCATCATCAAGAAACCATCGGCCCAGGACTGGTGTTTGGCGGCGATGATGACCGGTCGGCCATGCGGCGGTGTTCCGCGCACTTCGACCGGAGCGCCGAGGATGTATCGCATCTGGCCACGGACGGTGCGGCAGGCAGCGCGCATAAGTCCGCGAACGCCAGACTGCCAACCGGTCAGGCTGATCCCCCAGGCAATGAGGGCGAAGACAAGCAGGGTCGGCCAGAAGATGATGTTGAAGATGAAAGAGCGCATCGGATCCTCCCCGGATCGACAGGCGGGTCCGCGTCTTACGCGCAGATCACCGATTGTCCGGATGGAAGGTGCGACGGAATGGCGGTCGGCGCAAACTCGGCCTCAAGGGCGCGTGAGCGGGTCTCGACACGGGTCTGCAGCTCGGCCAGGTCGGCATCGCGGTTGGCGCTCGGCTGGATCGGATCGAGGAAATCGATCACCGCCGTGCCCTTGAATTTCGACCATTTCTGTTGCGGCCAGCACTGGCCCAGATTGGTGGCAACGGGCACGATCGGACGCTCCAGGGCACGCGCCATGTGCCAGACGCCGGAGCGAAAGCGCATGCCGGTACCAACCTCGGTCAGATGGCCTTCCGGATAGATCAGGACCGGGCGAGGACGGCCTTCGCCCTGCGAGCGGACGATCCCGTCCATCAGGCTGTCGCGAGCGGCGGGGCCGCCCTGGTTCGACAGGACGATGGCGCCGCAACGTTTCAGCACCCAGCCGATCAGCGGGAATTTCAGCATGTGGTCGCCGCAAACGAAGTTCACGTCGCCGCACTTGGCCATCATCACGATGCCATCGCCCCAGGACTGGTGCTTGGCGCCGATCACCACCGGCTGGTCCTTGGGCGGCGTGCCGCGAACCTCGACCTTGATGCCGCAGATCCAGCGCATCAGATGCACGGTGAGGCGCGAATAGGAGCGCAGACCGTGCATCAGCACGCTGCGGCCGGGGAACAGGGCCAGGATGGCGCAGATGACGGCGTAAACGCCGGAAATGGTCCAGTAGGCGATGTTGAAGATGAAAGAGCGCATGAGAATCTCTCCGTAAAACCTTGGGGCGCGCGCCTAGGAGCGCAGCACGGCCATGATGCCGCGGGTAAACTGGTCGATATGTTGCGAGAGCGGGCGGTCGATGCGGCCATAAAGGCTGTATTCAGCCGCCTGCATCACCACGCCCAGCGCCATCGCCGAGCGCAGTTCCGGATCACCTTTCGGGATCTCGCCGCGCTCCATCGCCTTTGCGATGCAATCGGTCATCAAATCCGATGGGTCGGCACCGCCATCACCGGAGGCGGCGATGAAATAGTTGCGATGGGTGAGGTGGTAGGTGAATTGCGCCGGGTCTTCATCGGCCAGATTGCAATAGGCCGTGACGAGGGCGCGGCTGATGTCCTCCAGCGAGGCATCCGGGGTCAGGTGGCCGGCGACCATGTCCAGCAGCTTCTTGTGGATGGCCTCGAACATCAGTCGGGCGAGGGCGTCCTTCGACTTGAAATGGCGATACATGGCGCCATCGGAAATCGTGCAGGCCTCGGCGATCTGCTTGATCGAAACCCCGTCCATGCCGTGGCTGGCAAACAGCTGCAGCGCCGCCCGCTCGATCCGCGCCTTGGTGGTGCCGGTCTTGGCCGTCACACCGACATTCGGGTTGGAGCCGTCAAACAGGCCGTCTCTCAGCATCCCGGTCATATCAAGTCCCCCTCAGGGCTGTAAGTGAATGGTCATTTACACATCCTATATCGAGACGTTTCGAAGGACGCAAGTGAATAGTTACTTACATCAAGAATAGTCTGCGATCGGCGGTACTGGCCCACGGGTTGCGGCCCTCGTGAACGGCGGATACTCCGCAGCGCTTGTCCGTGACACGCAACGCTGCCCGGCTCGGGACATCACCCCGCCAATCATCCAACAGTCGCCTGTCAGGCGTGGCCGGCAGGCCCTCCCGTAGCCCCGAATATCAATATGCAAAGCGTTGGAATCGTGCCCGAAAATGCGAAATTGCCTTGCCTGCAAGGGAATATCGCCATGCCCGTTAGCGAATATTTTATGAGTCCCGGGTAGCTTTATCGTACCGAACGGCATTCGAGACCGACCGAAAACAGGTTGGCCAGGCCGGATCCGGTGGTGGAATAAAACTGTGTGGGGGAGCCAAGAAATGGCGACTATCAACACCAATGCGGGCGCGATGGTCGCCCTGCAGAGTCTGAACAAGACCAATCGTGACCTGGAGACCGTTCAGGCCCGGATCAATACGGGACTGACTGTCGGATCCGCCAAGGATAATGGTGGCGTCTACGCCATCGCCCAATCAATGCGCGCCGATGTCCGAAGCTATGTCGCCGTTGCCCAGTCTCTGGACCTGTCAGCCTCGACAGTGGATGTTGCGCTGGCCGGTGGTGAAGCGATTTCCGATACGCTGGTCGAGATGAAGGAAAAGGCACTTGCTGCTTCCGACACCTCGCTAGACCAGGCCTCGCGCGATGCCCTGAACGAAGATTTCAAGGCGTTGCGCGACCAGGTCGGCAAGATCGTCGAGACAGCCGAGTTCAACGGCACCAATCTGGTTGATGGCTCGAAGTCGCAGATTGCCTCGCTTGCCAGTGCCAGCGGTTCGTCCTCGATCACGATCGCCGCGGAAGACCTGTCACTCGGGGGCGGGGTGGTGACCCTGTCCGCAACCGCATCCTTCGCGTCGGCCGGTGATGCCAGCACGCTGGTCGCCACGATCGAGACATCGCTGGACAATCTCAATGGCTCGCTGGCGCGACTCGGTACCGGCTCCAAGTCGCTGGGTGTCCACAAGGCCTTCATCGGCAAGCTGAGCGATGCGCTCGAAAAAGGGATCGGCAATCTTGTTGATGCCGACCTGGCCAAGGAAAGCGCCAATCTGCAATCACTTCAGGTCAAACAACAATTGGGTGTGCAGGCGCTGTCGATCGCCAATGCGGCCCCGTCGACGGTCCTGGGATATTTCCGCTGACCGGCGACCCCAACCAAAGATAACCAATCTGGTGGCGCGGCCCGCAAGGGCGTGCAACTGGGGGCGCTCCGGCGCCCCCTCTTTTTGGTGTGGGGCCTCCTGCTTCCTCCCCTCTCAATTTTTGCGGAAACGCGCAGCGCCTCCGGGACCGACGGGAGACTCATCGCTGGCCGGGAATTTCGGTAGGTCCCGGCTCTCCGCCCCGCTTTTGCGGGGCTGCGGCCGGGAAAAATATGATGTGTTCTGACAGGGGGAGTTTGCGGTGCGGTGGGACGCTGCTGACGACGCCGGTACACACTTGTCATCCTGAGCATATGCCCGGGGTGACAAAGTTTTGTGTCCTTATCCCACACTGTGCACCCCACACACCGTCATCCTGACGAAAGTCAGGACCCAGCCTCGCACACTCGATTTCGCCATACTTGGCAATAGCTTGCGTCGCAAGCTGGGTCCCGGCCTGCGCCGGGATGACGGTGTGTGGGGCGGATGTTTGAAGAAAACTTATCCCCACCCCTCCCCACCCAGCGCATAATGCCCTCGGTTTTCGGGACGGGAGGCGCGAGCTCAGTCACTTGTGCCCGGAAGCGAGCGGAGCCTGTCCGCGCCTTGGATGTGACACTCCAAAGCTCCGGCAGGGCGTGCGACCAGGTCGCGGGGCACTAAACGACCGACCCCATCTACCTGACGCATTGGAAACGGTCGCGAGAGCGTCCGGGAAATCTCCGAGAACGGGATGTCGAGGACATCACGGACACCGCAGACGACCACCAGGACACCCCGGTGTCCAACGACATCCCGTTCCCTCCCTCACTTCGGCGCAAATGCGCACGGAGACGAAGATGTGTGCCGTGGTTCCAGCCTCTGCGGACCCACACCGGCGTCATCCCACGGTCGCGGCAATGCCGCGATCCGGGGGACCTGCGCTTCCCCGTCGAGCGGGTGGACGAGGTCCCCCGGACAAGCCGGGGGATGACGGTGGTGAGATGTTGGAGGAAATAAAGGCTGGCGTAATGCGCCCACCCCGCCATACATCCCTTGCCGGGAGAAAGCCGTATCCGGTTCTTGAGCTCAAGGGTAAAACCGCGAAGCGGCGCTCACGCGCCCTTGACCTCAAGAACCGGATACGGCCCGCTGGCTGACAAGGATTTATGGATCAGGCTGCGCCAGGCGCGAAAGTCGTAAGCGCGAGACTTCATTGTAGATCGGGTACCTCCTCCTTGGCCGAGGTTGCCGACGCCTCTAGGCCTTGACGAACTCCACCCATCCTGTGCCGTCAGCTTGCACAACCGATTGCACTCGGAAGCCTTGGCTCATCCATGCATAAGCTTGGGGGCGATTGTCAGTGTTAGTTTGGTTAGCCCACCACTCGGGATACCGCGTCGCCGATGGCGGAAGCTTCGCCTGAATTATCTGCTCAACCTCTTTAAACCGAAGCGTAACAACGCCCTTAGAACGGCGAGCACAAAGATACTCTGACAGCGCGTGATATTTTCCGGTTCGAACAGCTGAGGCGATCATTTGTTTCTCCTCTTAAAAAGAAGAGCGTGCGACGTAAACGGTAAGAGGTAAACTCAACTATTCAATGTATCATGACAACTATCATGACATCTGAATCCACGGCGCCCTGACCTTCAGCATGCTCCTTGAAACGGAATTTGGTCGCGCACAGAATTGGAGATGACGAGTTGCTACGAAAAATCATAAAAATTGGGCTACTTTGCCCGCTAGTGGTTGGCTGTAACGAAACAGGCATTCGTGACCTCTACGTCGATGAATACACATTCATTCAGTACTCTGAGGGAACCGACAAATTTCGAATTTGTCGTAGGCGCTCAGAATTTGTCGGCGAGGCAGGCCGTATTAGCTGCACAGCTTGGCATCGCGATCAAGAGTTTGAAGGCACGCAATAGATTGGACTGCCTGGCCCCGCTGGCGTTCCTTTTACACTTCGCCACATAATTCAATCACCCGGCACCGCGGGTCTAGCTATGTGGCTGCGGCCCACCGATTGCATGTTTCAGCCTGTACTACCGCAGAATTTTTCCGGGCAAGTTCCCATACGGAGAACAAGTCAGCCCCCCCGGCGCCACACGCGCCGAGCCACCACTCTCTTGAAAACATGGAATAAAAGGAATGGTGAGCCGACAGGGGCTCGAACCCTGGACCTACTGATTAAAAGTCAGTTGCTCTACCAGCTGAGCTATCGGCTCCCCGAACGAGGAGCGCGGAACCTATACGGGCGATTCCGGAGGGTCAATCGGGGTTTGACTGCGGATTTCAGCATTTTTGATGAGATTTCGCCGCAATCGCGGATTAAAATGCAGCTCATGAGGGGAAGATTGAGTCTGTTGGCATGTGTCGTCGTGGCGTTGAGCGCGAGCGCATGCAGTTCGACACGACAATCCGCAAGCAGTGCCGGCAATTTTGCCCGCGAGGAAACCGCCGAAGCATTCGAGGATGCCGTCGGCCTGCCGCGCGAGCGTCCGGGCCGGGTCATGGTCGATGAGGGTGAGGACACCGTGCCGACGCCCTATGGCGGTGAAGGCTCGCGTCGGCGTTGCTCGACGGTCGCCCAGGACGTCGCCCGACTGACCGTCGTGCTGGGTCCGGACATCGAGGAAGAGCGGCGGATCGCGGAAGAGGAATCCCACGATCACGATACCTGGATGGGCCAAGGTGCGCATATCGTCTCGCAGGCACCCGATGCAGCCGCTGACGGTGCGCGTGGCCTCTACCATTCGACCATTGTCGGCCTGAACCCGGTCCGCCCGGTGGTTCGCTTCCTGGGCCGCGCCGGCCGCATTGAACGCGAGGCACGCGAGCAACAGGAAATGGCCCAGCGCCGACGCGCCTATCTGCGCGGCCTGTATGACGGGTTTGGCTGTCCGCCAGCCCAGATGCGACGGGCCTTCGAAGCCTATGGCCTGGTCGAGGAAGATCACCACTAGGCCCGCCTTGCGAAATTGTCATGTCGGACGCGGGAAGAAACCGCCCGCCCCCTGCGTTGTCCTCCTGAATGCCGGTGATCCCATCGTCATTCCCGGCCCGAAACGGCCGGACTTTGGACAACCAAGGAGGTCTACATGACACGCCTTTCCAAACTGACCCGCGCTTTTGCCGTGACGACCGTCGCCGGTGGCAGCCTGGCCCTTGCCGGCGCCGCCGCCCTGGCACAGCAGGACCAGACCCCGTCCGAGGACGTGATCGAGGTCGAGGGCCAGGCCAATGCGCCCCAGCGCTCGAGCTTCATCCAGGACAATGACCTGTTCCGGGCCGCCGCCGAGGCCTGGGACAATTCCGACCTCGACCGCGCGCCCTATACCGATGACCACCACTGGGTCGGCCTGCGTGTGCACACCCGTGACGGCGGCCGCCTGGGCGAGATCGAACGGGTCCGTCTGACCGCCGAGGGCGATGTCGAGGCCATTGTGGTCGAGGCCGGTGGCTGGATGGATATCGGCGGCCATGAGGTCCAGATCGACCAGTCACAGGTCACCTTTGCCCCGGATGGTCGTCGCCCGATCGCGGTGATCAACTATACCCGCGCCGAATACGAAGCCCTGCCCCGCTTCAACGAGGATGCGGCCAGCGAGTTTCCGCTGTCGGACCGCGACTATGGTGACAATGAGAACACCGAGGAGCTCGACGACGGACCGTCCGGCTCCAACCGGTAAGGGCGCCCCTGCCCCGAACGGGCTTCAGGCCCCTTGTTCCCAACTGAAGCCCTTCAGCCCCCGGGTCCCCCAACCCGGGGGCACCTTTTTGGCCGGGAGTCAGGCGAGGGGCCAGGCTGAAAACACGGGGACGCGGTGGCGCGATGCGCGCCACACCGCCTCATTCATCACTTGCCGAGAGACCGCCTCAGCCAGGGTTTCAGCTCAAGGGGCATGCCCGCGGAGCGGCGCCTGCGGCGCCCTTGACCTGAAACCCTGGCTGAGGCCCGCTGGCCGACAAGTGATCAATGGATCATTCCGCGCCGGCACGTGCGGGTCTGACGCGTGGCGGCAAGAGATCAACCAACTCTGTGTGCCCGACGGAAGCGTCAAAGCGCCTTGTAGAAGAAGGTCGTCGAGCAGGGGCTGCCATCCGGAAACAGCGCATAGTCCGGCACCGGCCCGACCTCGATCCAGCCGCGCTGGCGGTAGAGCGTATCGGCCGGCGAACCGGTCACGGTGTCAAGGACCAGCGTGCGCAACCCGGTCTCGCGGGCATGGTCTTCCAGCACCGCCATCAACTGCCCGGCAATACCGCGGCGCCGGGCCGAGGGCGAGACCATCAGCTTGGCGACATCGCCGCGATGGGGCTGGTTGTCCGGCAGGCCGGTGATCAGCTGGACGGTGCCGAGGAGCGTGCCGGTGGCGCTGTCGAGGGCGCACCAGAGCGTGCGGTCGCCGCGCTCGATTTGATCAGCCGCGCCGCCCCAGAAGGCCGCGGCCCGCGCCGGTGTGATGTCCGCCATGAAGCCGATGGAGGCACCGGCTCCAACGCAATCGATCAGAAGCTCGGCGAACTCTCCGCGCCTGGATCGCAACGCCTCAGGGCCACAGGTTGA
Organism: Maricaulis sp.; assembly: GCF_048268525.1. Classification (GTDB taxonomy): domain Bacteria; phylum Pseudomonadota; class Alphaproteobacteria; order Caulobacterales; family Maricaulaceae; genus Maricaulis. Next base: position 13,536 of record NZ_JBLWVH010000028.1, on the reverse strand, counting down.
GATGGTGACCGACATGTCAGCCGGCCCGCGCAGCCGCTTCGGCCTGGCCCTGCTCCCACTTGCCCCGGAAGTCCCGCCGGAACGCCTCGAACTCACCTGCCGCAATGGCCGCGCGCATGCGCGCCGTCAGGTGCTGGAAGTAGGCGATATTATGCCAGGAGAGCAGCATGGCCGAGAGATATTCTCCGGCCCGGAAGAGGTGGTGGAGATAGGCTTTCGAATAATCCCGGCTGGCCGGGCAATCGATGTCCGGATTGAGCGGGCTGTCATCCTCGGCGAACTCGGCGCGCTTGATATTGATCGGGCCATGATCCGACCAGGCCTGGCCATGACGCCCCGAACGGGTCGGCAGGACGCAGTCGAACATGTCGACCCCGCGGGCGACGGCCTCGACGAGATCGATCGGCTTGCCGACACCCATCAGATAGCGTGGGCGTTCCGTGGGCAGGTGCGGCGTGGTGAAGTCGAGCACGTCGCACATTTTCTCAAAGCCCTCACCGACCGCGAGGCCGCCAATGGCATAGCCGTCATAGCCGGTCTCGATCAGGCGCTCGGCGCTCTCGCGGCGCAGGATTTCGAACACCGAACCCTGGACGATGCCGAACAAGGCTTGGCTGTCGCGCGTTCCGAAGGCCGCCTTGGAGCGCTGCCCCCAGCGGATGGAAAGCTCCATGCTGGTTCGGGCTTCTTTTTCCGAACAGCCAAAGGGCGTGCATTCGTCCAGCTGCATGGAGATGTCGGCACCCAAAAGGTCAGCCTGGATCTCGATCGAGCGCTCCGGCGTGAGATTGTGCTCGGAGCCGTCGATATGGGAGCGGAACTTCACCCCCTCCTCGGTCATCTTGCGCAGCTTGGACAGGGACCAGACCTGGAAGCCGCCACTATCGGTCAGCATCGGGCCTTTCCAGGTAGAAAACTTGTGCAGCCCTCCAAGGCGTTTCACCCGCTCGGCGCCGGGGCGCAGCATGAGGTGATAGGTATTGCCCAGGATGATATCGGCCCCGGTCTCGCGGACCTGGTCCATGTAGAGCGCCTTGACCGTCGCCGCCGTGCCGACCGGCATGAAGGCGGGCGTGCGGATATCGCCGCGGCTGGTCTTCAGCACGCCGGTGCGGGCCGCGCCATCGGTGGCGTGGATCTCATAGGGAAAGGTCGTCATGTGCGGCGCTCCAGCAGGCAGGCATCGCCATAGGAGTAGAAACGATACTCCGCCGCAATGGCATGGGCATAGGCGCGCTGCATGACGTCCAGCCCCGACAGGGCGCTGACCAGCATGAAGAGCGTCGATTTGGGCAGGTGGAAATTGGTCATCAGCATGTCGGTGATGGCAAACTCCGAACCCGGCGTAAGGAAGATATCGGTGTCGCGGCTGCCCGCCTTGATGACGCCCGGCCCTGAGGCCAGGCTCTCAATGGTGCGCAGCGCCGTGGTACCGACCGGGATGACCCGGCGCCCCTCGGCCTTGGCGGCATTGATGGCGTCGGCGGCATCGGGCGAGACCGTGCACCATTCCGAATGCATCTGGTGATCATCGGTATCGTCGGACTTCACCGGCAGGAAAGTCCCCGCCCCGACATGCAAGGTGACGCGGGTCTGCTCGACACCGCGCGCCTCCAGCGCCGCCATCAGCTCCGGTGTGAAATGGAGGCCGGCGGTCGGCGCTGCGACCGATCCTTCATGGGTGGCGAACAGGGTCTGGTAGTCGGCCTCGTCCTGCTCGTCGACACCGCGCTTTCGGGCGATATAGGGCGGCAGCGGCATCTCGCCGGCCACCGCGATGGCCGCATCCAGCGCCGCACCGGTGGCGTTGAAGGCCAGACGGACATCGCCGCCTTCCGACTTGCCGGTCACTTCGGCCTTGAGCGTTTCGCCAAAGGCGATCTCGTCACCCATGCGCAGCCGCTTGGCCGGGCGCACGAAGGCGCGCCAGGCCGAGGCATCGATCCGCTTGTGCAGATTGACCTCGACCTCAACCGGACCGCCTCCGCCCACCGCCCGCGCCGGGCGAATGCCCTTCAGCGCGGCAGGGATGACGCGGGTGTCGTTGAACACCATCAGATCACCGGGCTGCAACAGGTCTGGCAGGTCGCGCACACCGCGATCGGCGAACACGCCATTGGAGGCAATATGAAGCATCCGCGCCGCATCACGCGGGCGGGCGGGCCGCAGGGCGATCCGCTCCTCGGGGAGGTGGAAGTCAAAGTCGGAAACACGCATGGCTGCGGGGTCTATATTCGGACACACCGGTTCGCAATCTTTGGCGTGTAGAAAGCCTGACAAACAAACCGGAAGCCCTCATCCTTGCGTCACACGATTACCGCCTTCCTCGCCTTGTGCGCGGTCCTCAGCTTGGCCGCCTTCATCACGCTGGCCCCGTTGTGGCGCGGTTTCGATGCCTGGCGCCAGATCTGGCCAATGGTCGCGCTCTTAGTGCTGGCGGTGACCCTGTTCTCGCTACGCAACCGGCATCGCTGGGTCCCGATGGCCCTGGCATTGGGGTGTGCGCTGGTGCTTTTGCCGGCCGGACCGGAAGTCCTGCGACGTCTCAACCAATCAGCGCCGGGTGCGATCGGCGATGACGCCACCGAACTCACCATCGTCACCCACAATCTTTGGGGACTCAGCACCAATCCAGTCGAAGCGCCTGCCGTCCTGTCTTCGCTGGCACCGGACATCCTCGCCTTGCAGGAAGCCACACGGCAGGCCAAGCCGGTGGTCGACCAGCTGGAAGCCGCCTTCCCGCATATCGCCCGCTGTCGCTCGGCACGCGTGCTCAGCCGACTGCCGATGCTGGACAGCGGCTGCGTGCGTCATCCGCCGGAGATCTCGTTCGAGAACGCCGTACCGTGTGACTGGGAATTACCGCCGGCGGTCTGGGCCCGCATCGAACTGCCGGACGGTCGTCAGGCGATGATCGTCTCGGTCCATCTGACCTGGCCCTTCCCCTCAGCCGCACAGGACTGCCAGCGCCGAAATCTGGCCCGCGCCCTCGCCCGTGAGCCGCAGGACACGCTGATCGTGATGGGCGATTTCAACGCCGCCGCGCCCTCGCGCGCCCTGGCACGAATCGAACGGGATCTGGGCCTGGAACGCCGCTCCATCGCCCTGCCGAGCTGGCCATCGGAAGGCCTGTTCACGCGCGATGGCGGCATCGCCCCGCCGCTGCCGCCGATGCTGGTGGGCATAGACCACATTTTTGCCGGCGAGGCCTGGGAAACAGGATCGATCGACGCCGGGCCCGATACCGGGTCGGATCATCGGCCGCTGATCGCGCGGCTGCGATTGCGCGCGCCCGTGGATCAGTCGTGAGACCAGTTATCCGGGTCATCCGACGTGTTCGGTGACAGGCCCAGCGCCTCGCCGGCCGGGTTCACGCCGAGCCCCAGGACAGTCCGGTTGGCATAGGCGAAATAGGCCGTAACCTGATTGATCTCGAGAATTTCGCCATCCTCGAAACCGGCCTCGCGCAAGGCCATCACATGCATCTGGGTCAGCTTGTCCGGTGCACAGGTCAGCAGCTCGGCATAGCGCAGGCCGGCCAGCTCGCGGCCCGAGAAGGCGCGCTCCGGGATACCCGCGTCGATGGCATCGCGGATCTCGTTCGACCGCGCATCGTCATTCAACAGGCGCTTGAGCCCGGCGAAATGGTGTTCGACGCAATAGGCGCACTTGTTCAGCGACGAGACCCAGGTGCCGATGGCTTCCAGATAGGCCTTGTCGAGAGTGTTGCCGTAATGGTGCAGCACCGCCTTGTAGAGGGCCATGTGCCCTTCAAGCGTATGCGGGCGCAGCGAATGGGCGGCAAGGATATTGTCGATCTGGCCGGTCTTGCCGGCGACCCGGTCATAGATAGTCGAAAGGCGGCCATCGGCCGCCTTTCGATCGAGTGTCTTGATCCAGCTCAAGGCCTTACGCCTCGACGACCGATGCCTTGATGATCTTGCCCGGATTGGCTGGCGGCTCGCCCTTGGGCAGCGCGTCGACATGTTCCATGCCGGAGATCACTTCGCCCCATACCGTGTACTGGTTGTTGAGGTAAGGCACGTCATCCAGGCAGATGAAGAACTGGCTCGATGCGCTGTCCGGATCGGAAGCGCGCGCCATCGACATTGTGCCACGCACATGCGGCTCGGCAGAGAACTCGGCCGGGATGTGCTGGCCGGAACCGCCCATGCCATTGCCGTTCGGGCAACCGCCCTGGGCCACGAAACCGTCAATCACGCGGTGGAAGTTCAGCCCGTCATAAAAGCCTTCCTTTGCCATCTCGGTGATCCGCGCCACATGCTTGGGCGCGAGGTCGGGACGCAGCTTGATCGTGACGTCACCGCCTTCAAGCGTGAATACGAGTTGTTCTTCAGCCATGGGTCTTCCTATTCCACAATTCGTGTCGGCACGGTGATATCGCAAATGTCGGGCAGATTGCCAGACGGGCTGCGCAGCGTGTCCAGATAGGCGGCAAAGGCCGCTGAATCGGTATCGGCGACCTGGATGGTCACCTGCTCGTCGGCCGGCAATTCGTCACCGATCCGCATCGAACGGATATTGTCCGGCCGGAAACCGGGGTCTTCCATGGCGGAGCCCACCGCCAGGGCATCAACAGCCGCCTGGCCGACGCGAACCCGGCCCCAGGCCGTGTATTGCGCGTTGAGATGCTCGGCATTGCCGCGGGTAATGAAGAACTGGCTGCGGGCCGAGTTGGGATCGCTGGTACGGGCCGCAGCGGCAGACCCGGCGCAATGCAGCAGCCAGGACTGGACCTGTCCGTCACCGGTGATCGCCGCGAGGGCCGAGGTCTGGGTCCCGGCATGGAAGCCGTCCCAGAAGCCGGCCTTGGCCATTTGCGGCAAAGCGCGCGGATTGATGATCCGGTCCATCAGCTCGGTCACCACCGGCTCGCCGGAGCGGCGGACTGTGAATTCGGCCTCCAGGCCTTCCACCTCGGCAGCATGCCCTGGATTGGTGCGAGCTCCGCCACCCTGGGCCATGAAGCCGTCGATCACCCGGTGCCAGACCAGGAAATCATAGAAGCGCTCATGAACCAGGCGGCGCATGCGAGCGACATGGTTGGGCGCGAATTCCGGTGCCATCTCGACAATGACCATGCCGTGGTCGGTTTCGATATAGAGCAGGTCTTCCTGGTCCGCGGTCCGCCAGGCATCGTCCGGCAGATCCCATTGTGGTGCCGCACCCTCAGCTTGGGCAGCCGTGGCCAGCGCCATTGGTGCCGCCGCGTTCCGGTCGGTCTCCGAGACTTCAGCTTCGCGGGCGCAGGCCCCGGCGGTCAGGGCCAGGGCGAGAGTGGCGGAAAGGGTAAAACGCATGATCACGCAAGACGCTCCTTCAATCGGCGTTCAATATTGGGCGTCACGAAGGCGGAGATATTGCCGCCCAGCTTGGCGATTTCCTTGACCAGGCGCGACGCGATCGCCTGGTGACGGGGGTCGGCCATCAGGAATACGGTCTCAATGTCATCATTGAGTTGCTGGTTCATGGCGACCATCTGGAATTCATACTCGAAATCGGACACAGCCCGAAGCCCTCGCACGATCGACTGGGCGCCGATCTCCTCGGCGAAATGCATCAGCAGGCCGTCGAAGGGCCGCACCTCGATCTGCGCGCCATCGGCGAATTGCGCGACTTCCTCGCGTACCATGTCGACGCGCTCGTCGAGGCTGAAAAGCGGCTTCTTGCCCTCATTGATCGCGACACCGATGACCAGATGATCAACCAGTTTCACGGCCCGGCCGATAATGTCGATATGACCATTGGTCAGGGGATCAAATGTGCCCGGATAGAGCGCAGTACGGGTCATGGCCAATCTCTCCCGGGCTTGGCGCCCCTATGGCACCTCCCCGGCACCAGGCTCCTGTCTGGCAGATGGGCGAGGCGAGATCAACAATCCCGCCTCGCCGGTCGCACTATTCGGACGGGCTGTCGCCGGCTTCCGGAGCCGGCCCCGCATCGACGACAGTCTCGCCGTCGCCGTCTTCATCGGCCTCATCTCCGGCATCCTGGATACGAACCACCGCGACGACATTCTCGCCTTCATTGAGGCGGATCAGGCGCACACCGCGCGATGAGCGGCTGGCGATGCGGACGGTATCGACCGGGAAGCGGATCAGCTGACCGCCATCGGTGACGGCCATGATCTGGTCGGCATCCTCGACCGGGAAGCTGGCCGAAAGCGGAATGTCGCGTTTGATATCGGTTGCGGCGACGCCGTTATTGCCACGCCCCATCACCCGGAAATCATAGGCCGATGAGCGTTTGCCCATGCCGTCCGATGCGACCGTGAGGAGGAATTCCTCGGCGGCGCCCAGCTCGGCCAGGCGCTCGGTCGACAGGGCGGCTTCATCATCACCGTCTTCGTCGGCGTCATTGCTGACGGTTTCGATCTCTTCATCATCGCCCAGCGCCCGGCGCATGGCGGTGGCGTGTTTGAGATAGGTGCGCGCCTCCGGCGAGGTGACATCGATATGGCGCAGGATCGCCATCGAGATCAGCTCGTCGCCCTCGGCCAGGCGGATGCCGCGAACGCCAACCGAATTGCGGCCGGCAAAGACGCGGACATCGGTCGCCGGGAAGCGGATGGCGCGACCCTTGTGGGTGGTCAGGAAGACGTCATCCTGCTCGGTGCACAGCACCACATTGACGATCTGGTCGTCCTCTTCCTCCAGCTTCATCGCAATCTTGCCATTGCGGTTGACCTGGACGAAGTCGGACAGCCTGTTGCGGCGGACGGTGCCCTTATTGGTGGCGAACATGACATTCATGTCGGCCCAGCTGCTCTCGTCTTCCGGCAGAGCCATGATCGAGGTGATGGTCTCGCCCTGCTCCAATGGCAGGAGGTTGATCAGCGCCTTGCCGCGCGTATTCGGCGCGCCCAACGGCAGACGCCAGGTCTTGGTCTTGTAGACCATGCCGCGATTGGAGAAGAACAAGAGCGGCGCGTGGGTCGAGGCGACAAACAGCGTGGCGATGAAATCCTCATCCTTGGTCGCCATGCCCGAACGGCCCTTGCCGCCGCGGCGCTGGGCCCGGTAATCGGACAGCGCGGTGCGTTTGGCATAACCGCCATGGGTGACGGTGACGACCATCTCGTCACGCGGGATGAGATCCTCATCCTCGAAATCAAGCTCGGCATCGACGAATTCCGAGCGCCGCGGCGTGGCGTAGTTCTCGCGCACCTCGGTCAGCTCGTCGCGAATGATGTCGAGCACGCGCTGACGCGAGCGCAGCAGATCCAGGAGATCGGCGATCTGGTCGGCCAGCGTCTTGGCCTCATTGCCCAGTTCTTCACGACCCAGACCGGTCAGGCGGTTGAGGCGCAGCTCCAGGATCGCCCTCGCCTGCTCCTCGGTCAGCCGCAGCGTATTGTCGTCGCGCAGCATGGAGCGCGGATCGGCGACCAGTTCGACCAGCGGCGCCACATCCATGGCCGGCCAGTCGCGTGCCATCAATTGCTCACGCGCAGTGGCCGGATTGGGCGCCTTGCGGATGAGGGCGATGACCTCGTCGATATTGGCCACGGCCAGCGCCAGGCCAATGATGACATGGGCCCGATCGCGCGCCTTGTTGAGCTCGAACTTGGCCCGACGCGCCACCACTTCCTCGCGGAAGCGCAGGAATTCCTTGAGGATATCCAGCGCGCCCAGCAATTGCGGGCGACCGCCGACCAAGGAGAGCATATTGGCACCGAAACTCGTCTGCATCGGCGACCAGCGGAACAGCTGGTTGAGGATGACATCGGCATTGGCGTCGCGCTTCAGCTCGATCACCACGCGCATGCCATTGCGGTCACTTTCATCGCGCAGGTCGGCAATGCCCTCGATCTTCTTGTCGCGCACCAAGTCGGCGATCTTCTCGATCATCGACGCCTTGTTCACCTGGTAGGGGATCTCGTGGACGATGATCGCCATGCGGTCCTTGCGCACTTCCTCGATCGAGGTGCGCGAGCGCATCACGATCGAGCCACGCCCGGTCAGCACCGCATTGCGGGCGCCGGTGCGGCCGAGGATCAGGCCACCGGTCGGGAAGTCCGGTCCCGGGATATAATCCAGCAGCTCGCCTTCGGTCAGTGAGGGGTTTTCCAGCAGGGCCAGCGTGCCATCAATCACCTCGCCCAGATTGTGCGGCGGGACATTGGTCGCCATGCCGACGGCGATACCGCCAGCGCCATTGACCAGCAGGTTGGGATAGCGCGCCGGCAGCACCACCGGCTCCTGGCGCTCAGCCGAGTAATTATCGACGAAATTGACCGTGTCCTTGTCGATATCGGCCAGCAGGGATTGCGCCACCTTCTGCATCCGCGCCTCGGTATAACGATAGGCGGCAGGCGGATCGCCATCGACCGAGCCGAAATTGCCCTGCCCGTCGATCAGCGGCACCCGCATCGACCAGGACTGGGCGAGGCGCACCAGCGAGTCATAGACCGCCTGGTCACCATGCGGGTGATAGCGACCCATCACATCACCGACGGCGGTCGCACATTTGCGGTAGGACTTTTCGTGCGTCTGCCCGTTCTCATGCATCGTATAGAGGATGCGGCGGTGCACCGGCTTCAGCCCGTCACGGGCATCGGGAATGGCGCGAGACACGATCACGCTCATCGCATAATCGAGATAGGACGACTTCATCTCGTCCTCGATGGCGATATTGCCAATCCCGTCCGGCAGGGCTGGCGGCTGGCCACCAGAGTTTTCGGGTCCGTCTTCCGGGGTGTTCGGCGTGTCGTCGTGATCGCTCAAGGCGGCCCTCTTTTCATTGTGTCGCAATGGCGGTCACGATTGCCCCGACCGCACCCTCACGAAAATCGCCGCCGATCCCACACCCTCGCGCGCGGGCGCGAATCATCAGTGTGAATCAGGCGGCTTTCCTGTCGCAGAGTCTTAACAATCGCGAGGGGGGAGAGCAAATGCGGGGGGCGGTTGGGGGATAGTTGGTTTGGCCTATCAGATTCTTCGTGCCGATATTTCAGAGCCACTTTTCTAGCGACACAATAAAACCGGCCAAAAAACCGGCCATTTTTGTGGCCCGGAATTTTCACACAAAATGTGAAACCTCATGTTATGATTGAAAGTATGAGTAAAGTTGAACTGGCCAAGAAACCGGCCAAAAAACCGGCCAAAAAATGACCCTTGAAGATCGCGGCGAAACAATCGGCCTTATGGAGCCGCTCCTGATTTCCGAGACATCGCGCCATCGTGGCGCGCTGAACGACCTCGCACTGGAGCTTGCAACCAAATCCGCCGCTTTCAAAAGCAGCCTGCCAAAAGAGATCGTTTCGGCCCTGGCGGACCTCGTTCGCTCAATGAATTGCTATTATAGCAATCTCATCGAGGGGCACGAAACCCACCCGATTGATATCGAAAGGGCGCTGCAGGAAGACTATAGCGCCGACCCCGAGAAGCGGGATCTGCAGCTCGAAGCCAAAGCGCACATCACCGTGCAATCCTGGATCGATACCGGAAGTATCGCTGGTACGGAAAGCTCCGCAGCCTCCTTGTGCGAGATTCATCGACGGTTTTGCGACGCACTGCCGGACAGCCTGCTATGGGTCGAAAATCCCGATACAAAAGAAAAAGAGAGGGTCATTCCCGGGGAATACCGCACCGGTTATGTGCAGGTGGGCAGGCATGTTCCAGTCAGCCCCGGAGCGATACCACGCTTCATGGATCGCTTCGATCGGGCTTATGGCGCGCTCGGAAAATCCAGCGCCATAATTGCAGCGGCCGGAGCCCACCACCGTCTTTTATGGATACACCCCTTTGCCGACGGCAATGGCCGCGTTGCCCGCCTGATGTCTCATGCCATGCTGCTTCGCTCGCTCGATACCGGCGGGCTCTGGTCGGTGGCGCGTGGTCTCGCTCGAAAAGTTGATGCTTACAAAAGCCATTTGGCATCGTGCGATGCTGACCGTCGAAATGATCTGGATGGGCGCGGCACACTGAGTGAAGCAGCCCTCTCCGCCTTCACCGGGTTTTTTCTGGAAACCTGTATTGATCAGGTCGACTTCATGGCGGGCCTGATGCAGCCGGCAGCACTCCGGGAGCGCGTCCTGCTATGGACGAAGAATGAGCATGATGCCGGTCGTCTACCCGCAAAGGCCGGACGCCTTATGGAGGCCATTCTCTATCGGGGTTCGCTTCCGCGCGGAGAGCTGGAAAACACACTTGGCATGGCTGACCGCTCTGGCCGACGGGTTGCTGCCGAACTCACCAAAGCCGGCGTGCTGACATCGCAAACCCACAAATCCGATCTCAAGCTGGCGTTTCCGGCCAGGCTGGCATCCGCATGGATGCCGGGCCTGTTTCCGGAGAAACAAGCGTGATCGGACGGCGCTTTTCGCAGCATTGACGATGACGCCCCCTACCCCGCCTCATCCGGCAAGGTCAGCCCCGCTTCGGCCGGCTCCCCGCCAAACACCTCGAACTCCTGCTCCAGCGTTCTCGGCCAGAACACACTCGCCAGCAGCGCCGTGACAAGCACGCCGACAGCGAGCCCGGTGAGGAAGGGGCGTTTTATGAAGCCCAGGCCGGTGCGCAGCCAGGTCTGGAAGGGTGAGGTCGGGGCCGGGCTTGGCAGGGTGTCGGCGCGCTCGACCGGGGCGCTGAGGCTGTAGCCGATGCGCGGCAGGGTGCGGATCAGGCTGGCATCGCCGAGCAGGCGCCGCAGGCGGGAAATGGCCTGGTTGAGCGCTTCATCACTGCCATCCTCCTCCCACACCGTCTCCAGGAATTCATCGCGGGTGACCGGGCTGATACCGCGGCGGGCGAGCAGGTGCAACACACCGGCCAGGCGCGGTTCGAGGCGATGGGTCTCGCCCTCGCGCACCAGCACGCAGGCGATGAGGTCACAATGGGCCGTGCCGATCCGGAAACGCGTCGCGTCGGCGACGTCCCCGCCGGGTGAGGAAAATGTCATGTCAGCCTATCCAACAGGTTTTCGTCAGGACGCCGAAGCGCCGCCATCCTAGCCAGTCAGGGCTAACATGAGCAAGGAGAGCCAAAACCATGAAAGCTTTGTCATTCCTCAGCCGCACGCCCGGCCAGCTTGCTGCTGCGTTGAGCCTGGCTCTGGCTATCACCTCCGCGGCGACCTCCGCGGCGACCGCACAGGCGGCCGAACAGGCGGCCGAACAGATTGTCGACCATGGCGCCGCCAGTGACCGCCTGTCAGAGGCCTTTGACGCGCTCGAGGCTGCCGGCTTCACCGGTATTGTCGGCCTGTCACTGGAAGGCGAAACGGTTTTGATGCGAGGGGCCGGTGAGGCCGACCCGCAGACCGGTCGCCTCTTCGGCCCCGACACCCAGGTCGATATCGCATCGATCACCAAGAGCTATACCGGCATGCTGGCGGCCCAGCTGATCAGCGACGGCACGCTGTCGGCCGATCTGCGCCTGGCCGATATGTTCGACGATGTCCCCGCCGACAAGGCCGACATCACCTTGCACCAGCTCCTGACCCATGCGGCCGGCCTGCCCGGCGGGGTCGGAGATGATTTGGCGGAAGAGGATTTCGACACCTTCCGGGCCAATGCCTTTGCCGCTCCGCTGCGCTTCGAGCCGGGCACGGCGTATTATTATTCCAATGTCGGCTTCTCCCTCGCCGCCGCCATGATCGAGCGGGCGACGGGCCAGACCTATGAAAGCCTGCTGCGCGACCGGCTGGCCGCTGCCGGCATCCAGGATACCGGCTATCAGACCGCCCATGACACCCAGCGCTCCGTCCATTTGCGCGACGGGCGCGACGTATCCGAGGCCTCCTGGGGCGGCCATCCGCCGAACTGGAATTTGATCGGCAATGGCGGGCTGGTCTCGACCGCGCCGGACATGCTGGCCTGGCGTCAGGCCTGGTCAGCGGGTGAGCTGATCTCGCCGGAGGCGCGCGATCTCGGCCAGACGCCGTTCCAGGATGAAGGCGGCGGCGCCTCCTATTACGGCTATGGGCTGGTGGTCGAGGATGACCCGGAACTCGGCCGCATCTACTGGCATAATGGCGGGTCGGCGCACTTCAACGCCCATTGGCGCGAGCTGGCCGATCACGGTCTGATCCTGTTCGTCGCCACCAATCAGCGCCATCTCAATGCCGACCGGGTTGTCGACGTATTGACGGCCGCCTGGTTTGACCGGCCCTGGCAGGTCGCGCCCGCAACCCCGCCAGCCGATGCGAGTCTCAAGCTTCCGGACACGCCAGCCGCTCGGCTGGTGCACGACTATCTCGCCGCGCTCGACGCCGATGCGGCAGCGCGCCAGGCCTTCATCGAAGCCCGCTTCACGCCCGCCTTGCTGGCCGCTGCGCCGCTGCAGGAACACCTGGCCCTCTTCGAGCAGGTCGCTGCTGACCTGACCGACCACCGACTGGCCGCGCTTCAGGCAGACGAAGCGCAGGTCCGCATTGCAGTCTACGCACCCGCCCTCGGACGGTCGGTTGAGCTGATCTTCGACACACCGGACCCACAGACACGGCAGATCGCCGGTCTGCAAATCGGTTGAGCATCGGGACCCGGCCGCCAGGCGGCCGGGTCCCGCGCCTGCGATCGATCAGTCGATGCTGTACGTCATGAATTCCGCGCGCGTGACCCGGCCATCACCATCGGCGTCGATCCGGTGGAAAACGGCCGTCACACTGGTCACGGCACTCTCCTCGGCATTGGCAATGACGCGGTTGAGGAAGTCGGGCGACGCCACACCGGCCTGGGCATTCATGCCGAGCTCGGCCAGGGCCGTCTGGACCGAGCCGGTCACTTCAGCGCGCAAATCCGGACCGAGCTGCCCGTCCGGGGTGAGTCCGGCTTCAACGAAGAGCTCGGCGAGGTCGAAATCATCGCTGCCATCCCGGTCGACCGCGGCGAAGCTGGCCTCCGGGTCATCGCGGTCGGCAATGGCGGGGGCCGAGGTCTGCAATCCGGTGCTCAGGGCAACAGCGGTAACGAGGGCAAGAAAACTGGCGGGCATGGTGAACTCCTTGATATTGATTTGGGGGAGCACCCGGCGGCGATGGCGCGAAGCGGGGTAGGTTTCGACATAGGCACGAAGCACTTCGCTGGCCGTCACGCCATGCGATTGGCACGCCTCCATGAAGTCCTGCTTGGTCTGGTGACCAATGCGGATTTCCAGGAACTCGCTCTGCTTTTCACGCCGTTTCATCGCAAACTCCGCTGCACGCCATCTGCGTGGTGCCGCTCCAATCGGCCACGCCCACACTGATAATCGGAACCCATTTGCCGTCCCGACGCACGCATTATAGCGTCCGGACACTGAATTCATTGATGAAATTTCGGTCATACGGGGTGCGAAAAGACCGTTCTGTGAATACACCGTCATCCCCCGGGTGACCGCGCAGCGGGCATCCGGGGGATGACGGTGGCTGTGGGGAATTGTGCGCTCGGGTTGGAATCATGCCGCGCCGTCACAAATCCTTGCCTTGTCGCAACAGGCCTGCCTCACTAGGCCCGAGCTGTTGACCCACACCGCCTATCGGGGGCTTTCATGACGTTACGTCTTCTCGCCATCGCCATGCTGACGGGCCTTGTGG
>NZ_JBLWVH010000027.1:0-47973 GCF_048268525.1 Maricaulis sp. | reverse complement strand
CAACGGCGTGTGATCGGAGAGAACCGAGACCGGAATCTGGACAATCTTGGTCGTGCCCGGCGCGACGGTCTCGCCAGCGATCTCGAAATGGTCGCGTGTCATCCGGTACCGCGCGTCCTGGTCTTGCCGGCCTCGGCCGATTTCTCGATGAAATCCATGATCTTGTCGGCGACATCAACGCCGGTCGAGGCTTCAATGCCTTCCAGGCCCGGCGAGGAGTTCACTTCCATGATCAGCGGGCCATGATTGCCGCGCAGCATGTCGACACCGGCCACGTTCAGCCCCATCACCTTGGCGGCGCGCACGGCGGTCGAGCGCTCTTCCGGAGTCAGCTTGATCTTCGAGGCCGAGCCGCCGCGATGCAGGTTGGAACGGAAATCACCTTCGGCGCCCTGGCGCTTCATCGCCGCCACGACCTTGCCGCCGACCACGATGGTGCGGATATCGGCGCCACCGGCTTCCTTGATGAATTCCTGGACCAGGATATCAACCTTGGCGCCGCGGAAGGCCTCGATAACGGACTTGGCTGACCGGCGGGTTTCCGCCAGCACCACCCCAACGCCCTGGGTGCCTTCCAAAAGCTTGATCACCACCGGTTCGCCGCCGGCAATGTCGAGCACGTCATCGGTCATGGAGGTGTCATGGGCAAAGGCCGTCACCGGCAGGCCGAGACCGGCGCGGGAGAGGAGTTGCAACGAACGCAGCTTGTCGCGCGAGCGGCCGATGGCGACCGACTCGTTGAGCGCCCATACCCGCATCATCTCGAACTGGCGCACCACGGCCATGCCATAGCCGGTGATCGAGGCCCCGATCCGCGGGATGATCGCGTCATACCCACTCAGAACGCGGCCCTGATAGCGCACTTCGGGGCGATGCGAGGTGATGTTCATGTACATCTTGAGCGTATCGTAAATGTCGATCTCGTGTCCCCGCGCCTCGGCCGCTTCGACGAGTCTCTTGTGCGAGTACAGGTTCGGATTGCGGGCCAGCATGAGCAATTTCATCAGGACACTCTCCAGGGTGGCGGGAAGCGGTTGCCGGGAACGGGTATCACGAAACCCGCCGCAGCCTAAGCTGTGGTCGGGCAAAGAAAGGATTTTGACGGATTGACCAGCGCGCCGGGCTTCAAGGCGGTGCGACCGACCAGCATGCGAAATCCCATTTCATCCCGGCGCGTCAGCGTCAACTCGATTGGCCACACATAGGGGCCCATTCGCAGCGGGGTGTGGATGACATAGCGACGCTGTTCCTGCCCGTTCGAGCTCTTGACGAGGCGACTGTCATGGACCGGCGCTTCACAGGCGATCCGCGTCTTGTTGTCGTCCTGGTTGGGATGCAGCTCGAAACGGACCCAGCTGGCACCATCCTTCTCGAACGGCTGGATCTTCCACGCATGAATGGCGGACGTCCTGGCGCCGGTGTCGATCTTGGCCTTTACCCGCCCCCCCCCGAGCTCGGGCAAACACACCCATTCACGCCAGCCAACGACAATAGATGGCGCACCGGTCGGCCCGGACGATTTCGATTTTCGCTTTTGAACCATGGCGCTGGCATTCCTGACAGGACTTCAGCCCATGCAAGCACCCGGCATGATGAAAAGGCAAGCGGGACGTGCCGGTCCCGCCTGCCGATCCTGCGTCATGCGTCGGATCAGTCGCCGATCCAGAATGCCAGGCTGGCTGGCTGGCTGTCGCCATTCAGCGTCGCTGTGCCGGTCACAAGCGTGTCGACATAGTCGGCGCCGGTCTGCCACTCGGCCAGCGCACCGGCGACATAGCTGGCTTCAATCACCAGCGTGCCGAGATCCGGGTCCGAAGCCCGGATCACCACGCCATCATCGGTGATGGACGCGCTGTCGATGGTCATGGCGTAGAGCCGGAAATACGGTCCGTATTCATTCTCGCCGAGCTGGTCGGACGTGTCCTCCAAGGCCAGGCGCAGATAGGCCGGCTCGTCGCACTCCGGCATGGCCGGCCACAGCTCGATATTTTCCAGCACGATATCACCGAAGCGGATTTCGGAGTTGGCGATCAGATAGCCCGATTGCGTACCGGCAACAGTGTAGACAATGTTGTTGTCGATCGGGTCGATGATGACACTGCCTTCGTCATCATCGACGGCCCCAAGCGGATCAGCGGGAACCGTGTCGGCCAATGGCGCCGGGTCCGGCGTAACCGCTACGATATCGTCGACGACGGGTTGCGGTACTTCGACATCATTGCCGGCGCCCAGATACAGGCCACCCGCAAGCGCGCCAAGCGCGGCGATACTGATAATGTTCAACGTGGTTTTCATGTCTGCCCCCCTGCAAGACAAGGCAGAAGCTACACCGTCACCGCCGTGGCGAAAAGCGCATTCGCGTCAGGAGGGAGTGGCGGGCTTGCGCCGGGCGATCCAGATTTTCATGGTCAGCTGGCCGCTCGGATCATCCGGATGCAGCGAGGTCTGGTGGGCCAGTTCCAGGCCGGCATGACCGATCAGGTCGGCCATTTCCTCATCGGCAAACCCCAGGCGCCTGTGAAAATGATCCTCACGCAGGGTTTCCAGCTGATGCGGGGCAAAGTCGACGATGACCAGATTGCCGCCGGGCTTGAGTACGCGGGCGCACTCGTCGACCGCCAGCGCCGGGTCTTCCAGATAGTGCAACACCTGGTGCACCGTCACCAGGTCGGCGACGGCCGTGTCGAACGGCAAGGCACCGACATCGGCATGGCGCACCGAACAATGCTTGAGCCCGGCCGACTGAAGGTTCAGACGCGCCACATTGAGCATGGAGTGGTTGATATCGACCCCGATGCCGCGTTCGACGCGATCGGAGAACAGCTCCAGCACGCGGCCGGTACCGACGCCGACATCGATCATCAGATCAAAGGGCCCCGCCCCTGCCAGCTCGCGCATGGCGGCCTCGACCTTGTGATCGGCCAGATGCAACGAACGGATCGTGTCCCAGTCTTCGGCCACACTTTCAAAGTAAGCCTGCGCTGCCTGGGCGCGGGCCTGCTTGATGGCTTCTAGCCGCGACACGTCACGGGTCAGGACGGCGTCGTCCTCAGGCACGAGCTCATTGGCCATCTGGGCCAGCTTGCGACCGCCGCCCGCGTCGGTCAGGCGATAGAAGACATAAGCGCCCTCGGGCAGGCGCTCGGCCAGGCCGGCATCGGTCAGGAGTTTGAGGTGACGCGACACGCGCGGCTGGCTCTGACCGAGGATCGAGACAAGCTCCGACACCGTCAGCTCGCCTCGCGACAGGAGGGCGATGATCCGCAGGCGCGTCGGTTCGGCGAGCGCCTTGAGCTGTGTGACGAGAGCGTCCATGAAATCCCGGTTGAGAGATGCAGTTTGTGCCTTGCTTTTATCTGCATCCCCGCGAAGTTCAAACCAAGCCGTTCAGACTGGCTGTAAAGGAGTTTTTCGTGAGCCATCAGGATGTCATCATCGTGGGTGCCGGTCTGGCCGGAGTTGCCGCGGCGCATGCGCTGCGCCAGCGCGGGCACGACGTTCTGGTTCTTGATGCCCATGACGGCCCGGCCCGCGAAACCAGCTTCGCCAATGCCGGGGCGCTGACACCGTCCGAACCGGAACCCTGGAACGCGCCCGGCGTGCACTGGCAGTTGCTGGCCTCACTGGCCGACCCGCATTCGGCGATGAAGCTGCGCCTGGCGCCGCTTCCCGGCCTGGTCCCGTGGGGTCTGAAATTTCTCGCCAATTCAACACGCAAGCGGTATGAGGCCGCTTCACTCGCGAACTTCGCGCTGTCGCGCTACTCATTGGCCGAGACTCAGGCGGTGCGTGACGCTCACGAGCTGGACTTCGCCAATCTTGCGCGCGGCACGATGAAAGTCTGCCGCGATGCCCGGTCGCTGGAGCCGGACCGTCAGACCAGTCAGGCCCTGACCAATGCCGGACTGCGCTGGCAGTTGCTAGACCGGGCAGAAATGGTCGCGCATGAGCCGATGCTGGCGGACGTTGCCGGCGATCTCGCCGGAGCGATCTTTTATCCGGACGATGAAAGCGGTGACGCGCACCTGTTCACCAAGGCACTGGCCTCGGTTGCCACCGGTATTGGCGTGCGCTTTGAATACAAATCACCGGTCGACAGTCTGATCGACCGGGCCGGTCGCATCACCGGCGTGCGCACGCATACCGAGGAGATCGAGGCCGATCACGTCGTCCTCGCGACCGGCCATGCCTCGCGCCGACTGCTGGAGCCGCTGGGCCTGCACCTGCCGGTGCGTCCGGTGAAAGGCTACTCGCTCAGTCTCGACATGTCGCAACTGAACCAGCGCCCCGGCCTGCCGGTGGTAGACGAGCAGCTGCACGCCATCGTCTCGCCGCTGGGCGATACGCTGCGTATCGCCGGAACCGCGGAGTTCGCCGGTGAGGACCGGACCCTGCGCGGCGAGCGCGTCGACAATCTGCGCCTGTTGCTGGGTCGCCTCTACCCGGCTCTCGCCGACGCTCTGCTGGAAGGTGACAACAAGGCCTGGTGCGGCTTCCGACCGATGTCTGCCGATGGCCGTCCCTACATCGGCGAAACGCGCGCCCCCGGCCTCTGGCTCAATACCGGCCACGGCCATCTCGGCTGGACCCAGGCGATGGGGTCTGCCGGGCTGCTGGCCTCGCTGATGGCTGGTGAAGCCACGCCGGTACCGGCAGAGGCGTTTTCGGCGAAGCGCTTCTAGATATGTAAGCTGGTCTGAGCGGCGCCCGGCGCGAACGGTAAAACCGGAACGAGGGAAAGGAGACAGTTACGCCTGTCCCAACTCGGCGTCCCCACCCGCCTGTGTCCCTGCCCGGTCAAAGCGGGCGGCGAAACTTTCGCGCTGTAACGCACCTTCAAAGGCGCAGGCGGCGGCGAACAGATCGACCCCGATCTCTTCGAACACGTCCCGATAGACCGCACTGACCCGCGCCATATAGGTGGCGATGAGTGCAGCCTCGCGCCGGCCGTCCGCGGTCAGGCCCAGGGGCTTGCGACGCGCATCCGCCGGATCATCGCCGCGCCCGAGAAAGCCCAGCCTGTCCAGCGCCCGCGCGGTCTTGATCACTGCCGCATGGGTGACACCCAGCCGCTTCGCCAGCTCAGTCACGCTCTGATCACCATCCGCCAGCAGGGTCAGCATCGAGAAGGCCCGCACCGGAGCCCGGATGCCAGCAGCGTCGGCAGGTCCATTGCCAGCCTCCACCAAGCGGTCGACCAATTGCCCCAGAAGCAGCCCCATGAAGCCCGGCGCCATCTCCCCATGGAGCACGCTGTCGAGGTCTGGCGGCGGTGTTTTCACCATCGGATTTGCCCTTTATCGATTTTTCCGTTACCAGTAACGTAACTGGTAACATATATACACTGAGAGAGTTCATGACCAAAGTCCACAGCTGGATCGCCGCCCTCGCCCTGCTCGGCCTGACGGCCTGCGCCAACGCCCAGCAACTGTCCGCCGAGGCGCTCGGCGCCGATGTCGAGGCGTGGGAAGACTGGCTGTTCGCAACCCACCCGCAGCCGGAATTCTCGATGGATGTCGACGCCGTGCGCGCCGGGTTTGCCCAGGTCGGCGACGGCTTGAACGGTCGCTACAGCCGCCGCGAGGCCTGGCTGGCCCTGTCCGTCCTCAACCCGCTGTTCGCCGATGGCCATGTTGCGTTGCGCCTGCCGACCGCGGACTACGAGGCCTGGCTGGCTGATGGCGGGGCTGAGTTCACCCTCCCGGTCCGGATTTCCGGCACCCGCCTGTTCGTCAGCGACGGCGTCGCGGCAAGCAGTCAGGTCGCAGCGGGCACTGAAATCCTGACAATCAACAACCAGCCGGTCGCCCCGCTCCTGGCCCAGGCGATGGCCCGCGCCCACGGGGACACGCCCGGCCTTCAGACCTACATCGTGGAAACCCGCTTCTCGCAATATCTCTGGGCCATCACCGGCGGTGCCGGTGATTGGCTGATCGAGATTGTCGCCCCGGACGGACGGACAGGTCGGATCCACCTTGATCCCGAGCGCGACCACGCCAACGCGACCCCGGAGCTCTGGTCATTGCGCCATGAAAGTGACGCGGCCATCCTCACCCTGAACACGTTCGCGCCAACGCATGAAACCGCCTTCAAGGCCTTCATCGACGAGGCGTTCGCAGAGATTGCGGCACGCGGCACGCAGATCCTGGTGATCGACGTCAGCCGGAATGGCGGCGGTGCCCACCAACTGTCCGACCACCTCCTCGCCTATCTCACGGACCAGCGCCACACGCCACTCTCGGCCGTCACCGCCCGCATCACAGCCGAGAACCAGGCCCTCATTCCCGGCTCGCAGATCGGACAGGTCATCTCCACCCCGTTTGCCCAATGGGTCGAACCGCCCGCCGACCTGCCAAACCGCTTCACCGACCGCGCCGCCTTGCTGGTCGGACCGGGCACCTATTCACAAGCCATCGTGCTGGCCGCCACGGTCCAGGATTTCGACATCGCCCCGGTCGCCGGGCCGGGCACGGAGGGCCGCGCCAACTCGACCGGCCAGGTCCAGCTCTTCAACCTGCCCAACAGCGGTCTTCAAGCGGCAGCCCCGATCTATGTCTTCACCCGCGCCTCCGGCGACGCGTCGAGTGCACCGGTCAGGCCGGACATTCCCCTCACCGGCGCGAGGTACGGCCAGATCAGCGCCCTGATTGCGCATTTGTCGACCCGGGACTGAAACAAAAAGGGCCTGACGATCACGTCAGGCCCTTTTGCCATTCAGCAGAGTCCGAGATCGAGCCTAGCGCCCGAACTTCTGGAACTTGATCTTCTTGGGCATGTCGGCGTCCGGACCGAGCCGGCGCTTCTTGTCCTCGATATAGTCTTCGAAATTGCCCTCGAACCATTCGACATGGCTGTCGCCTTCAAAGGCGAGGATGTGGGTGGCCAGACGGTCGAGGAAGAAACGGTCGTGCGAGATGACCACGGCACAGCCCGGATAGGCTTCCAGCGCCTGTTCCAGCGCCGCCAGGGTTTCCACGTCGAGATCGTTGGTCGGCTCATCGAGCAGCAAGAGGTTGCCGCCGGTCTGCAGCATCTTGGCGAGGTGGACGCGGTTGCGCTCACCGCCGGACAGCAGACCGACCTTCTTTTGCTGGTCGCCGCCCTTGAAGTTGAACGTGCCGACATAGGCGCGCGACGGAATTTCCTTGCCGCCCAGCTCGATCATGTCATTGCCGCCGGAGATTTCCTGCCAGACCGTCTTGTTCGGGTCGAGCGTGTCACGCGACTGGTCGACATAGCCCAGCTTGACCGTCTCACCGAGACGGATGGTGCCCTCGTCCGGGGTTTCCTGGCCGGTGATCATCTTGAACAGGGTGGATTTACCGGCACCGTTCGGACCGATCACGCCGACCACACCGCCCGGCGGCAGCTTGAAGGACAGACCGTCGATCAGGAGCTTGTCCTCGAAACCCTTTTTGAGGTTCTCGACCTCGACCACGACACCGCCCAGGCGCGGCCCCGGCGGGATGGTGATCTGGGCCGTGGTGATCTCGGCGCGTTCAGCCGCGTCACGCAGATCCTCATAGGATTTGATACGGGCCTTGGATTTGGCCTGACGGGCTTTCGGCGAGGAGCGGATCCATTCCAGTTCGCGCATCAGGGCGCGATCCTTGGCGCTCTTTTCGCGGTCTTCCTGGGCCAGGCGCTTGGATTTCTGCTCCAGCCAGGCCGAATAGCCGCCCTCATAGGGCACGCCGCGGCCGCGATCGAGCTCGAGCGTCCAGGTGGTGATGCTATCGAGGAAATAACGGTCGTGGGTGACGACCAGGACGGCGCCCTTGAAGTCTTCCAGATAGTTCTGCAGCCACTGCACACTCTCGGCGTCGAGATGGTTGGTCGGCTCATCGAGCAGCAGCATGTGCGGGTCGGACAGCAAGAGGCGGCACAGGGCGACGCGGCGACGCTCACCACCTGAAAGGTCGGTGACCGGCCAGTCGGCGGGCGGGCAGCGCAGGGCTGTCATCGCCATCTCGATCTTGCTATCGATGTCCCAGGCATTCTCGTTGTCGATGCGCTCCTGAAGCGCCGTCATCTCTTCCATCAGCTCGTCGGTATAGTCTTCCGCGAGCTTCATCGAGATGGCGTTGAATTCTTCCAGCAACTGTTTCGGCGCCGAACCCTCGATCACGTTTTCCCAGACCGTCTTGTTCTCGTCGAGCTGCGGTTCCTGGGCGAGATAGCCGACCTTCACACCCTTTTCGGCCCAGGCCTCACCGGAGAACTCGGTGTCCATGCCGGCCATGATCTTCAGCAGGGTGGATTTACCGGCACCATTGACGCCGACAACACCGATTTTGGCATCGGGCAGGAAGTGCAGGGAAATGCCGTCAAAGACGGGCTTGGCAGCGCCCGGATAGGTCTTCGACAGCTTGTCCATGTGATAGACGAATTTGTAAGCGGCCATGGGGGAGAGGCTCTCTTGTCTGGCAGGGAATCTTGAGCCGCACCGTGTAGCGGAGTGAGGCTGCAAGGGCAATGCAGGAAAGGTGTGGGGGATTGTCGCCAGGCGACCGGGCACAGCCCCCAAGCCTGCCGTTGACGCCTGAGCGCGTCGGGCGCGCTTCCTCCACTCGAACCACCGTCATCCCACGGTGACCGCGCAGCGGGCATCCGGCGGACCTGCGCTTCTCCGTCGACAATTTTGCTTGGGTCCCCCGGATCGCGGCTTTGCCGCGACCGTGGGATGACGGTGAATTTGATAATTTATCCCCGCCCTGCGCTTCAAAAACCGTCATCCTGACGCAAGTCAGGACCCAGTCTCGCAAGTCGGCTTTCGCCAAGCATGGCAATAGCTTGCGTCGCAGTCTGGGTCCCGGCCTGCGCCGGGATGACGGTGTGTGGGGCGGAAAATCCCGAAAACTTATCCCCACCCCTTTGACCCCACCGCATAATCACCCCGTTCCCGCGTCACCTGAGGCCCGGATTGGTTATCCGGGGGCGTGGGGAGGACGGAGCTCGTCCGGTTGGGTGGAGTTGACCACCACCCGACCCGGCGTGGCCATCGATGGGACGGCAGCACAAAGCTCGACTGCTTTCTCCCATCGATTTCGAGACGGGGCCGGTAACGGTCTCGAGTAAATCTCCTTGTGCGAGGTGCCCCCGGCGCCACTCATACAACTCACATAGCAAGGCACCGGCAAGGCACCTCGCACCCCTCTACTGCCCAAAACGCCAGGCGTTCGCGCCATGGCGCGAATGGGCGCGTCACCCGTCTCGTCAACAGGTATGAGGTGAAGCCATGTCAGCTCGCCGCCCTGCCCGTATTTGGGGTTTTCCGATCTGGCGCTCACGCGCCTTTCAATCCGGGCGGGGCGGTTGCTGACTCAGCTCTGGCCCGCGAAAGCAGCCGCTTTTAAAATGAAGCCCACACCATCCAGGGAGTTTTCATGTCTGTTCGCCTTGCCAGCTTTCTGGCGGTCACAGCCGCCCTCGCCGCCTGCCAGCCCGCCAGTGAAGCCCCGGTCGAAGCCCCAGTCGAAGCGATCGAAACGGCCGAGCCGGCTCTCACGATCGAGCGCCTTTATGCCAGCCCCTCCCTGACCGGCGCCACACCGCGCTCGCTGACCTTCTCGCCGGACGGATCGCGTGTAACCTTCCTGCGGGCCAAGGAAGATGATGCCAGCGTACTCGATCTGTGGGCGATGAATATCGATGGCGGCGAACCGTACTTGCTGGTCGACAGCCAGGTCCTCGCCCCGGACGAACGCGCGCTCACCGAAGCGGAACGCCAGCTGCGCGAGCGGGCTCGTATCTCCTCGACCGGCATCGTGCGCTATGACTGGGACAGTCAGGGAGAAGCGATCCTCGTGCCGCTCGACGGTGATGTTTTCCATGTCGATGTCGAGACCGGTGAAGCGCGCCGCCTGATGGAAACGCCGGAATACGAGACCGATGCCCGCATCTCCCCGCGCGGCAATTTCGTGTCCTTCATCCGCGAGCAGAACCTCTACGTCATCGATCTGGAAAGCGGCGAAGAGACCGCCATCACCACGGAAGGCAGCGACCTGGTCTCCTTCGGCATGGCGGAGTTTGTCGCCCAGGAAGAGCTTGGACGCCGCACCGGTTACTGGTGGTCACCGGACGAGCAATACATCGCCCTCGCCCGCGTCGATGAAAGCCCGGTCGACAATATCCAGCGCATGGAAATCGCCGCCGACGGCTCCGCCCGGGTGGTCGATCAGCGCTATCCGCGTGCCGGCACTGACAATGCCACGGTCGAACTCTTCATCGCCGAGCGTGCGACGGGAACCCGCCGCCAGGTCGAGCTGGCGGAAACGGACGACATCTACCTCGCCCGCGTCAATTGGGCCTCCGACAGCGCCACGGCCTATGTCCAGGTGCTCAACCGGATGCAGGACCAGCTCACCATCCTGGCCGCAGATGCGGCGACCGGCGAGGCCGCACCCTGGCTGGTTGAAAACACCGATATCTGGATCAACCTGACCAATGATTTCCGCGCCCTGTCTGATGGCTCGGTCCTGTGGACCAGCGAGGACACGCCGGGTGGTTTCCGTCACATCCAGCACCGCGCCAGCGATGGCAGCCTGATCACGCAGGTCACGTACGGCGAATGGGTGGTCGACCATATCGATGCCGTCGATCGAGAGGCCGGCCTGGTCTATTTCACCGGCTGGATCGAGACGCCGCTGGAACGGCACATCTATTCGGTACCCCTGGACGGCTCGGCCGCTCCGACGCGGATCACGTCGGGTGATGGTCGCTGGTCGGCCCGCTTCGGACGTGATGCGACACGTTTCATCGGCACCTTTTCCGACCCGCAAACCCCGCCGCAGACCGCCCTCTATGCGGTCGATGGGAGCCGCATCCGCTGGATCGAGGAAAACGCCCTGATCGAGGGACATCCCTATTTTCCATATCTCGACGATCACATCACGCCGGAGTACGGCACGCTGACGGCCGCAGACGGGACCGAGCTGCACTACCAGATCTTCCTGCCGGCCGACTTTGATCCGAACCGGCAATACCCGGCGATCCAGTATCTTTATGGCGGCCCGCACAGCCAGCAGGTCCACCGCGGCTGGCAATCGATGCGGGCGCAGATGTTCGCCCAGCGCGGCTATGTCTATTTCACCATCGACAACCGCGGCTCATGGAATCGCGGACGTGAATTCGAGGGGCAGTTGCGCCATCGCATGGGCTCGGTCGAGGTCGAAGACCAGTTGGTCGGGCTGGACTATCTCAAGAGCCTCGACTTCGTTGACGCCGACCGGGTCGGCATCTGGGGCTGGTCCTATGGCGGCTACATGACGTTGATGGCGACCTTGCAGGCGCCGAGCGCCTGGGCAGCGGGCGTGGCCGGCGCACCGGTCACCGACTGGACGCTTTATGACACCGCCTATACCGAGCGCTACATGGGTCACCCGGACGCCAATTTCGACGGCTATGAGCAATCCTCCGTCTTCGCCAATCTGGATAGTTACGAGACCCCGCTCCTGCTGATCCACGGCATGGCCGACGACAATGTCATCTTCGCCAATTCGGTCCGGCTCTATTCGGAACTCCAGCAACAACGCGCCGATTTCGAGATGATGACCTATCCCGGCCAGCGCCACGGCGTACGCGGGGAGGACCGCTCGGTGCATCTGTGGACGATGATCGTGGATTATTTTGACCGGAAGCTGAAGGGCGTCGATTGAGGATCAGTCCCTTAAAACACCACCCAGCGATCGGCTTCGTCGCGCATGCGCTGGCGGCGCGGTTTCCAGTCCGGCATGAGACTTTCCACCACGCGCCAATAGGCGGGTGAGTGGTTGGCCTCGACCAGATGGGCGGCTTCGTGGGCGCAGACATAGTCGATCAGGTCTTCGGGAAAGCCCATCAGGCGCCAGTTGAGCCGGATCGTCCCGTCCGGGGCGCACGAGCCCCAGCGGCGTTTCTGGTCACGGACAATGACCTTGCGGACCGGGCGGTCGAGCCTGGCGGCATAATGCTCAACGCGGGGCGTCATCAGCGCCTCGCCCTCGCGCTTGTAAAAGCGCTGCAGGGCCTGGCCCAGCGTGCGTTGGCGCAGCTCACCGGCAAGGTCCGGGTCGTGCCGGACGATCAGGGTCCCGCTATCACGGCGCACGGTTGTTCTCACGCCTTCACCGCGCAATTCCAGGCAAAGCTCATTGCCAAGCCAGGGCAGAGCCTCGCCGGTCTCAAAGGCCAATTCACGCGGCGCCGGACGTTTGGCCCAGGCGTCCAGCTTGGCGAGAATCCAGCCGGCCTTGCTCTCCAGCCCGCGCCGGATCTCGCGCTCGCTCGCCCGTTTCGGCGCTGCCACGGTCAGCCCGTCGCGGGAGATGGTGAAACCGATCGTGCGCCGGGCCGACCGGCGAAGCGTGAAATCGACGACACGCCCGTCCAGCTCGATTGTATGATCCGTCATGAAATCGCGGCACCCGGTATCAGCCCTTCAACGCCAAATCGGCGGATCAGGCAGAGTTGCTCCACGACCTCAGCATCGCTCAGACGCGTTCGATCATCCAGCCACCAATCCAGCAGATGGAAGACGGCACCGACCTCGCAGCGGGCGGTGGCCTCAGGATCCAGATCCGAACGGGCCCAGCCATCACGCTGTCCCGCCTGCAATTCGGTGACACGGATTCCGGCGATCGCATCGACCACTTCGCGCTGCATCGGGTCGGAGCCGGCGCCGCGGCTCAACAGCAGGCGGAACAGCGCGCCAAACTCGCCAGCAAACGCGACCACGCCCTCCATCGCGGCGCGATCCTTGACCTCGCGCGAGCCGGGCGTCTGCTGGGCGATGGCCAGTCCGGCCAGTACCAAATCCTTGCCGGCCCGCATCACCTCGATGAACAGCGCCTCCTTGTCGGGGAAGTGGGTGTAAAGCGTGCCCATGGCGACACCCGCCTCGCGGGCAATGTCGCCGATGCGGGCACCTTCAATGCCCTTGGCGGCGAACACGACGCTGCCGGCCCGGACCAGCTTGGCCCGGGTCTCGTCCTTTTGTTCGCGCCGTCCTTTCGCCAAATCACTACTCCACACGCAAATCACGTTGGCTGAAAATATATTCATTGAATAAACATTCAGCAAATGTATTCTGTCCCCGAGAACGGACGGGAGGACGCGATGCGGATTCTGGTACTTGTGGCAAGCTTGATGACTGCGCTGGCAATGGCTGCGCCGGCTGACGCCAATTGCCGCTGGCAGGTCTCCACGCGCCTGGTCGGGCACCAGCCCGCCGTTGGAAATTTCGCCGCCCGCTCCTGGCCTTTGGGAGCGCTGGCTACCCGGGTCCAGGCCCGCACACCCGGCGGTCTGTGGAACAGCATCAACTGGCCGGAGACCGCCTCCGACGCCAACGGGTTTGTCGAGATCACCTCGGCCATCGCATTTGCGGACCCTGACTGCCAGACGGCACGCGAGTTTCGCGTCCAGGTCCGCAGCTTCCACACAGGCATGAACTGGCGAACCGTGCACCAACAGTCCACGTCCGGGCACGCCGACCATATCGGCCTGTTCAACCCGGCTCCGGTTCACACCGTCACCATCGGCAATCTGGTTCTGGACGGGGAATTCCGCGGCGGCGGCGTGATCTTCATCGAGAATATCGGCGAGCCGCCGGTGACCTGGACCAGTGCCGGCGACAACGACGACGCTGAACAGCCGAATGATGACGGGGCCAATGGCGACCAGGAACACGGCGATGATGAACACCCCGGCCTGCCGGTCGCCACCATCCAGGACGACCCCTGCCATGTGTACCGCCTGCCCATCGATCTCGATATCGAGTTCCGCTTTGGCCAGATGCCGGCCGCTCCCGGCCCGTTATCACCCGACATGGCCCTGCGGGTCGAGACCCGGGCCAATGGTGCCGGCGCGATGACGCTGAACCGGCTGACCAATCATATCCGGGTGGAGAATGCCGGCAGCCGCGACTTCCATGCCCTGCACCGCTGCCCGGTCGAAGTACATCTGAGCCTCAATGAAGGCCCCGGCCAGCGCGGCGGGGACGGCTGGTCCACACCCTATGTCGTCCGTGTCCCCGACCTTGCAGCCAATGTCGTCGAACCGATCGACATCAATGCCAACCTGCTCGGCGCCGGTGACGATCTGGAGGGTGAATGGGGTCAGGACTACGAGTATGTGCTGATCGCGGTCACGCTCGACGCCACCAACCGTATCCGCGAAACGGCGGAGGGCGATAACCGCATCGTCCATTGCTACCACGCCCCGTCCAACAGTTTCGCCGCCATGTCCCAATGCCAAGGAGGATGACCATGATCCGCGCCATCGCCGCCTGCCTGACCCTCGCCCTCATCCTCGTCGGCACCGCGACCGCCGTTCTGGCCCAGGAGCGCGTCGAGGGACACCCGCTGGTCACTCCCTATGAAGGCTCGACCGGAGACGGTGAGTTCTGGCGGTTCGACGAATACGCCCTGATCACCGGCTTTGATTTCGACGCCCGCGCCGCCATCACAATGCCGGTGCAGGGGCGGGTCACCAAGCTGGACTATGACAATCCCGACGATCGCTCGGAGCTGGAGATCTTCACCAATTATCGCGAAGCCCTGGACGCCGCCGGCTACCAGCCGATCTGGTCCTGCGCCCGCGACGGATCGTGCACCACCGGTTCGACGCGCAACGCCTTTTACCAGGCCAATGGAATGCGGGCGATCAACGGCCCCAACTCACACTATACCGCCGGTACGCTGAGCTTTGACGGTCACCTCGCCTATGTCGCCATCGGTGTCGGCCGTCACACCACCTCGATCGTCATTGTCGAGACCGACGAGATGGACCGCGGCATGGTCACCATCTCCGCCGAAGCCCTCGCCGCCGGGCTGGACGCCGATGGTCACGTCCGTGTCGATGGTCTGCTATTCGCTCATGACAGCGACGTCCTGCTGCCTGAGTCGGCAACGGCGCTGACCGCCCTGCGCGACCTCCTGACCGAGCGGTCGGGTCTGTCGCTCTACGTGGTTGGCCACACCGACATGTCCGGATCGCTGACCTACAACATGTCGCTCTCGGAACGCCGCGCCGCCGCCGTGATCGCGGCCCTGGTCGAGGATTACGGGATCGCCGGAGCCAGGCTGGAAGCGGCCGGCGTCGGCCCTCTTGCCCCGGAAGCCAGCAATGCTTCAGACGATGGCCGGGCACTCAACCGGCGCGTCGAAATAGTGGCCCGCTAGCGGCGCCACAACACAACATCCCGCACGCCGCCCATCAGCGCGGACCCCAAACGGGCGGGACAGGGTGGTCGCGTCATGCCCAAACCCAAGACGGCGCGACCACCCGTACTTTTTTTTCAAGCCAGAAGCCGCGCTCAGTCGAGGGTCAGCAATTCGCCGCAAATGGCCTCGAGCCCGGCCTGGTCATCCGCATCGAACGCCCCGAACTCTGTGGAGTCGATGTCCAGCACGGCAACCAGCTGGCCGGCCGAATCGCGTACCGGCACAACGATTTCCGAGTTGGACCGGCTGTCACAGGCAATGTGGCCCGGAAAGGCGTGCACATCCTCAACCAGCTGGGTCTCGCCGGTCGCTGCCGCCGCGCCGCAGACACCGCGACCGAAAGGAATGCGCAGACAGCCCATCGTGCCCTGATAGGGGCCAACAACGAGTTCGGTCGGCTTGGCCGGATCGACTTCGTAGAAGCCGGTCCAGAAAAAGCGCTCGCCGAACATCTCGCGCAGGAGACAACTGGCGGTCGCCAGACGCGCCGTGCGACTGGTCTCGCCGGCGATCACGGCGGCGATCTGCTTGCGCACATCCTGATAATCGGCGGCTTTTGAACTCATTGGATCATCCCTTGCTGACTTCCGGGAAGATCGGAGCGTGGCGACGAAGGTTCAAGGGGTGTCGGCAGCACAACCGCCTACAGGCGCACAGTCACAGCCGCACATTGCCGCGCAGCGACTGGCGGATAGCGCGTTCGATGGCCTGTTCCGCATCATCGCCCTTGCCGTCACCGGGCCCGTCTTCATCTTCCATCCGCCGCGCCTCGAATTCGAGCCGGGTATGGATCATGCGGATGCGGGCATCGACCAGACCGTAGATGAGATCGGGGATCTTGGTCTTGACGTTCATCCCCAGCGCCTTGGCGTCCTCGGGCGCGATCGCCTGGCTGTGCGACAACGTGCCGGCCGACAGGGTGTCGGCGATGTGATGCTCGACCTTCTCGTCGACCCGATGCACCGGATTGACGATGTCGCGCGCCACCTTGCCGGCATAGCGGTCATATTTCTCGGCTTCATGAGCCAGCATGACCAACACATCCTGGGTCGCCAGCGGCCCCTTCTGGGCGAGAAGTTCCTTGTAGGCCTCGGTCGGGAAGCCGCCATAAATGGTATCAATCGGACCGAGCGAGGCGGTCGGATCCATGACGATCTTGTCGGCCGCCAGCGCGATCATCGTGCCGCCGGACATGGCCACATAGGGCACATAGGCGATCACCTGTGGTTCGCGCTTGGGGTTGTAATGCCCCTTGGCCTTGGCCTTCGCCAGGTGCTGTTTCAAGGCCAGCGAGATCATGTGGGCCGGCCGGGCATAGCCGCCCAGCGTGTGCAGCACGACGATGATCCGCGCTCGCGGATTGGCCTGGCGGATCGAGGCGACGGCCTCGAAGGCCTCGTCAAAGGCGATCTGCTGCTGGGCACTGTCGCGACCGACGAAATCATCGCCCAGATCATGGATGAGATCGATCAGGACGGTGTTGCCGCTCTCGATCTTCTTGCGGAATTTCTCGTAGTACTTCTTGGCGTCCTCATAGCGCGCCACCCGCTTGCGGCGCAGCTTGTAAACCTGCCGCTCGTCGGACACCGCCCGCTGACGATTGAGATGCATGGAAATAGCGCTGATCGCCACGATCAGGACAAACAGACCGGCCCCGGCCACGCCGTAAAGCACCGTATTGTCCACACCGTCGATCATACTCACCCCCACGCGCACGCCGCACGGGCCGGATATTAACCAAACACTAACAAGTGCAACAAGCAAAAGCGTGAAGGCGGGGGGCGGATCACTCCATTATCTCCACTTGCGTGGCAGACCGGCACCAATTGCGGTTGGCATGACCGGGGAATCGCGCGCCAAGTTTTGATCAGATGAAGGGATGCCAGATGAAGAAATCAGTCTTGTTGGCGGCAAGCTTGCCGGCCCTGGTCCTGGCCGGATGCGGCTTTGGCAGCAATGGCGAGCCCACCGATACACGAGCGCCGGTCTGGGCACGAACAGCGTCAGTCGAAGCGATCGGTCGCGCCTATATTGAAGTCCTGCCCAATCGCGGACAATTCTCGGTCACCTATGAGGCCCGCAACGAGGTCAGCGAGGATGCGGTGGCCGAAGCCGTGGCCCGTGCCAATTCGGTTACGCAGGCCATGCGCGAGATTGATGGCGACAATATCCGGGTTACCTCCGACCTGCAGGTCTCGCCCT
Source organism: Maricaulis sp. (assembly GCF_048268525.1). Taxonomy (GTDB): domain Bacteria; phylum Pseudomonadota; class Alphaproteobacteria; order Caulobacterales; family Maricaulaceae; genus Maricaulis. The sequence continues at coordinate 30,568 of NZ_JBLWVH010000027.1, read as the reverse complement.
ATTATGAGCAGGTCTCCCAGAGGATCGGTGAGCATACCGAGCGCCTGGTCGAGAACCGGCACCCGGACGCCCTCATCGGCTACACCGCTTCCGTCACCATCGAAGTGATCGCTTTCAATCTGGACCAGATTTCCGAGCTTCGCGGCGCCGCCATGGCGGCCGGTCCGGCGCGCTCGGGCGATGTCGGCTTTTCCATGCAGCCCAGCGCCGCGCTCTACCGAGAGGCCTTCGCCGCGGCGGTGGGTGACGCGACCGAGCGGGCGCGCATCGTCGCGGAGTCGGCTGGCGGACGGCTCGGGCCCGTCCAAATCCCGCTGGAAGGTCAGCAACCCTGCCTACGACCGCCTGCGACACCAGCGGGCCTGGACAATGGCGATTACGGCCAGATCGGTCGCAATGAAGACGATGACCGCGTCGTCGTGACTGGCAGCCGCATTCGACGGACCGACACCGTGTCCCCGTCGCCGATTACCAATATCGACGGCGAGCAACTTCGAGCAGTCGGCTATATTGACCCATCCGCTCACATCCAAGTGTCCGGCGATTTCGCCCTTGCCGCCGACTTCGAACCGATGCGGTTTGAAACACAAGTTTGTGCGGTTTTCGCGGTCGAGTAGCCCCTAGTTCAACGCGCCGGACCCCGTGGCCGCGCCCGTTCCGGACACCTGGCGCTCCTCGACCAGCTGGTTGAGGAGACCTGCCAGGCGGACACCACCTTGCTTGAGGCGCTGCAGCGAAACCGGCAGGTTGCGGGCATAGTATGCATCGCCCGGCTCGATCGTTTCCTCGGCAGAGGCCCAGTAATAGGCGAAGCCGCGCGAGCGGACGATATCGTGGCTTTCCTGGGCCCAGTCGATCGGGGCGAGTGGTGTGTAGACACTGATGCCATTGAGCGGGATATCGGCGGCGAGCTGGTCGGCCAGCTGGGCCCAGCGGTCGTCTTCATCGATATAGGACCAGGTCTCGGCCATGTAGTCGAGCAGGATCTCGCTGTCCCAGACCCGGTGCAGATTGGTCCGGCGCTCGCCGCGCCACAGCACATTGATGTCATTGCCACCGCGATCACCCTCGATCGAGACATGCAGGGGCTGATGAATGTCGCCCATCCAGTGGGCGAGGAATTTCAGCGCTTCCAGACGGTCGGCATCCGATCGCGAACGGTCGACGAAGATGCCGGCATGCAGGTCGATGGCCGAGGTGATGCAGCCGCCTTCGGCGCAGTCTTCGGCGTCGACACGCGGATCGTCGCGGGTCTGGTTGATGTAGTGCCAGGGCGCCGTGTGCCGGTGAGTGGAACCACGTACCTCATCGGCCCAGGAACAGACATCGCGGAAATGATCGAATTCGGGATCCTGGGCGACCAGCCGGTCGATCTCGGTGCGGGTTTCATCGGACAGGTAGCGCCAGGCCAGGTCACAGACAATGCGATGACCGTCGCGGCCATAGGCTTCAACGGGCGCAACGGTGACGAGAGATGCCAACAAGCTCGCAGCCGCGAAAAGGCGCAGGAAACTGGACATGGGTTGCTCCGGGTAGCGGCACCCGCCCGGTGCCATCCCCGGTCTGTAGAAGAGCCGGCGCTTCGCCTCCACTAGCCAAGGCGGGCAATTCGCTCAAACCGCAATCCCCGGTAGAATAATTGGAATTTGTAATCTTTCACGCGTCTGGCCTGGCAGCGGATAGCGACTGACAGTTTTTTCGGGATGCCGGAACTATACCGTCTGGACGGTATTGACTGTACCGTCTGGACGGTTTATGTGCACCGCAACAATACAGGATCAATCCCAGCATGACTGCGTGCAAACCTTCAACCAGGGACACCATTCTCGACGCCGCCGAAACCGTGGTCGGTCGCGACGGCGCACGCCGTCTGACGATCGATGCGGTCGCCGCCGAAGCCAGTGTCTCCAAGGGCGGTGTCCTCTATCATTTCCCCAACAAGGTCGCCCTGCTCAAGGGCATGGTGGAGCGGATGATGGCGGATATCAGCCAGGACTTCGCCAATTGCGAGGCCGCGGCCCATGCCGCCGGCGAGCCGCCGCTCGTCCATGTTTTCAACGCCATGTTCGACCGGCATGACGAGCGCAAGACATTGTCCATGGCGCTTCTGGCCGCCTCGGCAGAACACCCTGATCTGCTGGACCCGGCCCGCGACTTCATGTCGTCCACCTTCCAGCGTCTCAGCGACGACACGCCGGACCCGGTCGGCGCCCGGCTTCTTCTGCTCGCCATGGACGGGCTGAAACTTTCGACCCTGCTTGGCTTCGATACCATTCCCGAAAATCAGCTCACCCAGATCCGCGATCGGCTGGTGCGCCTGACCCACGAGCTTTACCAATGACCCGCTTCCCGCTCCTCGCCGCCCTCGGCACCAGCCTCCTCCTCGCGGCCTGTTCCGAGGAAATTGTCGCGCCACCGCCGCCGCCTCGCCTGGTCCAGCTCGCCGAAGTGGTCGCCGATAGCGGCGAGACACGGCATGAATTTGTAGGCCGGGTCGAAGCCCGTCTGAGCGTCGACATGGCGTTCCAGGTCGGCGGACAATTGGCCGAATTGCCGCTCAGTGAGGGCGTCCTGATCGAACAGGGCACGCTCGTCGCTGCGCTGGACCGTGAAGACTTCCAGCGCGCCGAGCGGGAAGCACGGGTGCAGTTGCAGCAGGCCAATACCGAACTGGAGCGCCAGCAGACCCTGCACGAGCGCGGCATCGCCTCGCAGGCCGCCCTCGACAGCGCCCAGACCAATTACGACCTGCGTGAAGTTGCCTTGCAGACGGCTCGCCGCAATCTGGGTTATGCGACCCTGACCGCGCCCTTTGACGCTCTGGTCAGCCGCCGCCTCGTCGACAATTACACCATCGTCTCACCCGGCCAGCCGGTGGTGCGCCTGATGGATGTGTCGGAATTGCGCGTCTCCATCCCGATTTCCGAGAGCATGGTCGCCACCTTCGACCGCGAGGACCTTGTCTCACTGGACGCGGCATTCGCCTTCCTGCCGGGTCAGACTTTTCCGCTGGAGCCCCGCGAACTGGTATCCGAACCGGATACAGCCTCGCGCACCTACCGCGCCATCGCGGCCCTGCCCGGTGACATGCCGGCCAATCTCCTGCCGGGCATGACCGCCACGGTGTTCGCCGAATTTGCCAGCAGTGGCAGTGTAAGCCTCGGACTGCGTGTCCCCCTCAACGCAGTCGCTGCCGCGCCAGACGGATCACAGCGGGTCTGGGTGTTTGATCCGGATACCAGCACGGTCGGATCACGCCCTGTCACCAGCGACGGCTTCGAGGGTGACATGATCATCATCACATCCGGCATTGCTGCCGGTGACCGGGTTGTCACCGCCGGGGTCACCGCCCTGCACGAAGGCATGGCCGTTCGTCCCCTCTCCGACAATACCCGCTTTGGGCAGCCGCAATGAGCACCGCCAACACCCCGTCCAGCGCCCTCGCACGCCTGTCGATCGAAAAGCCCGTCCTGACCTGGATGGTCATCCTGTTCTGCCTGCTCGGCGGACTGGCCGGCTTCATGAATGTCGGCCGCCTGGAAGATCCGGCCTTTACCGTCAAGGAAGCCATCATCTTCACGGCCTACCCCGGCGCGACCGCGGAAGAGGTCGAACAGGAAGTCACCGAAGCGTTGGAAATCGCCATCCAGCAGCTTGGTGAAGTTCATGAAATCCGGTCAGAATCCTCGCCGGGAATCTCGGAAATCCATGTCACGATCGACGACACCATCGACAGCGGCGACATGCCGGCCGTCTGGACCCGGCTGAGGGCCAAGATCAGGGACACGGTCGGCAGCCTGCCGCCCGGCGTCGGCGCGCCCGTCGTCTATGATGATTTCGGCGACACTTACGGGATTTTCTATGCCGTGACCGCCGAGGGCTATTCCGACAGTCGCATCCGCGATGTTGCGCGCATGTTGCGGCGCGAATTGCTGACCGTCGAGGATGTCGCCAAAGTCGCAGTCGAGGGCGAGCCGGACGAGCGCATCTATATCGAGATCCCGCAGGAAAACCTTGCCCGCCTCGGCCTGTCCTATGCCGATCTCCTCGAGGATCTGGAACAGGAAAACGCCGTCGTCGCCGCCGGATCGGCACCGCTTAATGACCGGCTCGTCCGGGTCGACATTCCGCAGACGCTTGGCGGCACGGAAGCGATTTCCAACCTGTTGATCACGCCGCGCGACAGTGATCAGGCGATCCGCCTGTCCGACATTGCCGAGGTCCGCCGCGACACGGTCGAACGCCCCACCCAGCTGATCTATCACAACAATGTCCGCGCCTTCACGATCGGCGTCGCGGGCCTGCCGACGGCCAATATCGTCGATGTCGGTCATGCCGTCGAAGCGCGTCTGGCAGAGCTTGAGACCAGCCTGCCGCTGGGTGTCGAGCTGCATCCGATCTACCAACAGCACCAGGTCGTCGATGATGCGATCAACAGCTTCCTGGTCAGCCTCGCCCTGTCGATCGCCATCGTGATCGGGGTGCTGTGCATCTTCATGGGCTGGCGGGCCGGCCTGACCGTCGGCGCCGTGCTATTCCTGACCATCGCCGGCACGATCTTCTTCATGAGCCTGTTCTCGCTGGAGATGGAGCGCATCTCCCTGGGTGCGTTGATCATCGCCATGGGCATGCTGGTCGACAATGCCATCGTGGTGACCGAGGGCATGTTGACCGGGGTCATGCGGGGCAAGCCGCGCATGCAAGCCGCCGAGGAAGCCGTCGCCACCACGCAATGGCCGCTGTTGGGCGCCACGGTAATCGGCATCCTCGCCTTTGCCGGGATCGGCCTGTCGCCGGATGCGACCGGGGAATTCCTGTTCTCCCTGTTCGCCGTGATCGCGATCTCGCTGCTGTTGAGCTGGGTCATCGCTGTCACCGTCGTGCCGATGGTGGGCTTCCACCTCTTCTCCGCCCAGCGCGCCGCAGCGCAGGCCGCCGCCGATCACAATCATGATGAGGAGAGCCTGTACACCGGGCGCCTGTTCAATGGCTATCGCGGGCTATTGAACCTCGCCCTGTCACGGCGCTGGGTCGTGCTGGCCTTGCTGATCATCATCACATTTGTCTGCTATGCCGGCTTCGGGTCGGTCCGCAATTCCTTCTTCCCGGCCACCAACACGCCGGTCTTCTACGTCAATGTCGAACTGCCTGAGGGCACCGACATCCTGACCACCGACGCCACCATGCGGGAAATCGGCAGTTTCGTTTCCGATCAACCGGAAACCACGGCGATCGATACATTCGTCGGCGCCGGCGCGACCCGCTTCATGCTGACCTATACGGCTGAACAGCCCAATACTGCCTATGGTCAGATCATCGTCTGGGCCCGGGACCTTGAGTCCATCCCGGGCCTGGCCGACCGTATCTTGACCCATGTCCGCGAAACGGTCCCCGATGCCGAAATCCGCACCGACCGGATCGTCTTCGGCCCGCCATCGGGCGCCAAGCTGGAAGCGCGTTTCTCGGGACCGGATGCCGATGTGCTGCGCGAACTGGCCGAACAGGCAATGGCCGCGCTGCACGCCGATGCCGATGTCATCGACATCCGCACCGACTGGCGCAATCGCACCCCGGTCCTGCGTCCGGTCATCATCGAGGAGACAGCGCAGACCATCGGTGTCACCCGTGAGAATATCGCCAATGCGCTGCGCTTCGCCACGGACGGCAATCAGATCGGCGTCTATCGCGAAGGCGAGACCCTGATCCCGATCCTTGCCCGCGCACCGGCAGCAGAACGCGCCGATCCGGCCTATCTCGATGACCGGCTGGTCTGGAGCCCGCAACAGGCCGCCTATGTGCCGATCAGCCAGATCGTGTCGGAATTCGCACTGGAGTTCGAAGACGTACTGATCCAGCGCCGCGACCGGACCCGGACGATTTCGGTGCGGGCCAACCCGCATGGCTGGGAAACCGCCGCGGAAGGCTTTGCCCGCTTCCAGCCGGTGCTCGCGGCCATCGAATTGCCGCGCGGCTATTCGCTGGAATGGGGCGGCGAGTATGAAGCGTCAGCCGAAGCCAATGCCTCGCTGGGCGGACAGCTGCCGCTCACCTTCATCGCCATGCTGACCATCTCCTTCCTGCTGTTCGCGACCATCCGCCAGCCGCTGATCATCTGGGCTGTGGTGCCGATGTCGGTGAACGGGGTGGTGATCGGTCTTTTGGCCACCAATGTCGCCTTCTCCTTCACCGCCCTTCTGGGCCTGCTGTCGCTGTCCGGCATGCTGATCAAGAACGCGATCGTGCTGGTCGACGAGATCGACATGCGGATCCGCGGCGGGTCTGACCGGTTGGTGGCGGTGCGCGATGGGTCGATCAGTCGTCTGCGGCCGGTCCTTCTGGCAGCCAGCACCACGATCCTCGGCATGACGCCGCTGATCAGCGATGCCTTCTTCCAGGGCATGGCGGTGACCATTATCGGCGGGCTGACCTTCGCCACCGTGCTGACCATGATCGCGGTGCCGGTCCTGTACGCGCTCTTCTTCGGCATCAAACCGGAAAAGCGGCGCAAGGATGACGCGCTGCCAGAGCCTGTCGAGGCTTGACGCTGGGGCGGGAAGCGGCCAACGCTCCCGCCCATGACAGCGATAGAAAATGCCCACAATATCGAGGCGCTGCGGGCGCTGGCCCGCAAGCGACTGCCGCGAATGGTGTTCGACTATATCGATGGCGGCGCCGATGACGAGATCACGCTGGGTCGCAATGACCGCCGCTATGGCGATTACGAGCTGAACTTCAAATCGCTGGTGGATGTCTCGAAGATCGAGCTGGAAACGACGGTCATGGGCGCCACCAGCAAGGCGCCGATCATCGTCACACCGACAGCCGCCCAGCGCCTGTTCAATCCGCGCGCCGGGGAAGCGGCCGTGGCGAGGGCAGCTAAGAAGGTCGGGCTGGTCTATTGCCTCTCCACCCTCGCCTCGACCACGATCGAGGAAATCGCGCAGCACACGGACGGGCCGAAATGGTTCCAGGTTTACGTCTGGAAAGACCGGACGCTTGTGGAACAGGCGATGGAACGGGCCAGAGCGGCCGGCTTTACCGGGCTGATCCTGACCGTCGATGTCCCCGTCGCGGGCAATCGCGAGCGTGACCATCTCAACGCCTTCACCATCCCGCCGAAGATCAATGCCAAGACGATCAGCCAGGTCCTCGCTCGCCCGGGCTATCTCTGGGACATGGCAACCACGCCGGAAATCCTCGCCGCGAACTGGGCCGACATGGATACCGGCGGGATGGGGATCATCCAGTTTCTCAATTCCCAGTTCGACCGCACGGTGACCTGGGAGGACGCCAAGTGGATAAAGGAAGCCTGGGGCGGGCCGTTTGCGATCAAGGGCATCGCCCGACCGGACGATGCTTTGCGTTGTGTCCATGCCGGCGCCGACGCGGTGTGGATCTCCAATCATGGTGGCCGTCAGCTGGACACCGCCCCGGCGACCATCGACACGCTAGCCAACATCGTCGCGGCGGTTGATGGTCAGGCGGAGGTCATCCTTGATGGCGGCATCCGGCGCGGGACCGACATCATCAAGGCCCTCGCACTCGGTGCCACGGCTGTCGCGGTCGGACGACCCTACCTGTTCGGCCTGGGAGCGGGTGGCCAGGCTGGCGTCGAACGGGCGCTGGACATTCTGGTGTCGGCGCTGGAGCGGGACATGGCCCTGGTCGGTGCAACGCGCCTGGCGGATTTGACACCGGACTTTGTCCGCATGCCGCGCTAGACTCGCACCCAACACACCAACAAACCATCTCAACGGGGTCGATCCATGTTTGCAGCCGAGAGCCTTGTCCGCACGCTCATCAACCAGGGCGTGGAGGTCTGCTTCACCAATCCGGGCACGTCGGAAATGCACATGGTCGCCGCGCTCGACCGTACCGACGGCATGCGCTCGGTCCTGTGTCTGTTTGAAGGCGTCGCGACCGGCGCGGCGGACGGCTATGCCCGCATGGCCGACAAGCCGGCCTGCACTCTGCTCCACCTGGGCCCCGGCGCCGGCAATGGCCTCGCCAACCTGCACAATGCCCGCCGCGCCTACGCCCCGGTCGTCAACATTGTCGGCGATCATGCCCGCGATCACATCAAGCTCGACGCGCCACTGACCTCCGACGCCGCCGGGGTCTGCCGACCAATGTCTCGTTGGGTGGGATGCGTCGCTGACGCGTCTGAGGTTTCCACAATGGCCGTTGAGGCGGTGCAACAGTCCTACGGTCCGGAGCGCGGTGTCGCCTCGCTCATCCTGCCAGCCGATTGTGCCTGGTCGGACGCCGAACCCAGCGTGCTGGAGGCCCAACCCGTGCCCGGCCTCGATCCCGTCGACCCGGTCCGTATCGCAGCGGTCGTCGCTGCCCTGCGTGCTGCAAGGGATCCGGTCATCTTCCTGGGCAATGATGCCTGCCGCGAAGCGGGCCTTATGGCGGCCGGCAGGATCGCGGACGCCACCGGCGCGCGGTTGTTCATGGACACATTCGTACCGCGCATCGCGCGGGGACATGGCCGCGTGTCACCAAAGCGCCTCGGCTATTTCGGCGAACAGGCGCTCGAAGAGCTTGGCGAAACCGACCTGATGGTCATCGCCGGCTCCAAACCGCCCGTCGCCTTCTTTGCCTATCCCGACCAACCCGGCGAACTGACCCCGGCGAGTGCCAGGACCGAGACACTGGCCGGCCCGGCGGACGACGTGATCGCGGGCTTGCAGGCCGTCGTGGACGCGCTTGGCGCCTGCCAGGCCGCGCCCGACCTGCCGGCACGATCGCAAGCTCCCAAACTCTTTCCCGACGAAGCACTCAATCCCGGCTATGTGGGTATTTCCCTGCTGCGCCACATGCCCGAGGACTCCATCATCTGTGATGATGCGACGACGTCCGGCATGGGCGTTTTCCCCTGGATCGAGCACGGTCCGCGCCATGACTGGTTGTGCCTGACCGGCGGGGCCATCGGCTCGGGCATGCCGCAGGCTATCGGCGCCGCCATGGCCTGTCCCGACAAGCAGGTCTTTGCGCTGTGCGGAGATGGCGCCGCCGCCTATACGCTACAGGCACTATGGACCCAGGCCCGGGAAAAGCTGGACGTCATCAATGTGGTCTTCGCCAACCATTCCTACCTGGTGCTCAATGTCGAACTCGCACGGGTTGGCGCCGGCGACCCCGGACCGGCGGCCCAGCAAATGCTCTCACTCGACAATCCAAAGATGGACTGGATCAAGCTGGCGGAAGGGTTTGGTGTGCCCGCCCAGGGTGCCCGGACGGCCGGCGAGTTCGACACCGCGCTGCAACGCGCGCTGGCTGCCGGCGGCCCGCATTTGATCGTGGCTGAAATCTAGGTCTCAGGTCCGCAGCGCCCGGCTTTCTTCCGGGCGGACGTCATCGGGGCGGCGATCGATGACAAGCGCGTGTTCGAGCACACGTCGCAGCTCGCTGATTTCGACCGGCTTGGGCAGATAGTCGGTAAAGCCTGCTGCCAGGAATTCGCGGCGATGATCATCCGATGCCAGCGCCGTGACCGCAACAATCCGGGCGTCGGCGGATTTGCGGGTGTCGCGAATGCACTGCATGGCACTGACACCGTCCATCTCGGGCATCTGGATGTCCATCAGCACCACGTCATAGGCCAGTGAGGTCGCCTTGTTGACAGCCTCGCGACCGCCGGAGGCACAATCCACCGTCAGCTCATCCGCCTTCACGATCTGCTGGACCATGGCCTTGATCACCAGCTGGTTGGTCATCACGTCATCGACCACCAGAACCCGGCCAGGCGCGTTGATCGGCTCAAGCGGCACGACGCTGCGCTCGACGGTCTCCGGCTCGCTCGCCGATACCTGCTCCAGGGGCAGATCGACCGTGAAAGTCGAGCCGCGACCCATCTTGCTCGACAGGGTGATCTTGCCGTCCATCTTCGACACGAGCCGACGACAGATAGCCAGCCCGAGACCGGTCCCGCCATAACGCCGGGTCACCGTTGCATCGACCTGGTTGAACGGGTCGAAAATCGTGTCCTGCTTGTTGCCCGGAATACCGATTCCGGTGTCTCTGACAGCCAGGCGCACACGAGTCTTGCCATCGCGCGCCTCGCCAACAGCCGCGAGTGACACGCTGACCCGGCCAGCATGGGTGAACTTCACGGCATTGCCCAAAAGATTGTTGATCACCTGGCGCAAGCGGATGGGGTCACCGCGCACACAGGCCGGGTCGCCGAGCTGGTTGTTGACCGTCACGGCAACGCCCTTGCTTTCCGCCTGCGGACGCCAGTGGTCGGTCGTACTGCGGATCAACCCCGCCAGATCAAACTCGCGACTCTCCAGCTCGAGCGCGTCCGCTTCGATCTTGGACAGGTCGAGAATGCCATTGAGCAATTCGAGCAACGCCTTGCCGCTGTCATCGATCAGTTCGAGACTTCGGCGATGATCCTCATTCAGAGCGGGGTCCGCTTGCAGGACATTGGTCATGCCAATGACACCATTGAGCGGCGTGCGAACCTCATGGCTCATATTGGCTATGAAATCAGATTTGGCCCGATTGGCCTGCTGAGCCGCGATCAAGGCTGTTTCCAACTGCTGATTAGCGGTCGCCAATGCGCTTTGGGCATCCGTCGTGGCCGATCGGAAACTGGACCCAAACAGGACGATCCAGACGCAGGACAGCGCTCCGGCAGCCACCAGCATGTCGAGCAATTCGGACGGGTTGAACCCGAAACGCCCAACCTCCGCCACTTGGGCCGTGCTCATGATGAGCCCGAAATAGGCGGCCAGCGGGAAGATGGCGAAGAACGCCGCGCGCGCGCCCCAGGCGATATAGGCGCCCAGCACAATGCCGGGGAGATAGAGTGTGGCCGGCGGGAAAGACCCTCGATTGGCCCAGGCCGCTGCGAACAAGACCAGGGAGGCGAGCAGGATCATGACCGCGATCGTCGCATTGGGTCGACGCAGCTTCAGACCGGTGAAGCCGACCGTCCCGGCCAGGGCTGCCGACGCCAGGCCAAGCTCGACCATGCCCGGACGGCCATCGAGCACAAAAGCAAGTACGCCTGCATTGACCAGGCCCATCAAGGTGAAGATCGTCGAATAGGCCACGGCGATACGCGATTTGATCGCGTAGTCGAAATCGACGAGCGGGTCGGCCCCGGTCCAACGGTCGATCTGTCTCCACAGCATGGTACGCTATCCCTACTCAAGTAAGATGGAATATAGCCCGCCAGGGTTAACAAATCAGTGTGTTCCGGACGATTTCCCACCTTCGATTGCGGGTTCGCCCTGCCGATTGCGAGTTCGCTCTGCGTGCCTGCCGCTCCGCCCGCCCGCGCTAGCGGGCCTCAGGCTCGCCCAGGGGATTCGGCACAATCGCCGTTCCATCGAAATAGGACTGGATGATCGACCAGTCATGAGCCGACACACGGCGCCCCATCGCCAAACCTTCCAGATTGTCGGCCATGATATGATAGCCGCCATACAGACGGGAAATGCCGGCCGCGTCAGCTGTGCCGGAAAAGGTCGGGAATTCAAGCGTGACCGGCGGATGCTCGAAGCCCGGCTCGGTCGCCGAGCCGGCTTCAACCCTCACCGAATAACCGAAATGGTCATCACCGGTGAAGCGGGCCAGCGTGTCTGCTGCCGCGCCGGAAATCGTTGAGTGCCCCGAAGGGTAGCCACCAAAGGGCGGCGTCGGAAATGTCCGCGGCGAATAGGGATGCCATTCACTGGCCGGGATTTCGGTCGTACCGAGACCCGGCCCGCCCCAGGCCTCAATTACCCTGTCGCCATGATAGTGCCGGATCAGCGTCCAGGGCCGCGAGGTGTCGTAGTAGATTTTGGAATCCCAGGACGCGATGAAGGCGTCCATCGCCACATTGGCGACCGCGAAATACATGCGAATATCCGTGTCGAGATCATTGCGATCGCGGCAGGACACAACTTGCGCCATCTGCAACCAGTGCCCGGACTGGGCGGTTGAGGCCGGTCCGTCGCGCATGAATTCGACCAGCGCCTTTTGTTGATCGGTCAGATTGGCATTCATCTCGGCGACTTCATTGGCCTCGTCGAGCAATTGCTGGCTGCCCACCAGGGGCGGCGGCGGCGCGCGGAACTGATCCGCACTGTCCAGTCCGAACGGCGCGACGCGATACCAGTGCGGGGTCAGCCAGGTCTGGACCCGAACACCGCCCTCGCCATCCGAGGCCGGAATGGGTTGCCAGCGATCCGCATCGACGATGACATCGGGATGATTGACCGGACGGTACATGATGTATTGCGAATAGGGTTCGCCGTCCGAACCGGCTTCATCGCCCAATTGATTGGCGCCATCATGATGCCGCGCCTGCAATACGGCCGCGGCTGCCAGATTGCCAATCCCCTCCGGGGTGGCAGGATCACGGGATTGATTGTCCGGATCATAACCGGCGGCGATGAATTGCTCACGCGCATATTCGGCCTGGGCCGGATACTGGTCGATCAGGCTTCGATAGGCGGCAAAGGCAATCGCGGTCTGCTTGTTCGCGTCGGTCCGCTCCGACACCGGACGCCGCAGGTTCGCGCCATAGCGCGTCCCGACCGCGGTCGCGTCATAGGCTGCCCAGGCGTCGAAAACGGCGGTCTGCACGATAGCCATCTGCCGCGAGAGAACAGTGGGACGGGCGCCGAAACTGACCACATCCCGCGCGGAGATATCCAGCAGGACATCAACCCAGTGATAGGCGGCGCTGGGTTGCCACCCATCATCATGCTCGAAGGCGCGACACTGATTGACCGGTTCTGCATTCGCAGGCGCCGGCACCTGCATAAGGTTTGTCACGGCGAACGCGGCCGCGATCAGTACAGATTCCAACATGTAGATTTCTCCCCCTGGGGCGGAAGATGACTCCCTGCCTGCGCGACAACAACCCCCGTTTGTGCATCCAATGCACACGCCGGCAGAACACTCGCGATCCCGAACCCGACAACAACTCCCAACAAAAAAGCGCCGCCCCTGCGGGACGGCGCTTCTCGTGTCATTCCTGTCCGGTCCGCTAGAAAGTGGCCTGGATACCGAAGGCCAGGATGTCGGTTGTGGCATCGCGCTCGGACCAGGTGGCACCATTGGGAAGATTGCCACCACTGAGGAAGTTGAGCGGGACCCAGCCATCAGTGTGAATATACTCACCGAACATGTTCACGCCCGGCGCGAGGAAGTAGGACAGGCCAGCGACATACTGGTCCTGACGCTCCCAGGGCGCGCCGTCATCACCGGCCCGGAAGCGGCTGAATTCGAACGAAATATCGAGCGGGCTTTCCGCGCCGACATCCATCCCGTAGCGGCCACCCACAGCCCAGGAACTGGTCTCGCGCGCTTCAAACACGCTGAGCGGATTGGTCGGATCCGGCACGGCCGAACCTGGCCAGACATCCGTGGTTTCCTGGAACTCACCGAGGAATTCAAAAGCACCCAGCGTCACACGGCTATAGACCGCATAGGCCGGATTATTGTCGTCGCACGGGTTGAAGTGGAAGACCGGATAGGCCTGGCAATACGGGCTGGCATGCTCGTAGCTGGCCCCCACCATGATCGAGCCATCCGCGCCGACCGGGGAGGTGTAATTGGCGTCGATGGCGAAATTGTTCACCCGCGACGGGACATTCGTACCCTGCACCGGCGCATTGGCAGCGCGGAACTGGGCCCCGCCCTGGATGCCCATGGCGCGGATGTGCAGGCCGTCATTGTAATAGCCAACCAGGCCACCATAGGCGAGACCGGCGAAGGAGTGCCAGGTCGTCGAATTGGTGAAGGGGCTGACCGTGTCGTTGAGCCCGAAAGGCGTGTCCATCTTGCCGAGCGCAGCATAGATCGGCGAATTGTCGAGATTGCCATACATCACCCAGGCCTTGCGGACCTGGACCTGGTTACGGTTGAGATCGGTGATCGTGCCCGAACCGAAGCTCTGTTCCGGATTATAGAGCAATTCAACATAGGCGGTGACATTCTCGGCAACACGGGCCGTGGCAGCCAGCTGTGCGGAATGCACGACCATTTCGGAGACTTCCTCACCGATCTGGTTGGCGGAGGTCGGGTGGCGCATCAGCCAGCCAAACTTGGTGTCCGAATTCGAGCGCTGATAATCGGCCAGAACCGTCACACCACCGCTCAGCGTGACGCGATTGTCCAGCTGACCGTTCTGCATCGCCTGGAGCTGGATCAGCTGGCGCTGATTGATGCCCTCGGCATGGTCGAGCACGGCAAAGCTGTACTGCGTGCTCAGCCCGACGAAATTCTGACGATAAGTGTCCTGGTGCGCCGTGTGATGATCGGCATTGGCGACCTGCGCCGGCGCATCGCCGGATGCGGCATGATGTGGAGCCGCGTGCGGCGCACTGTGAGGAGAGGTGTGCGGGGCCGTGTGCGGCGCGCTGTGAGCTGACGCGCTCCCCTCCATCGCGCCCTGGGCTTCAAGGAATTCGAGCAGGCGGCGATTGGTCTCTTCCAATTGCTCGATTCGCGCTTCGAGCGCCTCGATACGGGCGTCGTCATCAGCCAGCGCAACAGATCCGGTCGATGACAGCGCAATAACGCTCGCGCCAAGCGCGAGAAAACTACGGTACATGATGTCCCCTGTTCGATATTTCGGCGCGGCTTGTCCCGAACGGCGCCGTAAAATTGAGAGGCCAGCTGCCGAAGCCCGACTCAATCGACAAGTCGAACGGGTAGCTGTCCAAAACACGGCACCCATGCGCGGAGTCGCACGGGCCGTCACGAAAGAAGTTGTACGGGGTGTGAGATGCCCGCTGCTGTGCGGCGTTGGTGTCGCAGGCCAACCGCGATGGCGTCTCATCGGAGGCGCCGCAGGTGGCACGCGTCCGGAGCTCACAGCTTGTAAGTTTCGCCAGAGCGGTGGTGGCGATCGCCCTCCTTCGCCCCAGGTGCGCGCTGCGGGAGGCAGGCGTCGGGAACTCACGGCTTGTAGGTTGTGATCAGAGTGGGTGGTGGCGATCGCCCTCCTTCGCCAAGGCTTCGGAGGGCACCTCTTCGCCCCAGATGCGCGCTGCGGGTGGCAGGCGTCGGGAACTCACGGCTTGTAGGTTGTGATCAGAGTGGGTGGTGGCGATCGCCCTCCTTCGCCAAGGCTTCGGAGGGCACCTCTTCGCCCCAGGTGCGCGCTGCGGGTGGCGTGCCACCCGAAGCCCGCAGGGCGAAGGGTGGTGGGCCCGGAGGGAACCACTCTGTCAAGTATAGCAGGCGATTAGAGGTCGATACCAACACAGAAAGTTGGTACATATGCGATATTTGGGGCTGGTGTCGCTATTTTTGAGGTTGAGTGCCTCAGAATTCTGGCCAGAAAAAAGGGGCCCGCATGCGCTGAGCCCCCTCGAGTTTGGAAGTTTATCCAAACTGCGTAAAAATTATTGTTCTTCAGTGGCTCTAGATTGAACGGTTCTAATTCCATTCATCTCATTGAGCGGAAGAACTCTGACGCGCGGCTGAATTCCCTCGAATTCATCGCACATCTCGAGCGCCGAGATTGCTGCCGAAGACAACCCGGTTATCGTACCAGGTTTCATCTCATTTAGCCGCAAATTCACCTTCTCCGTAAGTCTCGCCATAGGCATCCCTCCCTAAACAGCGTTGACCCTGCAATTATGCAGGAAGAATGGTTGACCGTACCTTTCCAAATGAACCGTCAACAAATCGTGATACTGTCGTATCGCGCTTTGCAGAGCTTTATTAGCCGAAAAGTCGTCAATCTCAAGGCGAAGCGACTGCAATTTTTCGAGGCTCAGCGACCGCCCATGCGAGTGCCATAACCGGTGATCCGACAAAGCAGCCGCGATTTCCTCCGCACGCACCTGCTTTTCATCCAAGGTAACACGATCACCTTTGTTGGTAGTTCTATGGACGGTCCAATCTTTAAATTTGTACTCCACCAACCATTTTTTCAGTAGATCAATCGATAGATCCCGAGCTTGCTCGTAGAGAGCCAGAACTCCGAGATCCATACTCTTCAGAAGAACAACGTCCGCCGGGGCCAAAGTGGGTTTAGCCGAAATCTCCGCAACTTTGTCTAAGTACCCGAGAGCCGCTACGTACCCGCTCTGGTCTGCAGCTATCACCTGGGGATCGATCGGCCCCAAGGCAGAAGAGTAATCCATCATAATTCGGTCGCCAGACATGCAGAAAATCGTACCTGCAGACATAGCCATTTCCGGTACAATGAATGTCACGTCGTCGTAGTGCTGCCGGATTACCGTTACATATCGATCCACAGTTTCCGCCGACCCACCGGGCGTCTTCAAAACTACTGCTAGTTTCCTGTCGGAACGCTCGGATAGGCTGACCACATCTTCAATAAAGTCGCGGAACACGCGAAATTGAGACGGGTGGATTGCCCCAAAATAGAAAATAACATCCTGATCTAATTGTTTTTCTAGATCCTCAGCCTTCGTGTTAATCACATTAAAAACAGTGTGATCAAGATCAGTCGGATTCATGACACCTCCCCGGGTTGAGCCCCCCTAATACCGCAACCCAACGATTCTTCCAATCTGTTCAAAATTTGAGATTGAAGACACGGAAACCAGCTTCCGGTGAATGGCGTGAACGAGAGGCTCCTTTTTTCGCCCACCGACTTTGCTCTAAATATCATGCTAAATAAATATTGGAACTAATCATCATCGTATACTGTAAATCCGCATAATTGCACAAATATCGGTAGGTAAATATTTAATAAACTGATTAATACTAGCGATTACACTATTTTCGAATAAGTATAGTTTCTAAGCCATTGATTTAAAATCGAATAAGTCCGATTTGTTGGTATCGTCAAAAAAATGGCTCGATACCAACAGCGATACCAACAGTACCTCTACCTGAGATTCAGTATCAGTATCAACGACAAGCCACGCAAGGCGATTTCGCAAATGAAATCAATCGGCTTCCCAGAACTAGAATTCCCGTAAGTTGCTATTTTTAATAGCATTTTTAGCTTTGGTGGGCCCGGAGGGACTCGAACCCCCAACCAAGCGGTTATGAGCCGCCGGCTCTAACCAATTGAGCTACAGGCCCCGCTGTTAAAGCGTAGGCCCATGGTTACTGGCTCTTCGCGGGCGCGCCAAGACGGGTGTGCAGGCAATATTACGGCTTTGACATCATGATGGCGAAATTGGACCGCGCGCGTTCAGCGTGCGCTCAGGCGCGAAGATGTTAGAGTCGCCATCAACGCCAACAAGCCGCCGCCTCCATCCCGGAGCGGTCGGCGCATTCGCCACGGAGTTTTGTGCATGATCCGCGCCCTGATTACCTCGACCGCCCTCGTCGCCAGCCTCGCCGCGCCCGCTTTCGCCCAGGCCGGTGAGAGCGAGCCGACCCTGTCCCTGTCAGAGAGCGCAACAGTGCAGATCGCGCCGGAATTCGCGACGGTCTCGTCCGGCGTCGTGAGCCGCGCCGAGACGGCCCAGGATGCCGTCCGCGCCAACGCGGCGGCCATGAGCCGGGTCTTTGACGCCCTGCGCCGGGCCGGCGTCGAAAATGATGACATGCAAACGGCCCAGCTGTCGGTGTCGCCGGTCTATGCCGACCGCCAGGCCCCCAACCAGATCGAGCGCACGATCATCGGCTACGAAACCCGCAACCAGGTCGCCGCCAAGGTGCGCGACACAAGCCGGGTTGGTCAGGTCATCGATGCGATGGTCTCCGCTGGCGCCAACAATATCAACGGCGTGACCTTTGGAGCGGAAGACACTGACGACGCTCTGGACAATGCGCGTCGCGAAGCGATCGCGGCCCTTTTGGCCAAGGCCGAACTGTTCGCCGGTGCGGCCGGGTTCGAACTGTGCGGGATCCGCCGGATGGGCGAAAGCAATTACCGCCCGCAGCCGGTTTATGAAAGCCGGATGATGGCCATGTCTGACAGCATGTCGACACCAGTGGCTGCCGGGGAGTTGACACTCACCGCCACGGTCAGCGCTGATTTCTGCATCAACCAGTAATCAGTAAGCTGGATCAGGCCGCCTGGGGCTTGGCGATGACCTTGTTGTGCTCGTCCAGCAGGACCACGACCGGGTCATGCTGCTCGGCCTCGGCGGCTTCCATCCCGGCATAGGCGACCACGATGATGCGGTCACCGACCTGCGCCAGGCGTGCCGCTGCACCATTGATGCCGAAAGTCCGGCTGCCACGTGGAGCCTCGATGGCATAGGTGGTGAAGCGCTCGCCATTATTGATATTGAGCACATCAACCTGCTCGTGCGGCAGGATACCCGCCGCCTCGAGATAGTCGCGGTCGATCGAGATCGAACCTTCATAGTGAAGGTCGGCCTGGGTCACCGTGGCCCGGTGCAGTTTGCATTTCATCATGGTGAGGCGCATGGCGCTCCTCCAACAACAACATATTGCGGTGCACATACGGGTTGGCGCGACAAATTTCAACGCTTGGCCACCGTATGTGCGGATCACAACAATGTTGGTTCTCGCGGCCGATTTTCATGCCCGGACGCGAGCCGGCCCTGTCCGAACCGACGGCACATGAACGCCAATTACAAGGAGGCCTCATCGAAGGTTCATGCAGGACGTGCAAAAACCGGCTATACTCTTTTGCTGGGGAGATGAGCATGACGTCCCGATTGACCTTTATGGCCCCGCTTGCCGCGATGGTGCTGGTCACCGCCGGCTCGCCGGCACAGCAACAACCGACAGGCACGCCGCCGGGCACCGCGCCGACCGGACAGACAGTGCCGAGCCAGCTCGACACGTCGGTTCTTCGCCGTGTGACCCTGCAGCAACCAACCCGGGAGCCGCGGCCTGACGCGCCCGTGCCGATGGCAATCAACTGGGGCGAGGCCGGCGAGGATGTGCAGCTCCAGGCCCGCGAATACCGGCGCTTCGACACCGTGGCCGCCGTCTCGCAAGGCAGCCTGCCATTCGCCCGTCCGACCAATCCGGAAGCGGCCGGCGTTGTCGCCACCCGACTGCCGGTCCTGATACCGGGACGCGATGCCCTCGGCGTCGGCAATGAGGCCAGGATCCTGCTTTTCCCGCAGGAGAATTTCTACACATTGTCGGTCACCGCGCCGGGCCTCGTCATCGAGGTGTTCGGCACCCGGCTGGCCCACGCCAGAGCCCCCGACCCGCTTAGCACACGGCGCCTCAATGCCACCAATGGCGACGGTTATCGCATCAGCGAGACCGAGTATGGGCGCGAGCTGAGCTTCAACCGTTACGGGGCCGCCTATTCGATCACGGTGGAATGTGACAGCCCGACCGGCGATACGCGCTGCGCGACCGATGCCTATATCCGCAACCTGGCCAACTCGCTGATCCTTGCCGCCGGTACGCCCGACGCGGGGGGCCAGTGATGTCCCGCGAAGCCGAACTCACTCTCGCCGCCGCCGTCGCCGCAGCCGGTATTGCTGCCATGATCTGGTGGCCGATCGAGGATGCCCCGGCACCGTCCGCGGGCAACGAAGTCATCGAACCCGAGCCGGTCGAGCCAGAGCCGGAGCCCGCCGAACCTGAAGAACCGGACCCTGAACCGGAACCAGAACCGGAACCCGAACCACCGGCCGATCCCGTGGATGATGCCGGCGACCTCTTCGCCTACATGCCGGCCGGCGACCTGGTGGAAGACTCCGGTACCGGCCAGACGGTACAGATCAATTATGCCCCTGACATGCGCTTTCCGATGGAAGCCGGACAGGCCTATGCCAACAGCCAGGTCTACGGCTATGGCGGCTATCTCGGGCCGACGGGCGGCCAGTGCAATGCCGACAATTACGCCTATGCCTGGCGCGACAATTTCTGCGAGACGCGCGGTTATGGCACGCCGATGTGCCCGGCCGGTGTCGGCCACCAGGGGCAGGACATCCGCCCGGCCAGCTGCCAGGACGACACCCATTGGGCGGTTGCCACCGCGGCCGGAACCATCACCTCGATCGGCACCTATTCGGTCCGGCTGATGACCGATGACGGTGTCCGCTACACCTATCTCCATCTCGACAAGGACACGTTGCTGGTAGAAGCCGGTGACACGGTCGAGCGCGGCGAACGTCTTGGCTATGTATCCAACGAATTCGGTGACACCGCGACCACAATTCATCTGCATTTCGAGATCAAGATGGCGGTCGACACGGGGTCGGGCATCCAGAACACGCCTGTGCCGCCCTATCTGGCGCTCGTCGACAGCTATGAACGGCTGATCGCCGGCGATGAAACCTGAAACGACCGACGGTCAAAGGGATACTGAATGAAACATGTTGCGTTGATCGGCTTGCTGGCCGCCGGCCTCCTGGCTGGCTGCGAGGATGGTAGCTATGACGAGGCCGAGGCCGGGGCCGGGGAGCGCATGTACGCGATCTCCGACGAGGTCACCGTCACCGGTTCGCGTCAGGCCCGAGACGGTTTCATGGCCAGCGCTCCACAACCGGCTCCGCCTCCGCCGCCCTCGCTGGACAACGCACAATCACCTGGCGGCCCGCAGGTCGACGATATGGTGCAGCGGCTGATCGCCTACAGTTTCAACTATCAGCTCGAGACCCCGGCGGACGCCACCGCAAGCCTGATTGATCGCCACCGTGAGGCCTGTCTGGGTGCAGGCGCCGACACATGCCAAGTGATCAACGCAAATGTCTATGAGCAAGGCCATGGCGTCGCCGGGACCCTGTCCTTGCGCGCCCTCCCGGTCTGGATCGAGACTTTCCGCGACGGCCTGGCGGACGACGTCGATGCTGCCGACGGGCGGATCCGCAACCAGTCCCAGTCGGCACAGGACCTGACCTCGACCATCTATGACATGGAAGCGCGGCTCGAAGCCAAGCGCACATTGCGTACCCGCCTGACCGCCCTGTTGGAACGCCCGGGCGCCTCGGTCGAGGAAATGGTCCAGGTCGAGCGCGAACTGGCCCGGGTCCAGGGCGATATCGAAGGCTCGGAAGCGCAAATTCGGGCCATGCGGGGACGCGTCTCCATGTCGGCGCTGACGCTGAACTACACCTCACGCGTCGAGCCGGTCTCCCGCAGCGCCTTCGACCCGCTCGATCGCGCCTTGCGCAATCTGACCGGCAATTTTGCCCGCGGGCTGGCCAACATGCTCACCTTCCTCGCCGGTTTCCTGCCCTGGTTGATCGTGATCGTGCCGACAGGCTGGTTCCTCACACGCTGGTTTGGCGGCATGCTGAAGCGCCGTCGCGAAGCCGCTGCAAAGACCTGACGCGGAACGGGTCGCCGCCGCGCTGGCAGGACCGTAAAGCGGGAATTAACCCTGGTAGTATGTCTTGGGGCCAGCCGAGGTCACCCCATGCCACGCTACCGACTGCTCATCCCGCTCAGCGCGGCATTCTTCTGCCTTGTGGTCTTCACCGCCCTGTCGCTGCATGTCCGGTCGCAGGAGCATTACGCGGTACGCGTTCATCTCGAGGAGATCGCGGCCAGCCTCCAATTCAATCTGACCGAACGGGTCGGGATTAACCTGGCGGGTCTGGAGCGGATGGCCAATCGCTGGATTCGGGCCGGTGGCACGGACCAGTCCGAGTGGCGGGCGGATGCGCTGAATTATGTCGACGATCATAACGAGTTGCGTTCGGTTCAATGGGCCAATCCGGACTTCACCCTGGAGTGGGTCGAGCCGGTAGCCGGCAATGAAGCCGTGATCGGCCTCGACATCCTGTTCGAGGAAAGCCGGGCCCGTGCGGTCATGCAGGCCGTCAATTCCCGGCGTGCCAACAACAGCGCCGCGATAGACTTCATCCAGGGTGGAACCGGGTTTCTCGCCTATTTCCCACTCTTTGACGGTGACAGTTTCGACGGGTTGATTGTCGGCGTGTTCGACGCTGCCAACATGGTGGCGGCGGGGCTGCCAGGTGAATACGTCGATTATGTCGCCATTCGCGTCAACGAGGCCGGCGAGCTGATCCATGAATCAGGCACGCCGGTCAGCCTCCGGTTGGAAGCCCAACGCACCGTCGCCCTGCCCGGCTCTGTCTGGACCGTCAGCCTTTACCCGGCCGCCCCGCTCTATGCGGAAGAGTTCACCTCAATCCCGATCTTCCTGCTCGGCCTTGGCGTCCTGCTGTCGATCGGGATCGGATTTGGCACACATCTCCTGCTCAGTGGCCAGGCCCGCCAGACCGAGCTCACCCTGGAGCGGGAATCCGCATTCGATGAGCTGGAACGCAACCGCGAACGCATGGCGCTGGCTGTTCGCGGATCAGCCGATGGCTTCTGGGACTGGGACCTTCAACGGCGCGCACTGTACCATTCCCCGCGACTGCGGGCCTTGCTCGGCCACCCGGAGGAGGCAGCGCATTTCGACGCTTCCGACTATGCGGCGGATGTCCATCCGGATGATTTGGAGCGTTCGGCTAAAGCCTTGCAGGCCCACATCAGAACCGGATCAGACTACGATCTCCAGATCCGTTTCCGATGCGCCAATGGCGAGTATCGCTGGTTCCGGACCCGCGGCATCGCCCAGCGAAATGATGGGCGAGCGGTGCGAATGGCCGGGTCCATCACCGACATCACCGACCTTATCGAGGCGCGCGACCGCGCCAATGCGGCCAACCGCGCCAAGTCCGACTTCCTGGCCAATATGAGCCACGAAATCCGCACCCCGATGAACGGCATTCTCGGCATGGCGCGCGTTCTGGCCGACAAGGACCTGCCCGACGACGTGAACAGCAAGCTCAACGTGATCGTCCGCTCCGGCGATACGCTCATGCACCTGCTCGACGACATTCTCGACCTGTCCAAGATCGAGGCCGGTCAGATCGAACTCGACTCGGCACCCTTTGATCTTGAAATCATTGGATCGCGGGTCGAGGCGCTGTATCGGGACCATGCGGCCAAGAAGGGCTTGACGCTTGAGGTCGAGGTGACCGACCGCGATGGCCTGTCGCGTCATGGAGACCCGCTGCGCCTGTCGCAGATCGCCAACAACCTGGTCGCCAACGCGATCAAGTTCACGGCCACCGGCACGGTCCGCATGACGCTCGGCCCCGCAACCGATGCGCCGGATGACGACAGGGTCGAGCTGGTCGTCAGCGATACGGGTATCGGCATGAGCGATGAACAATGCCAGTCCGTGTTCGACAAGTTCGTGCAGGCTGACAGCTCGACCACTCGCCGTTTCGGCGGAACAGGCCTGGGGCTGGCGATCTGCAAGGGCCTGACCGACCAGATGGGCGGCACCATCGACGTCTCCAGCGTCCCCGGTCAGGGCACGACCTTCACGGTCAGTTTGCCCCTGGCACCGGTCGCCGCCGACACCGCGTCTCAGCGCCCGCCGGACCTCATCGCGATCGGCGGGCCGCTGCGGGTGGACGGCCGCCCGGCGCGCATTCTCGCGGCCGAGGACAACCTCACCAACCGGCTCGTCCTGAAAGCCTATCTCGACAAGCTGGCGGTCGACCTGACCATGGTCGAGAACGGCGCCGAAGCGGTCACGGCCTTCCTCAACGAACAATACGACCTGGTTCTGCTGGACATTCAGATGCCGGTGAAAAACGGCGAGGATGCCGTCACCGAAATCCGCGCCTTCGAACGCGACCAGGGCCGGTTGCCGACCCCCGTCGTCGCCCTCACCGCCAATGTCATGGCGGATCAGGTCAATCGCTATGCCATGCTCGGATTTGACGCCCATACCGAGAAGCCGCTGAGCCCCGAAGGGCTCGAACGCACCATGCGGCGCCTGTTAATGGGCACCAATCTTCGTCGATCTGCCCGCCCGGCTACAGCCCGGCCGCGCTGATCCTTTGGGCGGTCAGCTATCGTCGACCGGTCAGGTGCAGGACAATCTCGCGCCGGTGCGGCCGATGACGGTGCTCGAACAGATAAATCCCCTGCCAGGTCCCCAGCATGAGCCGCCCGTCGGCAACCGGAATCCCGAGCGATGTCTGGGTCAGCGCCGCCTTGATATGCGCCGGCATGTCATCCGGCCCCTCCGCCGTATGCGCCAGCCAGGACATGGACGGGTCGTCACCGACCGGCACCAGCCGGGCGAAGAAGGCCTGCAGGTCCCGCTGAACGTCGGGATCGGCGTTTTCCTGGATGACAAGCGAGCAGGAGGTGTGTCGCACGAAAACGGTGAGCAGGGCGTCGGACGGGTTTAATTCGGATACGAAACGTTGGGCCTGATGCGTGATCTCGTGGAGGCCGGGACCGGTGGTCTGGGTGTGGAAGCGGTGGAGGGGCATGGGTCAGAACCTCTACCCGGAGGGACATGTAGCTTTGGAGCGCGTCCCATCGAAAACGGATCGCCTGCTAAACAGTGTCCCGAATAAGATCGCAAATCGTCAAGATTTCTTGCTCGCTCGACACACGGGCAGTGATTTCACCATCACCCCGCTCTTCAGATTGGGAAAGCACGCTTTTGACCCTTGCATAATCTAATTTGGAGCGCTTTAGCTCAGGTCTCCGAACATAGAACAAGAGCCAATCTCGAGCAGGGGCCAAGGAAAAACACCAGTCCCCGCCGCGCTTTATACGTAGAGAGCTCATATATCCGTGCGTTTCCGCTTCGATAGCGATGTCCGAGATGCGGGGCATCTCCAAGACAGCACACCAGAAGGCACAAGCGACGTCCTCGGCCTCGATTTTTGCGTACAGCGCGCGCAGCGCTTCACCCTGTTTCATTTGAGACCCATATCACAAAAAAGCCGGCCCTGGGGCCGGCTTTTTCAATGTCTGAACCTCAAGCTCAGGATCAATTATCCAGGAAACTCCGCAGCTTCCGAGACCGGCTCGGATGCTTCAGCTTCCTCAGCGCCTTCGCCTCGATCTGGCGGATCCGTTCGCGGGTGACCGAGAATTGCTGGCCGACTTCTTCCAGCGTGTGGTCCGTATTCATGCCGATGCCGAAGCGCATGCGCAGGACACGTTCTTCACGCGGCGTCAGACTGGCAAGAACCCGCGTTGTGGTTTCGCGCAGATTGGCCTGGATGGCGGCATCGATCGGCAGGACGGCATTCTTGTCCTCGATGAAATCACCCAGATGGCTGTCTTCCTCGTCGCCGATCGGCGTTTCCAGGGAGATCGGCTCCTTGGCGATTTTCATCACCTTGCGAACCTTTTCCAGCGGCATGGCCAGCTTTTCGGCCAGCTCTTCCGGGGTCGGCTCGCGGCCGATCTCGTGCAGCATCTGGCGGCTGGTGCGGACGATCTTGTTGATCGTCTCGATCATGTGCACCGGGATACGGATGGTGCGCGCCTGGTCGGCGATCGAGCGGGTGATCGCCTGGCGGATCCACCAGGTGGCATAGGTCGAGAATTTGTAACCGCGGCGATACTCGAATTTGTCGACGGCCTTCATCAAGCCGATATTGCCCTCTTGGATGAGATCCAGGAATTGCAGGCCGCGATTGGTGTATTTCTTGGCGATGGAGATGACGAGACGCAGGTTTGCCTCAACCATTTCCTTCTTGGCCACGCGCGCCTCGCGCTCGCCCTTCTGGACGGTGCGGACAATGCGGCGCAGGTCTTCGATCGGCACGCCGGCGCGCTGGGTCAGATCGGCGAGATCGTCACGGATCTTGCCGGCATCAACGCCTTCACGGTCGATAAAGCGCGCCCAGGCCTTGGAGGTGGACGCCATCGAGGTCGGCCATTCCGGATTCAGTTCATTGCCGAAATAGCTGTCCATGAACTGGGCCCGCGGCACGCCATGGGCATCAGCCATGCGCAAGAGCTTGCCTTCCAGCGCCATGCGTTCCTTGTTGATCGCATAGAGCTGTTCGACCAGTGCCTCGATCCGGGCATTGTTCAGGTGCATCGTGTTGAGATTGGTCACGATGGCGTTCTGGAAGCCCTCGTATTTCTCGCGGCTCTGCTTGGTCAGGTCCTTGCCCTCGATGCGGGCGGCAACCAGCTTGTCCTGCAGCTTGCGGAAGGCGGCAAAATCGGTGGCGATGGAATCCAGTGTCTCCATCACGCCGTCACGCAGTTCAGCCTCCATGGCCGACAGCGACAGCGAGACACCGTCTTCATCATCATCGTCATCATCATCACTGGATGATGATTCACCGTCTTCGTCGTCGCCATCCTCACCGGACTTTTCCGACTTCTTGTCGTCATTCTCGCCGTCGTCCTCGTCATCGGACTCCGGTTTCGGCGTCGTGCCACCGGCCGGCGTCGGGGTTTCACCCTCGCCCGTACCATCGGCATTCTCGTCCTCGTCTTCAGCGGCCTCGGCCTGCTGGCCGCCATAGGTGGCGTCGAGATCGATAATGTCACGCAGAAGGACCTGGCCCTCCTGCAGCTCGTCGCGCCAGACCATGATGGCTTCGAAGGTCAGCGGGCTTTCGCACAGGCCGCGGATCATCGCATTGCGACCGGCCTCGATGCGCTTGGCGATGGCGATCTCGCCTTCGCGCGACAAGAGCTCGACCGAGCCCATTTCGCGCAGATACATGCGGACAGGGTCATCGGTGCGGTCAGCAGAGGACGGGGTGTTGAGACCGGTGACGGCGGTCTTGGAGGCGCCGGCCACAGCGCGGCTGTCGCTCTCTTCCTCGTCATCACTGTCATCATCGTCATCTTCCGATGACGTCGTGGACGCCGCAGCCGCACCTTTCGCCGGTTTCGGCGTTTCGGCGGCGTCGTCATCCACATCGCTGTCATTGTCGACGACATTGATGCCCATTTCCGACAGTTGGGCGAGCACGTCCTCGATCTGCTCGGACGAGAACTCCTCGCTCGGCAGCACCGCGTTCAACTCGTCATGGGTGACATAGCCGCGCTTCTTGGCGGTCTTCACCATGTTCTTGACGGACTGGTCGGTCAGGTCCAGCAGCGGACCGTCCGAGTTTTCCGTCGCGTCGTTGGCTTCAGCCGATTTGCTCATCTAATCGTCCCTTGTCGCGCCGCCCTGGGGGCGCGCAATCAGAATTATACGCATCAGGATGATTCTGAACGAGAGCTTTCATGCCGGTAGGCGTCAACTACCTGCCGAAAGCGTTCCGAATCCGCCTGCTTGAGTTCTTCGTCCAGACGGGCGCGCGCCTCATCACGACGTGTCTGTGCTTCGCTTCGTTCCATATAGGCGTGAGCCAGCCGCTTCCAAGCCTCAGCCCTCACCTCTGGAGACGCCTCCATACCGCCCAGTTCCGCTCGCATGGGTCTGCGCTCACCGTCGAGCCGCTTTATCTCTGCCGCGTATCCGGCATCGGCCAATTCGGCCCTTAGCGTGTCGGTCTGCACAAACTGCCCAGAAGAGCAGGCGTCTAGAACGGCGTCGCGCAGCCTGTCAAGCGATCCCAACCGCAAAAGCGCGAGGGTTTCGACCTGCGAGGCGGCGATTTCCGGGTATTCCATGGCAGCAACCAGCAGCAGATGTCCCAGCCGCGCGGTTGGATCGGCCTGTCTGGACTGCTTGTTGCGCAGCTCCGCCGTGGCCCCCAGCGCCACGCCCTTGCCCGGCTTCCACGGTCCGCGCTGACCGCGCTGTCCCGACTGCGGACGGGCGCCGAACAACGCATCCATTCGCTGGTCGAACTCGCGCTTGTACTCCTCGCGGATATCGCCATCGGTGATCTGGCTGACCAGCGCCCGGACACGGCGTCGGAAACCGGCACGGCGATCAGGGTCATCCAGCGGCTCGACCAGAACCTCGCGCTCCCAGATCAGATCGGCCAGCGAGCGCGTCTCGCGGAACACCGCCCGCAGCGCATTGGCACCTTCCTCGCGCAGTATGTCATCCGGGTCCTTGCCATCGGGCATGAAGGCAAAACGCAGGGTCTTGCCCGGTTGCAGCAGCGGCAAGGCGCGGTCGGCCGCCTTGAAGGCCGCGGCGCGGCCGGCACTGTCACCATCCAGGCACATGACCGGTTCGCCGCCGGCGCGCCATAAAAGCTGGATCTGCTCCTCGGTGATAGCGGTTCCCAGCGGGGCGACACCGTGTTCCAGCCCCGCCCGCGACAGTGCGATCACATCGAGATAGCCCTCGGCAACGATCAGGCCGCGAATGTCCTGCTTGGGGTCGGACGCCGCCTTGCGGGCTTCAGGATAGCGATAAAGCACCGACCCCTTGTAGAAGATCGGGGTCTCCGGCGAGTTGAGGTATTTCGCCCGCGCCTCTTTCGACAGCGCCCGCCCACCAAAACCGACCAGCCGATTGCGCGGATCATGGATCGGGAAGGTGATGCGATCGCGGAAGCGGTCATAAGGCGAGCCGCTGTCGGGCTCGATCAACAGCCCGCACTCGATCAGGTCGGAAACCGGTGCCCCGGCGGTGACCAGCTCGTCCTTGAGGGCGGTCCGGCTTTCCGGCGCATAGCCAATGCCATAGCGGACGCAATCCTCACCGGTCAGACCGCGAGACTTCAGATAGCGGCGCGCCTCCTCGGCTTGCGGCGAACGCAGTGCGCGCAGGAAAAAGGTTTGAGCGCTCTCCATCCATTCGACCAGTGATTTTCGGTGCTGGGTCTTTTGCTGGCTCTCCGGATCCGGCTCGGGCAGGCGAAGCCCCGCCTCGCCGGCCAGACGCTCGGCCGCCTCCATGAAGGACAGGCCTTCCATCTCTTCGAGCCAGGTGAAGATGTCGCCATGCTTGCCGGAGGCAAAACAGTGATAGAAGCGCTTCTCGTCATTGACGAAAAAGGAGGGCGAACGCTCTTTCTTGAAGGGCGAGAGGCCAACGAATTCGCGGCCCTGGCGCTTCAGCGGAACCGAGCGGCCAATGAGGTCCGACGGGCGCACGCGGGCCTTGATCTCGTCGATGAAGTCCTCATTGAGACGCATGACCGTCGAATACCCTGTGACCGCGACCCGCCCCACACAGATCAGCCGTGCATGATGCGCGCGAAAGCCGCGCGCGTCACGTCCTCAATCCGCAACCGGTAGCCGGCCACAATCAGTTTCCGGATCAGGCCGAAGCCAGCAGGGTCTTCACCTTGGCGCCGGCCTTGGCGAAATCCATGCGGCCGGCATAGCGCGATTTCAGCTCGCCCATGCAGCGGCCCATATCCTTCAGACCGGTGGCATCGAGCTCGCTGACCACGGACTGGGCGGCATCGGCGATCTCGCCATCATCCATCGGCTTGGGCAGGTATTCGCGCACGATGGCCGCTTCGTCGCGCTCGGCTTCTGCGAGATCGAGACGGCCGGCCTTCTCGTAGGTCTCGGCGCTTTCCTCACGCTGCTTCACCAGCTTGGTGAGCAGGGTCATGATTTCGGTGTCACCACAGCCGGAGCAGCGGTCTTCCGCGCGGGCGGCGATGTCGCGGTCCTTGATGGCAGCCGAGATCAGGCGAAGCGTCGACAGACGCGCCTTGTCCTGGGCCTTCATGGCCGTTTTCATATCCGTGATGATGCGTTCGCGAAGCGACATGGTGGAAATCAAACCTATCCGGGCGCCGGAAGCGGCGCTTTGTGACGGGGTCTCCGGGGAGAAGAACCTGTCGATTGCACGCGATCGCGTGCCAATTGTTTCGAACAATGCCGGGCCTTTTGTTGTTCGCAAGACGCGTAAGCGACATTTGCCCCCGAAACGAGGGGCCGGGGATTATGCCCTTGGCGGCAAAGAATCAAGCCCGATTGTAAATCGTGATCGAATGTCCGGTTTGCAAATTCGACACGGGCGCCCGCAACTCAACCATCTGCAGCCCCGCCATCAATGCTGTATCCCCATGCGAGGGCGCGCTTGCGCAGCGGTTCACACACTGGCCCGGACAGGGCCGCCGCATAATGGCGCCAGCGCTCACGGGAGGTGGCGTATAGCGGCTGCGTCACCTGACTGGCGCTGGGTGTCGATATCCGGCCTCGTGCCCGCGCGGTCTCGAAAAACCGTGCCTGCCCCTCCTCCCACTCAAGGCCGAGCATCGACATGACCGGAGCGACCTCTGACCGGAGGTCATCGATCAGCGCCTCGTACCGAACCTCGACGAGCCTGGGCTGACGCCAGCCCACAAAACGGTCCCAGTGATCGAAACTGGCCGAATGGAAGCTGGCGATACGCTCCATCCGGGTCATCACCATCATCGCATTGTTGGGGGCATAGTCCTGGGCAAAATTGCTGAGCGCAACGTCAAGCGGATGGCGCCGGGCGAGGATGAAACCCGCTGCCGGGAACATGCGGTGGATCACGGCCGCCCAGTTCATGTTGAGCGGCAACTTGTCGATGACTGTCACGTTGTCAGCGACCTCTCCGGCGTGATGCGCCAGCCGGACCCGGTAGGCGGCGCGGAGAACAGCCGGGTCGGTTGCGGCGATCGCGTCGAGCCATGCCTCCGAGAACAGCGTCTCATCGCCACTGAAACCCGGCACCGCGGCGCGCAGGGCCTCGATAAGGACGGGCGCCTCCTCCAGCACCTCGACCCGGCTGTGGGCGCGCAGGATGCTATCGAGCAGGGTGGTCCCTGAACGCGGGAACCCGACAAGGAAAACAAGATCGGCGCCAGCCTCAGTGTCAGTTCGGTCATCGGACGTTTGCGCGAGCGGCGTCCCGGCCTCGATCTCCGCTGTCAGGCGCTGGTCCAGACTGGCCAGCCGCGCCACCGGAACCGTGTGGTCACAGTGCCCCGGTTCTTCCCAATTGGCCTCAAGCAAGGCGTTTGCAGCAACAAATCGCGCCCAGGCTTCATCATGGTGACCCAATCGATCCACGATCTGGCCGGCCATGAACAAGGCAACC
>NZ_JBLWVH010000026.1:0-47979 GCF_048268525.1 Maricaulis sp. | reverse complement strand
CTTGTCCTTGTCACCTTCGGACTGAAGGCCGACGAGCACGCCGATGGCGCCCATGTCGGTCGCCGCCGGATTGTGCACGTAGGACGCAACCACGCCCGGCTCGGCCACGACAACGGCCGCACGGCGCAGGGCCATGTTCTCACCGATCGTGGCGATCAGGTTGGTCAGGTGATCCTCGACCGTGGAACCGCCAGACGTGGACGCTGCCTTGATCTCGGCGACATCACCGCTACCGCCAATGGCGAGGGCAGCGATTTCCTTGACCGCGGTCTGGAACTTTTCGTTCCGGGCCACGAAATCGGTTTCGGAATTGACTTCGACCACAGCGCCCCGGCCACCATCGGTGGCAACGGCAACGAGGCCTTCGGCGGCGACACGGTCGGCCTTCTTGGCAGCCTTGGACAGGCCCTTCTTGCGCAGCCAGTCGACAGCCGCTTCGAAGTCACCATCGGTCTCGCCGAGTGCCTTCTTGCAGTCCATCATGCCTACGCCCGT
The DNA here is from genome assembly GCF_048268525.1 of Maricaulis sp. GTDB lineage: Bacteria > Pseudomonadota > Alphaproteobacteria > Caulobacterales > Maricaulaceae > Maricaulis. The sequence goes on along the minus strand of NZ_JBLWVH010000026.1, from coordinate 47,484 downwards.
CTTGTCGCGCAGTTCCTTCACGAGAGCAGCGGTAATGCCAGCCATCGGTTTCTCCTGAATTTCGCTTTGGATCGAAGTCTTAGGCTTCGGTCTTGTCAGATTCGGATGACGTGTCCGTGGCAGCCGCCTCGGCGTCCGCAGCCGGTGCTTCTTCGGCTGCCGGAGCGGCCTCGGCCGGGGCTTCAGCCGGCGCTTCGGCTTCGACCAGCGTCTCGACCGGTGCTTCAGCTTCGCCCAGATCCATGCCCATCGCCAGCTGGCTGTCGCCCATGCCGTCCAGGACAGCGTCGGCGATCAGGTCGCAATACAGCGAGATGGCGCGGCTGGCGTCATCATTGCCCGGGATCGGGAAGTCAACGAGGTCCGGGTCGCAATTGGTGTCGACCACGGCGATGACCGGAATGCCGAGCTTCTTGGCTTCCTGGATGGCGATGCCTTCCTTGTTCGTGTCGATCACGAACATCAGATCCGGCGTGCCGCCCATGTCCTTGATACCGCCCAGCGAACGATCGAGCTTCTCGCGCTCGCGGGTCAGCATCAGCTGTTCTTTCTTGGTCAGGCCGGCCATGCCGCCCTCATTCTCGAACATGCCTTCCAGCTCGCGCAGGCGGGCGATGGAGTTCGAGATGGTGCGCCAGTTGGTCAGCGTACCGCCGAGCCAGCGCTGATTCATGTAGTACTGGGCGCAGCGACCGGCGGCCTGGGCCAGCGGGTCCTGGGCCTGGCGCTTGGTACCGACGAACAGTACGCGACCGCCCTTGGCAGCCGTCTCGCGCACTTTCACCAGGGCCTGGTGCAGCAGCGGAACGGTTTGCGAGAGGTCGATAATGTGAATGTTGGACCGCTCACCAAAGATGAAATCCTTCATCTTCGGGTTCCAGCGGTGGGTCTGGTGTCCAAAGTGACAACCAGCTTCGAGCAGCTGACGCATGCTGAAATCGGGGAGAGCCATCGTGTTTTCCTTTTCCGGTTGGCCTCCACGGGGCGGAGTCACCTGCCTGGACAGATGACACCGGAGCGTCAGGTCAAAAACCGGACGTAGCCCCGTGTGCGTGATGGCGCGGCTTATAGGCGCGCAAGGACGCCTTGGCAAGCGCGTGAGGCCGCCGGAAAAGCAGTGCTGGCATGCGCCCCGGCTATTGCCGCCTCGACTGCCGTCCCGAATGCGCCGAGCGGGATCCGGGGCGGGGGCCCCGGACGCCACAAACGGGGCTCAGTCCTGATCCATCGCAACGGCGACCGGGGATGCCGAGGAATGGTCCGCGACATAATACCAGCGCCCATCAATCTGGGTTTGGACATCCATGAAACGGCCTGTCAGCACAAAGGACTCGCCCCCGCCGGCCGGCGTTTGGGTCAGGGTCCAAAGGCCCCAGGCGGCATGGCTCGTGCCGGAATGGGCCGAGCCATGCGCGTCGATCTCGAGCTCGATATTGTCGAAGGCATCAAAAAAGCCCTGCCAGTCCGCTGCGATCGCAGCGCGGCCGCGGGCATGATTGGCGCTGGGCGTGTAACTGTCGGCATCTTCAACATAAAGACTGGCCAAGGCCTGCGAGTCTTCCGCCTCGATGGCGGCAATGAAGGCCTGCAGCAGCGCGTCGGGCGTCTCCTGGGCCATCACCTGAGAGCTGGCAGACAGGGCCAGCAATCCGGCTGTCAAATATCGGATCATCGATTCATCCCCCTTTTGGATGGCAAGACTATCGCCAGCGCTTTGACCACTTTCAAGTCTGGACAATGCGGCACCGTCGCACGGCCTTGCCTGACTCAGCCCCTCGGCGGCAACGAGGTGCCGACTCTGCGCACGGATGCGACTGGATCACACCGTCTCGACCGAGGCCACGCCCTTCACACCCTTGAGCGCCGCTTGCAACGCTGCATCGGCGTGCTTGTTGGCCCGCTCCAGGCGCGCAAAGGCAGGTTGGCAAGCACGCGAGACCACCGCAAACGCCGCGTTGGCATGCCCTTGCGGATGACTAGTCCGGTGCTCGGGGTTGGGTACCGTGATCACTATCGTCGTCATCGCTCCACCAGCTCCCGCCCCGACGCAAAGCGTGACGCTGGCGCAGGCGGCTTGACCACCAATTCAACGCGCGACACGGACGCCACTCAACCAAGCGAAACACGGGTGCTCGGGCTTGATCCAGTCCGGCGAGATCATTGCGCTCATAGTGCTGCGCCGCGAACTGAATGGCTTTCCCCTTCAATTCAGTCAGATCACGAGCCAGTACGAGGCCGGACGTCGTATATCCGCGGAGAATTTTTCCACTCGCCGCGGATGGCACATCGAGCGCGGACACTTCGACCATCACCCACCAGCCCGGCATCAGACCGTCTCCACCGAGGCCACGCCCTTCACGCCCTTGAGCGCCGCCTGCAGGGCTGCATCGGCGCTGTGGCGGCCGGGCAGTCGCATCTCGATTTCGCCGCCATCACGCAGCGGCAGGAAGAGATCGATCACCGCGTCGTGACTGGCGTCCTTGCGGCCGTTCGCCCGCTCGAGCCGGGCATGTATGCCAGCCAGCGCGCCAGCGGTATCAAGACGGATCCGCAAGCGCTCGGCGGACACTTTCGTGTCGAGCGGTTCGATCTTGTCAGCGAAAAAGGAAATCTGCTCGTCGCGCTCATCGACCCGGCAATTGACCATCACAGCCTGGCCGCTGTCGAGGATATCGCGCGAACTGACCAGCAGATCGGAATTGACGAAGACCTCGAACTCGCCGGTCGGGTCCGACAGGGTTGTCCAGGCGAAACGCTCGCCATTCTTGTTGGAGACCCGCTCCTGGCGCCGCCGCACCATGCCTGCGAGGCGAAGCGCAGTGGCGCCATCGGCGACCCGGGCTGGCGCCTCGGCGAAGAAGACCACGCCGCGACCGGCCAGGTGTTCGGCCAGATCGTCGAGCGGGTGGCCGGACAGGTAGAAACCAATGGCCGACAATTCGGCATCGAGACGCTGGGTCGCGGTCCAGGGATCTGGTTCGGGCAGGCGCGGACGTTCGAGCTGGGCCTCCTCGCCGCCGCCCCCGAACAGGCTGGCCTGGGCGCTTTCGCGCTGCTCGGCGGCATGCTGGGCCATCGAGATCAGGGTTTCCGCCGAGGCCATCACCCGGGCCCGGTCCGGATCGAGGCTGTCAAAGGCGCCGGCCTTGGCGAGGTTTTCAAATGTACGCTTGTTGACCTGACGCGGATCGACCCGTTCGGCGAAGTCATAGAGATCACGGAAGGGGCCATTGGCCTCACGTTCGGCAACGATGTGTTCCATGGCCACAAAGCCGACATTGCGGATGGCGCCGAGGGCAAAGCGGATCGTCCCCTCCTCGACCGAGAAATCGGCCTGCGAGGCATTCACATCCGGCGGCCGCACATCCAGCTTCATGCGCCGTACTTCCTGGAAGAAGGCGGACAGCTTGTCGGTATTGGCGGCGTCCAGCGACATCAACGCGGCCATGAACTCGACCGGATAATTGGCTTTCAGATAGCCGGTCCGGTAGGCGATGGCGGCGTAGGCGGCGGCGTGTGACTTGTTGAAGCCATAGCCGGCGAACTCGGCCACCAGTTCAAAGATGTAGGAGGCCTTCTCGCGGCTGACGCCCTTGGCTTCGGCACCTTCGAGGAAACGGACTTTCTGCTTGTCCATCTCCTCTTTTTTCTTCTTGCCCATGGCCCGGCGCAACAGGTCGGCCTCGCCGAGCGAGTAGCCGGACAGGATCTGGGCGATCTGCATCACCTGTTCCTGGTAGATGATGACGCCATAGGTTTCCGACAGCACGCCTTCGAGATCCGGGTGCAGGCAATCGACCTCGGCGCGACCGAACTTCCGGTCGACATAGACGTCGATATTCTTCATCGGGCCCGGTCGATACAGCGAGATCAGGGCGATCAGGTCCTCGATCGCATCCGGCTTCATCTTCTTGAGCGTGTCGCGCATGCCGGATGATTCCAGCTGGAACACGCCGATCGCATGGCCCGACTGCAGGAGATCGAAGGTCGCCTGGTCGTCGAAATCGAGCCCTTCGATATCGGGCACGTCCTTGCCGGTCGAGGCGATATAACCCAGCGCGCGGGCAATCACGGTCAGGGTTTTCAGTCCCAGGAAGTCGAACTTCACAAGACCGGCGGGCTCGACCCATTTCATGTTGAACTGGGTAGCGGGAATGTCCGAGCGCGGGTCGCGATAGAGCGGCACCAGTTCGGACAGTTTCCGGTCACCGATCACCACACCGGCGGCGTGTGTCGAGGCGTTGCGGAACAGGCCTTCCAGTTTCAGGGCGACGGTCAGCAGCGTGTCGACCGAATCGTCATCGCGGCGCATTTCGCGCAGGCGCGGCTCGATATCGAGCGCCTGGGCCAGGGTGACCGGATTGGCCGGGTTGGCCGGCACCATTTTGGCAAGCCGGTCGACCAGACCCAGAGGGAGCTGCAGCACACGCCCGGTATCGCGCACCACGGCGCGAGCCTGCAGGGTGCCGAAGGTGATGATCTGGGCGACCCGGTCATGTCCGTATTGCTCCTGCACATAGCGGATCACCTCGCCGCGGCGTTCCTGACAGAAGTCGACGTCGAAGTCGGGCATGGAGACCCGCTCGGGATTGAGGAAGCGCTCGAACAGCAGACCGAAGCGCAAGGGATCGAGATCGGTGATGGTCAGGGCGTAGGCGACCAGCGAGCCGGCACCGGACCCCCGGCCCGGCCCGACCGGGATGTCGTTATTCTTGGCCCACTGGATGAAGTCCGAGACGATCAGGAAATAGCCCGGAAACCCCATCTGCTTGATGATGTCGAGCTCGAAGTCGAGACGGGCCCGATACTCCTCCTCGGGCGCTGCCGCATTGATGCTGGCCAGCCGGTCAGTCAGGCCTTCATGGGCGCGCGCGATCAGCTCCTCGACCTCGGTCCTTCCGCCCACGGTGGGGAAGCTGGGCAGGATCGGCGCGTGGGTGCGGACCCGAAAGGCGCAGCGACGGGCAATCTCGATCGTATTGGTCAGCGCTTCCGGCAGGTCGGCAAAGCGCGCATTCATCTCTTCCGGAGTGGTCAGATAGTGGTCCGCCGTCACCCGGCGCCGGTCGGCAACAGAGACGAAAGAGCTCTCCGAGATACACAACAAGGCGTCATGGGCCTTGTGCATCGACTGGTCCGGGAAATAGGCCTCATTGGTCGCAACCAGGGGCAGATCGCGGGCATAGGCCTGGCCGACCAGCCAGTCCTCGGCCTCGAGCTCGGCTTCAAGACCGTGGCGCTGCAGCTCGACATAGAGCCGATCGCCAAAGGCCGTGGCGAGCTGGTCGAGATAGGTCGCCGCTTCGGGCTGACGGCCGCCGGTGATCAGGCGGTTGAGAAGGCCATCCGGCCCGCCGGTCAGGGCAATCAGCCCGGCCGCGTGATCGAGCACCAGGCTGAACGGGATGTGCGGCTCTTCCGTCCCGTCAACATCGAGATAGGCGGCGCTGGAAAGCGCCATCAGATTGCCATAGCCGACCACGTCCTGGGCCAGCAGGACCAGCGTCCCGTCCGGCTCGGCGCGCTCGCCCGGATGCGGATCACCCAGACGGACTTTCAGCGTGCAACCGACAATCGGTTGTACCCCGGCCCCTGACAGGACCTCGGAGAACTCAAGCGCCCCGAAAAGATTGTTTGTGTCCGTCAGCGCGATCGCCGGCATGCCATGGGTCTGACAGGCCTCGACCATTTTGGGCATGCGGATCGCACCCTCGAGCACGGAGTAAGGCGACCGAACCCGCAAATGCACAAAGGGTAGCTGCGCGGCCATCCCATTCTCCCGAACCGGTCCCGATCATGCCTGGATCATGGACACCGCATCAGGCCGCCACCCGGCCCGACCACTCACCGGATCAGCACCTGGCAGCGCCCTCCGAGTCAGCCGGACCAGCATAGACGGTTCAGGCCGCGCCGAGAACAGATCCCCACATGGCGATCATCCAGGCAAAGCCCAGAACGGCAGTGGCGGCAGAAACATCTTGAACAACGCGGCGCATGGCTATCTCCCCAACAACTATGTTCGCCATTTGTTCTATTGCGCGACAATGAGAGCGTCAAGGCATTTGTTCCAATTTTGTTCCATGTTTGGAAACCGCCCTGCTCAGGCAGGAACATACGGCGTCAGATGCCCGTCCGCGAAGGTCAGGATGCGGTCCATTCTTCCGGCCAGTTCGTGGTTATGGGTCGCGACCAGCGCAGCAGCGCCCTCGGCCCGGACCGTATCGCGGAAGGCCGCGAACACGGTGTCTGACGTATCCGGATCGAGATTGCCGGTCGGTTCGTCGGCCAGAAGGACGTGTGGCGCATTGGCCAGCGCCCGGGCTATGGCGACGCGTTGCTGCTCCCCGCCGGACAGCTGGGATGGCTGATGAAGCAGACGCTCGGCCAGACCCAGCCGTGTCAGCAATTCTTCGGCGCGCTGGCGGGCCTTGGCGGACGGAACGCCGGCGATCAGCTGCGGCAGGACAATGTTCTCCAACGCATCGAATTCCGGCAGCAAGTGATGGAATTGGTAGACGAAACCGATATCGCGGCGGCGGATGGCTGTGCGGGTCCGGTCATCCAGATCGCGCGTCGCCTGTCCCCTCACCCGCACTTCGCCGGCATCGGGGCGCTCCAGCAATCCGGCTGCATGTAGCAAGGAGGACTTGCCGGAGCCGGACGGTCCGACAAGCCCGACAATCTCGCCCGGTGCCAGCGACAGGCTGGCACCGCGCAGCACGGGCAGCTCGCCAGCCTCGGTCACATAGGTGCGGTCGATCGAATCGAGTTCGAGGACGAAATCACTCATAGCGAAGCGCCTCCACCGGATCGAGCCGGGCCGCCCGCCAGGCCGGTGGCAGGGTGACCAGCAGCGACACAACAAGGCCGAAAGTCGAGATGAAAGCGACCTCGCCCCAATCCATTTTGGCGGGGATACGGTAGAGATAATAAACGCTTGGATCCCAGACCTGGGCGCCAGTGGTCCAGGTGATGAAGTCCTGGATCGGACCGATATTGACCACGAACAAGATCCCCACAATCAGCCCGGCCAGGGTCCCGGCCATGCCGATGCTGGCACCGACAATCAGGAAGACCCGCATGATCGAAGCCCGGGTCGCGCCCATGGTGCGCAGGATGGCGATGTCACGGGACTTGTTCTTCACCAGCATGACCAGGCCGGAAATGATGTTCATCGCCGCGATCGCCACAACGATCGACAGGATCAGGCGCATCGCTGTGCGCTCGAATTGCAGTGCGTTGAAAAAGGCCGGGTCGAGCCTTGTATAGTCATAGACAGCCGCATTCGGGCCGGCGATGTCGCTGACCGGATCGACATAGAGTGGAGCCTGTTCGGCGTCGTCGAGACGGACCTGGATCAAGTCCACATCATCACCCCGCACGAAAAACAACTGCCCCTGTTCCAACGGCATGTAGGCGAGACTGTCATCAATGGTGGAGACGCCGGCCGCCAGGATCGCACCGACATAATAGGCTTTTTGCTGGGGCCGTGCCCCGAACGCCGACGGCGCGGCGCGGGCCGACAGGAAGGTCACGCGGTCGCCGACATTGACCCCCAGACGGCGGGCCACGCCGGTGCCCAGCACGATGACGTCACCGCCATTGCGGCCCGTCCCGAATTCCGACAGGTCGCCATGGGTCAGCCCGGTGCGGCTGCGCGGGTCCTCGCCCGACCGGATCACGTCCATCTCGGCAAGATCCTGTGGTCGCACGGCGAGCACCTGGAGGAAGGTTTCGTATCTGTCGGAGGTCGCCATCACCTGACCGGAAACGACCGGATCGGCGCTGGTCACACCGGTCATGGCTTCAATTTCCATCAGCAAACGGTCGACATCATCAGCGGGCATTTCCCGTGTATCGACATAGACATGTGGCTGAAAGCCGAGAAGTTGGCTGAATAGCTCGGCGCGGAAGCCGTTCATGATCGACATGACGGCGATCAGGCCGGTCACCGCCAGGGCGATCCCGCCAAAGGATATCCAGGCAATCAGCGCCACACCGCCATGCTTGCGGCGCGAACGCAGATAGCGAAAGGCGAGCAGGAATTCATAGGGGCTGAACGGCCGTGCGCCGCCGCCTTCACCGACACCCGTCTCGCCAGCCGCCTCAGACATCGCTGAACGCCCCTTCAGCAAGCCGGCTGACGGCATCCTCGGGCGACATTTCGTGTGTCTCACCGGTGCGGCGGATTTTCAGCTCGATCTTGCCCTCTTTCAGCCCACGCGGCCCGACTACCAGCTGATAGGGCAATCCAATCAGATCGGCGGTCGCGAACTTTGCGCCGGCGCGATTGTCGGTATCGTCATAGAGCGGGTCGAGCCCGGCCTTTACCAGGCCCTGGTAGGCGGCCTCGCAGCCGGCATCGCAAGCTTCGTCGCCGACGCGCATATTGATGATCCCCGCCCCGAACGGCGCGACGCTTTCCGGCCAGATACAGCCCTTCTCGTCATGATGCGCTTCGATGATCGCACCCAGCAGGCGCGACACGCCGACCCCGTAGGAGCCCATATGGACCGGGCGCGGCTGACCGTCCTGGTGCTGGACCGTGGCTTTCATCGGCTCGGAATACTTGGTGCCGAAATTGAAGATATGGCCAACCTCGATCCCGCGGGCTGACAGCTGGCGGTCGGCCGGCACGGCCGCAAAGGCCTCGGGCTGGTGCATTTCCTCGGTCGCCGCGTAGAGCGCCGTGCGCTGGTCGACCAGCGGCTGCAGATCGCCGTCGAAATCGACATCAAGACCCGGCGCGCCCATCTCAACCAGATCGGCATGGCAGAACACCTCGCTCTCGCCGGTTTCGGCCAGAACGATGAATTCATGGCTGAGATCGCCGCCGATCGGACCGGTATCGGCCTGCATCGGCACCGCCTTCAGACCAAGCCGGGCGAAGGTGTTGAGATAGGCCACGAACATGCGGTTATAGGAGCGCCGCGCTGCCGCCTCGTCGACATCGAAGGAATAGGCATCCTTCATCAGGAATTCGCGCCCGCGCATGACCCCGAAACGGGGCCGGCGCTCATCGCGGAATTTCCACTGGATATGATAGAGGAGCTTGGGGACGTCCTTGTAGGACTTGCAATAAGACCGGAAGATGTCGGTAATCATCTCCTCATTGGTCGGCCCGAACAGCATGTCGCGATCATGGCGGTCGATGATGCGCAGCATCTCGTCCCCATAATCCTCATAGCGGCCGCTCTCGCGCCACAGATCGGCGGACTGGATGGTCGGCATCAAGAGCTCAACCGCGCCGGCCCGGTCCTGTTCCTCGCGCACGATCTGCTCGATCTTGCGCAGCACGCGATGGCCCAGCGGCAGCCAGGCATAAATACCGGCGGCCTCCTGCTTGATCATGCCGGCGCGCAGCATCAGCTGGTGCGAGACAATCTCGGCATCGGACGGGGTTTCTTTCAGGACGGGCAGGAAATATCGGGACAGGCGCATGGGGCGATTCCGCTGGGCAAGGGTGTGACGCCCATTAGACCGGGTGAGCGCCGTAATACAAGGCGGCAGCGATGTCGGGGTGCAGAGACCCAACCGATTGCGCTCCGAATGGCGGTACTTCGCCTTATGCTCCGCATAACCCACCCAAAACGTCATCCTGACGAAAGTCAGGACCCAGCCTCGCACACTCAATTTCACCAAGCGTGGCAACGACTTCGCGTCGCAGACTGGGTCCCGATCGTCATCGGGATGACGGTGTGTGAGGCGGGGATAGAGACGAACTTATCCTCCCCCCTCGCCGCCCACCCCATAATGCCCTCGGTTTTCGGGACGGGAGGCGCGAGCTCAGTCACTTGTGCCCGGAAGCGAGCGGAGCCTGTCCGCGCCTTGGATGTGACAATCCATAGCTCCGGCAGGGCGTGTGATCAGGTCCAGGGGCACTAAACGACCGACCCTCAGTACCTGGCGCATTGGAATCGGTCGCGAGAGCGTCCGGGAAATCTCCGAGAACGGGATGTCGAGGACATCACGGACACCGCAGACCACCACCAGGACACCCCGGTGTCCGCCGACATCCCGTTCCCTCCCATACTTCGGCGTGAAAGCGCGCGAAGACGAAGGCGCATGCCGCAGGCGACAGCAAGGATCGGGTGGGCGTGTGGCTTCAGGCGCGACAGGGTGTGACATCAATCCAGAGGAGACACCCATGGCCTTCACCATCACCGGGCTCGCGCCGGACGCTTTCACACCATTTTTCGGCATGAGCGATGAGAAACTGGCCGAGCACGGCATCGTCCGGCACACCGCGACCGCCAAGCCCGGCTATCCCTGCCGCATCACGCTGGAAGACGCCGAGCCGGGCGAGACGCTGCTCCTGCTCAACCATGTCAGTCATACGGCCGACACGCCCTATCGCAGCAGCTATGCGATCTTTGTGCGCGAGACGGCCACCGAAGCCGCCCGCTTTCACGATGCCATCCCGCCGGTCATGAAAGGCCGACCGCTGGCGCTGCGCCTGTTTGATGCGGACGGCATGCTGGTCGGAGCGGATCTCGCCCTGGGCGGTGACCCGACGGTCAATATCGAGGCCGCTCTGGCGCGTGAGGACGTCGCCCATGTCGACGTGCACAACGCCGCCCATGGCTGTTTCGCGGCGCGGGTGGAACGTGGCTAACCCGGCTTAGCTATACAGGCGCTGCGGCATGAATTGCGCCATCACACCGCTTTCGGTGACGACGAAGTAAATGATCCAGACAATCGAGGCCGCAATCGTGGTCCACCACATTTTCTGTTTCAGATTAGGGGCTTGTGGTGCGCCGGGCTCGGAGCCGGCCACCACATCACCCGACTCTTCCTGCGAGCGAACGCCGACCGGCAGCATCATGAAGAAAAACAGCCACCAGACGATCAGGAAGACCACAATGCCATTGACGATTCCGACACCGCCATCCCGGACGAAAAACCCCTTGAGCCAGAGAATGGACGCCAGGGCGACGGGCAGATAGCTGAGCCAGCGGGTCATCGGGCCGGCTCCTGCATCAATTCGATCAGCTGGCCATGGCTGTCCTTCGGGTGAACAAAGATTACCGGGACGCCATGGGCGCCGACATAGGGCTCTCCTGTGCCCAGCACCGTCGCGCCCCGCTCGCGCATGGCGTCGCGGGCAGCAATGATGTCGGGCACTTCAAAGCAGATATGGTGCTGGCCGCCCTTGGGATTGCGCTCGAGAAACTTGTGGATCGGGCTGGCCTCACCGCACGGCTCGATCAGCTCGATCTCGGAATTGTCGAGATGGACAAAAGCGACACGAACACCCAGATGCGGGAAGTCCCGGGTTTCGGTCGCATCGCTCGCGCCATAAAGGTCGGCATAGGTTTTCTTGGCCGCCTCGATATCGGGAACGGCCACGCCGACATGGTTCAAACGTCCGATCTTCATGGGGTTATCTCCCGGTTTCAGACTTCCAGCATCATGATCTCGACCCAGGGCTTCTTGCCCCAGATGCGATTGGCCTCGCGGCGGACCGCGCGGCGGACTTCTTCCTCGGCCCGCTCGACATCGCGCTTATCGCGCTTGGACAGGCGGTCGAAGGCGCGCTCGGCCTCGTCGGCCATGGCGTCGGCGAAATCGTCGAGGGACATGTTGTCGTCTTCCGGCACGCCCTGCAGGCGCACTTCCGGGCCCGAGACGATCTCGCCTTTCTCGCTGACCGCCATCGACAGCGTCACCTGTCCGGCATGGGCCAGCTTGCGGCGCTCGCGCATCGAAGCGGCGTCGGCATCGACGATGAAATTGCCATCGACATGGAGCCGGCTGGCCGGCGCCTCGTCGACGATCGAGGCGGTGCCGTCCGAGCGGATCTGGACCATGTCGCCATTGCGGACAGAAACCGAATGCGGCACCTGCAACTCACGGGCAAAATCGGCATGCTCGAGCAGGTGACGGCGCTCGCCATGCACCGGGATGGCCACGCTCGGCTTGGCCCAGGCATACATCTGCGCCAGCTCGTCCCGGCAGGGATGGCCGGAGACATGGATCGGCCGGGTCTTCTCGGTGATGATATGGACGCCGCGCTCGGCCAGCTGGTTCTGCAGCTCGAATATTCCCAGCTCATTGCCCGGAATGACGCGGCTCGAGAAAATGACGGTGTCGTCCCTGCTCAGCGAGACATTGCGGTGATTGCCCGCAGCGATGCGTGACAGGGCGGCGCGCGGCTCACCTTGTGATCCGGTGCACAGGTAGAGAATCTTGGAGGCCGGGAAGGATGACGCCTCCTCTTCGCTGACGAAGTCCTTCACATGCTTCAACATGCCGACAGCCTTGGCGGCAGCGGTCATGCGGTGCATCGAGCGACCAACCAGGCAGACGCGGCGGCCATTGGCCTCGGCGGCTTCAATGGAGGATTGCAGGCGCGCGACATTGGAGGCGAAGGAGGCAATCGCCACCTTGCCGGTCTTGCATTCGCCGACGACCTTGATCAGCTCGTCACGGACATCCCCTTCCGAGCCACTCTCGCCGGGCGAAAACACATTCGTGCTGTCGCAGACCATGGCCAGCACGCCTTCATTGCCGATCGCGGTCAGGGCGTCGATATCGGTCGCCTCGCCGATCATCGGGGCCGGGTCGATCTTCCAGTCACCGGTGTGCAGCACCATGCCCGCCGGCGTGCGGATGGCGATGCCATTGGGTTCGGGAATGGAATGGGTCAGCGTCACCAGTTGCAGGTTGAACGGGCCGAGATCGAAGCGGCAGTCCAGCGCCATCTCGTGCAGCTCGACCTCGTCGAGAAGCCCGTATTCGCGCAGCCGGTCACGCACCAGCCAGGCGGTGAAGGGCGTCGCCCAGATCGGACAGCGCAGCCGCCGCCACAGATGCGCCACCGCGCCCATATGGTCTTCGTGGGCATGGGTCAGCACCATGCCGATCAGATCGTCACGGCGCTCCTCGATGAAGCGCGGATCGGGCATGATCAGGTCGACACCCGGTGTCGTAAGATCACCGAAGGTGACACCGCAATCGACGATGATCCATTTCTGTTTCCCCTCCGGCCCATAGCCGTAGAGATTGAGATTCATGCCGATTTCATCGGATCCGCCGAGCGGCAGGAAGTAGAGGCTATCGGTCACGTATCGGCACCGCCATTGAGTTTCCAGACTTCAAGAAGACCGCGAATGGTCAGATCCGCGTCGTAGTGGTCGATCGCCTTCGAGGCGCCGTCAAACAATGAGACGACACCACCGGTCGCGACCACGGTCATGGGTTGGGCGTACTCGCTCTTGAGGCGATGGACCAGCCCGTCGATCAGGTCGATATAGCCCCAGAACACGCCCGACTGCATGGCCGACACCGTGTCCTTGCCCATGACACGCGCCGGTTTGGCGATGGCGACACGCGGCAGTTTGGCTGCCGCCCCGTGCAGCGCCTGCATTGAGAGATTGATACCGGGCGCAATTATCCCGCCTTCAAAGGCACCATCAGCGGCAATCACGTCGAATGTGGTCGCTGTGCCGCTATCAATGATGATCAGCGCGCCGTCATAGATCGCTCGCGCGCCCAAGGCATTGACCAGGCGGTCAGCACCGGCATCCTGCGGGCGGTCCAGACGAACCTCGATATCTATGCGCACGCCCGGTTCACCGACAATGACCGGCTCGGCCTTGAAATAGCGGCGCGACAGATTGCGGAGATTGAACAGGGCCTGCGGCACAACGGTCGAAATCACACAGGCGGTGAGGTCGGCAAAGGAGAGCCCTTGCAACGCCATGAGCTGTGTCAGCCATACTGCATGTTCATCGGCCGTACGGGTGGCATCGGTGCCCGACCGCCATTGGGCGACCCAGTCATTGCCGTCATGAATGGCAAACAGCGTATTGGTGTTGCCGCAATCGATCGCGAGCAGCATGGGCTTCCTTTCATCCCGCTTTCGGGAAAAACACGTCTCCTGCGGAGATATACCGGCGACCGCCGCCGACCAAGTCCAGTCGCAGTGCGCCATCGGGTCCCAGGTCCGCAAAGACGCCCTTGACTGTCTCGCCCTCAAGCCGTGCTTCACAGGGCTGGCCAAGACCGTGGGCCCGGGTCAGCCAGCGATCGCGGACCGGGCCGAACCCGCCCAGCTGCCAGGCCTGGCGTTCGCGCTCAAAGGCGCTGACCAGTGTCTCGAGTGCCACCTCAGGCGACAGGGTCGCGCCATACCGGCCCAGAGACGTGGCCGGTCGCTCGGCATCGTCTGGTGCTTCGGCGAGATTAATGCCGATCCCCACCGCCAGCCACAGACCGCCATCGGGCGCCGGACCGCTCTCCAGCAGGATACCCGCAACCTTGCGGCCATGCACGAGCACATCATTGGGCCATTTCAGACGCGTCACCGACGGGTCCCGCGTGGCGCTGTCGCAGACCGCGGCAACAGCCAGGGCGGCTGCGAAAGACAGCTCGGCCGCCCGCCCCGGATCACACTGAAACGTGTACAGCCCCGTGCTGAAGAGATTGCCGCTCAGCCCGCTCCAGGCACGGCCACGACGCCCTCGCCCTGCCGTCTGCCGGCGGGCCGCCAGCCATAATGGGCCACGCTCACCGGCCAAGGCCCGATCCTGGATATCGGCATTGGTCGAGCTGGTTTCCTCGATCCACTCGATACGGGGCTGGGGCTGGGTCGCTGCCAAGGCTAAGGCGCTAGAGCAGCGCCAGCCCGACCGAATAGGCGCGGAAGACCAGCCAGCCGAGAACCGGCAGCAGCAATACCGTCGCCAGGCCGGCGATCCGGGCAATCCAGTAAGTCGAAACCGCAGACGGTACGAACTCGACCTCCGAGCTGTCGAACCAGATCACTTTCACGATGCGCAGATAATAGGCCGCACCCACGACCGAGAACAGGACGGCGAGGACGGCGAGGATCATCAGGTCGGCCTGCACCGCGGCGTAAATGACGAAGAACTTGCCGAAGAAGCCGACCATGAAAGGCAGGCCACCGATCGAGAACATCAGCGCGGTCATCGACCAGCCGAGTCCGGGATTGCGCTGGGCGAGACCGGCGAGGTCGGAAATCTGCTCGACCATGCCCTCACGCGTGCGCATGGACAGGATGGTGGCAAAGGAGCCGATGGCCCCGACCATGTAGAGCACCATGAAGACCAGCAGCGCCCACAGGCCGGTCTGGCTGGCCGCGGCGACGGCAACCAGGGCGTAGCCCATATTGCTGATCGAGGAGTAGGCCATCAGACGCTTGATATTCTGCTGGGTCAGGGCACCGAAGGCACCGACGGCCATCGACAGCACGGCGATCATCCAGATCACGTCGCGCCATTGGTCGACCACAGCGCCGAACGGTTCCATCAGGACGCGGGCCAGAAGCACGATGGCGGCAAATTTCGGGGCCGTCGCGAAGAAGGCGGTGACCGGGGTCGGCGCGCCCTCATAGACGTCCGGCGTCCACATGTGGAAGGGCGCGGCGGAAACCTTGAAGGCCAGGCCACAGATCACGAAGACCAGGCCGACGGTGAGACCGACATTGCTGCCGCTGCCAACGGCCAGGGCGATGTCGCCAAAACCGGTTGAGCCGGCAAAACCATAGACCAGCGAGGCACCATAGAGCAGCAGGCCCGACGACAGCGCGCCAAGCACGAAGTACTTCAGACCCGCTTCGGAGGCCCGCAGGCTGTCACGGTTGAAGGCGGCGAGCACATAGAGCGCCAACGACTGCAATTCGATGCCCATATACATGGCGATCAGGTCATTGGCCGAAACCATCATCATCATGCCGGTCACGGCCAGCACGACCAGGACCGGATACTCGATCTTGCCCAGCTTCTCGGCCTGCAGATACGGCATGGCCAGCAGCATGGCGATCGCCGCGACAAGGCCGATGGCGGTCTTGGAGAAACGCGCCAGGCTGTCAAAGACGAAGCTGTCATTGAAGGCCATGCCCTCACCGCTCACCAGGAAGAGCGCCGCCAGTGCCGCCGCGGCCAACAGGCCAACGGTCAGCCACTGGACCAGTTTCTCGGTCCCGCCGCCCTTGAGGAAGACACCCAGCATCAGCAGCGCCATGGCGCCGCCGGCCAGAACCAGCTCGGGAATGAGAAGCGACAGGTCGTGGGAAAGCATGTCCGCCGTCATGGCTGGCTTCTCCTACTGGGCCGATGCGGCAAGCGCCGCATCATAATTGGAAAGCAGATGATCAACCGCGGTCGCGGTGACATCCGTGATCAGGGTCGAGAACACGCCGAGCAGGAGCGTACCGATGATCAGCGGGATGAAGATCAGCCACTCCATCCGGTTGAGATCGGTGATCGTCTCGAGCTTGGGATTGGTGATCTCGCCGAAGACGACGTCGCGATAAACCGTCAGCATGTACATCGCCGACAGGATCACACCGACCGCGGCGCCGGTGGCGATCCACCAGCTGACCTGGAAGGCACCGACCATGGTCATGATCTCGCCGACAAAGCCGGAGGTGCCGGGCAGGCCCACATTGGCCATGGCGAACAGGCCGAAGATCGCCGCGAACACCGGCATCTTGTGGACCAGCCCGCCATAGAAGGCGATCTCGCGGGTGTGCATGCGGTCATAGATGACGCCGACACACAGGAAGAGCGCACCGGAGATCACGCCGTGCGAGATCATCTGGAAGATGGCCCCCTGCACACCAGTCTCGTTCATGGCAAACAGGCCCATGGTCACGAAGCCCATATGAGCAACCGAGGAGTAGGCGATCAGCTTCTTGATGTCGGTCTGACGGAAGGCCACCAGCGAAGTGTAGATGATGGCGATGATCGACAGCACGAACACCATTGGCGCGAAATAGTCGCTCGCCTCCGGGAACATCGGCAGCGAGAAGCGCAGGAAGCCGTAGCCACCGAGCTTCAACAGGATGCCGGCCAGGATGACCGAACCGGCGGTCGGGGCCTGCACGTGGGCATCGGGAAGCCAGGTATGGACCGGCCACATCGGCATCTTCACCGCGAAGGAGGCGAAGAAGGCCAGCCACATCCACATCTGGGCATTGCGGGCGAACTCGGTCTCCAGCAGCACGGTGACATCGGTCGTGCCGGCCTGCAGGAACATCACGATCATCGCCACCAGCATCAGCACCGAGCCGAGCAGGGTGTAGAGGAAGAATTTGAACGCCGCATAGACGCGGTTCTGTCCGCCCCAGACACCGATGATGATGAACATCGGGATCAGGCCACCTTCAAAGAAGATGTAGAACAGCACCAGGTCGAGCGCGCAGAACACGCCGATGACCATGGTTTCCAGCAGCAGGAAGGCGATCATGTAATCGGCGACGCGGGTCTTGATCGCGCCCGACGCCATGATGCAGATCGGCATCAGGAAGGCGGTCAGGACGACAAACAGGATCGACAGCCCGTCAACACCCATCCGGTAACCCAGACCGATCTGCTCGAGCCAGGTCACTTCGTGGACGAACTGGAATCCGGTTGCCTCGGCGTCGAAATTCGCCAGCAACAGGATCGACATGCCCAGCGTCACCATGGTGGCCAGCCAGGCCACCCAGCGCGAATTGCGGTCGATCAGGCCCTGGTCCTCGGAGCGGGCCGTGAACCGGAAGATCGCGATGACCAGCGCGCCAAGCGCCGGAACGAACGTCAGGATCGACAGGAAGGCTTCAAATTCGCCGAACATTTAAAGACCCCCTTGCCCGATCATGATCCAGAGCGTGAAGCCCAGGACGCCGATCAGCATGACGAATGCGTAGTGGTAGAGGAAACCGGACTGACCCTTGGCCAGGCGGCGCGCCGCAGCCAGCGTCGTGCCGGAAACGCCATTGGGACCCAGCCCGTCGATGATCTTCACATCACCGATTTTCCAGAACAGGTCGCCCAGTGCCTTGGCACCGCGGACGAAGACGAAATGGTAGATCTCGTCGACATACCACTTGTTGTAGAGGAAGGAATGGAGCGGACCACCGCGCGCGGCGATGCGGGCGCCCATGCCCTCATTGATCAAGTAGAACCAGATCGCGAGTCCAAAGCCGATCAGCGTGGCAAAGAAGGGCGACAGCAGGACCCAGGTCGGCGGATGATGTCCGCCACCATGATCGCCCTCACCGGCCTCGCTGTGATCATCAACCACGGCGTGGGCATCCGCTGCGACATGCGCCGGCGGCGCGTCATGGCTGGCCTCGCCGGCATGATCATCAACGACCGCATGGTCATCGACGACCGCGTGATCTCCAATCTCGGCATGATCATCACCATGGCCCCCGGCAACGGCTTCGCCGTGCGCGGCTGACGGCATGGCGTCATGCCAGAAGGCCGAGGCCCGCTCGCCGATGAAGTCGGCCTTGAAGATGCCACCGGCCAGGATCGCTCCCACCGCCAGCACCACCAAAGGCATCGCCATGGCGAATTTCGGGTCGTGGGCATGGTCATACACGTCCTTGGGACCGCGGAATTTTCCGTGGAAGGTCATGAAGATCAGGCGCCAGGAATAGAAGCTGGTCAAAAGGGCTGCGACACAGCCGATCCAGAAGGCCGGAATACCGAAGAAGACACCCTCGCGGCCGGCCATGAAGGCCCCCTCGATGATCGCATCCTTCGAGAAGAAGCCAGCAAAGCCCAGATCCCAGGGCAACAGACCCAGAGCCCCGAAGGAGAAGCCGACACCGGTCAGCGCGACCGTACCGATGAGCATCATCAGCCAGGTCATCGGCATCATCTTGTAGAGGCCGCCCATTTTGCGCATGTCCTGCTCGTCATGGACGCCGTGGATCACCGCGCCGGAGCCGAGGAATAACAGCGCCTTGAAGAAGGCGTGCGTGAACAGGTGGAACATGGCCGCGCCGTAAAGGCCCAGACCGGCAGCAAAGAACATGTAGCCCAGCTGCGAACAGGTCGAATAGGCGACCACGCGCTTGATGTCATTCTGCGCCACACCCACCGTCGCCGCGAACAGCGCCGTGGTGGCACCGATCACGGTGACGAAGGCGGAGGCCGCTTCCGCGTCCTGGAAGATCGGGAAAGCCCGGCAGACCAGGAAGACACCGGCGGTGACCATGGTGGCGGCGTGGATCAGCGCGGAGACCGGCGTCGGGCCTTCCATCGCGTCGGGCAGCCAGACATGGAGGAAGAACTGAGCTGATTTGCCCATCGCGCCGATGAACAGCAGGAAGGCAATCAGCTCGATCGCGTTGAGCTCCATGCCGGCAAAGGCCAGCACCGTATCGCGATGCTCGGAGACACCGGCAAAGACGTCGTCAAAGCTGACAGAGCCAAAGACGTAGAAGATCGCCATGATGCCCAGGGCAAAGCCGAAATCGCCGACCCGGTTGGTCACGAAAGCCTTGATGGCCGCATCATTGGCCGACTTTTTCTTGTACCAGAAGCCGATCAGCAGGTAGGAGGCCAGCCCCACGCCTTCCCAGCCGAAGAAGAGCTGGAGGAAGTTGTCCGCAGTCACCAGCGACAGCATCGCGAAGGTGAAGAGCGACAG
This sequence comes from Maricaulis sp., assembly GCF_048268525.1. Taxonomy (GTDB): domain Bacteria; phylum Pseudomonadota; class Alphaproteobacteria; order Caulobacterales; family Maricaulaceae; genus Maricaulis. The sequence goes on along the minus strand of NZ_JBLWVH010000026.1, from coordinate 28,092 downwards.
GTAGGAGAAGAAGCGCGCCTTGTGCGGGTCGTGCTCCATATAGCCCCAGGAATAGATGTGCACGAGCGAGGAGACCGAAGTCACCACGACCAGCATCACCGCCGACAGGCTGTCCAGCTTGATCGCCCAGGAGACGTCGAACGCGCCGACGCTCATCCAGGTCGCCAGATGGATGGTCTGGGCATTGCCGCCATAGGTGACGTCGAAGAAGGTGATCACCGACAGCACGAAGGAGAGCACCACGAAGAAGGTAGTGACGATCTGCGCCGCGCGGTGGCCGACATGATTGCCGAGAAGACCGGCAAAGGCCGAAGCGATCAGCGGCCCGAAGACGATAATGGGTGCCATGATCCCCTAGCCCTTCATCAGGTTGACGCCCTCAACCGAGATATCACCCCGGTTGCGGAAATAGACGACGAGAATGGCCAGACCGACCGCCGCCTCGGCGGCCGCCACGGTCAGGACGAAAAGCGCGAACACCTGCCCGGCGAGATCGCCGAGGAAGGCCGAGAAGGCCACCAGGTTGATATTGACGGAGAGCAGGATCAGCTCGACCGACATCAACAGGATGATGACATTCTTTCGGTTCACGAAAATGCCGAAGACACCGATGGTGAAGAGCACACCGGCGACGGCGAGATAATGTCCCAGTCCGACGTCCATCATTCTCCAATCCCCTGTCCCGGCTTGATGTCATGCATGGTCACGGCGTCCTTGCGGTCGCGGCCGACCTGGGCCGAGACGCTCTGGCGGCGCACACCCGGCTTGTGGCGCAGGGTCAGCACGATGGCGCCGATCATGGCGACCAGCAGCACGAGGCCCGCAGCCTGGAAGAAATAGACATATTGGTCATAGATCACGAGACCGAGCGCCTCGACATTGGTCATCCCTTCGGGGATGGCTGCATCGCGCAGCGCCATCGCCTGGTCCGAGGCCTGCCAGGTCATGCCGATCATGCCCAGCTCGACAGCCAGGATGATGGCGACCAGACCGCCCAGAGGCAGATAGCTCAAAAAGCCCTGCTTCAGCTCGGTGAAGTCGACGTCCAGCATCATCACCACGAAGAGGAACAGGACCGCGACCGCGCCGACATAGACGACGATCAGCAGCATCGCCAGGAACTCCGCGCCGAGCAGCACGAAGAGCCCGGCCGCCGAGAAAAAGGCCAGGATCAGGAACAAGACCGACCGCACCGGGTTGCGCGAAATGACGACCATCAAGGCCGACAAAATCGCCACTCCGGAAAAGGCCCAGAAAGCCAGGTTAGCGAGCATGGTGCCCTCGTCCTCTCAAATGCGTCCCAAAATCGCCCCCCACCGCATCAGCGGTAAGGCGCGTCGAGTTCCAGGTTCTTGGCAATTTCCCGTTCCCAGCGATCGCCGTTCTCGAGCAGTTTTGCCTTGTCGTAGAAAAGTTCTTCGCGGGTTTCGGCGGCGAATTCGAAATTCGGGCCTTCCACGATTGCATCAACCGGGCATGCCTCCTGGCAATATCCGCAATAGATGCATTTGGTCATGTCGATGTCGTAGCGCGTGGTGCGGCGCGAGCCGTCAGAGCGCGGCTCGGCCTCGATGGTGATCGCCTGGGCCGGGCAGATGGCCTCGCACAGCTTGCAGGCGATGCAGCGCTCCTCGCCATTGGCATAGCGGCGCAGGGCGTGCTGGCCGCGGAAACGCGGGCTGAGCGGACCCTTCTCGAACGGGTAGTTCAGCGTCGCCTTCTTGGCGAAGAAATAGCGCATGCCCAGTCCGAAAGCGGACCAGAAGTCCATCAGGAGCGCGCCGCGAAATGCTTGTTGAATGCGTCCCATGACTTACCCCTGAGGTCCGTAAACGACGGCGGCGCCGACCAGGGCGACGGCCGCGAGCGAGATGGGCAGGAAGATTTTCCAGCCCAGCCGCATCAGCTGGTCGTAGCGGTAGCGCGGCACCAGGGCCTTCACCATCGCGAACATGAAGAAGAAGAAAACGATCTTGGCGGCGAACCAGAAGAAATACCAGGCGTGCGACGCCAGGTAGGGCCAGCCGGACACGTCCAGACCGAACGGGTCATTCCAGCCGCCGAAGAAGAGGATCGCCGTCATCGCGCACATCAGCACGATGTTGAGATACTCGCCGACCATGAACAGCAGATACGGGGTCGAGGAATATTCGACCTGATAACCCGCCACCAGTTCCGACTCGGCTTCGGGAAGGTCAAACGGCGGACGGTTGGTTTCGGCCAGGGCCGAGATGAAGAAGATCACCGCCATCGGGATCATCACCAGGAACATCGGCATCGGCCAGGCGTGGAAGGACAAAACATTCCAGTTCCAGAAACCGCCACCCTGCATCTCGATGATCTCGGACAGGTTCATCGAGCCGGCGAACAGCAGCACCGTCACGATGATGAAGCCGATCGAGACTTCATAGGACACCATCTGCGCTGCCGAGCGCAGTGCGCCGAGGAAAGGGTATTTCGAGTTCGAGGCCCAGCCGCCGATGATGATGCCATAGACACCCAGGGACGACATGGCGAACAAATAGAGGATGCCGACATTGAGATCGGCAATCACCCAGCCCGGCGCTGCCGGGACGACGGCCCAGGTCACGAAGGCGAGGATCAGGGTGATCAGCGGTGCCAGCAGGTAGAGCGAACGATCCGCCCCGGCCGGAACCACGATTTCCTTGAACACGAATTTGAAGAAGTCGGCGAAGGACTGCAGCAGGCCGAAGGCGCCAACGACGTTGGGGCCCTTGCGCATCTGCACGGCGGCCCAGACCTTGCGGTCCATCAGCAGCAGGAAGGCCAGTGAAATCAGCAGGACAACGGCAAAGGCCAGGATCTGCAGCACGGCAATGCCGAACCCGCCCCAGACACCGAATTGTTCGATGAAATCCGTCATCGCTTACTCCGCAGCCATCTGGGCCGGACCGGACGCCAGGGCAGAACATTCCGCCAGCGTCTTGGAGGCCCGGACGATCGGGTTGGTGAAGTAGAAATTCCGCACCGCCGGCACGAAATCGGTTGCCTCGACATCACCGGCAACACCGGCGGCTTTGGCGTCATAGCCCTCACTTGCACCCGGTGCGTGATCGATTCCCGCCAGAACGGGAACATCGGCGAACAGTTTGTGGCGCAATTCGGTGAGGTTGTTGTAGGGCAGCGTCTTGCCCAGGCGCTCGGACAGGGCCCGGAAGATCGCCCAACCCTCTTTCGCGTCGCCCTTCGGGAAGGTCGCGCGATAGGCCAGCTGGACCCGGCCTTCGGTGTTGGCGAAGAGGCCGTCCTGCTCGGTCCAGGCGGCGCTCGGCAGGATGAGATCGGCGCGGTGGGCGCCGGCATCACCATGGCTGCCGACATAGATCACGAAGGCGTCGCCGAACTGGGCCATGTCCAGCTCGTCGGCGCCCATCAGCACAACCGTGTCGAGCGGATTGGACTGCATGCCCGCCACATCATGACCCCCCTCGCCCGGCACAAAGCCGAGATCGAGACCGGCAACACGGCTGGCCGCCGTGTGCAGGATGGAGAGGCCATTCCACTCGGCGCTGACCGCCCCGACCGCATCAGCGAGTTCACCGGCGGCGCGCAGCACCTGGGCGCCATCGGCGCGGGTCAGGGCGCCGGAGCCAACCAGGATGAGCGGGCGCTTGGCGTCCTTCAACGTCTTGATGAAGCCGGAGCGCTTTTTCTTCAGGCCGGCAAGAACATCGGCCGACGTGCCGACATGCTCATAGGGATAGGTCAGATCGACGGCTTCGCCGATCAGCCCCACCTTTGTGTCATTATGGAGCCAGGTCTTGCGGATGCGGGCGTTGAGGATGGCCGCTTCCTTGCGCGGATTGGCGCCGATGATGAGGATGGCATCGGCGTCCTCGACGCCGGCAATGGTCGCGTTGAAGAGGTAGTCCTCACGCGCACCGCCGCCCACTTTGGCGCCATCCTGGCGGCAATCGATCGAGCTCACACCGAGCGCGTCAGCGAGATCCTTGGCGGCCTTCATTTCCTCGGCCGAGCAGAGATCACCGGCGATCATGCCGATTTTCGAGGCGTCACCACCCAGCTTGTCTGCCGCAATCGTCAGCGCTTCAGGCCAATCGGTCGGACGCAGCTTGCCGTTTTCGCGGACATAGGCCTTGTCGAGACGCTGACGGCCCAGACCTTCCCAAGCGTAGCGCGTCTTGTCGGAGATCCATTCCTCGTTCACGCCCTCATGGACGCGCGGCAGGATGCGCAGCACGGCGGAGCCACGGGCGTCGACACGGATATTCGAGCCAAGCGCATCCATCACATCAATGGTCTCGGTCTTCTTCAGCTCCCACGGACGGGCGTTGAAGGCGTAGGGCTTGGAGGTCAGCGCACCGACCGGGCACAGATCGATGACATTGCCGGACAGCTCCGACGTCACGGCGCTTTCCAGATAGGTGGTGATCTCGGCATCCTCGCCGCGACCGATCATGCCGATCTCGGGCGAGCCGGCGACTTCGGTGACGAAGCGGACGCAGCGCGTGCACTGGATGCAGCGCGTCATCTCCGTGGCGATGATCGGACCCATTTCCTTGTCTTCAACCGCGCGCTTGTTTTCCGGGAAACGGGAACCGGTGCGGCCATAGACCAAAGACTGGTCCTGCAGGTCACACTCACCGCCCTGGTCGCAGATCGGGCAATCGAGCGGGTGGTTGATGAGCAGAAACTCCATCACCCCTTCGCGCGCCTTCTTGACCAGTGGCGACAGCGTATTCATCGCCGGCGGCTCGCCATTCGGCCCGCCGCGCATGTCACGTACATTCATCGCACAGGACGCCGCCGGCTTGGGCGCACCGACCAGCTCGACCAGGCACATCCGGCAATTACCGGCGACCGAGAGGCGCTCGTGATAGCAAAAGCGCGGGATTTCCCGGCCAGCCGCTTCAGCCGCCTGCAACAGCGTATAGGAAGTCGGAACCTCGATTTCCTCGCCGTCGATAATGATTTTGCGGAGATCTTCGCTCATCGGATGATGCCCCTACTCGGCCGCGACCTGGCTGACAAAGACAGGCTTGCCAGCGCGGTAATTGTTGATGCGGTCCTCGATCTCGGACCGGAAATGGCGGATCAGGCCCTGGACGGGCCAGGCGGCCGCGTCACCCAGGGCGCAGATCGTGTGACCTTCGACCTGACCGGCGACGTCGAGCAGCATGTCGATCTCTTCAATCGTCGACTCGCCGGCCGCCATGCGGGTCAAGACGCGCCACATCCAGCCAGTGCCTTCGCGGCACGGCGTGCACTGGCCGCAGCTTTCATGGCGGTAGAAGTAGGAGATACGGGCGATCGCCTTCACCACGTCGGTGGACTTGTCCATGACGATGACGGCAGCCGTGCCCAGACCCGACTTGTGCGCGGAGAGCGCGTCGAAATCCATCAGCACGTCGTCGCAAATGTCTTTCGGCAGGAGCGAGACCGAGGAGCCGCCCGGAATGACGGCCTTGAGATTATCCCAACCGCCGCGCACACCGCCGGCATGCGTCTCGATGAGGGTTTTCATCGGGATCGACATGGCTTCTTCGACATTGCACGGATTGTTCACATGGCCGGAGATCGAGAAGATCTTGGTGCCGACATTGCGCTCGCGGCCAAACCTGGCGAACCATTCGGCGCCGCGGCGCAAAATGGTGCCGGCAACGGCAATCGACTCGACGTTGTTGACCGTGGTCGGGCAGCCATAGAGGCCGGCATTGGCGGGGAATGGCGGCTTGAGGCGCGGTTGCCCCTTCTTGCCTTCCAGGCTTTCCAGAAGGGCCGTCTCTTCGCCGCAGATATAGGCGCCGGCGCCGTGATGGATATAGACGTGGAAGGGCCAGCCATGAATATTGTCGTCGCCGATCAGCTTGGCCTCATAGGCCTCCTTGACGGCCTTTTCCATGGCCAGGCGCTCGGTGACATATTCACCGCGCAGATAGATGTAGCAGGCATGGGCCTGCATCGAGAATGAGGCGATCAGGCAGCCTTCGATGAGAAGGTGCGGATCATGCCGCATGATCTCGCGGTCCTTGCAGGTGCCCGGCTCGGATTCGTCGGCATTGACGACGAGATAGTGCGGACGGGCGCCCACTTCCTTGGGCATGAAGGACCATTTCAGACCGGTCGGGAAACCGGCGCCGCCCCGGCCGCGCAGGCCCGAGGCTTTCATGTTGTCGATGATCCAGTCACGGCCCTGTTCGAGGATTTCCTTGGTGCCATTCCAGCAGCCGCGTTGCTTGGCGCCTTCCAGATCCGGGCTGTGATGCCCGAACAGGTTGGTGAAGATACGATCTTTATCCTGGAGGAGTTGCGTCGCCATGTATCAGCCCTCCGCCTTGCCGGTATTCGGCAGCTTGATCTTCTTCGCGCGAGAGCCGTCATAGAGCGACGGGTCGGTGAGCACCTTGGTGCCATGCGGCTCGGAAGCATTGCGCTCCGATTGCGGGCCGTACTTGATCTTTTTGCCGGCGGCGAGGTCGTCCATCAGGGCTTCCAGCTTCGGCCCGTCGAGGTCCTCGACGTAATGGTCGCCATCGGGGTTGGCGAGCTGGATCATCGGGGCGTTGGCGCAAGCGCCCATGCACTCAACCTCGACCCAGGTGAACTTGCCGTCAGCCGAAATCTCGTGCGGCTTGCCGATGCGCTTCTTGCAGACATCGATCAGCTCGTCAGAGCCGCGCAGCATGCAGGGCGTGGTGCCGCAGACCTGGATCAGGTGTGTCCCGACCGGCTCGAGATTGAACATGGTGTAGAAGGTCGCGACTTCGTAGACGCGGATATAGGGCATTTCCAGCCGGTTCGCGATGTCACGGATGGCGGGCTCGGACACCCAGCCTTCCTGCTTTTGCGCGATCCACAACATGGGGATGACCGCCGAGGCCTTCTTGGCTTCGGGATATTTGGCCAGCCAGAACTTGATCTCGTCTTCGCTCTTCTTGTTGAAGGCAAAGCTCTCGGGCTGCTCTTTTGCGAGACGACGAACGCTCATCGGTCGATCTCCCCGAACACGACATCCAGCGAGCCGATGATCGCGGACACGTCGGCCAGCATGTGGCCCTTGCTCATGTAATCCATCGCCGCGAGGTGGGCGAAGCCCGGTGCGCGGATCTTCAGGCGGTAGGGCTTGTTCGAGCCATCCGAGACCAGATAGACGCCGAATTCGCCCTTGGGCGCCTCGACGGCGACATAGGTCTCGCCCTCTTCGACGTGGACACCCTCGGTATAGAGTTTGAAGTGCTGGATCAGCGCTTCCATCGAGCGCTTCATCTCGGCCCGGCGCGGCGGCGAGAACTTCGAGTCGGTGGCCAGCACCTCGCCCGCATTCTCGTCCTTCATGAGCCAGTCACAGCACTGGATCATGATCTTCACGCTCTCGCGCATCTCTTCCATGCGGCACAGATAGCGATCATAGCAATCGCCATTCTTGCCGACGGGAATGTCGAATTTCAGCTCGTCATAGACCGAATAGGGCTGCGAACGGCGCAGGTCCCAGGCGAGGCCCGAGCCACGCACCATGACGCCGGAGAAGCCCCAGGCCAGCACGTCTTCCTTGGTCACAACGCCGATATCGACATTGCGCTGCTTGAAGATCCGGTTCTCGGTCAAAAGGCTGTCGATATCGTCCAGCTTGGCCGGGAATTGGTCACACCAGGCACGGATATCCTCGACCAGCTTCATCGGCAGGTCCTGATGGACACCGCCCGGGCGGAAATAATGGGCGTGCATGCGCGAGCCGGAGGCGCGCTCATAGAAGACCATCAGCTTTTCGCGCTCTTCAAAACCCCAGAGCGGCGGCGTCAGCGCGCCAACATCCATGGCCTGCGTGGTCACATTGAGCAGGTGGTTGAGCACCCGGCCGATCTCGCAATAGAGCACGCGGACATATTCGCCGCGCTTGGGCACGGTGATGCCGGCCAGCTTTTCAGCGGCCATGCAGAAGGCGTGCTCCTGGTTCATCGGCGCGACATAGTCGAGACGGTCGAAATAGCCGATGCCCTGGAGATAGGTCTTGTGCTCGAGCAGCTTCTCGGTGCCGCGGTGTAAAAGGCCGATATGCGGATCAACGCGCTCGACAACCTCGCCATCCAGCTCCAGCACCAGGCGCAGCACGCCGTGCGCAGCCGGGTGCTGCGGGCCGAAATTGATGGTGAAATTGCGCGGGGCCTCATTGGCCTGGGTCATGTCATCAGCCATCGTCTAACCCTCCGCCTTTTCATCACCCGGGAGGATGTATTTGGCACCTTCCCACGGGCTCATGAAATCAAAGTCGCGATATTCCTGGACCAGCTCGACGGGCTCGTAGACGACGCGCTTTTCTTCCTCGTCCCAGCGCACTTCGACATAGCCGGTGAGCGGGAAGTCCTTGCGCAGCGGATAGCCTTCAAAACCGTAATCGGTGAGCAAGCGGCGCAGGTCCGGATGATCGGCGAAGACGATGCCATACATGTCGAAGGCTTCGCGCTCGAACCAGTCAGCGACCGGGTAGACCGGAATCACGGTCGGGACCGGCGTTTCCTCATCCGTCGCCAGCTTCACGCGGATGCGGTGATTCTGGTGCATTGAGAGCAGGTGATAGACGACCTCGAAGCGCTCGGCGCGCTGCGGGTAGTCGACGCCGCAAATATCGATCAGCGTGGTGAAACGGCAGGCCGGATCATCGCGCAGCCAGGTCAGCACGGTCTCGATCCGGTCGCGATGGATCTCCACCGTCAGCTCGCCATTGGCGATTGACCAGCCGGTGACGGCCGCGTCCTGGGCGTTCGCGATATGGTCGCCGAGAACCTTGAGGGCTTCGCTCATTTGCCGTTCTCTCCTAGCGCTCGATCGAGCCTTCGCGGCGGATCTTCTTTTGCAGCTGCAAAATGCCATAGACCAGGGCTTCCGCGGTCGGCGGGCAACCCGGGACATAGATATCCACCGGAACGATACGATCGCAGCCACGCACGACCGAGTATGAGTAGTGATAATAGCCGCCGCCATTGGCGCATGAGCCCATCGAGATGACGTAGCGCGGCTCAGGCATCTGGTCGTAGACCTTGCGCAAGGCCGGCGCCATCTTGTTGGTCAATGTGCCGGCGACGATCATCACGTCGGACTGGCGCGGGGAAGCGCGCGGCGCAAAGCCGAAGCGCTCGACGTCATAACGCGGCATCGAGGCCTGCATCATTTCAACGGCGCAACAGGCCAGACCAAAGGTCATCCACATCAGCGAGCCCGTACGCGCCCAGGTGACCAGATCATCCGCGGCCGCGACCACAAAGCCCTTGTCGGCCAGCGCATCGCTGACACCGTCGAAGAACGGGTCGTGCTTCTTGGGGTCATAGCCCGGGACGGTCGCGCGTCCGGCCATGCCGGCATGAGGTGTGAGATCAGATGCCATTGTGGACTACTCCCAATCCAGCGCGCCTTTTTTCAGCTCGTAGACGAAGCCGATGGTGAGGACAGTGAGGAAGACCATCATCGACCAGAACTCGAACTGGCCAAGATGCTCGCGAAGCGTCACCGCCCAGGGAAAGAGGAAGGCGACTTCGAGGTCGAAGATGATGAAGAGGATGGCGACCAGATAGAATCGCACATCGAACTTCATGCGGGCATCGTCGAAAGCGTTGAAGCCGCACTCATAGGTCGACACTTTTTCCGGATCAGGCCGAGACGGCGCAATCACGAAGGCGGCAACCATGAAACCGATACCGATCGCCGCGGCAATCGCGAAAAAGATCAGGATGGGCAGGTATTCTAGAAGCAATGCGTCCATCGCCAGGCCTCGCCATGAAGAGCGTCCGGTTGGGTATGGAAGGCTGCGGATTGGCTGGCAAGACACGCCGAAAGCGAATCGCCAACGCCAATCAGGCCCCCTGCCCGATTTGGCGCGGAAGCTAGAGCGCGTGGACGCTCGGAGCAAGGGCTAAAGACCGTCTGACATCAGTTCCTTGTCACGCGATCCGGGGATAAACAATCCCAGTTGCGAACCATTTTTAACTGCACTGTGCAGTATCCCGGTCAAAGGGCGCCGACTAACGCCTCAATCCCAACACGGATTGCCAGAAAGCCAGGCGCAAAAAGGGTGAGTTGATCGTGAAGGCCCGATCCGGGAAAACATGCCAGGGCTTGTACCCCCAGCCGGCCACCAGGGCCCGGGCATCCAGACCGAAACCTTCCGCTTGAGCGGCGGCAATCGCCGCGCGACGCGAACACCAGGTCGATCGGGCAGCCCGGAAGCGGGCCAGAGCCTCTCCGGTCAGGCCACACGCCGCCCGGACAGAGTGCCGCAAGGCGCGAAACTCACGATGCCGGGCCAGGCTGTCGGCAATCAGCAACAGGGCACCAACCCCGCAGGCCACACCCCACCACAGCGAAGCGTGCAGCAGGGACGCCAGCAGACAGACAAGCGCCAGCACCAGGGGCGGCCATGTGGACCGCAGATACCAGAGTGCGCGCCGGAACGGGGTGGGAAGGGGCTGCATGACCGCCATGATCGCTGTGCAGGCAATTCGCGATAGCGGGACTGGCACTGCGCCTGTCCCCCACATCCCCGGTCGTCATGCCGGCAAGACAGGATTCAGCCTTGAAGCGGTGTAGAACTCATGGCTGCATGGCGGGAAAGCTGCCCGGGGGTTTGGCAATGCTGGACAATTATTATGGCGTGATCGGTTTCATGCTCATCGCGGCTGGTTTTTCCTGGCTGGTCGATCACAGCCCGCTGGCCAGGCACACGCTGTCGCGCCGGATGGATGTCCACCGCAAGCAATGGATGATGTACATGGCCGCCCGCTCGGTTCGCATCATGGACAGCCAGATCATCGCCGGCCTGCAGAACGGGATCGCCTTTTTTGCCTCGACCGCCCTGCTGGGCATCGGCGCTGCCTTCACGCTGATCACCGCACTCGCCCCGGTCATGGCTGCCGTTAGCGACGTGCCCTTCCTCGACACCTCCTCACGGATCCAGTGGGAGGTGATGACGCTGGGCCTATTGGTCATCTACGCCTACGCCTTTTTCAAATTCGGCTGGGCCTACAGGCTGGTGAACTATTCCGCGATGCTCCTGGGCGCGACCCCCGATGTCGCGCGCGACAATGACGCCTCGGCCGAGGCCCTGCGAGGCGCCTATCGCGCCGGCGCGATGAACATTGTCGCCGGCAGGCAGTTCAACCGTGGCCTGCGGGCTCTATTCCTGTCGATCGGTTATCTCGCCTGGATCGCCGGCCCGATGGCACAGATCGCCGGCACATTGCTGGTGGCCGGGCTGCTGGTCTCGCGGCAGTTCTTCTCCCCGGCCCTCGCTGCGCTGGCCGAGGGCGAGGATGCGATGGATGGGGTGGAAATTCCGAAACCCGACGATCGCCCAGACGGTAACTGATCAGCGGCGCCACGGGAACGAAGCCCGCAGAGGCATTGCGAATGGCGGTCGAATGCGCTCAAACTCCGGTCCTTGTATTCGGGGAGACAGCACATGAGCATCGGAACAGCCATTCTCAATTCGGTCGAGAAGGCCGGCAACAAACTGCCGGATCCGGTGACGATCTTTCTGGCATTGATTGGTATTGTGCTTGTCGCCTCCTTCGGCCTGGCAGCGCTGGATGTGGCCGTCACCAATCCGGTCAGTGGTGACAACATCGCCGTCGTCAATCTCCTGACCGGTGCACAATTGCAGACCCTGCTCGTCGGGATGCCAGGCGTCCTGACCGGATTTGCACCGCTGGGCATGGTCCTGGTGGTCATGATCGGGGCCGGGATCGCCGAGAAAACGGGGCTCCTGTCTGCCGGTCTGCGGGTCATGGTCTCGGGTGCGCCCTCCTACCTCCTGACCCCGGTTCTCGTCTTCGCCGGCGTGATGGGCAATCTGGCCGTTGATTCCGGCTATATCGTCATGGTCCCGTTGGGCGCCGTGGTCTTCGCCGCCGCAAGTCGCCACCCGATTGCCGGGATCGCAGCAGTTTTCGCGGGCGTCTCCGCCGGTTTCTCGGCCAATCTGGTGGTCACCTCCCTTGAGCCTCTACTGTTCGGGATCACCGAAGTTGCAGCCCAGACGATCGAGCCAGGCGCGACCATCGGCATGCTGGACAACTACTACTTCACCATCGCCCTAACCCCCTTGCTGGTGATCGTTGGCACTCTGGTGAATGATCGCATTGTCGAACCCCGTCTGGGGACCTGGGAACGTCCCGCCGATTTTGCCGAACCGGAAGGCGATGGCGCTCTCAGCGCCAACGAGAAGAAAGGCCTGCTCTGGGCCGGACTTTCGCTGCTCGCGGTGACCATAATCGTGCTGTTCATGACCGTCCCCGCGAACGGCGTCCTGCGCGACGCGACGGGCGACCTCGCGCCATTCTACCGCTCCATTGTTGCCATCCTGATGATCGCCTTCCTGGTCTCAGGCACGATCTATGGCATCGCAGTCGGGTCAGTGAAGTCCGACAAGGATGTCGTCCAGCTTGGTACCCGCTCGATGGCTGATATGGGTGGCTACATCATTCTCGCCTTCGCGATGGCGCATTTCATCATGCTGTTCGGGGCCTCGGAAATGGACACTGTCATCGCCATTTCCGGCGCCGAAGGGCTGCAATCGCTCAACTTGCCGGCCCCCTTGCTGATCATAGGAATGGTGCTGCTTGTCGCCGTCCTGAACCTGTTCATGGGTTCGGCCTCGGCGAAATGGGCGCTGCTGGCCCCGGTCTTTGTACCGATGTTGATGCTGCTGGGCATCTCCCCTGAGGGTTCGACGCTGGCCTACCGCATGGGCGACCAGGCGACGAATATCATCACCCCCCTGATGCCCTATCTGCCGCTGATCCTGATTTTCTGTCAGCGCTATGTTCCGGAATTCGGTCTGGGCAGCCTGATCGCGGTGATGTTGCCATATTCGATGGCGATCCTGATCTCGTCGCTGACGATGATCTTCGTCTGGTTCGCCCTGGATCTGCCCCTGGGTCCGGACGACGCCAGCTTCACCTATGAGGTGCCGGCCGCCGCCAGCGCCCCGGCCGAAGCCGGGGCGGACGGGCGGCGATAGCCGTCAGGCCGGCGTACGCGCGCCGGAGCGGTTGTTGCGGCGGCGGGGACGTTTGGATCCGCCGCCCTGACCACCACCTTGGCCACCACCCTGGCCACTACCGCGGCCACCACCATTGCCCTGTCCCTGCGGACGCGCACGACCAGCCGTGAAGGGCTTCTTGCGCGACGGTCGCTGTTGCTTCTTCTGCGAAGCCGCCGGCGTGGCATTCTTGGCTTCGGCCAGGAACTTGTCCTCATCCCCGATGAAAACCCGATCAATATCGAGCCCGGTCAAGCGCTCGATATCACGCAGATACTCATACTCGCCCGGCTCACACATCGAGACCGCGACACCGGACTTGCCGGCCCGTGCCGTCCGACCGATCCGGTGGACATAGGACTCCGGCAGGTTGGGCAGGTCGTGATTGACCACGTGCGAAACATTGTCGACATCGATACCGCGCGCCGCGATGTCCGTCGCGACGAGGATCTTGACGGCGCCGGTCTTGAAACCATCCAGCGCCTTGATCCGCTGGGCCTGGGACTTGTTGCCATGGATGGCGGCAGACTTGAGGCCATAATCGACCAGATGCCGGTTGATCTTGTCGGCACCATGCTTGGTCCGCGAAAAGACGATGGCGCGCTCGACGGCCTTGTCCGACATCAGCTCCAGCAGGAGATCCTTCTTGGACTCCTTGGGCAGGAGCACAACCGACTGCTCGATACGCTCGATCGGACGTGAGGCAGGGGCGACCGAGACTTCCTTGGGGTCGTCGAGCATTTCCTGCGCCAGGGCGCGGATCGGCTTGGGCATGGTCGCAGACAAGAGGGCTGTCTGGCGCTTGTTTGGCAGGAAGCTGACGATCTTGCGGATGGCCGGGAAGAAGCCGAGGTCCAGCATCTGGTCGGCTTCGTCCAGGATCAGGACCTTCGTCTCGCTCAGCTTGACGGCACCGGACTGCATCAGGTCGAGCAAACGTCCCGGCGTGGCGACCAGCACGTCGACGCCCTTCGCCAGGGCCCGGATTTGCGGCCCAGGCTTCACGCCGCCCACGACCAAGGTCGAGGAGACCCGCATGTGACGGCTATAGCCGCGGACATTCTCGAGTATCTGGGCGGACAGCTCGCGGGTCGGCGACAGGATCAGCGCCCGGCAGGTTTTCGGATGGGTGCGCCGATTGTCTTCAATCAGGCGATTGAGGATCGGCAGCACGAAGGATGCGGTCTTGCCGGTGCCTGTTTGCGCAATGCCGACAATGTCACGGCCTTCAATCATCGCCGGGATGACTTCGCGCTGAATCGGGGTCGGGGTCTCATAACCCTCATCGGTCAAAGCGCGCAGAATGGGCTCGGCCAGGCCGAGATCAGTAAATTGGGTCAAAAATCAAATCTTTCTCATGGACCGGGCGCAGACAGTCGCGCGGCGCGATCCTCGGGGTTCTTGTTGCGGAAGCTTGCGTAGATCAGCTGCCAGTGACTGGCGCCGGACCTGGCGCCTGGGTGGCAATGATCAATACGGGCCGTCAAACGGCTGACTGTCTCGCCAACGACCACCGTTTGCAGCTGCTTGCTGCCTACACACGGCGGAACGTGAGCCGCGTGTCACATGTTTCGAGCCGGATGGCAAATCATTTCGCGCTCGCAGCAAATCGCCGGAATTGACACAGCCATGGCATCGGGTGACGGTAAACACCGTTCACCCCACAGATCGGGGTCTACAGGATGGAGCACGACATGGCCCGGACCGCCACACCCGACGATCTGGAAATCACGCCCAGGAACCGCAAATTCACAGACGACCCCGACAGGGTGCGCTGGTGGCTTGGCGGGGACCCGTTTGCCACCGCCTGGCACAATGCCCTGTCGATTACATTCCCGGCTGGCGAGACCTTTTTCATCGAAAGCGTCAAGCGCTTCCAGAAGGAAGTCCCGCCCGCCCTCGCCGCACAAATCAAGGACTTCGTCCGCCAGGAAGCCTTCCACACCCGCGAGCACAACAGCTTCAACGCGCGCGTGATCGAGGCCGGCTATGATGTCAGCGCTGCACTGAAGCGGGTCGAGGACAGCCTCGCCGAAGCGCGCGAGGGCCATCCCGTCGCCCAGCTGAGCATCACGGTCTCGCTGGAGCATTTCACGGCAATTTTCGCCCACCTCGCCCTGAAGGACGCGGCGCTCTATGAAGGCGCGGATCGCGAATCGCAACGCATGTGGCTGTGGCACGCGATCGAGGAGATCGAGCACAAGAGCGTCGCTTTCGACACCTACGCCCACATCATGCGGGATGTGCGGCCACTCAAGCGCTGGGGCATACGCTGCGCCGTCTTTGCCCGGGTCTCGAAGGATTTCATGCTCAAGCGCTGGACCGACGCTCTTAACCTGCTCGCGCAAGATGGAATCACCGGGTTCAAGGCTCGCGCCGGACTGGCTTGGTATCTGTGGGGTCGACCGGGCGTGGTTCGACGGGTGATCCTGCCCTGGCTGGCCTACTTCCAGCCCGGCTTTCACCCCTGGCAGGTCGATGATCGCGACCTGATCGCCGATGTCGAAGCGCAATATGATCTGGCCGACCCGGTCGCCGCCGAATAGCTCGGCTTCCAATCACAGCCCAAACGCAAACGGCCGCCCCGAGGGGCGGCCGTTTTGGCGTCTGGCCATCCCTTTCAAGGTGAAAGGAAATGGCGCGAGTGACGGGACTCGAACCCGCGACCTCCGGCGTGACAGGCCGGCGCTCTAACCAACTGAGCTACACCCGCATCAGGCGTCTCGCCGAAGCGAGGTGCGTTGTTTATGGGCAGAGCGCGGCCCGGTCAAGCGGCTTTCAGCACGGGTTGCAGAGGTATTGCAGATGGATTGCAGCAAGCCGGTCAATCGCCCGAAAAATGACGCTGTGCCCAGGCCGTCGTGACCCGCAGGGTCGTCCGTACAAGGTGATCAAGATCTTCAGCACTGATCGTATAGGGCGGCATCAGATAGATGATATTGTTGAACGGTCGGACCCACACACCCGCCTCGACGAAACACGCCTTGAGGATATCAAGCTCGGGCAGGCTTGCCATCTCGATCACGCCGATTGCGCCCTGCCAGCGGACATCGACCACGCCCGGAATGTCCCGCGCGGCCGGCAAGAGCGCCGCGAACATCGCCTCGATGGCATGGACCTGTGCCAGACGCGGCTCGTGTTCGAACAAGTCGAGTGAGGCATTGGCCGCCGCACAGGCTGCCGGATTGCCCATATAGGTCGGGCCGTGCATCAGCGCCTTGCCGGGATCCTCGTCCCAGAACAATTCGAACAGACGGGTCGAAACCAGCGTTGCCGCCAGAGGCAGTGTGCCGCCGGTCAGCGCCTTTGATACCGTCATGATGTCGGGCGTGACCCCCGCCTTCTCAGCAGCAAACATCGTCCCCAGTCGGCCGAAACCGGTCATGATCTCGTCGAAGATCAGCGGCAGGCCGTGACGGTCACACAAATCGCGCAAGGCCTGCAGCGTCGCTGCGTCATGGAAACGCATGCCGCCGGCGCCCTGGACCAGGGGCTCGACCACCACGCCGGCCAGCGTGTCGATATGATCAGACACCAGCGCATCGAGGCTGTCGATCCGATCCGGGTCGGTTGGCAGGTCGGCGATCAGCTGCCGGGCTATCGCTCCGGCGAACAGCGAATGCATGCCTTCTTCTGGATCACAAACCGACATCGTCGCCAGCGTGTCGCCATGATAGCCGCCGCGAAAGGCCAGGAAGTGGGTACGCCCGCGCTGCCCGCGATTGATGAAGGACTGAACCGCGACCTTCATCGCGATCTCGACCGAGACCGATCCGGACTCACAAAAGAAGGCATGGTTGAGGTCACCCGGGGCGAGTGCCGCCAGACGCCGTGCCAGGCGCTCGGCGGGATCATGGGTCAGACCGCCCAGCATGACATGGGGCACGGCATCAAGCTGGCGCTTGACGGCATCGATGATGTGCGGATGGCGGTAGCCATGACAAGCCGTCCACCAGGACGAGACCCCGTCGATCAACTCGCGGCCATCGGCAAGGGTCAGGCGGACGCCCTCCGCGCTGACGACCGGCAGGGCGGGCGGCGTGGTTTTCATCTGGGCGTAGGGACGCCAGAGCGCATGATCAGCGGGGTCGAAATTCATCTTGTCTGCATCCCGAAACATGTGGAGGCTTTAGCAGGCCACAATTCTGTGCGACAGGCTTTGTATGACATCTGCCAGTGCTTCCCTCGAGCGTTTCGCAGCCAACAAGCTGGCCGGGCTCGACCGGCGCAATCTGCGTCGCCGGACCCGTGAGACCCGCCCGCTGGGTGGGGCGCTTGTCGAGCGCGACGGCCGCCAACTGGTCAATGCCTGCTCCAACGACTATCTCGGCCTCAGCCAGCACCCAGCGGTGAAAGAAGCCGCGGCAGCCGCGGCTCGGCAACACGGCGCCGGTTCCGGTGCCTCCCGCCTGGTGACCGGTGGTCATCCGCTCTTGTTCGAACTGGAAGCGCGCCTCGCAGCGTTCAAGGGGACCGAAGACTGCCTCATCTTCGGGTCGGGCTATCTGGCCAATCTGGCCATCACACCCGCCCTTGTCGGCAGTGGCGACATCGTCTTCGTCGACGCCCTCGCCCATGCCTGCCTGCACGCTGGCGCCCGACTGTCTGGCGCCCGTGTCGAAGTCTTTCCGCATAATGACATGACAACGCTCGCCTCGAAGCTGGTCGCTCTGAGACCGGAGCACCGACACGCCATGATCCTGACAGACGGCGTGTTCTCGATGGATGGCGACCTCGCTCCCCTGCCCGATATCATGGCACTCGCCGACCAATACGACGCCTGGCCCCTCGTTGACGACGCGCACGGGATCGGTGTGATCGGTGATGGCCATGGCAGCACCCACACTTTCCAGCCGCCAGTCGTGCCGCCGCTGCAAATGGGGACGCTGTCCAAGGCGCTGGGTAGCTATGGCGGCTATGTGTGTGCATCGCGCGATGTCTGCGACCTGCTGCGGACCCGCGCCCGGCCGCTCGTCTTCACAACGGCGCTGCCGCCGGCCAGCATCGGCGCCGCGCTGGCGGCGCTGGACCTGATTGAACATGACGCGGCGCTGCGCGAGCGACCAATGGCCCTGGCCCGCAGATTTTGCCGGGCGCTCGGACTTGCCGAACCTCCCTCACCGATCGTACCGATCATCATTGGCGATGAAGCCGCCGCGCTAGCGGCTTCGGCCGATCTGGAAGCGGCAGGCTTCCTGGTCACCGCGATCCGCCCTCCGACGGTGCCCCGGCGGACGGCCCGACTACGTATTACCTTCAACGCAGCGCACAGCGAGGCTGATATCGACCGCCTCGCCGCAACCTTGAAATCAATCCTGCAAACCGCCGAGGCTGCCGAGTAATGAGACCCCTCTTTTTCACTGGCACCGGAACGGATATCGGCAAGACCCATGTGCTGTGCGAGATCATCCGCGCCTGGCGGGCCAGCGGTCGATCGATGCGGGTGCTCAAGCCGGTTATATCCGGCTTTGATCCGTCAGCGTTGAACGAGACCGATACAATCCGTCTAATGCGGGCCAATGCAGACGACTTGACAGGCGAAGGCGTTCAGGCCGTTTCGCCCTGGCGCTTCCGGGCGCCGCTCTCACCCGACCTGGCGGCCCGCAAGGAACGGCGCGAGCTGGCACTCGACAAGATCGTCAGCTGGTGTCTGGATCATATCAGCCGCGACATGCCGACCGTGATCGAGGGCGCCGGTGGTGTGATGTCACCGATCGCCTCTGACGGACTCAATCTCGACCTGATTCGTGAACTCGACGCCCATCCGGTGCTGGTCGCCGGTAGCTATCTGGGGACGATTTCGCACACCTTGACAGCACTGCGGGTGCTCGACGGGCGTTGCAGCGTGATCCTGAATGACTACCCCGAAAGCGACACGCCGATCGCCGAAACCGCCCGCACAATCAGCCGCTTCGCGCCCCGCGCTGATGTCCGTGTTTTCGACCCTGCCGCCCCCGAAGCACTGCTCGACCTGTTTGAACGCGCGGCTGAAACACTGCTCGACTAGAAACATGGCTGCCCGCAGGGCCGCGCTTTTGCTGCGCAGGACTCACGGCCTGGGTATGGTGGGCGGTGAGGGGCTCGAACCCCCGACCCTCTCGGTGTAAACGAGATGCTCTCCCAACTGAGCTAACCGCCCGGATACCGGTGCCCGTCTGGTGGGCAGGAGGCGCTTGTAATGCCTTCCAGCCCGATCGCGCAAGCCTGACCTAGCGACGCTGTGCAGCATCCCGGATATAGGCGCCAACAACCATCTCGATCTGGTTCATCGCCGTCTCGACTGGATTGTCGTAGCTGGCATTGGGCAGAACGATCCCGATGATGCCGTGGACTGCGGCCCAGAGCGCGCGCGCAGACGTTTCCCGCAAGGCGACATCTTCCAGCCCCGGTGCCGGTTCCAACACATCGATCACCAGGTTGAAGAGCTCGTTCTCAAAGTCGGTATAGTATTGCGGCGCCGAGCCACCCTGCCGGCGATTGAACGCCAGCAGTGCCCGCCACCGTGCATTCTCGGCAGTGACAAAATCCACATAGGCCTTGGCCAGCACCATGACGCGCCCATGCACCTCGGATGGATCAAGGGCGGCCCGCTCCAGCGCCCGGCGATGATGTTCCGCGAAATCGCGGTAAGTGATCATGTTGAGCTCACGGATCAGATCGTCGATATCGCCAAAAAGCTTGTAGATCGACCCGACGCTGAGCCCGGCGCGTTCCGCGATGGTGCGGGCTTTCATGCCCTTCAGCCCCTGCTCCGCCAACAAGGCGCCCGCCGCTGCAAGAGCCTGATCGCGGGCTTCCGGCGCCAAAGCCGGACGGCCCCGGGGCCGAAGTTTGTCCTGAACATCTGTCATGTCCAATCTGATACTCCGACCATGCCATCCGAACAATGTTCATTATACCGCTTGCGTGAATGGGATTCCCGCCTAGCCTTTTTAAATGAACATTGTTCACAAAGGAGATTGGCATGTTCACGACACTCGTCGCACTGTTCAAGGCCCGGTCTGAATCCAGCCGGGACAAGCTGGAGACTGACAATGCAGTCCTTCTCATCGAACAAAAGATCCGGGAAGCCGAAAAGGGTCACGACACGGCCAAACGGTCACTGGCCGGTCTCATCCTGCGAGAGCGTCAGGAAGACACGGCGCTAAAAGCCCTGATCACCCGACGCGACGACATGGAGGCGCGCACCCGTGATGCCCTAAAAGCGGGCATGGAGGACCTGGCCGGTGATGGTGCCAATGCCCTCGCCGACCTGGAGAATGAGTACGCTGCACGCTCCGACGCCCTCGCCCGTACACGTGCTGGCGCCCGGCGTCTGCGCCTTCTGCTGGAGAAAACCGAACGGCGCCTGACCGATCTGAGACAGGGGCTGATCACCGCTAGATCCCTGGAAGACGAACGCAGAGGCGGAACGGCCCTTCATGGCAGCCTTGGCGGACTCGGGGCCCTGATGGAAGGCGAAGCTGTGCTCAAACGGGCGCTGGCCGTTCCCGATGCCGGTGGATTCGCCGACATCCTCGACGAAATCAATTCGGAGCTGTCCGGGAACGGTTTGATCGACCGCATGGCCGATCAGGGTTTCGGTGCCGCGATGAAAGCGCGCGGCGACGACATCCTCAAGCGGCTCAAGGCCGGTCTGGGTGCCTCGCCGTCAGCAACCAATCCGGCATAGGGAGGAGACAATATGCTTGGACAATCGAAACTCTGGATCAGTTTCAACTATGCATGTGTCGCAGTCGCCTATGCCATGCTGGGCCTGTCACTGATGCTGATGCCGGTCGACCTGTCGACCAAGGGCTATGTCGGAATGGGCATCCTGTTCCTGACCGGATCCCTCATCACCCTGGTCAAGACGTTGCAGGAGCAGCGCATCAACGACCAGTTCTCGTCAAAGCTCGAACGCGCCAAACACGAGAAAATCCTGGAAGATTACGTCACCAAGGCATGACCGGATGGTGGCGCCCGTCTCCGGCGGGCGCCACCTGCCAACCCACAACAGTCACTCGGCGACAGAGACCTTGTCGATCGCGTCCATCGCGTAGCAACCGAGCAGCTTGATCTCGCGCGTATGTTCTTCGAGTACCGACATGGATTGGCGGATCTTGCCGTCCTCGATATGCCCTTCGACATCCATGATGAACATCTCTTCCCACGGATTGCCGGCAATCGGGCGTGATTCGAGTTTCACCAGATTGATGCCGTGGTCGCGGAAGCCGATCAGCGCATTGACCAGCGAGCCGGGCGTGTCGCGTGTGGTGAACATCATCGAAGTCTTGCACTCGACCTCCCGTGTGGGGAGCTTGGATTTGCGGCCGATGACAATGAACCGCGTGATGTTCTGCTCGTGGTCGCCGACATTGCGCTCGAGAATATCCATGCCGAACAGGCGGGCCGCATCCTCGCCTGCAACAGCCACCGCGGTGTCGTCGTCTTCAAGAAGGCGCTCCAGCGCGCGTGTGGTCGAAGCCGCCATGTGGGTCTCGAGCTCCGGGTGGGAGCTGATATAGCGGCGACACTGGGCCAGTGCCTGCGGATGCCCGAAGACCCGCCGGACCCGCCCCTGCCCGCTGGCGCGGCCAACCAGGCAATGGTCTACCCGCAGCAAGAATTCACCGATGATCTGCGTGTGCGAGTTTATCAGGATGTCATAGACTTCGTTGATCGACCCGGTCGTGGTGTTCTCGATCGGGATCACCCCGTAGTCGACCTCCGCATTCTCGACAGCGCGGAAGATCGAGACGAAATCCCGTTTCGGGGATGGTACGACGGTCGCATTGCGCCGCTGAAAGACCTTTTGTGCAGCGATATGGCTGTAGCTTCCCGGACCACCCAGATAGGCGACGGTTGCCTCGTTCAGCTCGTCATTGCGCATCGAATCGAACTGTTGGCGCTGGCG
Source organism: Maricaulis sp. (assembly GCF_048268525.1). GTDB lineage: Bacteria > Pseudomonadota > Alphaproteobacteria > Caulobacterales > Maricaulaceae > Maricaulis. Next base: position 6,184 of record NZ_JBLWVH010000026.1, on the reverse strand, counting down.
GCGCACCGAGGCCTCGAACAGGGCATGGAACAGGGTTTCGACCAGCTCTGCCGGCACACCTTTCTCGGTCCCTTGCTGGACGGCAGCCCGGAGCACGTCGCGCTCACGCTCCCTGTCGCGCACCGGGCTGCCGGTACGGGCCTTGGCCTTGAGGATTTCCTCCACCAGTCCGGAGCGACGGGCGATGGCGTCGATCAATTCCTGATCGATCTCACTGATTGCCGAGCGGATTTCATCCCGCGTCATGTCCGTTGCCATGTGTGTGATCCCTTCAGACAAAAGAAAAGGGCCTCCCCGTGGGGGAAGCCCTGGTTTCGTTGCGCTGTCGCACAAGTTAGCCGGCCACCGCCCCCAATTGGGTTGCGTTGATAAAATAGGCCGCAAAAAAGTACGTCGCTTTGTTCATGGGCGTCAGAGTGGCGGCCCCGGCTTGCACGGTCAATCCACCTTCTGCGCTTCACAGCCAGTTTTACGCACAAAAATGGCCGGAGGCGACGCCTCCGGCCAATATTGTTTCAAATGAAACCGGTTTCAGCGGCTAGTGCGCAATCGGTTGCCCCGCATCGCCATCACCGCCCGGCTGTGACGCGATTGCCGCCAGCGCCGCTTCGTCGGCCTCGGTCCATTCGACCGGCTCGACCGGCTCGACCAGCGCCCGCATCAGCACTTCATCGGCGGTCTCGACCGGAATGATCTCCATGCCCTCTTTCACATTGTCCGGGATCTCGGCGAGGTCCTTTTCATTGTCCTTGGGGATGAGAACAGTCTTCACGCCACCGCGCAGGGCGGCCAGCAGCTTTTCTTTCAGCCCGCCGATCGGCAGGACACGGCCACGCAGGGTGATCTCGCCGGTCATGGCAATATCCTTGCGGACCGGGATGCCGGTCAGGACCGAGACGATCGCCGTCATCATGCCGACGCCGGCCGATGGTCCGTCCTTGGGCGTCGCGCCTTCGGGCATGTGGACGTGAATATCCGCGGCCCGGAAGATGGTCGGCTTGATACCCAGCGACGGCGCTCGCGACTGGACGAAGGAATTGGCCGCAGAGATCGACTCCTTCATCACGTCACGCAGATTGCCGGTCACCATCATCTTGCCACGGCCCGGCATGCGGACGGCTTCGATGGTGAGGAGGTCGCCGCCGACTTCGGTCCAGGCCAGACCGGTGACGATACCGACCTGGTCGTGGTCCTCGGTCTCGCCGAAGCGGAATTTCCGGACACCGGCAAACTCGCCGAGATTCTCGGCCGACACGGTGATCGAGCTGACCTTGCCACGTTCGATCTGGACGACGGACTTGCGGGCCAGATTGGCGATCTCACGCTCGAGGCTTCGGACACCGGCCTCGCGGGTGTAGTAGCGGATCAGGTCGCGCAGACCGTCATCGGTCAGCGACCACTCGCTGTCCTTGAGCGCATGGTTCTTCATCTGCTTGGGGATCAGGTGGCGACGCGCGATCTCGACCTTTTCATCCTCGGTGTAGCCAGCGATACGGATGATCTCCATCCGGTCCAGCAGCGGCTGAGGCAGGTTGAGCGTGTTGGCCGTGGTCACGAACATGATGTCTGACAGGTCGTAATCGACCTCGAGATAATGATCATTGAAATTGGCGTTCTGTTCCGGGTCGAGCACTTCGAGAAGGGCCGAGGCCGGATCGCCGCGATAATCCGCGCCCAGCTTGTCGATCTCGTCGAGCAGAAAGAGCGGATTGGAGGAGTTCACCTTCTTCATCGACTGGATGATGCGGCCCGGCATGGAGCCGATATAGGTGCGGCGGTGGCCCCGGATCTCGGCCTCGTCACGAACGCCGCCCAGCGACATGCGCACAAAGTCACGACCGGTCGCCTTGGCGATCGAGCGACCCAGCGAGGTCTTGCCGACACCGGGCGGACCAACGAGGCACAGGATCGGGCCCTTGAGCTTCTTGGTACGAGCCTGGACGGCTAGATGCTCGAGAATGCGTTCCTTGACCTTGTCGAGGCCATAATGATCCGTCTCGAGCACGCCTTCAGCGCGCTCCAGATCGTTCTTCAGGCGTTTGCGCTTGCCCCACGGGACCGACAGGATCCAGTCGAGATAATTGCGCACGACAGTGGCCTCGGCCGACATCGGGCTCATATTGCGGAGCTTCTTGAACTCGGCATCGGCCTTGGTGCGGGCTTCCTTGGAGAGCTTGGCCTCGGCCAGCTTTTCTTCCAGCTCGGCCAGCTCCTCGCGGCTGTCATCGCCCTCGCCCAGCTCGCGCTGGATCGCCTTCATCTGCTCGTTGAGGTAATATTCGCGCTGGGTCTTTTCCATCTGGCGCTTGACGCGCGAACGGATTTTCTTTTCGACCTGCAGGACACCAATCTCGCCTTCCATCATGCCGAGGATGCGCTCGAGCCGGCGATTGACGTCCGGCTCTTCCAGCAGCGACTGCTTTTCCTCGATCTTGACGGCAAGATGCGCGGCAATGCTGTCCGACAGCTTGCCCGGCTCGCGGATCTGCGACAGCGACGCCAGTGCTTCCGGCGGAACCTTCTTGTTCAGTTTGACGTAATCGTCGAACTTGGCCGACACGGTCCGCATCAGAGCTTCCAGCTCCGACACATCACCCGGGTCCTCGTCAAGCACCTCACAGACGGCTTCGTAGAAATCACTGCGCTCGGTGAAGTCACTGATTTCGACGCGAACACCGCCCTCGACCAGGACCTTGACCGTCCCGTCAGGCAATTTCAGCAATTGCAGGACAGACGCGATCACGCCGGTCTTGTGGATGGCATCAACGCTCGGCTCGTCATCCGAAGCGGTTCGCTGGGTGGCCAGCAGGATCTGCTTGTCGGCCTTCATCACCTCTTCCAGCGCCTTGACCGATTTGTCGCGCCCCACGAAGAGCGGCACGATCATGTGCGGAAAGACGACGATATCGCGCAGGGGAAGAAGGGGAAGTGTCTTCGTCGTGGACATGTTTTCTCCAAGCGCGCTCACTCGGGGGAGCGCGGGCAGACCTGTTACAGCGTTGGCCTACAATTCGTGACTGAACGGCTCACCGGACCGTCGCGTCAAACACGAGGCCCGGCAGTCCGGCTTGGTTCAGGAGGTGGCGATGCGACCCTGAAAGGTCAAGCGCCCTCCCGCTTGTCGTCCTTGCGCTCTGCATAGATGGACAGCGGTTTGGCATTGCCATCAACCACTTCGCCATTGACGACGATCTCTTCCACGCCTTCCAGGCTTGGCAGATCGAACATGGTTTCGAGCAGGATGCCCTCCATGATCGAGCGCAGGCCACGCGCACCGGTCTTGCGCGCAATGGCGCGATTGGCGATCGCCTTGAGCGCATCCTCGGTGAAGGTCAGGCCGACACCTTCCATCTCGAACAGTCGCTGGTACTGCTTGACCAGCGCGTTTTTCGGCTCGGTCAGGATCTGGACCAGGGCGCCGATATCAAGGTCTTCCAGGGTCGCGATGACCGGCAGACGACCGACAAATTCCGGGATCAGGCCGAAGCGCAGGAGGTCGTCCGGCTCGACTTCGCGCAGGATCTCACCGGTGCGACGGGCATCGGGTTCGCGCACATCGGCACCGAAGCCGATCGAGGAGCCCTGGCCGCGCTGGGAGATGACCTTGTCCAGGCCCGCAAAGGCACCGCCGACAACAAACAGGATATTGGTCGTGTCCACCTGCAGGAACTCCTGCTGGGGATGTTTGCGACCACCCTGGGGCGGCACGGAGGCTACCGTGCCTTCCATGATCTTCAGCAGCGCCTGCTGGACACCCTCGCCCGACACGTCGCGCGTGATGGAGGGATTGTCCGACTTGCGCGAAATCTTGTCGATCTCATCGATATAGACGATGCCGCGCTGGGCCCGCTCGACATTGTAATCGGCGGCCTGCAGCAACTTCAGCACGATGTTCTCGACATCCTCACCGACATAACCGGCCTCGGTCAGGGTCGTCGCATCCGCCATGGTGAACGGCACGTCGAGGATGCGAGCCAGCGTCTGCGCGAGCAGGGTCTTGCCGCAACCGGTCGGTCCGATCAGCAGGATGTTGGACTTGGCGAGCTCCACGTCCGAATTCTGGGACGCATGGTTGAGCCGCTTGTAGTGATTGTGGACCGCCACGGCGAGCACACGCTTGGCATGCGCCTGGCCGATCACATAATCATTGAGGACATTGAAAATCTCCTGCGGAGACGGCACGCCTTCCTTGGATTTGACCAGCGAGGATTTGTTTTCCTCGCGGATGATGTCCATGCAGAGTTCGACGCATTCATCACAGATGAACACCGTGGGTCCGGCGATCAGTTTGCGAACCTCATGCTGGCTCTTTCCGCAAAAAGAGCAGTAGAGGGTGTTCTTCGACTCGCTGTCTCCGCCCGTCGTCTTACTCATGACCGCTCCATTTCAACCCGCAAGCATCGCAATGATACCCGCTTTCGCTTTCAGCCTCGTGCAAAATCAAGGCCGAACTTTAGCGAAAGGTTTCCGCCGCTGCGTATTCGATCACATGGATGCAGTGCCGATCAAGCGTCAACCCTGCTTCCTGATCCATCGCTAGCTGTCGGAACCTTCCTTCTCGTCCGAGGCACGGCGCTCAATCACCTTGTCGACCAGACCGAATTCCAGCCCCTCCTCCGCCGACATGAAATTGTCGCGGTCGAGTGCACTTTCAATCTCGTCATAGGTGCGACCGGTGTGGTGCACGTAAATCTCGTTGAGGCGGCGCTTGATCTTCTGGATGTCCGCCGCGTGGCGCTCGATATCCGAAGCCTGCCCCCGGAAACCGCCGGACGGCTGGTGCACCATGATGCGGGCGTTCGGCGAAGCGAAGCGCAGATCCTTTTCACCGGCAGTCAGCAGCAAAGAGCCCATGGAGGCCGCCATGCCCAGGCACATGGTCGAGACCGGCGAGCGGATATACTGCATCGTGTCGTAAATGCCCAAGCCGGCCGACACGACGCCGCCAGGCGAGTTGATATACATCGAGATCTCTTTCTTCGGGTTCTCGGACTCGAGGAAGAGAAGCTGGGCGATGATCAGGCTCGCCATGTGGTCCTCGATGGGACCGGTGATGAAAATGATGCGCTCCTTGAGGAGCCGGGAGAAGATGTCGAATGAGCGCTCGCCGCGGCTCGTCTGCTCGACGACGATCGGAACCAGATTCATCATTACGTCCTGGGGATCATGCATATCGAGCTCCTTGGTGTAACGGCACCGGGATCGGGCCGATTCTCATCAGACGGGATTTGGGAACTATCGCGGGCGTCGCAGTTTCAGGCAAGGCGCACGCTGCAGCGATCTCTGCCAATTCGTCCTGAAATGAAAAGCGCCGGCGCTTCCAGGAAGCACCGGCGCTGTATCATTGCGGAACGCGACAGTGTCTACGCGTCTTTCTTGGCAGCAGCCTTCTTGGCTGGAGCCTTCTTTTTCGCAGCCGGCTTTTTGGCAGGTGCCTCGTCCTTGGCAGCGGCTTTCTTGGCCGGAGCCTTCTTGGCAGGCGCCTTTTTCGCGGCCGGTTTGTCGTCAGCCTTGTCAGCCGCTTTCTTGGCCGGAGCCTTCTTCTTGGCAGCGGCTTTCTTGGCCGGCTTGGCGGGCGCTTCGTCCTCGTCCGCGTAGAGCGCTTCCTTGGAAACGGTGGTCTCGGTCACGTCCGCCAGCTCGAGGATGTAGTCGACGACCTTCTCCTCGTAGATCGGCGCGCGCATCTGGGCCACGGCATTCGGGTTCTTCTGGTAGAACTCGACGACCTGACGCTCCTGGCCCGGATACTTCACCGCTTCCTGGTTGATGGCGCGGGACAGTTCTTCCTGGGTCACGTCGATATTGTTGCGACGACCGATCTCGGCGAGCACGAGGCCCAGACGCACACGGCGCTCGGCGATTTCGCGATACTCGCCCTTGAGCTCGTCTTCGGACTTGTTCTTGTCTTCGTCTTCGAGCTGATCATTCTCGATGGCCTGGGCCACCTCGCGCCAGATATTGTCAAACTCGGCACCCACCATTTTCGGCGGCAGATCAAACTTGTGCTCGGCATCCAGCTTGTCGAGCAGGTCACGCTTGACCTTCATCCGCGACTGCTGCGCGTGCTCACCGGCGAAACGCTTCGTCAGCGCGTCCTTCAGCCCGTCGAGATTTTCGAGACCGAGGCGCTTGGCCAGCTCGTCATCAACCTTGGCATCTTGCGGAGATTCAAGGCCTTTGA
>NZ_JBLWVH010000025.1:0-51159 GCF_048268525.1 Maricaulis sp. | reverse complement strand
GTCGGGATAGAAGCCATGGCAGGCGCCGCCCGACCGACCGGACCACCCCGTTCCCGCAGCGATCTGTGGTATCTGGCCCGCCAGGTCAAACGCCGGCTGCGCGGCGACCCACCGGCCTCTGCCACCACAGCACCGGCCGACGGCCTGGCCTGGGCCCTGGCGCAACCCTTTGCCAACAATGTTATCTGCCTGACCACCCGCCCGGCCCATCTGGCGGCCAATGCCGCACTGGTCGCTGCTCTTGAAGCCGACGCCGCGAAGCCTTAGCTATCGATCAGGATCATTCGAGGAGTTCCGCCATGTCCGCCACTGCCCATGACAGCATCAAGTCGACCATTGACGGCAATGATGTCGTGCTTTTCATGAAGGGCACACCGGTCTTTCCTCAGTGTGGGTTTTCCTCGGTCGTGGCTCGCGTCCTGGATCATCTCCAGGTCAATTTCGAGAGCGTGAATGTCCTTGAGGATGACGGCATCCGCCAAGGCATCAAGGAATTCTCGAACTGGCCGACAATTCCCCAGCTCTATGTGAAGGGTGAGTTCGTCGGCGGCTGCGACATCATCAAGGAAATGTTCGAGAGCGGTGAGCTGCAGTCCTATTTCAAGGACAAGGGCGTCCTCGCCGAGGCATGACGGACACGCCTGGCTAGCGCCGCGCGGCCATGCTGGTGCGATTGTCGTTCCAATCCCAGGGACGCTCAGTGTCGATCGGATTGAGCAGGATGACCTGACCGCCGATCGGCACGCCCAGTTCTTCAAAGCCGAAGCCCAGCTGGACACCCCAGGGTGTCGGCGAGGTGCAACGGTCCTCGACCTGGCGGGTCAGCTGCACCGTATAGATATCGTCGTGATACTGTTCGACATTGACCAGATAGTCAGCGCGCGAGGTGCAGCCATTGGTGTCGGCATGGACGATCAGGATATCATCCTCGATCACCCGCCAATAAATCACCGGCTCGGCATCAGTATCCACGGCGGGCGCCTGGCGGTCGGTGCCGGGAATGCGCATGTCGGAGATGTTGATAGTCGGCAGTGACGGCATGGCCGGCATGGGTGGCAGGCTGGGCAGGAAGCGGTTCTCCGCCTCTTGCTGCGGCGCTCCGCTGGTCGCACAGGCCGAAAGAGAAACAGCCAGTCCCACACTGGCTACAATGCCTCGCCAAAACACACGCATACTTGCCCCCAAAACAAATCCCCCAAACATGCCCGGCCCCGCTCGTTTGCCCCCACAGGACAGGACAGTTCGGGTATCCAAGCAGGGTTTCACGATGGATCAACCATAGACTCGTGACAGGCGAGCCGGGGACGGGAAATGCTCGATTGTGACGCAAGCGCGCCTCACATCGCATCGACGCCATTTTTGTGCGCGCAGCGCATTCTGTTTGGCCCCCGGCGCGGCTACCATGCCGGCACCGGTCAGGCCGCGGCGTGCCCGTTCAACCAGCAGTCACGCCCGAGCCGGACCCGATGATCGAACCTGTCTTCCTTTTCAGCCTCATCATCGCCTTGAGCATCGTGCTGATCCCGCTCTCGGCCCGCTTCCGGGCGCCCATCCTTTTGCTTTTCCTTGCGGTCGGCATGATGTTCGGCGAGGACGGGCCCGGCGGTATCCTGTTCGAGGATTTCGCGCTGACCTACAATGTCGGCTCGATCTGTCTCGCCCTGATTCTCCTGTCCGGCGGTCTTGGAACGCGGCTCACCGATGTTCGCGCCGCGGCCTTGCCGGCGGGATTGCTGGCCGGGCCCGGTGTCATCCTGACCGCGGGGCTGGTCGGCTTGGCCTATTCGCTCGTCTTTGACGCCCCGTTGGTCGAGGGTTTGCTGTTTGGTGCGGTGGTCGGCTCGACCGATGCAGCCGCGACCTTCATGTCGCTCAAGGATGGCGGCGTGACGCTGGCCCGGCGACCGCGTCAGACCCTTCTCGTCGAATCCGGCATCAATGACCCGATGGCCATCTTCCTGACGGTGATGATGGTGGAAGTCGTTGATACGGGCCTGCCTCTGGATGGCGACACGCTCGCGCGATTTGCTCCCGTCCTCGCCCAACAACTCGGACTCGGGCTGATAATCGGATTGGGAGCAGGCTGGATGGCGTCACGCCTGATGGCCTGGATAAAACTGCCCGCCGGTGTCGGCTCACCCTTCCTGCTGGCGATGGGGCTGATGGCCTATTCGGGTACCACCATGCTCGGTGGCTCCGGCTTCCTGGCGGTCTATCTGTTCGGGTTGGGCGCTGCGAATTTCGGGGCCACGCCGCCGATCCGGGCCATTCATTTCCATGAAGGCCTGTCCTGGATCGCGCAGATCTGCCTGTTTGTCCTGCTCGGCCTGTTGGTGACACCCAGCGCCCTGCCCGACGTCGCCCTGGCCGGGCTGATCCTCGCCGCCGCCCTGATGCTGGTCGTCCGCCCGGCCGTGGTCCTGACCTGCCTGACGCCGCTGCGCGTGCCGCTGAGGGAGCAGGTCTATGTCGGCTGGATGGGCATGCGTGGATCGGTGCCGATCTTCCTCGCCATCCTGCCCGTGGTCAGTCCGGGCCCGATCACCCCGGTTTTCTTCAACCTGGTCTTTGTGATCGTGGTCATCTCGCTACTGGTACACGGTCTGACCGCCGCCGCCTCCGCACGCTGGCTTGGCGTGGACAAGGACGTCGAAACGGACCCGGACGGCACAGCAAGCGACTGACGGGAACAACAACTGGCACGAAAAAGGCCGCCCCGGTTGTCCGGAGCGGCCTGTTTCTGGTCGATTTTCGTCCTCTTACGAGGAGTAGAATTCGATGACCAGGTTCGGTTCCATCTGCACCGCGTACGGCACTTCAGAGAATTCCGGCATGCGAACGAAGGTGGCCTTCATCGCCTTGGCATCGAGGTCGATGTATTCCGGCAGGTCACGTTCCGGGCTGTCCAGGGCTTCCAGGACCAGAGCCATCGAGCGCGAACGCTCGCGGACTTCGATCACATCGCCCGGCTTGCAGCGGTAGGACGGGATGTTGACCTTGATGCCATTGACCTTGACGTGGCCGTGATTGACGAACTGGCGCGATGCGAAAACCGTCGGCACGAACTTGCAGCGGTAGACGATGGCGTCGAGGCGGCTCTCGAGGAGACCGATCAGCAGCTCGGCGGTGTTACCCTTACGGCGGGAAGCTTCGTCATAGGTACGACGGAACTGCTTCTCGGTGATGTTGCCGTAATAGCCCTTCAGCTTCTGCTTCGCCATGAGCTGAAGACCGAAATCGGACATCTTGGTCTTGCGGCGCTGACCGTGCTGGCCGGGGCCATAGGAGCGCGAATTGACCGGAGACTTCGGACGGCCCCACAGGTTTTCACCCATGCGGCGGTCAATTTTGTATTTCTGCGAATGACGCTTTGACATGTTCTCTCTATTCGATGCGGCCCGGCGCGCCTTCCCTCAAAGGCGTGCGATCTAAACGGCGGTTCTCGCATCGTCCCGTTGGTGTTGAACGAAGTCCGGTGACCCGACAGGGCCCCGGCGAGGGAAGCGCGGGTTTTACCTGTGTGGACAGGGAAGTCAATGGCGGGAGCGCGGCGGTCGCGGCGTGTATGCAGCGGCGGGATTGCCCGCCGCGTCGCGGGCCGCCGAGGAGGCGCTGAAAATCTGATACCACACGGGTGTGACTACACCTGCCAAACCATTGTTCTCTAGCCGAGATTCAGCCTTTCGGGATGTCTTCAGTCAAGGGTGGAACCGCGACGCGGCGGCTTTGCCGCCCTTGACTGAAGACATCCCGAAAGGCGCACTGGCTGACAAGAGATCAATGCCTCTTCCCGCGCCAGGCGCCAGAATTGGACCGGACGGCCTCGTTGAGACCTTCCTACCCCCGAGCCAGCACGCTGCCCAGACGTTCATGGAATCCGCGATTGCCCCATTCCGACGTGTAGGCGGTCGCCTTCGTCTTGGCTTCGCCGACCGAGACGCCCCAGAAGTCAGCGAGGGTCAGGGCGTCATCAAATTCCAGCTCCGTATCAACCCAGCTGCACTGGACGGACGTTGCAGTCGAGGCAATATCCACATCGACGAGATCGGTGATCCCACCGGCAATCTTCTGACCGATCACCGTCTTGGCGGAGCCAACATCCGTGCCCCAGACATGGGCCACCTTGAGCGCGTCGCAATAGCCGTAATCGCTGTCGAAGAACATCCTCTGATAGGCTGCATCATTGGGCGCCGACGGATATTGCGGGTGCGCCGGATTAAGGACGTGCTCCATCGTGCGCATGAAACCCCGATGCCCGAGATCGCTGGCCATATCGCCAGCCTTCGCCTTGGCCTCTCCGGGGCTGCGACCCCAGTAGTTGGCCAGCGCAACGGCCTGGTCCCAACCAAGACCCAGCTCGCCCCAGTCACAGGCAACGCGGCCCGACGTCGAGGCAATGTCGGAATTGACGAGATCGGTCAGGCCATTGGCAATCTTGCCACCGATAATGGCCTTGGCGCTGAACGGGTCCGTATTCCAGACATGGGCGACCTTGCGGGCGTCGCAATAGCCGTACTCGCTGGCAAAGAAGAGATCGAGATGGGCGCGGTTTCGCTGGGTGAAGGCAAGGCCGGAGGAGGATGCCGCGAGGATGGCGGAAACTTCCGCTTCCGGTAGCACGATTTCCGCTCCCGCCACCTCGGCGTGAGCCGAAGTCCCGACAGCTGAGACCAGAGCCAGCGCACTCATGACCGATATGTTCGACATTTCATTCCCCCCGGATATCAATTGTTTCAAGCCTTAACCGTGTTGGACTGGCCCGGCAATCGAAATGAAACCCGCCCTGCCTTGCAGACTCCCATGCGGATTGGATCGCTGCCAGATTGGCACCGCGCAGCGGCGAAACAGTGCGGAGCAAGACATGAGCGACCCGGCCCATCGCCCCTGGAAAAAAGGGTTCGAAATCGAACTCATGGCGCCGCGCGGGCTCAGTCGGCGTGACCTGGCCGACCGGATCGCCGAACGGGCCGGCGGCCGCGTGCGCACTGTCTTCTATCCCCAGTCAGAACCCAGCCTGGTGCCGGGCATGCCGGTGTTCGAGAACCTGGTTCTGGGCTTTGAGGTAGTCGGCAGCGCCGGCGAGCGCGTCGCGCTCTGCGTCGACGACCTGACCCTGCGTGACGGGCTCAATCCTCGTGCGGCGCCATTGCCGGGCTGGATGCGGATCCTGAGCGATGATGCCCGCCTCCTGGCGCTGGTGGCCGAGCATTGCGATCCGGACGCCGACCTCGCCGACATCTTGGCACCCGTCGCCGCCCTGTTCGGGACCGAGCCTGAATACACCGAGGGCGGCATCACCAAAATCGTGGATCGTGCCGCGCGCTCCATCGCCATGGCCGCCCCCCTGCCCGGCGAGCGCGAACGCCCCTGCGAGATCATCACCCGGCCCTATGAGGACGATCCCGAGGCCAAGCTGACCGCTCTGTTGGCTGATGCCAGCGCGCTCGGCTTCACCGTGCCACGGGAAGCCGCCGTGCATATCCATTTCGATGCCGCTCCGCTGTGCGACGCCGCCATCCTGTCACGACTGGTGGAAACGCTTCATCGACACGGCGCCTACCTACGTGACCTGGTCGGCACCAATCCGGCCTGCGTGCGTCTGGGACCGATCGCAGATGAACTTGTGGAGCGGGTCCGCAGCGAGGCTTTCCTCGACGCTGATTGGGACAAGGCCCGCACAATGCTGGCCGAAACCAAGCCAACGAAATACGCCGACTTCAACCTGCTCAACATCGCCCACGCCCTGCCCGACAAGCACACATTCGAAGCCCGCATCTTCCCCGGCTCGATGGACGTCGCTGACATAATGCGCAATGCCCGGCTGTTGGAGGCTGTGCTGGTGCGGGCTATCGGCGGTGATGGGGCTCGGGACGATACGGACTTGATTGCGTCACTGGACCTTTCATCCACCGACCGGGCTTTTTGGACTGCGCGCATGATCAAAGGCTGAGCCTGCGGCAACCGGCAAGCCCGTCGGGGTATCGGCTCCCCAAATCCCCACGGCTTTGCGACAATGGAACAGACCTCTGGCGGAGGCTTGTGTCACTTGGCCGGCTCTTTTACACGGGCGACATGCGACAGATTCTTGCCGGCCTTGTAGCCCTTCTCATTTCAGCCACCGCTTCCGCGCAGTCCGACCTTGAGACGGTGCTTCGGACGCGGATCGATGCTGCCATTACCGACGAACTTGCTCCCGGCCTTGCCGCCAGCCTCCTGCTGCCCGACGGCCGGCACATTGATCATCAGGCCGGACTGGCTGACCGGCGTCGGCACTTACCCGTCAACGCCGAGACACGCTTCCTCTCCGGCAGTGTCGGCAAGACCATCACCGCCCTGGTCGCGGTCCAGCTCGCCGAGGAAGGCGTGCTCGATCTTGATGCCCCGGTGGAGCCCTGGTTGTCCGGACGGGACTGGTGGCCCGCACTGGCCAATCATGACGGGATGACGCTGCGTCACCTGCTCAATCACTCGGCCGGTGTGCCGGACTATCTGGGAGATCTCGACTTCTTCCTGGCCGGCCTGACACGCGGTCAACGCGGCTTCACGCCGGATGAGACAGTCGGCTTTATTGCCGGCGACCGCGCCGAAGGCCCGCTCGGCCAGCATTTTTCCTATTCCGATACCGACTATATCCTGGTTGGCCTGGTCATCGAGGCCGCGACCGGGGAGGCGTTCTACGACCTGGCCCAACGTCGCGTCATTGCCCCGCTCAACCTGTCGCAGACCGAGCCGCTGCATGGCCGCGACTTCGAACGCCTGGCCGACGGACATCGCCGCGGCTGGTTTGGCCTCTCGCCGACCGCCCGCAATGGCCGCCTGTCACAAAATCTCGACCATGAATGGACCGCCGGCGGCTGGGTGACCACACCGCAGGACCTTGTCACCCTGTACAGCGCGCTCGGCGCTGGCGGAATGTTCGAGGCCGAGGGCCGGACCATGCGCGCGGATTACAACGCCTTCGAGTCCGGCGGCTCCTCCGGTTACGGGCTCGGCATCTATGTCCGTGTCACCGGCGACGGGACTTACCGGATATCCCATGGCGGCGATTTCGGCGGCTACCGCTCGGCCGTCCTCCATGACAGCGCCACCGGCCTCACTGTCGCAAGCCAGGGCAATGCGAAGGATTTCGAGGCGCCCGGTTTCAATTTCGAGCTCTGGCAGGCCCTGTCGCAATAGCGGGACAAATCGCGGAGGCAGGCGTCACCGCCCCTAATCCTCCCGCACCACCCGCGCCTTGCCCCGACCGAGCGTCAGCGCCTTCACGGCGCCGCGGAAGGTCCGCACCTCCTGCTCTGTCCAGCGCCCGCGGATGAAGGCATTGCGCAGGTTCTGCACCATGAGCGGGGTCTTTGACGGCGGGTGGAAGAAGCCGGCCCGCTCGAGCTCGCTTTCGAAATGCTCGAACATGCGCTCCAGGTCTTCGCGTTTGGCGACATCGGAAACCGGTTCGAACTCTGCCGGCGCGCCCTCGCCTGCGGTCCACTCATAGGCGATTACGGCGACGGCCTGGGCCAGGTTGAGCGAGGAGAAGGAGCGGTCGACCGGCAGGGTGATGATGGCATCGGCCAGATTGACCGCCTCATTGGGCAGGCCGGACTTCTCGCCGCCGAACATCACGCCAACCTTTTCGCCGGCAGCGATGGCCGCGTTCATGTCGCTGACCGCCTCGCGCGCCGTCATCACCGGTTTTTCCATCCCGCGCGGCCGGGCCGTGGTGGCGTAAAGCCGGGTGTGGTCATGAATCGCATCGCCAAGCCGGTATTCGACTCGCGCATTGCCGAGCACCGGCGAGCCGGCCGACATGGTCACCGCCTTGTCATTGGGCCAGCCATCGCGCGGGTCCACAACAACCAGTTCCGGCAGGCCGAAATTACCCATCACGCGGGCCGCCGCGCCAATATTCTCGCCCAGCTGGGGCGTGTGGAGTATGAAAGCGGGCGTTGCAGAGTTTTGCGGCATGGAACCAGCCCTTCACCTTGGCGCGCACCGGTGCTAGAGAGCGCGCAAATTATGTGTCCGCGCTGTCCTAGCGCGACTTCAGTCCGTCCGAAAAGAAATGAGAGCACCCATGGCGAAGATCAAAGTCGATACCCCGGTCGTCGAACTCGACGGCGATGAGATGACCCGCATCATCTGGCAGCTGATCAAGGACAAGCTGATCCTGCCCTATCTCGACATTGATCTGAAGTATTACGACCTCTCGGTCACCAAGCGCGACGAGACGGATGACCAGATCACCGTCGATGCTGCCGAAGCGATCAAGCATTACGGCGTTGGCGTGAAATGCGCCACCATCACGCCGGACGAAGCCCGCGTCGAGGAATTCGGCCTGAAGAAGATGTGGCGTTCGCCGAACGGCACCATCCGCAACATCCTCGGCGGCGTCGTCTTCCGTGAGCCGATCGTCATCTCCAACGTGCCGCGCCTGGTGCCGGGCTGGCAGCAGCCAATGGTCATCGGTCGTCACGCTTTTGGCGACCAGTATCGCGCCACCGATTTCCTGGTCGACCGTCCGGGCAAGCTGACCATGACCTTCGAGCCGTCCGACGGTTCCGATCCGGTCACCCGCGAAGTCTTCGACTTCCCGTCCCCGGGCGTTGCCATGGGCATGTATAATCTCGACGATTCAATCCGCGATTTTGCCCGCGCTTCGCTGAATTACGGCCTGCAGCGCGGCTGGCCGGTCTATCTCTCGACCAAGAACACCATCCTGAAAGCCTATGACGGCCGCTTCAAGGACCTGTTCGAAGAGATCTACCAGGCCGAGTTCAAGGACGCCTTCGCCGAGAAGGGCATCTCCTATGAGCACCGCCTGATCGACGACATGGTCGCCGCCGCGATGAAATGGTCCGGCGGTTTCGTCTGGGCCTGCAAGAACTATGACGGCGACGTCCAGTCCGACACCGTGGCCCAGGGCTTCGGCTCGCTCGGCCTGATGACGTCCGTGCTGATGAGCCCCGATGGCTCGACGGTCGAAGCCGAAGCCGCCCACGGCACGGTCACCCGTCACTACCGCCAGCATCAGCGTGGCGAGCAGACCTCGACCAACTCGATCGCTTCGATCTTTGCCTGGACGCAGGGCCTCTCCCATCGCGGCCGCATGGATGGCAATCAGGACGTAATGGACTTCGCAGCCCTGCTGGAAGACACGATCATCAAGACGGTGGAAGCCGGCTTCATGACCAAGGACCTGGCGCTGCTGGTCGGCGAAAGCCAGGGCTGGCTGTCGACCGAAGGCTTCCTCGACAAGGTCGATGAGCGCTTCAAGGCTGCCATGGCCGCTCGCGGCTGATCGCAAACGATCAAGTCAGAACAGGCAAGGGGCGGCTCCGACGGGGCCGCCCTTTTTCTTGCCCGCGGGCATCCAAGCCGGAACCCGCGGGCAATCTTCAACAACTCTTCATTGCACCACGCATGGACGCATGTTGAAACTTGTTGAAAAGAGTGCCGGCCGCTTAATATTGGTTGGGTAGTGCGTCGCCCCAATGGGCTCGCGCCATTGGCGGCATGGTGACCGATGATTGTGAATTTCGAATTCGAGCCGGACAACAGGCTGTGCGTCTATCGGATTTCCGGCCAGGTAACCGCCGATGCCCTCATGGACGCCTTCGCCGACGCCCGATCGAATGATGGCTGGTCGGATGATTTCAATGCCCTCACCCTTCTTCAGAATGCGTCGCTGTCCACCATGCCCGCCGAGGCCATGACCGAACTCAGGACCCGCATGGCGGCCGTCAATCCGGTAACGGACAAACCGACACGCCGGGCGGCGATTGTCTGCGCGGACAAGCTGTCCAAGGCAATGCTGACCTATTGGGAGATCATCACCGCCGGCCGGCTCACACCGCAACAGCGGATATTCCAGACCGAAGCCGAGGCCCGGGCCTGGCTTTGCGAACCTGTCTGATCACGGACAACGCTCGATCATGTCCCATCATCCACCAGCACGCCGCCGCCCCCCCCCGTTCGCAACCGCGCCGGTCGAACCCGGCAATCGGAGCCAATCTTGAAAGCCACATACCAGTTTGAACCCGACAATAACCTGATCGTCTATCGCATGACCGGTGCCCTCACGACAGAGGGCGTCATGGCGGTGTTGAACACCGCCCTCGCTGATCCGGACTGGTCGCCGGAATACGATATGATGTGCATGTTCGACGGGGCGGACTTTACAAACTTCACGGTTTCCGAGGCGCAGCGCCTGTCCCAGGCTATCAGGGTACTCGACGCCCGGCGCGGTGAAACACCGTCGATTCGCGCGGCTCTGGTGTCCTCGGATATGCTGGCGAACGGCTTGCTGACCTTCTGGGAAGGTCTCGGGCGCACGGAGCGCTCGGCCACGGACCGTGTCTTTACCACCGAAACAGAAGCCCGGGCCTGGCTCGCCAGCGCCGGTTGACGACACTGCGGCCGTCAGGTCTGACCGCTTCGCTTCATCGTCACGAATGTCTCGGCCTCGATGCGCCAGACGCCATCCATTTCGCAACGCCATTTGGCAAAATAGCGGCCGGAATAGCGGATGGCGACGCCATCCGTGGACCAGGCCCCCTTCCAGCGCCCGGTCTCGGCGGCCAGATGGGCATCCTCACACACTTCGATGCGTGACGGGGTGCGGACATAGCTGACATCCGGCATCTGGCTGAAGATCGACGCCCAGGCGTCCAGCTGTGCCGCGCGGCCGGTGATCAGCTGGGCCTCGTCACCGGGGACGAGAACCGCATCCTCGGCAAGATGTGTGGCGATCACTTTCAGCGCCCGGCTCTCCAGCGCGGCATTGAAGTCCGCCCGCGCGGTCGCAATGGCGCGCGCGGCCGCCTTGTCTCCGAGCAGCTGGGTATCGGATTTTGGCGATCGAGCCATCAGCCCGCCAGGGCAGCGCGGATCGCCGCCAGCCCGTCATCCGCCTTCGCCCCGTCCGGCCCGCCTGCCTGCGCAAAATCGGGCCGTCCACCGCCGCCCTTGCCACCGACGGCCGCCGCACCGGCCTTGACCAGATCAACAGCGACCAACCGGTCCTTGAGGTCGTCGGTGACGCCGACCGCGAGAGCCGCCTTGCCGTCATTGACGCCGATAAAGGCCGCGACACCAGAGCCCATCTGGGCCTTGGCCTCGTCGATCAGGCCGCGCAAATCCTTGCCGCCGACGCCCTCGACCACGCGGCCGATGAAGTTGACGCCATTGATGGATTCCGGTCCGGCCGGAGCGCCGGCCGCGCCGCCGCCCATGGCCAGCTGCTTCTTGGCTTCGGCCAGTTGGCGCTCCAGTTTCTTGCGGTCATCGACCAATGCAACGACGCGGGTCGCGAGATCAGAGGGCGAGGCCTTGATTGCGTCCGCAGCAGCGCGCCCGAAACCGATCTGCTCTTCCATGTAAAGACGCGCGCCCTCGCCGGTCATCGCTTCAATCCGGCGGATACCGGACGACACGGCTGTCTCGGCGACAATCTTGAACAGGGCGATATCGCCGGTGCGCTCGACATGGGTGCCGCCGCACAACTCGACCGAATACGGGACGTCTTGATCCGCCAGGCCCTGGCCCATGGCCAGCACGCGGACAGTGTCGCCATATTTTTCCCCAAACAGCGCCAGGGCTCCGGCCTCGATAGCAGCGTCCGGCGTCATTTCACGGGTGGAGACCGGCGAATTCTGGCGGATCACCGCGTTGACCTGCGCTTCGATGGAAGCGATCTGAGCCGGGGTGACAGACTTGTTGTGGGAGAAGTCGAAGCGCAAGCGGTCCGGCCCGACATGCGAGCCCTTCTGGGCCCCATGGGCCCCGAGCCCGTCACGCAGCGCGCCGTGCGCCAGGTGGGTCGCCGAGTGATTGGCCCGGATCGCGGCACGCCGCGGGGCGTCAGCATCCAGCTCTGCTGTGTCACCCAAGGTAATTTCACCCTTGGTCAGGACACCGATATGGGCGTGCATGTCGCCGCCACGCTTTTGCGTATCCTCCACGGTGAAGACCGCACCATCCGCAAAACGTATCTCGCCGCTATCGCCGCATTGGCCACCGCTCTCGCCGTAAAAGGGTGTCTGATCAAATACCAGCTCGGCCCTCTGGCCGCTGCCCAGCGCCTTGGCTTCCTTGCCACCGGAGACGATAGCAACGAGACGCCCTTTGCCACCTGTGCCGGCATAACCGGTAAACGCCGTTGCGCCGACCTTGTCGTGTACGGCGAACCAGACGGCATCGGGAGCGGCGTCGCCGGAGGAAAACTTGCTCGCACGGGCGTCGGAGCGTTGCTTGGCCATCGCAGTGTCAAAGCCGGCCTCGTCCACGGTCATGCCCTTGGCGCGCAAGGCGTCCTGGGTCAGATCAAGCGGAAAGCCATAGGTGTCATAAAGCTTGAAGGCCGTTGCCCCGGCGAGGGCATCGCCCGCCGCCAGACCGGCCGTTGCCTCTTCCAGCAGCGAGAGGCCGCGACCGAGCGTGCGCTGGAAGCGTTCTTCCTCGACCTGTAAAGTTTCCTCCAACAAGGCCTGGGCGCGCACCAGTTCGGGATAGGCATCGCCCATCTCGGCCTTCAGGGCTGCGACCAGTTTCCATATCACTGGCTCGCTCGCTCCCAGCAAATGGGCGTGCCGCATGGCCCGGCGCATGATCCGGCGCAGCACATATCCACGGCCCTCATTGGACGGGGTCACGCCATCGGCCATCAGGAAACAGGACGAACGCAGGTGATCGGCGATCACACGGTGGCTTGCCAGAGCGTCGCCCCGGGCCTTCACACCCAGCGCTTCCTCGCCTGCCGCGATCAGATTTCGGAACAGGTCAGTCTCGTAATTATTGTGCTTGCCCTGCAGGATGGCTGCGATGCGCTCGAGGCCCATACCGGTATCGATCGAGGGTTTGGGCAGGTTGATGCGCTCGTCCGGGCCCAATTGCTCATACTGCATGAAAACGAGATTCCAGATCTCGATAAAACGATCACCGTCCTCGTCCGGAGACCCCGGCGGGCCCCCGGCAATGGACGGGCCGTGGTCGAAGAAAATTTCAGAGCAGGGGCCACAAGGGCCGGTGTCGCCCATCGACCAGAAATTGTCCGAGGTTGAAATCCCGATGATGCGGTCGTCTGACAGACCGGCGATCTTGCGCCAAAGGGCCCGGGCTTCATCGTCCTCGGAGTAGACAGTGACCAGCAGCTTGTCGGCCGGGAGGCCGAATTCGCCTGTCACCAATCGCCAGGCGTGGCTGATCGCCTCTTCCTTGAAATAGTCGCCAAAGGAAAAATTCCCGAGCATCTCGAAAAAGGTGTGATGGCGGGCCGTATAGCCGACATTGTCGAGGTCATTGTGCTTGCCACCGGCACGGACGCATTTCTGCGAGGAAGTCGCTCTCGGGGAGGTCCGCTTTTCCTGCCCGGTGAATGCGTTCTTGAAGGGCACCATGCCGGCATTGACGAACAGAAGCGTCGGATCGTCCTGCGGAACCAGGGGCGCCGATTGCACGACCTCATGATCGTGCTTGGCGAAATAGTCGAGGAAAGTGGCACGGATGTCGCGCAGGCTGGCCATGATGTCCGATCCCGTCGGCTGGAGGTCGCGTGGCCGCATTCCGGCGGACACAAGTGTTTCGTCGTCTGACATATAGAAACGGGTGCCCGGCCTAGCCAAGCACCCGTTCCCAATCAAGCTGCGATTCTTCGACAAGTGCGACGAACCGGCAAGAGGCCGCGGTCTCGCCCCGCACACCTCAGCCCGGGAACAGCCCGCGAAACTCGATCAACGCCACGACGACAAAAATTAGGGCCAAGGGCAGGACGACGAACATCTTCAGGAAGCCGACCACGCCCTGTACCGAAAAACGAACCCAGCTCTGGTCTGCGGGTTTGCGCGAACTCAGCAGATAGCCGGCAAGCACCAGACAGCACGTCATGGAAACCAGAGCCAGCATCGCGCCCCCGACTGGCCCCAGAAATCCGAACACCATATCCGCCAGGAACAGCGCCAGTGAGACCAGGGTAAGGAGAGCAACATTCTTGCGAAGCGCCAAATTGCCGAATGTGTGTGGGTGACGGTCCATGATTGGACCCTTGCACCGCACACATCATCCTACAAGTCCGGGCCTGGACAGCCTTGCATCGTATCGGCCCTAGCCGGCCGCGGTGTCTTCCCCGGCCAGATCCGGCCCGGTCAGCATCTCGTCAGCGATCAAGCCGGCATTGGCGCGAACCCGAGCCTCGATTTCGGCGGCAATATCGCCATGTTCCAGCAGGAATTGGCGGGCATTTTCACGACCCTGACCGATCCGCTCGGAATTATAGGAATACCAGGAGCCGGACTTCTCGATCACATCGCCCTTGACGCCAAGGTCGATGAGCTCGCCCATTTTCGAGATGCCCTCGCCATAGAGGATATCGAATTCAACCTCGCGGAATGGTGGAGCCACCTTGTTCTTGACCACCTTGACCCGGGTCTGGTTGCCGATCACCTCGTCACGATTCTTGATGGCGCCGATGCGGCGAATATCAAGACGCACCGAAGAGTAGAACTTCAGGGCGTTGCCGCCCGTCGTGGTCTCAGGCGAGCCGAACATGACGCCGATCTTCATCCGGATCTGGTTGATGAAGATGACCAGGCAGTTCGACTTCGAGATCGAGCCGGTCAGCTTGCGCAAGGCCTGGCTCATGAGGCGGGCCTGAAGACCCGGCAGGCTGTCGCCCATCTCGCCTTCCAGCTCGGCGCGCGGCGTCAAGGCCGCCACGGAGTCGATCACCAGGATATCGATGGCACCGGAACGCACAAGCGTATCGGCGATCTCCAGCGCCTGCTCACCCGTATCCGGCTGGGAGATCAGCAGCTCACCCAGGTCGACGCCCAGCTTGCCGGCATAGATCGGGTCGAGCGCGTGCTCCGCATCCACGAAGGCCGCAACACCGCCCGCCTTCTGGGCTTCGGCAACCGTGTGCAGGGCCAGAGTCGTCTTGCCGGAGCTTTCAGGACCGTAGATCTCGATGATTCGCCCCTTCGGCAGACCGCCGATGCCCAAGGCGATGTCGAGACCCAGCGAACCGGTGGAAATCGTCTCGATTTCCATCGCCGGCTTCTGGCCCAGCTTCATGACCGAGCCTTTGCCAAAGGCCTTGTCGATCTGGCTCAGCGCCGCCTCGATCGCCTTTTCCTTGTCCATGTTCTTTTCGTTCTTCACGAGTCGAATCGCGCCCTTGCTCATAGCCTTCATCCCTTATTTCACGCCCCTCAGGTGCGGGCAACTGACTGCTGATGTACCAATTTTGTTCCGGGAACACAAGCGGAACATTTATGGTTAACAAAACGGAACAAAAACCGATCATTCCGACCGACAATGATTTGTCTTTCCGACCCGGCGGCACTAATTTGGACCGATGACGCAAATCCTGAAAACGTTGCGCGCCAGTCTGAACGGCGCCCCGCATCTGGTTCGGTCCCTGGCCTTTTTGCTGCTCGCCCTGCCTGTCGGCTGCAGCGGACCGCCGCCCGCCCCGGAACCCGATACACTTGCGTTGATTCGGGAGCGGGGTGAGCTGATTGTTCTCACCCTGAGCGGCCCCACCAGCCATGTCGAAGCGGATGATGGACCTGCCGGCTACGAAGTCGACCTCGCCAACGCGTTCGCTGACAGTCTGGGCGTGACCGCACGATTTGAAGTCGCGGCCTCCCTTCCGCAATTGTTCGAGGCACTGGCCGCTGGCGACGGCCACATCGCGGCGGCGGGCCTGACGCTGACGCCTGACCGCGCGGAGCGACTGGCCTTCTCGCCGGTCTACAAGTCGGTGACCGAGCAGCTGGTCTGCCGTCGCGGCGGCATCAGCCCGACGCGGCTGGGCCGCCTGCCGGATGCTGACATCGTTGTGCTGGAAGGCTCCAGCTATGAAGACACATTGCGGGCGATTGGCGAAACCCATCCGGCGCTTGAATGGCGGACCCGACCGGGCGGGTCGGCAATGCCCCTGCTGGAGGCCGTGGATGACGGGCGGGCCGACTGCACGGTGGCGGACAGTCACCTGGCGGACTTCGCCCGCCGCCGTCACCCCGAGCTCATCGTGGCGCAGGACCTGACCGGGGAGCAGCCCCTGGCCTGGGCCTATGATGCCCGCGTCGATGGCCTGGGAGACGCCCTGACCGCCTGGTTCGCCACGGCTCACGCGAACGGTCTGCTGGAGGCGCTCGACGAGACCTGGTTCGGACGTTTCGGCGATTATGACTATGTCGACGTCGCGCGCTTTGTCCGCCGGGTCGAGAACCGCCTGCCGCGATATCGCAGCCTGTTCGAGGAGGTCGCGGACGAACTCCCGTTCGAATGGGAATTGCTGGCGGCCCAAGCCTACCAGGAATCACATTGGGACCCGGACGCCGTGAGCGCCACCGGGGTGCGTGGCCTGATGATGCTGACCCTGTCGACCGCTGACCGGGTGGGTATTGAGGACCGCACCGACCCCCAACAAAGCATCCTCGGCGGCGCGGCCTATCTTGATGATCTTTATGAGCGTGTACCGGACAGCGTGACGGGGCCGGACCGGCTCTGGTTTGCCCTGGCAGCCTATAATGTCGGCATGGGCCACATGTATGATGCCCGACGACTCGCCGAAAGACTTGGCCGCGACAAGGACAGTTGGGAAGACCTCGCTGAAACCCTGCCCTTGCTGTCCGATCCGGAGCACTACACGACGCTTCGCTATGGCTATGCGCGCGGACATGAGCCGGTGCGCTACGTCGCCAAGATCCGGGAATACCGGGCCTTGCTCGCCGCCCAGGACCTGTAGCGGCAGCTGCAATGGCGTGGACCGGCCAAGCCATTGGCGACATATAGCAGGCAACAGGCGACGGGCGACGGGGAAAAGGCAGAAAAAAGGGCGCCGCCCATCGGGTGCGCCCTTTTCAATGCCGATTAGTGGAGACTATCCGTCCTAGCGACGGCGGCGGGCCACCCGGTCGATCTCGGCCTGGACCTTCTCATCGACGATCGACGGCAGGTTCGAGTCGAGCCATTCCTTCAACATCGGACGCAGAAGAGCTCGCACCACGCCTTCCAGCGTGCGCCCTTCCTCGTCGGAGATCCGGATATTCTCGGCCAGGGTGTGGAAGGAGCCCATCGCGGCGGCGGCGGCGGGCTCGCTCATGATGCCGTCAGCCGTTTCATCCGCCAGGGCATCAAAATCGATCTCGGGCTCGGGCTCGGCCATGACCGGCTCGGGCTCCAGCTCGGACTCGGGCTCTTCGCGATCAACGATCATCAGATCATCATCAACCGCCATCGGATCGGTGCCCTCGTCTCCGGCATCGACGAGTTCGGTCAGTTCCAGCACATCATCACCGCCGGCATCGGCCACCGGTTCGTCGAACATCGCGTCGACATCGTCCTGGCTTTTCGGTTCATCGTCAGCCGGCGCAGCTTCGGCTTCGGCCTCGGCTTCCGCTGGTGCATCCTCATCGTCTTCATTGATGATGCGGCGGATCGAGGAGAGGATTTCCTCCATCGACGGTTCGTTTTCAGCGGCATCGGCCATGAGCGCCCAATTCCTTGTCTTCGGTCAGCGTCTGCAGAGCTTCACTGCAGCCCGGATCCATGATCGGCAACGGCAATCTGCCTCCGGCAGCTTCCCGTATCACGCGAATAAACCGGGCTGGAACTCGCCTGTCCAGCCCGTGACTCTGCGAAAACCCTAGTCCCAGGGCGTTAAGTCAAGGTTAGGGAAGCGCGATTCGCGGGAATCGGCCGCTGCCGCATCATAGATATCCACATCCAGCCCGAGACGCTCGGCCGAAGCCAGGCCCATGGCCTGCAACAAACGATAGCCGGCAACGAAGCTGTCACGCTCGGCCGTCACGAATGTCAGTCGCGATTCCAGCAGCTCCTGCTCGGCATTGAGAACGTCCAGCGTGGTGCGGATGCCGACGAATGCCTCCTGCTGGACACCATCGAGCGCAATCTCATTGGCGCGCACGGCCTGCCGGCTTGATTCGATCACGGTGAGCGAGGTCACATAACCGTACCAGGCATTGGTGACGGCTTCGGTGACCTGGCGGCGGGCTTCCCGGACCTGGTGGCGGGCCTGTTCTTCCTGGGCGACAGCGGCGCGAATGCGCGAGCGGTTCAGCCCGCCGGTGAAGATCGGCACCGACACCTGCCCCATGATCGAGGCGCTGTCGCGAACATCACCAGAAAAGCTGGAGTCGCGGGCCGACGACGCCGAAGCGGTGAGCGAGACCTCGGGCCGCAATGCGCCACGGGCGATACGAATGGCGTGCTGAGACGCCTCTTCACTATATCGGGCGGCCAGCAATTGCGGGCTGTTGTCGAATGCGTATTCCGCCGCATCGGCCAGATTGTCCGGCAGGCTGGGCAGCGCCGGCGGCGCGCTCAGTGAGGCGGCCGGCTGCCCTGTCACGCGCTCATACGCGGCCCGACTGGCAGCGAGCTGCGCCTGGGCCGCAGACAATTGCGCCTGCGCCAGGGACAGGCGGGCTTCGGCCTGCGACACGTCGGTCCGGGTGATCTCGCCGACCTCGAAACGGTCGCGCGCAGCCCGCAATTGCTGGGCCAGCACTTCCACATTGTTCTGTCGGATCTCGACGACATTTCCGTCGCGCCGAACGTCCATGAAAGTGGTGACGGCTTCGATCAATACAGTCTGTTCGGTGGCCCGAAGTGACTCGCGACCGGCCATGACAACCGCTGTTGCCTGATCGATGGCGCCATCGATCCGTCCACCGCGATAGATGGGCTGGCTGGCCGAGACACCGTAATTTTTCGGCGTTGCGTCTGATTCGAAACTGTTTGTCGTGTTGCTGACCTGGGAAAAGCTCTCGCCTTCCGAGTGCGACCGGGAAATCGACGCCGAAGCCGAAACGGTCGGCAAGCGCCCTGCGCGCGCCTGGACGCGGCCTTCGTCGGTCGCCCGCAAGCGAGCCCGCTCGGCCTGCAGGGTCGGGTTGGAATTATAGGCCAGCGCGAGGGTTTCCTCCAACGTCTGGGCCTGCCCTGTCCCGGCCAGCACCAGGGCTGATGCACCAGCTGCCAACACGAGCGCAAAACTTTTCAATCGCGACATTACGAACCCCTCTGACAGCACCGGACCCAAGCACGGTGCTCTTGTGCCTCATACTAACGCGTCACGCCGACCGATCCAGTGCCGACGACGTGGCTGGCCGAATTCCGACCATACGCCTGTCTAATCCGCATATAGGCACGGCAATGTTAAAAGTGAACACTGTTCACCCTGATATTTTTGTAACCCGCTTCGAAATGCGCCTGCTGGCGACCTCGGGATACCGGGCATGACACGTCCAGCACGCCGAATTCCGTCCCGAAGCCGCTGAATAATGTCAGAGCGCGAAACCGGCCTCGGCCTGAAACCCCGGCAAGGGGGCGACATGCGCGTCAAAGGCAACCCGTTCACCGATACCGGCTGCCGAACGGGTGAACACCGTCGCCTTGCCAATCGGGCCCTTGCGGATCACCGCAACCAGGCGCCCGCCCGGCGCCAGCTGATCGAACCAGGCTTGCGGCACAGAATCGATCGCACCATTGACGAAAATAACGTCGAACGGACCCTGCTTGGCGACTCCGGCCGCCAGGTCGCCCTCGATCACGACAGCATTGTCTGCGCCGGCATCGGACAACAGGCCGGACGCTCGCGACAGGCTGTCCTCGTCTGACTCAAGACCGACCACGGTGCCCGCCATTCGCGCCAGTACCGCCGTGGAATAGCCACGCGCGCAGGCGATATCGAGGACCAGCTCGTGCGGCTGGATATCAGCTGCATGGACCATTTTGGCAAAGTCACGCGGACGCATCAGCGACCGGGCATCACCGACTTGTACCTGGCCGTCCGAATAGGCCGATGCCCGCCGCGCGCGAGGCACGAAGAGATGCCGCGGAATATCGAGAAAGGCAGCGATCAAACGCCGGTCGGTGACATCGGACGGCCGGATCTGGCAATCCACCATCTGCTTGCGCGCGGTCTCGAATTCGCTCACGAGGCTCTCCCTGTCCAGGCCCGGTACCGATACTGTTGGCGCTGATATATCCCGGCATTGCGCACCCCGGCAAGCATGCCACTGCGTGCGCGGCGAAATGCCCCTGGGGCCGCCGCTGCGGGATCCGACCGTGGATGCCTGCCAATGAGGTGAGAAAGCCGGATTGCTCGCACCGCGCGACAGCGCTATAGCTCCCGGCTCACCAAGCTTGGCACCGTGGCGGAGTGGTGACGCAGCGGATTGCAAATCCGTGTACCCCGGTTCGATTCCGGGCGGTGCCTCCAAGCCTTCTCCCCGACATGACAGGACTAACGCCCGTGCGTCACCAGGCGATGGGTTCCGCGTTGTGGCCAGGGAAACGACCGCCGACAGACTTGCGTTCGACAATTAAAAGAACGTACGAGCCGGAGCCATGCCCTCCCCCAGCGTATCCTGATCGCTTGCTGATCAGCAAGAAAGAGAGCGCCTCGCGCAGGACTGCCCATAAATCGCTTGTCAGCCAGCAGGCCGTATCCGCTTCTTCAGCTCAAGGGTGAAACCGCGGAGCGGCGCCTGCGGCGCCCTTGACCTGAAGAAGCGGATACGGCGGTCTCTCGGCAAGCGGTTTGTGGCGGGGTATGTGCCGGAGGCGCGATAGGCAACGTGAATCGCGCGAGGCGATTTGCTGGACGGATAGGCTCTCGGCCGCTGGGATCAAGCCCAAGCACCACACCTCAAAACGCGATCGACTCGCCCTTGTGATCAAAGAAACCGCCGGTATCCGCGGCCGTCAGGCCGTCAATGACCGCGAGTATGTCGTCCGCCGCCTCGCCGGCCGAGCGCACGTCCAGCCCCGATTTCGAGAAAGGCTGGGACAGCGGCGTGTCGACGGTTCCCGGATGCAGGGCAACGCAGACGGCTTCCTTGCGGCGCCGGCCCAGCTCGATCGATGCACCGCGCACCAACTGGTTGAGCGCCGCCTTGGAGGCGCGATAGCTGTGCCAACCGCCCAGCCGGTTGTCGGATATCGACCCGACCCGCGCCGACAGGGTGGCGAAGACGGAGCGGCCGTCCCGGGGCAGGAGCGGCAGGATGTGCTGCATGAGGATCGCCGGACCGATGGCGTTGATCAGGAAGGCCTTGCTCATATGGTCAGGGTCTAGGTCACGCAGGCTGCGCTCCGGGCCGAACCGGTCGTCATGCAGGAAACCGGTCGCGTCGATGACCAGACGTATCTCGCCGGGCTGCTCGGCCAGCCAGCCTGCAGCGCGCTCGACAGATCCGATGTCGGTGAAATCAATTGCCGGGTCTGATTGTCGCGACAGGCTGATCACCCGGTCATAAGCGCCCTGTTGTTCGAGCGCCTCGACCAGCGCCGCACCAATGCCACCTCGCCCTCCGATCACCACCGCCAATTTCGTCATCACCCTGAACCTCTCGTCCTGCCATCCAGACTGGTCTGTCTCGGCCTGTCATACGTAGTCCGAACGTCACTGGATGATGGAGCCCGGCATGACTGACCTTGTTTTGGTGCTGGGCGACCAGCTTTCCCCCGACCTGCCCAGCCTGCGCCAAACCGCGCAGGACGAGGCTGATATCCTGATGGTCGAGGCGGTCAGCGAAACAGAATATGTCTGGCATCACCGCAAGAAGATCGTCCTGGTCCTCGCCGCCATGCGCCATTTCGCGGCCGAACTGGAAGCGAGGGGACGGCGGGTAATCTATCACCGGCTCGACCAGGCGAGGCCTTGCACCAGTTTCACCGATGCGGTCGAACTGGCGCTGGCGGAGGGGGCATACAAGCGCATCATCCTGACCGAACCGGGCGAGTGGCGACTGCGCGAGGAGTTCGAGGGCTGGCGGGACCGCTTCGATGTGCCGGTGGTGATTGTCGAGGACGACCGGTTCATCTGCAGCCATGACCGCTTCGATCGCTGGGCCGAGGGACGCAAGCAATTGCGAATGGAGTACTTCTATCGCGAGATGCGGCGCGAGACAGACCTGCTGATGGACGGCGACAAGCCGGCTGGCGGCAAGTGGAATTACGATGCAGAGAACCGCAAGCCAGCCGAATCCGACCTGTTCCTGCCGCGCCCGCACGCCGTCGAGCCGGACCAGACGACACAAGAAGTGCTCGACCTTGTGGCTTCACGCTTTCCTGATGGGTTCGGCGATATCGAGCCATTTCGCTTCGCCGTGACGCGGGTCGGGGCCGAGGCAGCGCTGGATCATTTCATCGACACCGCCCTGGCCGACTTCGGCCACTACCAAGATGCGATGCTGGCCGGCGAAGCTTTTCTCTATCACTCGCTTTTGTCGGCCTACATCAATATCGGACTGCTCGACCCGCTCGCCGTCTGCCGCCGGGTCGAGGCGGCCTGGCGCGCCGACAAGGCGCCGCTGAATGCGGCCGAAGGCTTCATCCGCCAGATCATCGGCTGGCGCGAATTTGTGCGCGGCATCTATTGGCGCGAAGGGCCGGACTATGTCCGCCGCAACGCGCTCAACGCAAAACGCCCCCTGCCCGATTTCTACTGGTCGGGCGAGACCGACATGGCCTGCCTCGCCGCCACGATCGACCAGACCCGCCGCGAGGCCTATGCCCACCATATCCAGCGCCTGATGGTGACCGGCACTTTCGCCATGATCGCCGGCATCGATCCGTACGCCGTGCACGAATGGTATCTCGCCGTCTATATCGACGCCTTCGAGTGGGTCGAGGCACCCAATGTGATCGGCATGTCGCAATTCGCCGATGGTGGGCTGCTGGCCTCCAAGCCCTATGCCGCCAGCGGTGCCTATATCGACCGGATGTCGAACTATTGCTCCGGCTGCCGTTTCGATGTGAAGGACAAGACCGGGCCAAACAGCTGCCCGTTCAATTCGCTGTACTGGGACTTCCTCGACCGCAATGCCGACACCTTGCGCGGCAATCCGCGGCTCGGCCCGGTCTATCGCAACTGGGACCGGATGAGCGATGACAGACGCCAAGCCTATCGCGACCGGGCCCGCGACGTCCTCGACACGCTCTAGCTCAGCGCGCCCGACGACATCGCTGCGAGCAAAATCTCACCTCATTCCAGACCAACGCCCATTTGCGACGCCACTCGAAGGGGCGCCCGCAAGCGGCACAGGTTTTGGCGGGCTTTGGTTTTCGCTTGGACTGGCGGCTCATCAAGCCGGAGATAGGGCCCGGCGCGTCACGGGAAAGTCAGACCTCGTCGGCCTGGCGTCCGGTTGGCACCCCTGCCTTGTCGAGCTCGGCGTCCAGGCGGCCGGTCAGGAAACAGCCATACATGCGGTAATCGGCAACCAGCGACCACAGCGGATAGGTGAAGGTCGCCGGCTTGTTGCGCTCGACGAAGGCATGACTGACCCAGGCGAAGAAATAGCCCGAGACCGGAACGGCGGCCAAAAGCCACCAGGTCTGTGTCACCAGCGCGTAGATCAAGACCGCAATGGCCAGGGTCGAGCCGACAAAGTGCCAGGTACGGGTCCAGAGCTTGGCGTGCTCTTGCAGATAGAAGGGCCAGAAGGACTGGAATGTGGCGTGCTCGCGCATGGTCATCTCCGGTGATTCGCCCGCCCGGTGCCCGGACTGGCAGTTCGCAAAGCCCAGACCGGGCCGGGTCATGGTGAATGAATCGTCTCGACTTATCCACGCATTTCCATGAATCCATTAGGAATTCGGCAATGACGATAAACCAAATGCCTAATTTGGCCTCACCCATTAACCCGTCCTTAAGGGTTCAGGCCCGATTTTAGGGGCGTCTTCCCGTGAAGACACCCCACCATCCACCCAATGCCTTTTCGGGAGCCCTCGCGGCTCCCGATTTTTTTTGCACACAGTTTGCGCTTCTTGCGCAGCAGGGTGCTTGCGCCCGGAGCAAAAGCTCTGATAAAAGCCGGGCCTCGCTTGAGAGACGGTATTCCTCGGTAGCTCAGTTGGTAGAGCAGGTGACTGTTAATCACCGGGTCGGCGGTTCGAGCCCGTCCCGAGGAGCCACTCTCGAGAGACACCCCTGAAAAGGGGTCGACAAGCCCGCCACCCGGCGGGCTTTTTCGTGGCCGAAACGCCCTACTCCAACCGCTCGTCCAACGCTCGCGCCGCCTGGAAAAAGCGCTCCCGCAATTCGCCGGCATGCGGGTTGTGACGCTCGATGGCGCGGAACAGCTCATCGCTGTCACCGGCGACCAGATCCGCGGCCTGTTTGAGCAGGTCATAGCTGCGCGTCGTGTAGGGCGCGGTCGGCAGATCCAGGTCGGTGATGACCTTTGACACCAGATGGGTCAGCGCCTGCACGCTGGCCATGGTGCGGTCATGGGTATCGGCGTCAGAGATGTGAACGTGCAGACGCAGATCGTCGCGCAGAAAGTCGGCGACACAAGACGAATCAACGCCCGGTTCGGGACACAGGACGATAGACTGGCCCTCCAGACCGCCTGCCGCACTTTGCGGTCCGAACAGCGGGTGGGTGCCCAGGATGCACGTTCCGGTCGGCAAATGCGCCCGCATCGCCGCCATCGGCTTGAGCTTGACCGAAGCCACATCGAGGACCAGCGCGCCCTCCGGCAGGTGCGGGGCGATCTGTTGGCAGGCCTCCGCGATCAGTTGGACGGGCACTGCAAGGATGACGACCGGCCGCGACGCTGCCTCGGCCAACGGGGCACAGGCAATACCATCCATGTCCGCAATCGCCGGGTCATGGGCGACCAGGTCGAGATGCGGTGAGAGATGGGCTGCTGCGAGGCGTCCGAACGCACCCAGGCCAATCAGGCCGACAGCGGTCGTGTCGCTCATGCCGCAACCTCGCGTGCCCTGGCCAGCGCTGCGACAACGCGGTCGACTTCGCGCGATCCGCGCCATATCCGCCAGAAGAGGTAGAGAATTCCAACCGACACAAGGCTCGCAGTTGCCCGATAGATGGCAACCAGACCGGAAACCACAAGATTGGCCGGATTGTTTTCGAGCGGGGCAAAACCCAATCCGAACACTTCCGGCACATCGCCAAGCGCGCCGCGAAAGACCTGGTCTGCGAGGAATGTGAGGATAGCGGGAATGGAGGCCGGATACCCTGCCGCACCGGCAACCGGGTCGGCATAGCCGGGCAGCAGCCAGTTGTGCGACCAGATGATCGTGAACAGCAGCAAAGACGGCCCACCAATCCCGAGGACAAGCAGGCCGGCCGCACGCAAAAAGGCTTGGGCACGCGCTCTGTCACGGGTCGCATGCAACTCCGCAATACGCCGGTCAATCGACTCGGGCCGCTTGGGCGCGCGGCCGGGTTTTCGCAGCAATAATTCGCTTTCCCGAAAGCCATCCAGAATCTTCAACTGGTGGCGCGCCAGTCCGACAAAGCCGACAAACCCGAGGGCCAATGCGATCCACGCATAGATACGCTGCGCCTCCACGGACGTCACCGCGCTGCCAAAGCCGCTGGCCCGAAAAGCCAACCAACCATCCACAACCATGTCCATGAGACGCCCCCGCGCTGCTGTCGCCAGACTAGGCAGACGGACGGCAAAGACAATGTCTATTCGGCGACCGGAACCGCTACAGGGCCGACCACAGCGGCGGATACCGCCTCGCTCTGGCGGCGCCACATGTCGGCGTAGAGACCGCCGCGAGCGAGGAGTTCGTCATGGCTGCCGGTTTCGGCGACCCGCCCGGCATCGAGCACGAAAATCCGGTCGGCGCCGGCAATGGTCGACAATCGGTGGGCGACGGCGATGGTGGTGCGCCCCGCGGCCGCCTCGCTCAGGGCGGCCTGCACCTCGCTCTCGGTCTGGCTGTCGAGCGCCGAGGTGGCCTCGTCGAGAATCAGGACGGCCGGGTCTTTCAGGATCGCCCGGGCCAGACCGACCCGCTGTTTCTCACCGCCAGAGAGTTTCAGCCCGCGCTCGCCGACCCGTGTCTCCAACCCGTCCGGTAGCCCGGCGACAAAATCGCTGAGATGGGCCCGCTTGAGCACGTCGGCGATCTCGGCCTCGCTGGCTTCCGGCTTGCCATAGATCACATTGGCCCGCAGCGTGTCGTTGAACAGCACCACGTCCTGCGGCACCAGGCCCAGCGCATCGCGCAGGCTGGCCTGGGCAATCGAACGCAGGTCCTGGCCGTCGATCGAGACCGATCCCTGCTCGGGATCATAAAAGCGGAACAGCAGGCGCAACACGGTCGACTTGCCGGCCCCGGACGGCCCGCAAATGCCGACAAAACTGCCGGCCGGAATGTCCATCGACACACCGCCCAGCGAGCGCGAGCGGCCATCATGGGTAAAGCCCACATCGTCAAAGCGCACCGCACCGCCCTGAAGGGCCAATGGGCGGGCGTTCGGCGCGTCGGCGACATCGGGTTTCAGCGCCAGCGTCTCATAGACCCGCTCCATGTCGACCGCGCCCTGCTTGATCTCGCGATAGGCCCAGCCAAGGATGTTGAGCGGCTGGTAGATATTCATCAGCACCAGCGTCACCGCCGCCACATCGCCAGCGCCCAGCACGCCGTTGAACGCCTTCCAGCCGGCCGTCAGGGCCATCGCCAGCAGGCCGGCATTCATGATCAGTGCCTGCAGGCCGTTGAGCAGGGCGAGCGACGACTGCGACTTAGCCGCCGCCCCGGCATAGCGCTTCATCGCGCCATTATAGGCATCGCTCTCGCGCTCTTCGGCGGCAAAGGCTTTCACGGTTTCGAAGTTGATCAGCCCGTCAACGGCGCGGGCGGAGGCTTCATTGTCGGCATCATTCATCTGCCGGCGTATGCCGACGCGCCATTCGGTCATCGACCAGGTCAGCGCCATGTAGATGATGATGGTGACCACCGCGATGACCGCGAATTCCCAGCCGTAATTGGCGCTGAGCACAATCGCCGCCAGGGTCAGCTCGAACAGGGTCGGCGCGATGTTGAAGATCAGGAAGCGCATCAGGAAATCAACGGCGCGGGCGCCGCGCTCGATGATCCGCTGGAGCGCGCCGGTGCGCTTGGTCTGGTGGTAGCCGATCGACAGGCTCTGGACATGGGCGAATGCCCGTACGGCGGTCAGGCGCTGGGCGTCCTGGCTGACCGGCGCAAACATGGCGTCGCGCAATTGCGGCGCACCGACCGAGAGGAAACGCGCCGCCGCATAGGCGATGAAAGCCAGGGTAAAGGTGGTCAGCAGGCCCGGCCACAAGGTGCTGATCTGGCCCGCCTGCGAGGCCGGAGCATTGCCCGTCGCGTCAACAATCAGGTTGATGCCGTCACCGAACAGGATCGGCGCCGCCACCGAGAACAGCTTGGCAATGATGGTCAGGACCAGCGCCAGCCCCATGCGGAAGCGCCATTTCGCCATCTCCGGCGAGGCCAGCAACGCAAATAGCCGCCACATCGTCTTGCCGAGCGAGCCTTGCGGCGCTTGCTTGGCGTCTTCCGCGCTATCGGGAGCTGTCGGTTTCATTGTGGGCAGAGATAGGGCGTCGGTGACGCAAGCGCCAGAGGAGAGGCTGCGACCGCGGGCAGGCACCATCGCCGCCCATCCAAACACCACACCGCGCGTCATCCCACGGGGATCGCGCAGCGAGCATCCGGGGGGATGACCGTGAAGTATCGTAATTCGAAAGTCCGCGCGGTCGCTCAGAGAGCCCCATACAACGCTTGCCGGGAGCTCGCCTCAGGGGTTCTGCCGCGTCAAGGTGCATGCCCGCGTTGCGGCGCCGAAGGCGACCTTGACGCGGCTGAACCCCTGAGGCCCCTTGGCTGGCATGAGATGAATGAATGCCTGCGCGCTAACACGCGGCCCCTCGACATTCGGCTGGCGCGGTCCACGCTTCACAATCATAGCAAAGGACTTTCGACTCTGCCCCATCACCAATTCGTTGAACCCAGCCGTCACCGCTCAACCCCGCCTCGAAGCGCCAGACTTCGTCGTCAACAATCACTTGGCCCGTCAATCGGCAAGCCTGCCAAAGCTGTTCGTGGTGCCAGCGAGGACCGGATACCCTTTCACCGACCGAGACAAATTCGCGTGCGTGCGCGATCAGTGTCGCTTGATCGCTTTCGGTGCCGTTTTCGGTCGCGCAAGCACTTCCGACTTCGACCCATTCAACAGCGTCATCAGGCGGAAGCTCGATCACCCTACCCGTCTTCACCCGGTGCTTCGAGCACCTGTCCGGGATAGATCAGGTTGGGGTCGCGGATCTGGTCGCGATTGGCCTCGTAGATGACGGTGTATTGCACACCTTCGCCATACAGGCGCCGGGCCAGGCGCCAGAGCGAATTGCCCGGCTGCACAACAACCGAATTGGGCCCCATGTTGAGATCTTCCGCGGCGACGCGCTCGAACGGCAGAACGATTACGGCGCTGACCTGGCCATCCTCGTCGACCTGGTCGATCTGAAGGTCGTAGACACCCGGAGCCAGAAGCGCACCGGCCTGCAGGTTCCAGCGGCCATTGCGACCGACCGTGGCTTCACCGACCAGGGCACCATTGGCGAAGATACGCACCGTGGTGCCGGCATCGGCTCGGCCGGAGAAGATGACCGCACCGGTCTCGTCATAATCGACAGTTTCGAGAACCAGCGGGCCCATCTCGGAATTGGAGCAGGACGGGCATTGCCAGACACGGCTGGCCTCACCCGGACGGCCGACCACGACCAGCGGCGTCGGGCCGCGCTGTTCGGGGATGGATACGACAACAACCTGGTCGGACCGCAGCTCGCGTCCGTCCTGCGCGGTCATCAGCAGGGACAGCTCGACAGCGCCCGATGGCAGCGGGTCCTGCAGGATGATCGCCCACTCGCCACGCTCATCGATGAGCATGTGATCGGTGCGACCATCGCTGCTGTCAAATTCGAGCACGTCGTCATTGGCCAGAAGCCGGATCGAGGCGCCCGGTTCGCCGCGTCCAGCGATCACAGCCGTGCCGGCCGGCGCGACCCGAACGATGTCAAAGACCGGCGCCGCCAGCATGGCGGCGCTGGGGTCGGGCTCTGCGACCGTGCCAGCGGGGGACACAGGATTGCCGACGACCGGCCCGCCTGCGCTGTCCTCGACCGGCCCCGGACGATACATGATGAAGGCCAGCGCGGCGGCGATCGCCAGCGCGGCAAGGGCTGCAGCGATGATAAACGACCGCGTGGCGGTCATGGCCTGTCTCCTGTCATCCATCAGCCAAAGTACGAATATGTACTCCGGCGCTCAAGAACTGGATGCAATCCTCGCGCCGCCGACCTTCGGCAATTAGCATCCCGATCCGATAAAGCAAATATGAGTGATGTCACGATGGCA
Source organism: Maricaulis sp. (assembly GCF_048268525.1). Taxonomy (GTDB): domain Bacteria; phylum Pseudomonadota; class Alphaproteobacteria; order Caulobacterales; family Maricaulaceae; genus Maricaulis. Next base: position 21,963 of record NZ_JBLWVH010000025.1, on the reverse strand, counting down.
AAACTAAGGTCGATTGGTGTCTTCTGCGGATCACGGATGGGTGAACGCCAATCCTACGCTGGCGCGGCGGCTGGGGTCGGATGCGCGATCGCGCAGTCGGGCTGCCGCCTGGTTTATGGCGGCGGCGATGTCGGTCTGATGGGGATCGCCGCCTCGACAGCCGCGGCGGAAGGCGGCGCGGTGCATGGCATCATTCCCGGCTTCCTGATTGCCCGTGAGGGCCATCTTGACGGCGTCGAGATCAAGATCGTCGAGACGATGAGCGAGCGAAAGAGCCTGCTCATCGCCGAGAGTGACGCCTATATCATCCTGCCCGGCGGTACCGGGACGCTGGAGGAAGTGTTCGACGTCATCTCGCGCCAGCAGCTGGGCCTGCAGGACAAGCCGATCGTCTTCCTCAACACGGACGGTTTCTGGGCCCCCTTCATCGACCTGATCGCCCACACGGTGCGCGAAGGGTTCACGCCTCAGTCACTGGCCGATCATGTCGAGCTGATTGACGACGCAGAGGTCGCAATCAAGCGCATCATCTCCCAGCTGGACAGGCAGGATTCGGCGAGGACCGACAGCGCGGACTGATCAGTCCGCCTCTCCATGCGGGTCGAACACGTCCTCGATAGTCAGGTCAAAGGCGCCGGCCAGAGCAAAGGCGAGCGTGAGAGACGGGTCGTGCTTGCCCGTCTCGACCGCATTGATCGCCTGACGGGACACGCCGACACGTTCGCCCAGCTCCGCCTGGCTCCAGCGCCGCTCGGCGCGCAGGACGCGGAGACGGTTCCTCACCGGTACACCACGTATTTCTGGAAACAGCCAACCAGACCCCACAGACCGATCAGGGCCGGGAAGATCCAGATCGTGGGGACGGGCGGCAAGCCAAGCGCCCCTTCCAGAAAGCCATAGGCAAAGCTGCCAAAGCCCAAAAGCAGCGCCGAAATGATCATCGCTTCGGCCAGGATGCGCTGCTTGAATTCGTCCAGCGAGCGATAGAAGACGATCACCGCCCACAGGGCAAACAGGCCGGGGATGACCGGCAGCAGCGCGACAACGCCGCGGACCAGTGGGCCGGTCTCATTGGCGCCGAGCCAGGTCACCGAGCCGATCAGGACCAGCATGTAGGCCAGCATCGAGCCGCCGAAGCGGATCATGTAGAGGCGTGCGTTCTTCGCCATGATCAATTCTCCCCTTCAGGGCGCCCGATGACAGCGCCCAGAGCCGAGCGGAACAGGTCCGGCTGGTCGAGCATGATGAAATGGCGCGAGTCATCAACCCGCATCAGCTCAACCTGCGCCAGACCGGCATATTGGCCTGCATAGACAGATTCGAGTTGCTCCGCGCTCATCGGCGATCCCTCGCTCCAGGCGAACATCACCGTCACCGGCACCGACACTTGCGGCAGGACCGCGCTGTAATCCGAGCCCATCACCTCGCCCATGGCCGCGCTGACAACGGCCTGGTCGGCCATTTCCATCCAGCCCATCACCCGGGCCTGACCCTCGGTCGTGATCGACTGCACCGGCAGGCCCTGACGCGACATGGTCAGGAATTGCTCACGCGGTGCTGCTGCCATCTGCGCCGACATGCCCGCCGCATAGGCAGACGCCTGGTCCGCCGTGATCGCCGGATTGAACAGGCGAGCAAAGAAGGGGGCGCTGTCGACCACGACAACCGCGCCTACCTGATCAGGCGCCTGCGCGGCCAGCTGCAGCGCGATCTGTGCACCCATGGAGTGACCGACCAGCACCGCGTCTTCGATATTCTCGGCCTCCAGCCAGGCAGCCAGATCGGCCACCGCGCTGCCAACCACGCCAGCCTCACCGCGCGGGACCGCCGGGACGTCGCCGAACCCTGCCAGTGTCACGACATGGGCATCCACACTGTCGCCAAGGGTCGCGACGGTGTCGGTCCAGACCTCACCCGGTGTTGCCAGGCCAGGAATGAGAACCAGATCGCGGCCAGCGGGCGAACCCAAGCGCTCCACCTGCACCGACGCCGACATCACCGGATCGGGCCCCTGCCCGTCAGCCTGCGACCCGATGGCGCCGACCACGCTCGCCATCACAATTGCGATCCAGGCACCGATACTGATCTTTCCGTTCCCACCAGCTTTCATCATTTGCTCCATCAGCTTTGCATGACTTAGTGTCATGTCAACCTGACACTACGGAGCGTAGAAGTCAAGACAACCTGACAAAGTGAAATGAAAACATGTCAAATTGTCAGGGCAAGGATGCTCGGCGCAACCCTGCCCGGGTTGTCATCCCTGATGAACGCCCCGCGAAGGCGGGGCGAAGTCAGGGACCTATATGTGGCAGATAGTTGGGTCCCCGCCTTGCGTCCGGCCTGCGCCGGACATTCAGCGGGGATGACAAGACGCGTGAAAGCGCTGACCGAGCCGGAAGGCTAGGCCGCCTCACCCGCGAGACGCTTGAGCACCTTGTCGCGACCGATCAGGGGCAGCAACACTGCCATTTCGGGACCCCGGGCCTCACCGGTCAGCATCAGGCGCAGCGGCATGAAGAGCTGCTTGCCCTTGCGGCCGGTCGCCTCCTTGAGGGCATTGGTCCAGGCCGACCAGCTGTCACCATCGAGCTCACCGGCGGGCAGGTGCTGCGCGGCGGCTTCGGCATAGTCCGCCTCTTCGATCACCGGCGTCACCGGACCATCGATCAGCACGGCCCACGCCTTGGCATCGGCCATGACGTCCAGATTGGGGCGCACGGCTTCCCAAACGGCTTCACCCTTGTCGGCCCCAAGCGCGGCCAGCTTCGGCTGGGCGTTGGCATAGGGCATGGCATGCAGCAGCTTGGCATTCACGCGCTTCAGCTCTTCATCATCAAAGCGGGCCGGCGAGCGGGACAGCTTGCCCAGGTCAAAGCCTTCCAGAATGCCCTCGACATCGGCAAAGGCCTCGACCGGGTCCGAGGTGCCGATGCGGGCCAGCAGCGACATGATCGCCATCGGCTCCAGCCCATCGACATCACGCAAATCGGCAATACCCAGCGAGCCCGTCCGCTTGGACAGCTTGCCGCCATCAGCGCCGACCAGCAGCGCCTGGTGACCAAAGATCGGGGCCTTGCCGCCAAGCGCTTCGAAAATCTCGATCTGGGCGCCGGAATTGGTGGTGTGGTCCTCGCCGCGGATGATGTGGGTGATCTCCGACTCGATATCATCCAGCACGCTGGGCAGGGTGTAGAGGAAGGAGCCGTCCTCGCGGATCAGGATCGGGTCAGACAGCGACGACGTCTCGATCGAGACGGGTCCACGCACCATGTCGTCCCACTGGACCGGATTGCCTGACAGCTTGAAACGCCAATGCGGCTTGCGGCCCTCGGCCTCGAAGGCGGCCTTCTCGGCGTCGGTCAGGTCCAGGGCGGCGCGGTCATAGACCGGCGGCCGGCCATTGGCCATTTGCAGGCGGCGTTTGCGGTCGAGATCCTCGCCGGTTTCATAACAGGGATAGAGCAGCCCCTTGGCTTTCAAGGTCTCGGCGGCGGCCTCATAGCGGTCAAACCGGTCCGACTGCTTGAAGGTCTCGTCCCAGGAAATGCCCAGCCAGGTCAGGTCGGCGCGAATGCCGTCCTCATAGGCCTGGGTCGAGCGCTCGACATCGGTATCGTCAATGCGCAGCACAAAAGTGCCCCCGGCCTTGCGCGCGAACAGATAGTTGAAAATCGCGGTGCGAACATTGCCGACATGAAGCTTGCCGGTCGGGCTGGGCGCAAAACGGACTTTGGTCATCGACGTGGAGCCTCACAGAGATTGAGGCGCAGGGCTTAGCGCTGTCAGGGCAAAGGGGCAAGCGGGGGGTGCGGATGGGGCCGCACCGACAGCCACCAATACACCCCGCCGCCAACCAGTCCGGTCGCTGCGAAGAAACCGGTCATCGGCACGCCTTCCAGGCCGTAGGAGAGCGGCATACCGAAGACCTGGATGGCGGCGCCGCCGGTCAGGGCGCCCATCAGCAGGTGAACGGGCAGGCCGTACCAGCCGCGCCAGCGCCGGACCCAGGTCAGGATCACCGTCGGGAGGGCGGTCAGGATCGCGATATAGCCGCCGATGAACAGGCTGGCCGGGATCAGGGCTTGCAGGAATTCGGCCTCGGCCTCGACGCCGCCTTCCGCCTCGATGACCGCCAGCAAGGCAAAGCCGATGACGACTGTCAGCCCGGACGCGACCGCGGCGGCCAGCCAGGCCAGGATATTGCGCATCGAGCCGGCGAGGCTCAGTGACGGGCGTGTCGGTGTGGTCATGATGATCCCCTTCCCGGCCTTACTCTTATCAATCAAAGACATGATCCTGAACGATTTTCTGCGGCAGAGGATCATTCGGGCGAGGCCGCCCGGCGACGCGCCAATAAACCCAACCGCTGATGGCGCCGGCGAGGGCGAAACCTGCCACGGTCAGCCAGCCGCTCCAGCTGCCCCCCCTGGTTATCGCCACCCCGCTTATCCCAACAATCAACGCGGCACCGAGACCGGCGCCACCGATCATGTCGGCAAGGGGACGGGGCCAGCGGATGGCGCGGATCACACTGGTCAGAATCAACGCGGGTATGGCTGTGAAGAAGGCCACGACAAAGCCGACGAGAAAGCCCAAGAACGGTGCGATCAGTATCGTGCTCAATCCGGCCGCCAGCGCGTTTTCGACGACAATACCCTGGTACAGGCCAAACTCGAGCGAAACTGCCGCGCCCGCCACATAACAGGCAACCATCCAGGCCCCGATTGCCTGCAAGGGGTCCGCACCAAACGCTGTCTTCCAGATCGTCGTCATGCCGGTGCCCTCCCGAGCCCAATCTCTCCATCCCCTCTGCACGGGCCGGGTCTCCCGGCGGCCAGCCAGTAGGCCAGACCGCCAACGCCGCCGCTGAAGGCCGCGAACAAAGTCAGCGCGATGCCGCGCGGACCGTCCAGAACCGGCCAGCCGAACAGTTGGGCCAGTACCGCCCCCATCAAGGCCGCGGTGAGGAAATCCGATGCGCCACGCCGCCAATGTGCGGCGCGTTCGGCAAGGACAAGGAGCGGCATGGGAATGGCGGTCAGGAAGGCCACCAACGCGGCATAGGCCAAGGCCCCAGGCAGAGCGCCGGCCAACACGGCCAGAAAGCCCAGAGGTTCGCTCTGCCCGCCGGCAAGATCGGCGACACCGATTGCCCAGTACCCGGTCAGAGCCGTGGCCGCGCAACCGGTGAGCCAGGCGACCACCGGGCTGCATGTGCGGGGTGGCGTCACAGAGCCGGTCACGGCCCTGTCGGCACCCGCGCCCGGGGTGTTGCGGTTCGTCATGCGGTCAAGAACGACATCCCGCTGCGCCATCCGGACAGCGTTCCGGGCCAGCGTTCGCGGGAGCGTTCCGGGGAGCCTGCCATATGCGGTCATATCCACCTCCATTCGTACTTTTCTGTTTTGACAGAAATAACCGACGTAACGAATGTGGCGGGGTGACGCAGGTGGTGGGGCTGGGCAGGCGCTCTCAAAACCAACAACCGACAAGCCTTGTCATCCCCGTTGGATGTCCGGCAAAGGCCGGACGCAAGACGGGGACCCAACAGGTCGCAGCCACATAGGTCCCTGACTTGCGCCCCGCCTGCGCGGGGCGTTCATCAGGGATGACAAATATTGTGTGAGGCGGTGAGGCCGAAACCTAGTTCCGGAAGCGATTGGTGATCGGATAGCGCCGATCGCGGCCAAAATTCTTGGGGCCGATCTTGACGCCGGGCGGGGCCTGGCGGCGCTTGTATTCGGCGCGGTAGAGCAGGTTTTCGATACGCTTGACCTCGGCCTCGTCATGACCGTCAGCGACAAGGTCGCGAACCGAACGCTCCTCCTCGATCAGGCCGTAGAGGATGGCATCCAGCACATCATAGGGCGGCAGGCTGTCCTGGTCTTTCTGGTCTTCGGCCAGCTCGGCCGAGGGCGGCTTGGTGATGATGCGTTCCGGGATGACCTGGCCGACCGGGCCGAGACCGACCTGGTGATTGGCCGAATTGCGCCACCAGGCCAGCTCGAAGACCTCCGTCTTGTAGATGTCCTTGAGGGCGTTATAGCCGCCATTCATGTCGCCATAGAGGGTGGCATAGCCAACCGCCATTTCCGACTTGTTGCCGGTCGAGAGCACCATCGGGCCAAACTTGTTGGACAGCGCCATCAGCACCACGCCGCGGGCCCGCGATTGCAGGTTTTCCTCAGTCGTGTCCGGCTGGGTGCCCTTGAAGGGCGTCGACAGGATAGCGTTGAAGGAGGCGATGGTCGGCTCGACATCGATGATGTCATAGCGAATGCCCAGCGCCTCGGCGCAGGCCTTGGCGTCCTCGAAGCTTTCCTGGCTGGTGTATTTCGACGGCATCATCACCGCCCAGACCTTGTCGGCGCCCAGCGCGTCGACCGCGATGGCCGCCGAGATCGCACTATCGATCCCGCCGGACATGCCCAGCACAACACCGGGAAAGCCATTCTTGCCGATATAATCGCCCAGCGCCCGGGTCATCGCCTTCCAGTCGGCTTCGAGATCTGACTTGACCGAGACGACCTGGCCGCCGGCACCGAACCAGCCCTTGTCGGTGCGGACCCATTCGACAGCATCAATGGCTTCTTCAAAGGCAGGCAGACGCTGGACTTCGCGGCCTTCGCTGTCGCGCGAGAAGGAGGCGCCATCGAAAACCAGCTCGTCCTGGCCACCGACCTGATTGACGAAAATCATCGCCTTGGGTGAGGCCCAATTGTCAAACCAGCCGGAGAAAGCCTGTTTGCGTTCACGCTCGATCGTGCGGCGCCAGGGCGAGCCGTTGAGCGTGATGATCATCTCGGCGCCCTTGTCGATCAGCGCCTGAGGGACGTCACCCAGCCACAGGTCTTCGCAGATCGGCAGGCCCAGCTTTATGCCGCGCCATTTGACGATGTCGGGCATCGGGCCCGGCTCGAACACGCGTTTCTCGTCGAAGACCGCATAATTGGGCAGCTCGCGCTTGAAGCGCAGGGCGACCAGGTGGCCCTCATCCAGCAGGGCCACGGCGTTGTGCAGGCGCTTGTTCTGCCGCCACGGGAGGCCGATCAGGATCGCCGGCCCGTCGCGGGTGATGGCTGCCAGCTCGTCGAGGGCAGACCGGCAGGCCTCCACCGCCGACGGTTTCAGGACCAGATCCTCGGGCGGATAGCCGAGCAGGAACATTTCCGGGAAGACGACCATGTCGCCGCCGCGCGTCTTCGCTTCAGCGTGCGCGGCGCGGGCCTTGGCCAGATTGCCCGCCACATCCCCGACGACCGGGTTGAGCTGGGCGGTGACGAGGATGATGCGATCTGTCATGGCCGCGATTTAGACCGCGCCGCAGGTCCCCGCAAGAGGGTCAGGAGCCGTAGCTCCGGGCGCCGTCGATGGCCCGTGCAGCGTCGAGCGCCCGCAATCCCGCGATTCCCGGTACGGCGACCGGCCCGCCATCCAGGACGGCAGCAATGAAGGCCGACACATTGGCACCGAGTGAATCCTTCGCGATCGGATCGTCCGCAAAATCCGGATTGAGATTGTAGGGCGTGGAATTCTCGAACGTCTTGGCGACAAAATCGATGTCCAGAACTCCATTCTCATACTCCACACGCATCTTGCGGTCGCGCTCGTGATGGACCCGACTGGCAGTCAGTTCGGCCTCGCAGCCATTGTCAAACACCAGGCTGGCACGGGCTATGTCGGGATGTCCGAAGCGACCCTCATCGACCTGTCCGGAAACCGTCTTCACCGCGCTGCCCGACAATGCGATCACCAGGTCCAGATCATGGATCATGAGATCGAGGGTCACCGAAACGTCGAGGCAACGGTCGGATGGTGGGCCCATCCGGCTGGCCGTGATCTTCTTCGGCGTGGCATCAACCGCGAACAGGCCCATGGCGTTGAAAACGAAGCGTTCCTGATGACCGACCTGGAGCACACAGCCGTGCCGGGATGCCAGGGCAATCAGCTCCCGCGCCTCCTCGACCGACGCTGCAATCGGCTTCTCTACCAGGACATGTTTGCCGAGGGCCAGCGCCGTGGCGGCCGCTTCAAAGTGATGGACCGCCGGGCTGGCGACGGTGATGGCATCCACGCCTGACAGGAAATCGGCGAAATTGTCATAGGCCTTGACGCCATGCCTGTCGGCCAGCGCCCGCGCGCGATCCAGCTCCGGTTCATAGACTCCCACCAGCTCGACCCGCTCATTGGCCGCATATTTCGACGCATGGAAGCCGCCGAACACGCCGGCACCGACAACGCCGGTCCGCAGGATGCGAGAATTGGATGTCATGAACAAAAACCTCGATTGATGCCGCCGTGAATAGCGCTGCGGCTGTCACGATCAAGCACCCCATGCATCACCACTTGTTTCGGGCGATTGCAGGGCAGACGCTGCGATCGTCAGTCGCGAGGCCCAACAATCGCGGCTTGCACCACAACCGGCCCGGCCTAGGATACCGCCGAGACGGGGGGAAAGTGCGTGACGGAAACTCAAGGCGATCAGGACGGCCCTGGCAATCTGGAAGGCCCCGGCAAACGCGACGGCGATACGCCGCTGGATTCCCTTTCAATCGCGGTCTTCGATGTTGATGCGCGCATTTTCCGGACCATACGCGACTATTTCCTCAAGCCGGTGACGGTCGCCACCGCCGGGATCGAGCGCGATTATGAGCGCTACCTGTCGCCGATCCGCGTCTTCATCGCGCTGTTCTCCTTCCAGTTTGTCGCGGCGGCCCTGTTCGGCACCCCGGTGACCGCGACGATCGAGTCGATGACAGCAACGGAACCCGATATTGATGTCGCGGCTTGGCTGACAACGACGCGCATGGAGTTCGACACGCCACTTACCCTGGAAAGGGTCGAGGCCGAGTTGAGGGCTGTCCAGTCGCTCACCTTGTGGCCACTCACCGTCCTGTCTTCCCTGCCCTACCTGATCGCGCTCAAGCTTTTCCGGCCATCGATTCCGACCTGGGGGCATGTGCAAATCTATCTTGCCGTCACCAATACCAGCTTCATTGTGATGATCGCCCTGATCCCGCTGCATACACTGGGCGGGGCCGGCATGGCGGCCGGCATGGTGATCGCACTGGCGGTGTTCTATGTATATGCCGGCATTTTGCTGGCCCGACTTTACGGCAAATCGGTCACCGCCCTGGTTTTGCGCCTCGCCGGACTTGTCGCCCTTTTACCCATCACCATGTTGATCACGATAATCGGTACCTACATCACGATCGACTGGGTGCTGGAGCACTCATTCGGCCTGCACCTCCTGGCGCTGCTGTCGCCAGAAGCGTTTGCCGAATTATCCTCATCATAAAAATCACAAACGGGAGTTGGTTGATGAAATCGCGTGAAATCCATTTGAACGCCTATCTGAAGGGCGCACCGGATCCGAAATACTATGACGTCGTGGAAACGGACGTTCCCGCGCCCGGCGACGGGGAGGTCCTGGTCCGCAATCTCTACATCTCTGTCGATCCCTACATGCGCGGACGCATGAGCGGCATCCACACCTATATCGCCCCCTTCGGGATCGGCCAGGTGATGGATGGCGGCGCCGTCGGCGAAGTGATCGAGAGCAATTTCGACGGGCTGAAGCCGGGCGACCATGTCAGCTCGATGCATGGCTGGCGTGAAGCCTATACGGCGCCGGGTGCCGGCCTGACCAAGATCGACACCTCGATCCTGCCGCCGCAGGCCTTTCTCGGCATTGCCGGCATGCCGGGCCTGACCGCCTATGTCGGTATCAAGCGCATGATCGACCTGCAGCCGGGCGAGACCCTGTGGATGTCGGCCGGTGCCGGTGCTGTCGGCTCATCGGGCATCCAGTTCGCCAAGGCGATGGGGGCGACCGTGGTCGCTACGGCCGGTGGTGCAGAGAAGTGTGCCTTCGTGAAGTCACTCGGCGCCGACCATGTGGTCGACTACAAGGCGACCGATGATCTGACCGCCGCCATTACAGCGGTCGCGCCGGACGGCGTTGACGGCTATTTCGAGAATGTCGGTGGCACGCATTTCACCGCCGCCCTGAACACGCTGCGCCGCAAGGGCCGGATCGCCGCCTGCGGCATGATCCAGCGCTATAACGACACCAGCGCCGCCACCCTGCCCGACAATCTGACCATGATGATCGGCAAGTCGCTGACCATTCGTGGCTTCATTGTCTCCGACCATGCCGACATGTTCACCGACTTCGTGAGCGATCTCGGCAACTGGATGGCCGCCGGCAAGATCAAGCCCGCGGAGACGGTGATGGAGGGTATCGAGAACGCTCCCGCTGCTTTCTCGGGTCTGTTCACCGGTCAGAACACCGGCAAGATGCTGGTCAAGATCTGATGACGGACAGGGCGCAGGAAGAAAAGCCCGAACAGCGACGCGTCCTCGAGGACGTGCTCGACGAGGTGCTGAGCTTCAACTATCGAAGCTTGCGCACGCTGAGGGACATTTTCCTGCGCCCTGGAACCGTCGCCCGGACATTCCTGTCGGGTGATCGCGACACCTATACCCCGACGATGCGGGTCTGGTTCGGCGTCCTGACCTGGATGTTCGTCCTGTCGATGATCTGGGGCGGTTGGGGCGAAATCATCTGGCGGGCCTCCTCCGACGGTGCCGCCTTTGGCGATGCCCTGCACGAGGGGCGCCGCGATGTCGGGGCCGTGCGTGACGCCATCTCGACCATGGCGGCCCTGATCTACGTTCCGATCGAAGCCCTGCTGATCCCGCCCGGCCTGTTGGTGCTGAGGGCCATGCGCAACAGTGTGAACCGTCTCCACGCCACACAATGTTACTTCATCCCGATTACCGCCACTGCCGTGTCGAGCACACTCGTCCTGCTCGCCTCGACGATCTGGCCCGGCATCCTGCAGTGGGGGATGGTGCTGAACATGTCGGTTTTCGTGCTCGTGGCCATCCCGGTGGTCCGGACCGGATTCGCGTCGGCGTGGCCCGGCGCGATCGGCAAGTCTCTCGTTCTCGCCCTGGTGGTCCTGGCCCTGTCGATGATCGCCCGGATCTCGACCCTGTTGATCAGTATCTTCTGGGCATTGGGTCAGGTCCCGCCGACCGGCTGACCTCGTCTAGCGTCGGGTCAGTCGGCCCAGGGTCCAGCCGGCCGCGATGGCGGCCAGGATCGGCGTCCACACCTCCCCCGCACCTGCGAGATGAGCAAGCAGATAAACGCCCAAACCTGCTGCGAGTGCGAACGGGAGCATGCGAATCGGGCGATTCGTCGGAGCGGCGTTATGATGCGGTTCACCCTGATACATGCTGTTCAATGTACGCAATTTGGGGGCCGAACTGTGAAAAACCGCGTTTTACCGGGGAAATTGCAGCGATTTGGCGCGGATTCGCCTGTTGCAGCTTGCAATGACGGGCAGTTCTTGGCCTTGATGGACCGTCAACGAACACGCGACTACCGGACGGATACGATGACCGTACTTGCCGGACCGCGAACAACTGGGGGGAACCCTATGAACAAGTCTGATCTTGCCAAAGCCGTCGCCGAAAAAACCGGCCTGTCCCGTGCACAAGCGGGCGAAGCTGTTGATTCCGCCATCGAAGCCATTGTCGGCTCGGTGAAGGGCAATGACAGTGTCCAGATCGCTGGCTTCGGCACCTTCTACGCCAAGCACCGCGAAGCCCGCGAAGTGCGCAACCCGCGCACCGGCGAAACGATGATGTCCAAGGCTCGCACCCAGGCGGCTTTCCGCCCGGCAGCGGCTCTGAAAGACATCTGATCCAGCCTTTCAGGTACCGATCAAGTGAAACGCCGCCCGGATTGCTCCAGGCGGCGTTTTTCTTTGGCTGACGCCTGACCGGCAGGTCAGGCCGCGTTGGCGGCCGAGTTGTTGTTGCGGACCCGCTTGAGGCTCTCGGCAATGCGGAAGGCCATGTCGAGCGCCTGGTCGGCATTCAGGCGCGGATCGCAATGGGTGTGATAGCGCGCCGCCAGATCGGCCTCGGTGACCGTCTTGGCACCGCCGACACATTCGGTCACGTCGCGACCGGTCATCTCGAAATGCACACCGCCGGGATAGGCGCCCTCGGCATAGAGTACATCCATGAAGCCCTCGAGCTCGGACAGGATGCGGTCGAAATCGCGCGTCTTGTATCCGTTGGAGGTCTTGTGCGTATTGCCGTGCATCGGGTCGGACGACCAGACCACCTTGCGACCGGCCTTGGTCACCGCCGCGGCCAGTGCGGGCAGGTTCTTGACCACATTATCGGCCCCCATGCGCACAATCAGGACGAGGCGGCCGGCCTCATTGTCCGGGTTCAGCGCGTCAATCAGTGGCAGCAGATCGTCCGGCTGCATGGTCGGACCACATTTGACCCCGACCGGATTGGCGATGCCGCGGGCATATTCGACATGGGCACCGTCGAGCTGACGGGTCCGCTCGCCGGTCCAGATCATGTGCGCCGAGGTGGCATACCACTGGCCGGTATTGGGATCGCGGCGGGTCAGCGCCTCCTCGAAAGGCAGATGCAGCGCTTCGTGACTGGTGAAGAAGTCGACGGCTTCCAGCGAGGGCGCACTGTCGCGACCGATGCCGCAGGCCTTCATGAAGGCCAGGGCTTCGGAGATGCGCGCCGCGGTCTCGGCATAGCGTTCCGCCGCCGGACTGTCGCTGACGAAGTCCTGGGTCCACTGGTGGACATTGTGCAGGTCGGCGTAACCGCCGGACGCAAAGGCGCGCAACAGGTTCAGCGTCGAGGCGGATTGATCATAGGCGCGGATCAGGCGCTGCGGATCGGGCTCGCGCGCTTCCGGCGTGAATTCGGGACCATTGACGCTGTCACCGCGATAGCTGGGCAGGGAGACACCATCGATCGTCTCCATGTCGGCCGAGCGCGGCTTGGCGAACTGGCCGGCGATCCGGCCGACCTTCACGATCGGCTTGGAGGCGGCAAACGTCATCACCACCGCCATCTGCAGCAGCACACGGAACGTGTCGCGCACGCCTTCGGTCGAGAATTCCTTGAAGCTCTCGGCACAATCACCGCCCTGCAACAGGAAGGCCTTGCCCGCCGACACATCCGCCAGCTGACGGTGCAGGCGCCGCGCCTCGCCGGCAAAGACCAGGGCCGGACGCGCCGAAAGCTCGGCGATCGCGGCGTCCAGCTTGGCGGCATCCTTGTAGTTCGGCATCTGACTGACGGGTTTGGAGCGCCAGGATTGGGGGGACCAGGTCATGTTACTCTGCTGCTTTCAACTCCGGCGGTGTCCATTTTTCCTTCATGGTCACCAGCTCTTCCGCACTGGTCGGATGCACGGCGCAGGCCGCGTCGTATTGATCCTTGGTCAGGCCCGCCTTCACGGCGATCCCGGCCAGCTGGATCATCTCAGGCGCATCCGGCCCGACAATATGCACGCCCAGCACCCTTTGTGTCTCCCCGTCGACGACGAGTTTCATCAACATCCGGGATGCATCCGGCGTGAGGGACAATTTCATAGGGCGGAACGAGGTCTTGTAAACATCAACCTGTGCAAATTTTTTGCGCGCATCCGCCTCTGACAGCCCGACAGAGCCAACAGGTGGCTGCGTAAACACGGCTGACGCAATGTCTTCGTGGTTATACGCCGTTGGCGTACCGCCAAACACGGTCGCCGCGAAAGCGGCCCCTTCGCGGATGGCCACCGGCGTCAGATTGACCCGGTTGGTGACATCTCCGACGGCGTGAATATTGTCAGCGGTGGTTTTCGAGAAGGCGTCGACCTTGATTGCGCCTTTCGCGTCAAGCTCGACCCCGGCCTTGTCGAGCCCCAGCCCGTCGACATGCGGGCTACGTCCGACCGCATACATCACGACATCGGTGTCGATATGGTTGCCATTGTCGAGATGGACGCGCTTGCGGCCATCCGGCAAGGCCTCGATCTTTTCGAAGACCGTATGCGTGATCACGCGGACGCCCGAGCGCACCAGCTCCTCGTGAACATGGCTGCGCACATCATCATCAAAGCCGCGCAACACGGTGTCACCGCGATAGACCTGACAGACTTCGGCGCCCATGCCGGCGAAAATCTGAGCGAACTCACAGGCGATATAACCACCGCCGGCGATCACGACATGCTTGGGCAGGGTCTCGAGGTGGAAGGCTTCATTGGAGGAAATACCCAGCTCGGCGCCCTCGAGCTCCGGCACAAAGGGTGTGCCACCGACCGCGATCAGAATCTTGTCGGCGGTGACGGTCCGGCCCGATTTCACCAGGCGGATTGTGTGCGCATCCTCGAACTCGGCCCGGTCCTCGATCACCTCGACGCCGGAATTGTTGAGATTGCGGCTATAGATGCCCGACAGGCGATCAATCTCGGCATCCTTGGCAGCGATCAGCTTTTCCCAGCTGAACGCGGTCTCACCGACGCTCCAGCCATAGCTCTCCGCCAACTTGAACGTTTTGGCGAACTCGCTGGCATAGACCAGCAGCTTCTTGGGTACGCAGCCACGGATCACACATGTCCCGCCGACCCGATACTCCTCGGCAATGGCAACCTTTCCGGCCCCATGCTGTTTGGCCATGCGGGCCGCACGAACGCCGCCGGAACCGGCGCCGATGACGAAGAGATCGTAGTCGTACTGGGTCATGTCAGGTCTTTCCGAAGTCACGTGGAAGGAAGGCAGGCTCGGATCAGATTACTGGAAGACAGCCTGCAGGCGCCCGATATTCTGCTGAACGGCCTGGCCGCCGAGCATTTCGCCGATCTGTGCCAGCTCGCCGGTGATACCGGGAAGCTCGGTTGCCAGCTTTTGTCCGACCGGGGTCTGGTAGAAGGCGAGAAGCTCAGCCAGCTCGGCTTCGGTAAACCGGCTCGCATAGACATTGCTCGAGGCTTCAATCACGTCCGGATAGGTGGACATCAGGATCTCGAGCATGATGTCCATCGCTTCATCGAGCTGGGCATCGGTCGATCCGGGAATGCTGGCCGCAAAATTCTGGCGGGCCAGCGGCAGGCTCGCCTCCAGCGCGACCCGATAGACATCCTCGGAGGTTGACGTCTCGACGATCTGGCGCGCGAGCTCGACGCGCCGGGCGGTATCAGCGTCCTGCGCCTCGACGGCCGGCATGGCAAAAATCATGAAAACGGCGCTCAGCGCGCCAACAAGAATACGTGTCATGGAAGTCCCCTATAATTCCATCACCCGCGCTTCACCGTCCTCTCCGACGATGACCACGCGGGCCAGATCAATGAACAGGCCGTGTTCGACCACGCCCGGAATCACTTTCAGTGCCTGGTCGACAGCCCGGGCGTCCGGGATCGTCTCGCAGGCACAATCAAGAATGTAATTGCCGCCATCGGTGACCAGTGGCTCCAGCCCGTCACCCTTGCGGCGCAGCTGCACGTCGGGCGCCTTGATGCCGACCTTGCGCAAGGCCTCATAGACCTGGCTGGCACTCAGCGAGAAGCCGAAGCGGTCCACCTCTACGGGAAGTGGAAACTTGCCCAGGGTCGAGACCAGCTTGGTCTCGTCGACCATTACAATCATCAAGTCGGACGCATGGGCGATGATCTTCTCGCGCAGGAGGCAGGCACCGCCGCCCTTGATCAGCTGGAAGCGACCATCAACCTCGTCCGCACCATCGATTGTGACGGCGATGGCGTTGACGTGGTCGACATCGATCAGCGGCACACCGTTCTCGGTGGCGACCTCGGCCGTGCGTTGCGAGGTCGGCACACCGCGCACATCCAGCCCGTCCTTGATCTTCTCACCCAGCAGGCGAAGGAAAATCTCCGCCGTGGAGCCCGAACCGAGCCCCAGCGTCATACCGTTTTCGACATAGTCCAGAGCCGCCGCCGCGGCGAGCGTCTTCTGGCGCTGGGCACTCATTGGTCGACGCCGCCGAGAAGGACGTATTTGAGCTCGGTGAACTCTTCGACGCCCCACTTGCCGCCCTCGCGGCCAATGCCGCTTTCCTTGACGCCGCCAAATGGCGTCGAGGCGGCCCCGACCATCGGCGCATTGACGCCGATCATGCCGTACTCGATGCCCTCGGTCAGGCGGTGCACCCGACCGACATCCTGCGTGTAAATATATGCAGCAAGGCCATAGGGCGTGTTATTCGCCATCGCGATGATGTCGGCCTCGCTTTCGGCGCGATAGACCGAACAGACCGGTCCGAAGATCTCCGAGCACGACACATCCATCGCCGGGTCGCCACCATCGATCAGGGTCGGGGCGTAGAATGAACCACCCAGCTCCTCGGTCAGCGGCTTGCCGCCGGTGACGATCCGGGCTCCGGATTCGCGGGCCTGGCTCACCAGCTTGTCGACACGGGCGACCGCATTCATGTGGATCAGCGGGCCAACACTGGTCTCTCCGTCAAAGCCGTCGCCAGCCTTGAGCCGGGAGACGCGCGCTTCCAGCGCCGCGACGAGTTTGTCGGCGATGGCCGGCTGGGCGATGATCCGGTTGGCCGAGACACAGGTCTGGCCGGACACGCGAAATTTCGAGGCGATAACGCCATCGGCAGCTTTCTCGATGTCCGCATCGTCCATGACGATGAAGGGCGCATTGCCGCCCAGTTCGAGCGCCACGCGCTTTACCGTCGAGGCGGCCTGGCTCATCAGCAATTTGCCGACCGCCGTCGAACCGGTGAACCCGACCATGCGGACATCGTCCGAGCTGGTCAGCACGCCGCCAATGGCCGGCGCATCACCACACACGACATTGAACACGCCGTCGGGGATGCCGGCACGCCTGGCCAGTTCGGCCAGCGCCAGGGCCGAGAGCGGGGTTTCCGGGGCCGGCTTGATCACCATGGTGCAACCCGCGGCCAGGGCCGGCGCGCATTTGCGGGTGATCATGGCGTTGGGGAAATTCCACGGGGTGATACAGCCGACCACGCCGATCGGCTGGCGAATGGTCCAGCCACGCGATCCGGGGAAGGGCGTCGACAGGGTTTCGCCATGCACGCGCTTGGCTTCCTCGGCCGACCATTCGATGAAGGACGCGCCGTAGACGACCTCGCCTTGAGCCTCCTTGTAGACCTTGCCCATTTCCAGCGTGATGAGCCTCGCCAGATCCTCGGCATTCTCCAGGATCAGCTTGTGCCATTTCATCAACAGGGCTGCGCGCTCGAAAGGCGAAACCGACTTCCACGTCTCGAATGCCCGAGCGGCGGCCGCGACGGCCTTGCGGGCACCAGCCTCGCCGACATCACCAACCGTCGCGATAACGTCGTTATTGGCCGGGTTGAGGATATCCAGCCCGCCCTCACCGCTGACCCACTGGCCATCGATGAAGCTGTCGGTACGAAACAGGCTCTTGTCGCTCAAGCGATCCGTCACACTCATATCTGGCTGTCCTTCCTGGCCTTGCGGGCTTGTTTGGCGGCGTGGAAACGGGCCGCCCAACCCGGCTTGTGGGTTTGCGGGGTGCGGGCGAGCGCGAGCGCATCGGCCGGCACATCCTCGGTTATGATCGCACCGGTCGCGGTGAAGGCGCCGGCACCAATGCTGACGGGTGCCACCAGACAGGTGTTCGAACCGATAAAGGCATTGTCGCCGATCACGGTGCGATGCTTGTCATATCCATCGTAATTGCAGGTAATGGTTCCGGCCCCGACATTGGCGTTCGCGCCAACCGACGCATCGCCGATATAGGTAAGGTGCGAGACTTTTGCGCCCTCTGCGAGCTGCGATTTCTTGATCTCGACGAAATTGCCGACTTTCGAACCCTCTCCCAGCACGGCGCCGGGGCGCAAGCGGGCATAGGGGCCGGCATGGGCGCCGCGCTTCAGGTGCGCACCCTCGATATGCGAGTGGGCGTGGATGACGACGTCCTCCTCGATCACCACACCGGGGCCGAAAACGACATTGGGCTCGATCACCACATCGCGGGCGATCTGGGTGTCGTGGGCGAAGAAAACCGTTTCCGGCGCGACGAGGGTCACGCCGTCAGCCATCATGGACTTGCGCGTGCGCGACTGGAACGCCGCTTCGGCCTCGGCAAGGTCGGCGCGGGAATTGACGCCAAGGACTTCGTCGGAGTCAGCCACAACCACGGCGGCGCGCAGATCGCGGTCGCGAGCCAGGCCGACGACATCGGTCAGATAGTACTCGCCATTGGCATTTTCATTTTTCACATCGCCCAGGAGATCAAACAGGAGATCAGCCGGTGCTGCCAATACGCCGGAATTGACCAGTCTGACCGCGCGTTCGGCCTCGGTTGCGTCCTTGAATTCAACAATCCTGTCGAGGTCGCCGGCGTCATTCGTGATCAAGCGGCCATAGGCAGCAGGGTCATCCGGCTCGAAGCCGAGCACCGCGACCGAGGCGCCGCCTTCCAGCGCCTCGAACACGCGGGCAACCGTCGCGGCGGTGATCAGCGGTGTGTCTGCATAGAGAACAATGGCATCTCCTGACAGATCAGCCAGCGCTTCGCGGGCGGCGAGCACGGCATGGCCTGTCCCCTTGGGCGGATCCTGAAGGGCAGTGCGCGTCCCCAATGCGTCCGCCGCATCGCGGACGGCAGGCGAGTGAGCGCCCCACACCGTGACAATGTCCGTCGCTCCACACTCTCCAGCCAGAGACACCGCCCAGTCCAGCATTGGCCGCCCGGCGACCTTGTGCAGAACCTTGACCGTTTTCGACTTCATCCGCTTGCCTTGGCCGGCAGCGAGGATGATGGCGGAGCGGGATCGGGACATTTGGATTTCCTTGGCTACTGGAATCGACGGTTTCGACCTGTCAGGCGCTATAGCCTATCGTTGTGGTGCGCGTAACCTAGCTTCTCCCGCATTGCCCATCCAAAGGCCTGAAATCATGCTCGACTCCCGTGACGCCGCCTTGTTTGCCGACGCCTCGATCGCCTTTGACCTGGACGGCACGCTGGTCGACACCGCGCCTGACCTGCTGCGGGCCCTGAATGCGGTGATCGAGCCTCGCGGGCTTGAGCCGGTGGAATTGGGTGCTGTGCGGGCGATGGTCGGTCGCGGCGCGCTGGCGCTGCTCGAGCGCGCCCATGCGGCCCAATCGGTGCGGCTTGAGGACCCCGAAGTCGCAGTCGCGGATTTCATCGAGATCTACAAATCCGACGTGGCCGCCCATTCAACGCCATTCGAAGGCGTCGAGACCACGCTCGCCTGGCTGCGGGCACAGGGATGCCGCCTGTCGGTGTGCACCAACAAGCCATCCGTCCTGTCGGACATGTTGATCGGGGAATTGGGGCTGGCCGGATATTTCGACCGCATCATCGGTCCCGAGCGGACGACGGCCAAAAAGCCTGCAGCGGATCACCTGCTTGACGCCCTGGGAGACGGCTATGCACGCGCCGCCCTGGTCGGTGACAGCGAGCCCGATGTCGCGTCAGCGGCAGCGGCCACCTTGCCCAGTGTGATCATGAGCTATGGCTACAGCGAAAGACCGGCCGGCTCCTTGGGAGCCGACCGGGTCATTCATGCATTCAGCGATGTACCGCTGGCGCTCGCCGAGATCTGGCGAGGCTCGACCTGATCAGGCCGAGCGACGCTCGCGGCCTGCATCATTGGCAGCGCGGGTCGGCATGCCGTTGACGAGGTTGGAGCGCACATCCGTGCGGGCAGAGCGCATGGCGGGCATGAAGCCGGCTTCCACGAGATCCACGGAAACATCATAGCCGCGCTCGGCCCAATAGGCTTCAATTCGCGCTTTAAGACGACGCGCACCTTCGGGCGTGCACAGATCATTACTCATGAACAAAACCTCCTACTCGGCCGAAGCTTCCCCCGGCCGGGAATTGCGTCCAATCTGGTGATTGACGGGACGGGCCACGACGGCCGCGTTCCAGCTTGGTGGAGGCTGATATAGGCTGGCTGGCCATATGACGAGAGCGTGACGGTGTGGCAAGTTGTCGCACCACAATCCCGATGCATGTGCGCTTCAACTTCCACATGTGGTTGACCGGGTAAAAGTGCCTGCTTATACGGTCGTTTTCCGGGAATACCGGGCGATTAGCTCAGCGGGAGAGCACCTCGTTCACACCGAGGGGGTCACTGGTTCAATCCCAGTATCGCCCACCATTTCCTTCCAGTGACACTCCCAACCTCACCGGATTCGGCCTTCGTGGACGCCCATTAGGCGCCCGACGCCCGTGATTCTGCCGTCCGGAACAGCTGTGACGATGCGGCGCATCCCTGATCTGCACGCATTTCTTGCGAAACATTCTCAGAAGTGAGAGGAGTGGAGCACGTCAATAATATTGGGTGCGACATGAATTCCGTGAAACTTCTCGCTGCCGCTGCCGGCCTCGTCCTGGCAGCCTGTTCCCAACCGGCCACCGACAGCGCGTCGGGCGAGACCGAAGCCGCCGCCGAAGCGCGTGTCGTGAACGTCTATAGTGCCCGCCACTATTCCAGCGACGCGGCCATCTACGCCGCCTTCACCGAAGAAACCGGGATCGAGGTCAATCTGGTCTCGGCCAATGGCGACCAGCTGATCGAACGCGTACGCGCCGATGGCGAGCGCAGCCCGGCCGATGTGATCATCACCGTCGACGCCGCCCGCCTGCACCGGGCCGAACAGGCAGGCCTGTTCGCCGCCGCCGACTATTCCGACCTGGCGTCCGGCATCGGGTCCAACCTGGTCGATCCGGAAGGATATTGGGTCAGCTTTGCCAAACGCTCGCGCGTGATTGCCTATTCCAACACACGCGTCGACCCGGGCGAGATCGCGACCTATGAAGACCTCGCCGATCCGCGCTGGGAAGGCAGGATCTGCGTCCGCGAGAGCGGCAATGCCTACAACCAGTCCCTGCTCGCTGCGATGGTGGCCCATCTGGGCGAAGACGGAGCCCAGGCCTGGGCCCAGGGCATTGTCGACAACATGGCCCGCGAGCCGCAGGGCGGTGACCGCACCCAGATCAACGGCATTGCCGCCGGTGAGTGCGACGTCGCCATCCTGAACCATTACTACTACGCCATGATGGTCAATTCCGACGACCCGGCAGCCCAGGCCGCCGCAGCCGCCGTCACGCTCTTCTTCCCGAGCCAGGAGACCACCGGTGCCCATGTCAACGTGTCCGGCGCCGGCATCGCCGTGAACGCCCCGCATCCTGACGAGGCGCGTGAACTGATTGCGTTCTTCCTTGGCGACTACGCCCAGCGCGCCTTCGCCGAGATGACCAATGAGATCCCGGTCCGCGGTGATGTCAGCTGGGACAATCCGACCCTGGCCGCGATGCTGCCCTTCGTCGAGGACGACCTCAACGTCTCGGAACTGGGTGACCACAACGAAACCGCCCAGCGCATCTTCGACCGGGTCGGCTGGCAGTAGTGGACAAGGCGGGATCGCCATCCCGCCTGCCCGGCCGGACCTCCGGCCTGGCAGTCCTGGCGGCGCTGGTCTGCGCCGCACCGGTCCTCGCCGTGGCGTGGATCGCGCTGACCCGTGACAGCGGGGACTATCTCCAGCACCTCGCGCAGACCCGCCTGCCCGTCTACCTCACCACTTCGGCGCTGGTCGCCCTGGTGGCCGGTGGCGGCGCCGGCCTGATCGGGACCGGTCTGGGCTGGCTGATGGCCCGGACCGAGTTCTGGGGCCGCAAGACCCTCAGCTGGATCCTCATCCTGCCACTGGCGGTGCCGGCCTATGTCGCCGCCTACGCCTGGCTCGACCTCAGCCAGGCCGGTGGCCCGCTCGACGCGGCAACCGGCGGATGGTTCCCGACCATTCGCGGCGGCGTCGGCGCCGGGCTGATGTTCGCCCTCGTTCTCTATCCGTATGTCTACCTGCTCGCCCGCGACACCTTCGCCAGCCAGTCGGCCGATGCCTACAACGCCGCCCGCACGCTCGGCGCCGGCCCCCTGACCGCTTTCTGGCGCACCTCCCTGCCGATGGCCCGCCCGGCTGTCGCCGCTGGCCTGGCGCTGGTGGCCATGGAAAGCCTGGCCGACTACGGCACTGTCTCGCACCTGGGCGCCCCAACCCTGTCGATCGGCCTGATCCGGGCCTGGAGCGGCGCCGGATCGCTGGTCGACGCCGCCCGTCTCTCCCTCGTCCTGGTCTTC
>NZ_JBLWVH010000024.1:0-53650 GCF_048268525.1 Maricaulis sp. | reverse complement strand
GGCGGTGGTCGTCCGCCCGCCGACTGGCGTCCGGCCCCGGAAGACTGGGGCGCTGCCAAAATGCAGCCCGGACCGCGCGAAAACACCACCATCGCCGTCGTCGCCACCGATATCGCGCTGACGCCGGCCCAGGCCAAGCGTCTGGCCATCATGGCCCAGGACGGGCTCGCCCGGTCCATTCGACCGGTGCACACGCCGTTTGACGGGGATGTGGTGTTTGCCCTGTCGACCGCCGCCCGGCCTTTGGGAGATAGCGGTGAAGCCCATCTCGCCCGGCTCGGCTCGGCCGCCGCCGACTGCCTCGCCCGGGCCGTTGCCCGCGGTGTCCACGCGGCGCGTCAGGCGGGCCGCTGAGCCGCGCTGCGTGCGGCGGTGCAATTGCCGCATTCGGGGACTTGCCATCGCCAAAAGCCGGGGCTAGGTTCCGCGCCTCTTCGGGGCCAAGACCCTGAAGCCATACGGCCTGCACCGGTAGCTCAGTTGGATAGAGCACTAGACTACGAATCTAGGGGTCGGGGGTTCGAATCCTCCCCGGTGCGCCATTTTTCTCTTTGTTCCCGTTCCGCTCGACCCGAGCCTGATTCCAGCTTCGGTGCCGGGACCGGTGCCTTGCCTGTAGCGCACACAAAAAAGGCCGGACAATTGCGTCCGGCCCTCTTCAGATGTGACTGACCGCCAGGATCAGGCGGCTGGCGCGGCTTCGCGCTGGAGGCGGCCGATCACGGCGTCAATGATTTTCCACTCGCAATCGACTTCATCGCTGGCGTAGAGGTGACCGTCGATCAGGGCTGCGGACGTCGCCGCCGACGGCGTGTCGGTGCCGGCCAGGGTCGCGATAATTGCGGCGCTCCCGGTCAGGGCGATGACCGGCTTCCCCTTGCCCGCAAACAGTTTGGCGAGCGCCGTGGCACTCTCCGCCTGGGTTCCTGCGTCTTCGAGCAGCACCAGGGCGTCATACTTGGCCTCGTCGATATCGGCGACGGTTTCGGCGACGGCGAAATTGATCTCCGTGCCACCATTCTTGCCGCGCAGGAGGGCCTGTTGGCCGGAGACAAGGACGGCCCGCCGGTTGTGGCGAGCGAGTGCGTCATTGGCGGTCTGCAATTGCTGGACATTGACGGACTCGGCGACGAATGCAGCGACGCGGCTCGGACGGGGACCATGTTTCATCAAGCGGGTATTCTCCATTTGGCGGGCGCAGTTCATCCGGCGCCTAAGAACTATCAGGTAGAGGAATAGTCATCATGGGAGAGATTTCAAGGTCGCCATGTGTGATTAAAATATATGCCCAATGAAATCTGAAATATTGACTGGAAAGGTATAGGGCGTGTTCTATTTGATAAGTTGAATGACGTCTGGCTCATTCGCATGTTCAGATGTTTTTATGCAAACACTGGTTCACCGAGACGAGGTCAGTCGGCGGGCGCGATGCACTGTGCTTTGTGCCATGTAGATTACAGTTGGCGGCGTGTCCCG
Source organism: Maricaulis sp. (assembly GCF_048268525.1). Classification (GTDB taxonomy): domain Bacteria; phylum Pseudomonadota; class Alphaproteobacteria; order Caulobacterales; family Maricaulaceae; genus Maricaulis. Next base: position 52,174 of record NZ_JBLWVH010000024.1, on the reverse strand, counting down.
ATCCGACAGACGGTCAGTCGCGCCAGCTCGCATCGTCAAATTCGTCCTCGCCGGAGCCTGACCATTCGCTCTCCTCCTCGGCGTGGTCCGTCAGCTCGACCACGGAGACCGAGGTTGTGGCGGTCGGCTCGAAGTCCGACTTGTCTTCGTCACGGACCGGTGCGGTTCCGGTGCGTCGCACCAGCATCAGTCCGGTCAGGGAGAACAGGGCGGTTGCGGCGAACAGGAAGAGGCCGGCCGGACCGATGAAACTCATCACGGTACTGGCGGCGAGTGGTCCGATCATCGAGCCCAGCGCCCAGACCATCAGGATTCCGGACATCATGCTGGTCGCCTGACCATCCGGGGCCCGGTCGGCGGCATGGGCAACAGCGACACCGTAGTAGGATAACGCCCCGGCGCCCCAGATGGCGGCGATGGCGAAAATCGCCGTGCGTGGCAGGACACCGCTGAACAGGGCCATGACAAGCGCAGCGGCGCCGGATGTCAGGGCCAGGCCCGCGATCACCAGGCGACGGTCGATGCGGTCCGACAGCATGCCGGCCGGCCAGGTCGCGATGACCGATCCGCCGATCATGGCGGCGTTGAACAAGGCGGCCGTCTGCGTGACGCTGCCCGACGCGAAATCCTGGATGTAGACGGCGTAGAGTTGGAGCACTGCGCCGGACACCATGCCGGAGATCAGTGCCGCAATGATGGCCGACGGCGCGATGCTCCAGATTTTCAACGGGCTGAATGGCTTCGTCGTCGGGGCGGCGGGTTCGGCGCGGCGGGTGGCGCAGACCGGAATCAGGCTTGCAGTCAGAAGGGCGGCGACGATCAGAAACCCGGTCGCGGTGCCCGCAGGCGCGCCGGCAACAAGGAAGGGCCCTGCCATGAAGCCAAGCTTGGAGGTCACCAGGTAGAAGCCAAGGATGGCGCCGCGGCTCTGGCTGGGTGCCGCATCGGCAATCCAGCTTTCACCGGAGGCCAGGAAGCCGGCCACCGACACGCCGATGATGAACTGGACCAGCATCCACCAGGCCATGGCGCCACTGACATAGAGCGCGGCGGCACCCAGTGATGCAGCGGCGGCAAAGCCGGCAATCGCCCGGATATGGCCGATCTGCATGATTTCGCGAGGCGCCAGCCGGGCGCCCAGCATGAAGCCGAGTGCGTAGGCAGACACGATGGCGCCGATCTTCAGCGGCGCAGCGCCTTGCGAGACCAGGGTCAGCGGCCCGACCACCGACAGCGCGCCGGTTGCCATCTGCAGAATGGCGAGCGCGATGACGATGGCCGCGACATTGCGATAGCTGTCGGTTCCTGGCCCGGATTCGGTGGAGCGTGTCATGATGTCTCGTCGGCAAGCGGCTGAAGGGGGCTGGCGACAACTTCAGGCAGACCTGCCAGCCATGCAAGGTCTGTCAGCTCAGACGGGCAATTCGGTGGTGTTCTTGATCGCTTCCATCGCGAAACTGGCGCTGACATCGGACAATGGCGCGATCGCGATCAGTTTCTTGTAGGCCTCGTCATAGGCGCGGACATCGGGCAGGCACAGCTTGATGAGATAGTCGATATCGCCGCTCAGGCGGTAGAATTCGACGACTTCGGGCATGCGGGCGACGCCGTCGGCGAAGCGTTTCAGCCATTCGGCGTCATGATGGCTCGTGCGCACTGTGACAAAGAGCGTGGCCTGCAGGTCCAGGGCTTCCGGATCCAGCAAGGCGACATGCTTGCGGATGATGCCGGCCTCGGCAAGGCGCTTCAGGCGGCGAGCCGTCGGGGTGGCGCTGAGTCCGATCAGGTCGGCGAGCTCCTGCACGGTCCGGTCGGAGTCCTTCTGGACGGCGCGCAACAGGCGTCGGTCATGTTCATCCAAAACCATGATTTCGGCCTTTCCAGAGCTATAATCACTACAAAAAAGTGATATCACAGCCGATCTTTGGTGAAAATCGCCCTGGTAAAGATGTTTCTATGCCGCAGTTCAGTTCCGAGGTGCGCCATGTCCGTCCAATCCAAATCTTCCGACCGATTGAATGCTGTCCGTGAAGGGCTGATCGGCGGCGACGGGATGCTGGCGACGCCGTTCGGCCTGAAGCCTTTTCTCTATGCCGATTACACGGCGTCGGGTCGGGCGTTGCGCCAGATCGAGGGCCAGGTCGAAAAGCTGATGCTGGATTATGCCAATCCGCATAGCGAGGACAGCGCCACCGGGCGCGCCAGCAATCGCTGGATGCGCGACGCCGAGGCGATCATCCGCAAGGCGGTCAATGCCGCACCCGACGACTGCCTCCTGCCCTGTGCGGCCGGTGCCACAGGGGCGATCCACAAGCTTCAGGAAATCCTCGGACTCGCGGTGGCGCCTGCCAGCCGTGATGCACTGGGTGTAAAGCCTGGCCCGGCCGTCAACACAGTCGTGTTCGTCGGTCCCTATGAGCATCACTCCAACGAACTGAGCTGGCGCGACAGTCTGGCCGAAGTCGTGTCGATACCGCTCGACGGCATTGGCGGGATTGATCTGCAAGCTCTTGAAGCGGCCCTGTCCGACCCGCGTTTTGATGGATGGCGCAAGATTGGCGCGTTCTCCGCCGCGTCGAACGTGACCGGTGTCCGCACCGATATCGCCAGCCTGGCCCACTGCCTGCACGCGCACGGAGCCATTTTGTGTCTGGATTGTGCTGCCAGCGCGCCCTACCAGCGCATCGACATGCATCCGGACCAGGATCCGGCAGGCGCGATCGATGCGGTCTATTTCTCGCCGCACAAATTTCTCGGTGGGCCGGGGGCTTGCGGCATACTCGTGTTCAATGAATGTCTCTATCGCCGCGACCTGGCGCCGACCCAGAGTGCCGGCGGTACTGTCCGTTATGTCTGGCAGGACGGGCACGATTTTCTCGAGGGAATTGAAGCGCGCGAACGGGCCGGCACGCCCGGTCTGCCGCAGCTGGTCCGCGCGGCACTGGCGCTGCAGGTCCAGGCCGAGATCGGCACCGATGTCATTGCCGAGCGCGAGCACAGCGCACTTGAGCGGGCATTCCAGCGCTGGTGTCAGCATGCGCGGATCGATGTGCTGGGTCCGCAACTTCCGTCCCGACGGCTGGGTATCGTCGCCTTCAACCTGCGCAAGGCTGATGGCGAGCTGGTCGAGCCACGACTGGTCACACTGTTGTTGAATGACCTGTTCGGGATCCAATCCCGCGCCGGTTGCTCCTGTGCCGGGCCCTACGGCCATCACCTCCTCGGCATTGACTCCAAGACCACCCGGTCGATCCGGTCGCGTGTGATGGCAGGCGATGTCGGCGCCCGCCCGGGCTGGTGCCGGGTCAGCCTGCATTGGGTGATGTCGGATGACGAGATCGCCTATCTGATCGATGCGATCTGTTTCCTGGCCGACAATGCCGAATTGTTCTCCGGCTTTTATGACCGCGATGCCCGGACAGGCAGCTGGCAGTGGGCGGGCGACCCGGTCGAGGGCGAGACCCGGTGGCCGGACCGCTTGCTGGACGTCAAACTGGCAGTGACCGAGGACTTTGCGGGCAGCCGCGGCACGGATGAGGCTGATCGCTTTGAAATGCCGTTCCGTACGGCGACGGACCTTGTTCGGGTCTTTCGGGATTCGGACCTTCATCCCCGTGACGTGCAATTGCTGGAAAGCTGAGCCGGCCTGCTCAGCCGGGGCGCCGGTAGGCCAGTACGCCACATTCGGCGAGGATGCGGTCGATGGTCTCGCGTTCGTCCGGGCCGGGAACAGTCCGGCGCGGATAGAGTGGCGAGGCGCTGTCGCGGTCGTTGATCCAGGGCGCGTCCCACAGCTCGGTTGTTGTCACGAAGTCCCGCGCCCGTGCTTCGCCGCCGGTCTCAAGGCAGCCTGACAGACAGGTATCGACATAGGTCTGCGGGATGGGGTGGTCCTCGTCCGCCCGCACCTGTTCGCGATTGACCACAATCCAGTAGCGTCCGACGGGCAGGGCGGACCGGTCGGCGCCATCCGGGTGAACCAGGTCCGGATCCACCTCGGTGAAGACATAGCCGCGTTCGCGATGTCGGAGTTCCGGCGTGATCGCTGTCGGAACCAACGCGGCATGGAGGATGTGGCCCGTCGATGGGCGGACGCCGGCATAGGTCGCCGCTTCGTCGCCATAGCGCACGGTCCAGCCACGTCGCCAGCCGGTTGCCATGACCGGGCGGACTTCGGCCTCAATGCCCGAATAGGTGCGCCGGCTGTAATCGCTCAGCAGGCTGCCATAGCCGATCATGAAGTCTCTCACCTGACGGCTCTCCCGGGGATGACATGAATAAGGCGGCGCGGATGGTTCCGCGCCGCCTCATTCTGGTCGGCTGGGACGATGTGTCCAGCCTGACTACTGGCGATAACGCCGGGTCGAACGCGACGATGACGAAGACGAGCCGCTGTAGGACGCCTGGGCGACCGGGACTTCTTCGGAATAGGCGTTGTTGTCGACCGGCATTTCGGTGCCGTAGAGATAGGTATTGCCCTGGCTGGACGGAGCCGTCTGGCGCGACGCGACCGGCGGGATCTCCGAGCTCATCGGCGGGTTGTGACCCGGCAGGTTGATCTCTTCGCAATCCACCAGACGCCATTCCCAACGCTCTTCCGAACGCAGCGAGTAGCGGGTGATGGTCTGGGTTTCGACCGGGACGACATGGCTGTCGACCGTGGCGTGCTGATCGAGGACCTGGATGCGATAGGTGTCGCGCTCCTCGGCGATCGGGATCTCCTCGATACGTGCTTCCTGTACGAGGACGTCGCGGGTGATCTGGGCGTATTCAGCCGGATGGTTGATCTCGCGAATTGTTGCCGGCTGGACCACGATATTGCGGGTCACGGTCTGGTATTCGCCGGCTTCTTCCACCAGGCACCAGACTTCACCGGTCTCGCTGTCGAAACGCGTCATCGACGCACCCGGCACATAGCCGCGGCGCCAGACCATGCGCGGTTCGCGCACGAGGATGGTTTCGGTGACGGTGTCGTGGGTCGCTGGAATGACTTCATACTCGACATAGGCCGGGCTGATCTGCACGGTTTCGGTGCGGGTCTCGTAGACCGGCTCGTGCACGATGTAGCGCATGCCGGCTTCGCGGGAGATGTACTCGCGATACTCGTCACGCAGGCTCGGCGGAGCGACGTCGTAACGCTCGTAGGAGTCCTGGGTGGTGACCTGTTCGGAATAGGTGTCGTATTCCGGCGCGATGCGGACGCGCGCATAACACTCGCCCGTCGCAGCCGTGGTCGGCGGATCCGGCGGGAACCACTCGGTGTCACCGGCAAAGGCGGTGGAGGCCGTGAGCAGTGCGACAGCAGTGGCGCACAGGAGTTGTTGTTTCATCGTGATTCCCCCCTTGGAAATGTCGTGAGGGCACGGTGATCCGTTTCCTCGATGACATAAGGTTAACGGAAGCAGGCGGTATCGTTAAGAAATAATCGCCTTCAGACGGAAGTTTCAACCCTCAGGGGAATTTCTTGTCCCGCTTTCAACTCAAGGGGTTACGCTGGCGCCCATCATGAACATCATGATGTAACCGGTCATCATCGCCGCCCAGGTGCCGACGATGTACCCGACCACGGCCAGCAGAACGCCGACCGGCGCCAGGGAGGGGTGGAAGGCGGCCGCAACCACCGGGGCCGAGGCGGCGCCACCGATATTGGCTTTCGATCCGACGGCGATGAAGAAGGTCGGCGCCTTGATCAGCCAGGCGACGAGTAACAGCAGGGCGACGTGGAAGAGCATCCAGATGATGCCGATCACGAAAAACTCCGTGTTGCGGAAGATGGCGGTGATGTCCATGCGCATGCCGATCGTCGCGACCAGCACATAGATGAAGACAGAACCGACCTTCATCGACCCGACACCGGACAATTGCCGGGCCTTGGTGAAGGACAGGACGACACCGATAATGGTGGCGGACAGCATCAGCCAGAAGAAGCCGGACCCCAGACCCAGCTCGGCCAGGCCCGGCATATTGTCATTGATCCAGGGACCCATGAAGTCGGCAACGATATGGGACAGGCCCATCGCGCCGAGACCGAAGCCGAGAATGATCATCAGGTCCTTCAGCTCGGGAATCCTTGCATTGGTCTGCTCGAAGGTCTCGGCCTTTTCGCGCAGGGCATCGACGGCCCGGGTGTCTGCGTTGAGGGCCTTGTCGATCCGTTTGGCATTGGCCACGCCCAGGAGCAGGAAGGCCATCCAGATGTTGGCGACGATGATGTCGACCGCAATCCAGGCCGAATAGACCTCCCCGCCGACTCCGAAGAATTCATACATCGCGGCCTGGTTGGCGCCGCCACCGATCCAGGTCCCGGCTACGGTCGCCATGCCGCGCCAGACGGCGTCCGGCCCTGTCACACCGATGGCTTCGGGGAAGAGATAGCCGGCAATCAGAAGCGCGACGGGACCGCCCAGCACGACGCCGACTGTCCCGGTGAAGAACATGATCAGTGCCTTGGGCCCGAGCCGGAAGGTGGCCGGCAGGTCGGCCGACATGGTCAACAGGACCAGCGCTGCCGGCAGCAGGAAGCGCGAGGCGATGAAATAGGTTCGCGACTGCTCCGGGTCGACAATGTTGAACAGGGTCAGCAGTGAGGGCAGGAAGTAGCACAACAGCAGCGGCGGAAAGATGCGGTAGAAGCCCTTGGCCAGCTTGTTGTCGAGGCTGGAGGTCCAGAACACGGCTCCCAGCAGCACGGCCAGCAGACCCATGACGATCGCGTCATTGCTGAAAAGTGGTGCGATTTCGGCTTCCATCATCATCCCCCGGAATTTGTTTTCCGGGCGGATAGGACGGGTTTTGCAGGAGCTTGGCAAGACGCCAAATGCAAAACGGCCCGACGTTTCCGCCGGGCCGTTTCGTCAGTCTGTTGACTGGCTTACCAGATCGAGACGCGGTCTTCCGGTGCCAGGTAGAGTTCATGGTCCTCGGTCACGCCGAAGGCCTCATACCAGGCGTCATTATTGCGAACGACGCCGTTGATCCGGTACTGGGCCGGGCTGTGCGGGTCGGACAGGAGCTGCGCGCGCAGGCTGTCTTCGGTGCGCACATTCCGCCAAACCTGCGCCCAGGCCATGAAGAAGCGCTGATCGCCGGTGAAGCCATCGAGCACTTCAGCTTCGCCGCCATTGTCGGCCAGATACATCTGGTAGGCGCGGTGGGCCATGGAGAGACCGCCGATATCGCCGATATTCTCGCCGAGCGTCAGCTCGCCATCGACCGTCTGGCCTTCGACCGGTGAGAAGCCATTATACTGGGCGACGATCTGGTCGGTGAGGGCGTTGAAGCTCTCGGCGCTCGCATCGGTCCACCAATTGCGCAACACACCATCGCCATCAGACTGGCTGCCCTGGTCGTCAAAGCCGTGGCCCATTTCGTGGCCAATGACGGCGCCGATGCCACCGAAGTTCACGGCAGCGTCCGCATACGGGTCAAAGAATGGCCCCTGCAGGATGGCGGCCGGGAAGACGATTTCGTTGGCAGTCGATGAGTAATAGGCATTCACCGTCTGCGGTGACATGAACCATTCCCATTCGCGGATCGGGCCACCGAGGCGCGAACGGCTGTCGGCACGGAACCATTCGGCGACGCGCTGGGAGTTGCCAAACAGGTCGTCGGCCCGGATCTCGATATCCGAATAATCCGGCCAGATGTCCGGATACCCGATTTTCGGCAGAAACTTCTCCAGCTTGTCGAAGGCCTGGATGCGGGTCTCGTCATCCATCCATTCGAGCGTTTCGATACGCTCGCGCAGGGCCCGGCGGAGGTATTCCACCAGCTCTTCCATCTGCGCCTTGTGCTCGGGCGGGAAGTATTGATCGACATAGATCTGGCCGATGGCCTGGCCCAGATTGCCGTTCACATACTGGATGCCGCGGCGATCGCGGGCCCGGGGCTCTTCCGTGCCGCGCAGGGTGCGGCTGTAGAAGTCAAAGGAGCGCTCGTAGAATTCCGGCGTCAGCAGGTTCCTGTTCGAGGACATGTAGCGGAAGCTGAGATAGTCCTGCCAGGCCTCGACCGGGATTTCGGAGAACAGGGTGGCGAGCGACTGGATTGCCGTGTCCTGGCGGACCACGACTTCGGTTTCATTCTCGTATTCCAGGGCGGTCATGAAGGCGCCCCAGGGGAAGCCCGGCGCCGAGGCGACCAGATCATCCGTGCTCATCAGATTATAGGTCCGCACCCGGTCGCGGCTTTCCGCACGGGTCCAGTGGATCTGGGCGATGCGTGTTTCCAGGTCGAGCACGCCCTGGGCGCGCTCGGCGGCATTGTCCATGCCGATCATCTCGAAGACGTCGGTCATGTAGGCGACATAGGCTTCGCGATAACCAATGAAGGTCTCGTCGTCGCGCTCATAATAGGACTTGTCCGGCAGGCCGAGCCCGCTCTGGCTGACCGAGACGATGTAGCGTTGCGGGTTGCCCGGGTCACGGCCAACGCCGGCGCCGAAGATCGACGCGGTACCTGGGCTGCCCATCAGTGTGGCGATGTCGTCATGCGACTGGGCTTCGGCAATCGTGTTGAGCATCGGACGGGCCGGCTCGAGACCGCGGGCCGCAAGCGTGTCGGTATCCATGTAGGAGGCGTAGAGGTCGCCGACCTGTTGTTGCAGGGTGCCAGCTTCGGCATTGGCGGCAACGGCTTCCTGGATGATGCCCTCGACCCGCTCTTCCGAGCGCAGGTAAAGCTCGGTGAAACCGCCAAAGGATGAGAAGCCCTGCGGCAATTCGGTTGTCTCGAGCCAGCCTTCATTGACGTAGCGGTTGAAATCGTCACCCGGCGCGACGGTGTCGGAGACATATTCAATCTCGACGCCCCAGCTGCCCAGGTCCGGCGAACCGGCCGGCATGGCTTCGGTGGCTGCGGCCTCGGTCGTGCCGTTATCCGTTTCCGGTGTCTCGGTGGCGGGCGAGCAGGCCGCCATCAACGCGACACAGGCGCTGGTCAGCAAAAGCTTTTTCATGGTGTTTCCCATCTCAGTAACAAAGTTGGACGAAACACTAGTGCGCCCGGGCGAACACGCAATACGCACAGCCCGTCTCTTACAGCCCTGTAATGAAAACGGCCCGACGTTTCCGCCGGGCCGTGTCCTCAGAATGTCACTGCGACTACCAGATGGAGACGCGCTCTTCCGGCGGCAGGTAGAGGTCATTGTCCTCGGTCACACCGAAGGCCTCGTACCAGACGTCCAGATTGCGCACGACACCGTTGGTCCGGTATTGCGACGGGCTGTGCGGGTCGGTTGTCAGGCGGTTGATCAGGTTTTCTTCCCGATACAGACGACGCCAGACCTGGGCCCAGGCAAGGAAGAAGCGTTGCTCGCCTGTAAAGCCGTCGATCACCGGAGCTTCACCGTCACAGCAGGCGTCGAGGTGACGCTGATAGGCGGTGTAGGCCATCTGCAGGCCGCCAAGGTCGCCGATATTCTCGCCCATGGTGAACTCACCATTCACGAAACGGCCTTCGACGGGCTCATAGCTGTCATACTGGGCTTCCAGCACATTGGCGCGCTCCTCGAAGCGCTCATTGGTTTCCGCACTCCACCAGTCACGGATCGAGCCATCATGGTCGAAGCGGCGACCCTGATCGTCGAAACCGTGGCCGATCTCATGGCCGATCACGGCACCGATGGCGCCGTAATTGATCGCCGCGTCGGCGTTCGGATCGAAGAAGGGAGCCTGCAGGATGCCGGCCGGGAAGGTGATCTGGTTCATCAACGGATTGTAGGAGGCGTTGACGGTTTGCGGCGGATAGGGCCAGGCATTGCGATCGACCGGACCAGCCAGGTCGGCGACCTGCTCATTCCACTGGAATTCCGTCAGACGAACGAGATTGCCGAACAGGTCGTCGGCCTGGACCTCGAGGGCCGAGTAGTCCTGCCACTCGTCGGGATATCCGATGCGCGGCTCGAAGGTCGAGAGCTTCTGAAGGGCATTGGCGCGGGTCTCGTCATCCATCCACTCAAGGGCTTCAAGGCGCCCCTCGAACGCGGTGATCAGATTGGCGACCAGGGCTTCCATCGCGGTCTTGGATTCCGGCGGGAAGTGACGGTCGACATAGACCTGGCCGACAGCTTCGCCCAGCTGGCCGCCGACGAGATTGACCCCGCGGCGGTCGCGGGGACGCTGCTCCTCAATACCGTTCAGCGTGGTGCCGAACATGGCGAAGTTGGCAGCATCAAAGGCTTCCGGAAGGGCGCCGGCATTCGAGCGGATGTAATGGAAGGTCATGTAGTCCTTCCAAACGTCGACCGGAGTCTCTTCGAAGATCGCACCAGCGGCTTCGATGGCGCTCGGTTGGGCAACGAGATAGGTCGCGACGCCGTCGAGGCCCAGCTGTTCCATGCCGGCTTCGAAGTTCAGTTGCGGCGCCAGGGTGCTCAGTTGGTCCAGCGGCATCGGGTTGTAGATCATCTGGATGTTGCGGCTGTCAGCCTGGGTCCAGTGGCTTTCGGCGATGCGCATCTCCAGGTCGAAGATCGCCTGCGCCTTGCTGGTGCCGTCCTCGATGCCGGCAAGGTCAAAAATCTGGGCGATGAAGGCCAGATAGGCGTCCCGGGCGTCCTGGTTGTCTTCTTCCAGATAATAGTCGCGGTCCGGCAGACCGAGGCCTCCCTGGCCGACGAAGACGGTGTAGCGCGTGGTGTCGGCCGGGTCGGGGATGATGCCAACGCCATAGGGCGATTGGTGATGAATCGTCGCGAACAGGGCGTTGATATCGGCATGGGTCTCGGCGGCAGCAATCTCGTCGAGATAAGGCTGCGCCGGAGCGAGACCGAGCTGGTCGATGGTCGAGGTGTCCATCCAGCTGCCGTAAAGGTCGCCGACCTTCTGTTCGATCGAACCGTCGGCCGCGTCCATCGCGGCGAGTTCGAGGATGATCGCCTGGACCTGTTCTTCGGCTTCGATCGCCAGTTCGGTGAACATGCCGTAGTTCGAGCGGTCGGACGGGATCTCCGTCGTGTCCAGCCAGGTGCCATTGGCGTAGCGGTAGAAATCGTCACCGGCGACGTAGCTGGTGTCCATGCCGGCCATGTCAAAACCCCAGCTGCCGATTTCCGGGCTGGCGGTGGCAGCGGCGTGCGTCTCGGTCGCGACCGTATCGGTTGATGTGGCCGGCTGACAGGCGGCGGTAAGCGCCAGAACAGCCGTGCTCAGCAAGAGCTTTTTCATACGAGGATCCCCTTGGTTTTCAGTCAAAGACGCAAAACGCCCCGCGCTTGATACAACGCGGGGCGTTCGGGCGCCAATTATTCGGCAGGTGTTTGGTCGAGATGTCCGGCCTGTTCGCCATGGGCGAAGTCGGTGTCGGCATAATGCTCGCCCAGCGATGGCTGCTTCTTGCCTGTCCACAACATCCGGAAGAAGCGGGCGATGTCGACCCCGATCGCATACATGGCCGGAACCAGCAGCAGGGTCAGGAACAGGGCGAAGATGACGGCGAAGCCCAAGGCGACGACCATCGGTTTCAGAAATTCCGCCTGGGTCGAGCGCTCGGCCATCATCGGGAAAATCCCGAGGAAGGTGGTGACCGAGGTCAGCAGGATCGGACGGAAACGCTGGACACCGGCATCGACCAGCGCCTGGAAGGCCCCGACGCCGTTTGAGCGGAGCCGGTTGACGAAATCGATCAGCACCAGGTTGTCGTTGATCACAACGCCAGCCGCGGCGCCCACTCCGAAGTAGGAGAACAGGGCGATTGGCATGCCGAACAGGTAATGTCCGAAAATGGCGCCGGTCAGCGAGAACGGGATGGCGATCATGATCACGATCGGCTGGAAGTAGCTGCGGAAGGCGATCGCCAGCAACAGGTACATCGAGATCAGGGCGAAGAGCAGAAGGATCTGGACTTCAGCCATGAACTCACGCTGGCCTTCGGCCTGCCCGATTTCGTCGCGTGATACATGCGGGAAGCGGGCTTCAAACGTGTCCCAGTAATCCTCGCCGAGGCTGGTGTTGATGTCCCCGCGGGCGGCCGGGTCCGACAGTTCCGCGCTGACCGTGATTGTCCGCATGCCATTGCGGCGGTTGATGCGGTTCAGGCCCGGCGCGAAGTCGGCTTCAGCAACCGTGTCCAGCGGCACTTCACGACCGTCGGCCGTGCGGATGCGGATGTCGCGGAACGTGTCCAGCGAACGCCGTGACTCTTCGTCCATGCGGAGCATGACCCGCACATCCTGGCCATCGCGCGGCAGGCGTTGGGCTTCGACGCCGTAAAACGCCTGGCGGACCTGATTGGTGACATCAACCAAGGTCAGGCCGAGCGCCTGGGCGTTCGGACGCAGGCGGACCTGCAATTCCTCGGTCGAGGTCTGCATCGAGTCGACCACGTCATAGAGCGTGTCATAGCTGCGCAGCTGGGCCTTCAGGTCGTCAGCCGCGGCACGCAACTCGTCGAGATTTTGACCGGACAGGGCGAAATTCATGGAATTGCCACCGTCATTGATGGTCGAGTCGAGACGGATTTCCTCGGCATCCGGGATCGGGCCCAGATACTCGCGGATCTGTGCAGCGACCTCTGCGGTTGGCAGGCCGCCGGGGCGGACTTCCGGATCGGCCAGGGTGATCCAGGCGCGGATACGGCCGTCGGTTGCCAGCGTGGACCGGCTTTCGATCATGTCGATCTCACCCGGATACTCGCCGCGATAGTATTGCAGGGCTTCGTCCTGGGCCCGGTCGAGCTGCTGGCGCACCTGCTCGGTCCGGTTCCACGGCGTTCCCTCGGCGAGGGTGATCGAGGTCTGGATGGTCTCGTTCTCGATCTGCGGCATGAAGACCGACCCGACCCGATTGGTCATCATCAGGGCGATGGACGCAACGAAGATCAGGAAGAAGCCAAAGAAAGTGGCGTAGCGATTGCGGATACAGGCCTTGGCCATTGGGCGGTAGATGCCACGGGCGAAGCTCAGGAGCGTGCCCGCGATTGCCCGCTGCACTGCGATCAACGGTCCGAAGAAGCCGGTGTTCGACTGCGGTTTGAGGTGGGAGAGGTGGGCCGGCAGGATCAGCAGGGATTCGACCAGCGAGAACGCCAGGGCGGCAATCACCACCAGCGAAATCTGCCGGGTGAACTGTACCTCGGGCCCGGTAAGAAGCATCCACGGCGAGAACATCATGATGGTGGTGATGACGGCGAAGATGACCGGCTTGGCGACCATCTGTGTTCCCACGATCGAGGCGGTCAGTCCCGGCTCGCCGCGTTCCACCCTGTCATGGATGTTTTCTCCGACCACGATGGCGTCATCGACCACGATGCCGATCACCAACAGGAAGGCGAACAGCGACAGCATGTTCAGCGTCACGCCGAGCATCGGCAGGATCAGGAAGGCACCGCCAAAGGCGACGAAAATGCCGACCGTGACCCAGAAAGCGACGATGGGGCGCAGGAACAGGAAGAGGACGATGAGGACCAGGATGCCGCCGAACAGGGCCGAGCTGGCGATGGTTTCCATGCGGCCGGTGTACATTTCCGAATTGTCCCACCACAGCGACAGGTGGGTGCCGTCGGGCAGTTCGGCGCGCTTGCGCTCGATATAGTCGCGGACCTGTTGTGAGGTGTCGACCACGTCGATATTGGGCGAGGTCTCGACCACCACAAGTACCATCGGTTCGCCGTTATAGGTGGCCTCGAGATTGAAATCGACAAAGCCGTCGGTGACCTGGGCGACATCGCGAACGCGCAGCGTGCCACCATCCGATGTCTGACGGATGATGATGTCTTCGAATTCCGGCGCGGTGTCGGCGAGTTGGCGTGAGGTGATGTTCACATCGCCCAGCTCGGTACGGACACTGCCGGCCGAGGCGTTCAGCGAGGTGGCCCGGACGGCCCGGACGATTTCGTCGAAGGTGAGGTCGTAGCGGCGCAGGTTTTCTTCGGAAACCTCGATTGAGACTTCCTCACCGCGCGTCGCCCACATGTTGACGATCGAGGCACCCGGGAGTTGGGCCACCTCGTCGCGGATCTCACGGGCAATCGCCTGCAGGTCACGACGGTCAGCGCTGCCATGAACGGCGAATCCAACGACCTGGTCCTGGGACCGCCATGGAGTCACCACCGGCCGGAAGGCTGATTGCGGCAGGTTGTTGACCGAGTCGACCTCGAGCTTGATGGCGTCGATGAACTCACCCACATCGACCGAGCGCTTGCCCTCGATATTGATGTTTCCGCCACCTTCGCGGGCTGTCGAGGTGATCGTCTCGATGCCGTCCATGTCGGACAGGGCTTCCTCGATCCGGACAATGATCTGTTCTTCGACCTCCTGCGGAGACGCTCCGGGCCAGGCCACCGAGACGCTGGCGCCATTCACGGACACGGTCGGAAAGACTTCCCGGTTCAGTGACTGATAGCCAAGATATCCGCCGAGCACGGCGATGATCATGACCAGGTTGGCGGCAACGGAGTTGCGCGCCCACCAGCCGACAATACCGCCCCGCGGGGCCTCTTCATGAGTGGTGTTCGGGTCGGTCATTGCCGTTTTCCTTCCTCGCAGCTGGACGCTTAACCGTTGCTCGCGACAGCTTCGCTGTCGGCGTCGCCGGTCTCGGTTTCAGCCAGGCCTTCAGCCGGTTCGTCATCATAGGTCGCGGAGTAGGCGGCGATCATTTCGCCGGCCGCGTCGAATGTCTGGATGCGCATGCCATCGCTGGCGCCACGGATTGGCGATGTCACAACCATCTCGCCGCCGCGGACACCGGAAGACACCACAACCCGTTCGGCGTTGGAGTCGATAACCTCGACCGTCCTTACCGACAGTGTTCCGCCCTCTTCGGCGACGTAGACACTGTTCTGGCCGCGCAGGGCTGAGCGGGGGAGAATGTAGGCGTTTTCAACATCCCGACCCGTGATGCTGGCCGTCACGAACAGGCCGACGGCGAGGGGCGTGCCGTTCTCGGCGCCATTCCCGTACGGGTCAGCCACTTCCGCGATCGCGTAGAGCACGCGGGTCTGCGGGTCGATGGCGCTGTCGGTCCGCGTGATGCGGCCCTGCCAAGTGTGGGACCTGCCCGCCAGGGTGGCACTCAGCTGGACCGGCATGCCTTCGCCACCGGCCGCATCGTAGGCGATCGGAATACCCAGCAGGCCAAGTTCATGGTCGGTCAGCGGCAGACGGACAAGAATGGCGTCGGTCGAGAACACCGTGCCCAGCTGGGCGCCCGGGGAGACATACTGGCCGAGGCCGGCATTCTTGGTGCGGACGCGGCCGCTGAACGGTGCCGAGATGCGGGTGCGCTGCAGGTCCAGACGGGCTGACTGCAGGCTGGCATTGGCCGCGGCAAGTTGAGCGCGGGCTTCTGCCAGTTGGGGTTCGCGCAGGGTGAGCGATGACGCTTCGCCGTCACCCAGTTCGGCCCATTCACTGGCCGCGAGCTCGGATTCGGCCTGTTCCCGGGCGAGCGCTTGCTGCGCCTGGGCCACCTGGGCGGAGGCCCGGGTTACGGCCAGCCGGTAATCGGCATCGTCGATCTGGACCAGGGTCTCACCGGCCTCGAAGAATCCGCCCTCGATGAAGTCGGGGTTCACGAAGGTGATGCGACCGGCCACTTGTGGCACCAGGTTGATCTGGGTGCGCGGACGTGCCTCGCCCTGCGAGGTGACCTGGAGCGCAATGGTATCCAGGCGGGCCTCGTCAACGAAGACCGCGACCGGCCGTGGTGCCGCATTGGCCCGCTCCGGCTGTTGCTGGGAAGCAAACAGCATGGCGATTATGCCGACACCGACAACGCCAACGATGGCGAAGATCAAGAAACGTCCCAAGAAACTACCCATGATTATTCTCCTGTCTGCGCGGCCGGGTCTGCGGACTGGGCCGCGGAGAAATCGCCGGCGAGGGCGAGGTAAAGGTCGACGCGGTTGGTCGCCCGTTCGCGACGCGCCGAAATGTATTGGCTTTCAGCGCTGATCCGGCGCGATTGCGCGGTCAGCAATTCAAAGATGGTGGATACGCCGCGGGCATATTCGCGAATGACAAGGTCTTCCGCCGCCGCGGCTTCTTCATAGGCCTCGCGCAGGCTCTCGACCCGCTGGGCGAGAATGGCGTCGCCGTGGATGGCATTTTCGGCTTCCTGCCAGGCCGTCAGCACGGTTGCGACATAGCTGGCAACCAGCCCCTCGGCGTTGGCATAAACCTGATCGCGCTGGGCCAGCAGGCTCCCGCCATCAAAGATCGGAGCGACCAGCGAGGCGGTCAGGCTGGAGACCAGCGTATCGAGGTCGAACATGTCGGCCACGTCGATCCCGCCTGTTCCGGACGATCCGCGCAGGGACAGGCTCGGGATGAGGGCCTTGGCGGCAGCTTGCGACTGCAGGCCGGCCGCGTCGAGGCGATCTTCCGCAGCGCGGACATCAGGGCGGCGGGTGAGCAGGTCCACGGGTGAGCCGAGGCCGCCGAGTGCATCAAAAACAGGGAAATCAGACGCCGGGGTCAGGGACGCAGACGGGTAGCGACCGAGCAGTGTTTCCAGGCTGCGGGCCGATGCCGCCTCGGCGCGTTGCCGGGATGCCAGCGCGGCTTCCGAGGACGACAGGGCGCTGCGTGCGGTCCGCACGTCGGAGCTGCGGACCAGCCCGCGGGCGAAGCGCCGCTCGGTGAGATCAAGTGAGCTCTGGCGCGTCGCCAAATCGCGTTCCGCAAGTTCGGTCTGCAGCCGGGCTTCGATCAGGGAGAACCATCCCTTGGCGACCAGGCCGGCAATCGACAGCTGGGCAGCGCGCAGGTCTTCCGCGGCGGCCTCGGCATCAAGTTGGCTGGCCTGTGCGTTGTCGCGCAGGGCGCCCCACAAATCGGTTTCCCAGGACGCGGACAGCCCCAGGCCGAAGCTGTCAGAGCCGGAACCGACATTTGGCTGGGTGCGCTGATAGCTGGTGCTGGCGTCGAGCTGCGGCATGTAGCGAGCGCCGCTTACCCGGGCTGCCGCCTGCGCGCCGTGGAACCGGGCGAGTGACTGCGCCAGGCTGGGATTGTCGGCAAAGGCTTCATCGATGAGCGCTGTGAGTTGCTCATCCTGCATGGAGGCGACCCAGTCGCGAGCCAGCTCGGCGCCGGCTTCGCCCGTGCCGGCCGACCAGGCAACCGGTGCGGATGGCAATGTGCCCTCGGTGCTGAACTCCCGCGTATCGAAGGCCTGCAGGGTGCTGCAGGAGGCGGTGGCCAGCGCGGTGGCGACTACTAACAAACGTTTTGCCATGCGGGGTTCCTGCACGTTTTGTTCTCGATTGGATTTGCATCCTAGAAAGGGCATAGCGAAAGTCAACATTTTTTTATCGAAAAACACTAAATGCATAGCGAATGGCATGAAAACTCTCTCGAAATTCGTGATGTCATTGGCCTGCGCACACAAGTTTGATGCCGCAGGCTCGTCATTTGGATGCAAATCGGGATAGAAGGCCTGCAGGCGACAGGGAAATCAGCCCGAATGGGCGGTTACATGACGCAATGCGGGCGCGAAGGCGACTAAAACTTGAGCAATAAAAAGGACTCCGAGGCACCCCACAGTCGCATTCGCCGCCGCGACACAGCCGCGGTGGCATCGATCGGTTGCATGGTGTTGGTGCTGTTCTGGCTGTTCAACGAGCTTGGCTCGCTGGAGACGGTCGTGGCCATCGCGACAATCGGCGCGCTGTCCACGTTCTACTATCTGACAATCAGCACAACATTGAATCCGACCCCGGAGGCGATTCCGGTTCGCGACGCCGATGACGCGGAGGGCCTTACCAAGGCCCGGGCGAAGATCATGCTGGACAACCTGCCGATCCCGGTCCTGCTGGTCGGCGGCGGCGGGCGCATAGAAATCGCCAATCCGGCGGCACGTGCCATGCTCGGTCTCGGATCGGTGACGGGGCACCTGTCCGCGGTACTCCGCCAGCCCCAGGTGCTGGAAGCCGTCAGCGCGGCACTACGCGGCCAGACCGTCGACCCTGTCGAATACTCGATGATGGCGCCTGTCGAGAGTCATGTCCGTGCCTTCGTCGCCCCGCTCGCAAGCGAAGAGGACCCGTCACTGCCCTGGCGCGCAATGCTCGTGCTGTCCGATGAGACGTCGATCAAACGCGCTGATCGCATGCGGGCCGACTTCCTCGCCAATGCCAGCCATGAATTGCGCACGCCGCTGGCGTCGCTCGCCGGCTTTATCGAAACGCTGCGCGGGCATGCCAAGGATGACCCTGAAGCGCGCGAGCGGTTTCTGGCCATCATGTTCGACCAGACTGAACGGATGCAGCGCCTGATCAATGACCTGCTTTCCCTGTCGCGCGTCGAGATGGATGAACATGTCCGGCCGGGTGGCTGCGCCGATATGGCGGCGATCATCGATGATGTTGTCGACGTGCTGCGGCCCCAGATCACCGAGAAGTCGATCGAGCTGAAGCTTGAGGTCGCTCCGGCGGAAGTGGTCGGCGATCGCGATCAATTGCTCGAAGTGATCATGAATCTAGTCGAGAACGCCATCAAGTACTCGGCGGCCGGGTCCCGGGTCGTGGTCAGCCTGACCAGCGAACTGACGCGCGACCAGGCCGAGCGCCCCGGCCTGATCCTCGGTGACGGGGCGAGTCGCCTGACCTTGGCTGCGCCTGTTTCGGAGGCCGGCGACCGCTTCGCCGCCGTGCGCATCCGGGATGGCGGCAAGGGGATTGAGCGCCGCAACCTGCCGCGTCTGGCCGAACGCTTCTATCGGGTCGATGGCCAGAAGAGCGGGCCGCGTGAAGGCACTGGTCTCGGCCTGGCCATCGTCAAGCATATCGTCAACCGGCACCGCGGCGGCTTCACCGTCGAGAGCCGACCTGACGCTGGATCCGTGTTCAGCGTGTTTTTCCCGACGCCGAAGATACAGTCAGAAATGCAAGCCAAGACAGTGGTTTGAGTGGTGTCTGGAAAATAGTTTGCGGGCAGGCAGGGCGTTGTCACAAAACTGTAGCCAAGCTGTCATAAACGGGGCCCGCATCCCGCGTACAAGACCAGTCGGGACGCACCGGTCCGGGCCACCATCGGCGAGCCGAGGGGAATTGCATGTCCATTATCGCCATCGTCGCCCTTGCGATCATCGTGATGCTGGCCGGCGGCTTTTATGTCGGCCGTTCACGGGCGATTTCGGCTGTTTCCGGCGCCACAGCCGGGCTGCATTCGCTGCCGAACTATCACGGCTATTACATCGCGATATGGACCGGTCTTCCGGCCTTTGTGATGCTGGCGGCGTTTGGCATGTTCGGGTCGACGCTTGTCGATCGTCTCACTGCCGCTGAACTTCGTCATGAGGCCCTTGAGCTCTCTGCCAGTTTTGAAAGCGCCCTTGAGGCGGATCAACGGCATGGCGAGCTGGTCGACGCGCTGGCTGTCCTGCGCGAGCGTGCAGAAGCGACGCAGGATGAGATCGCCACCCTGCGCGGTGCTGACGGAGTGGATCGCGACCCGGCGCGACTGGAAGTACTCGGTGTCGAGCAGACCGACCTAGTCAATCAGATTGCCACAGCCGAGGAGGCTCGCCTCAGCCGTCGGACTGCACTGCGTGACAGTGTCGCCGAAATGGCTGCCGCAGATGGCGCCAACATTCGGGCCCTGGCTGGTTTCGAGCTGGTCCACGCGCCGCGCGAACGCCGGCAGCTCTTCCTGTCCGATGCGCGGCGCATCGCGGACGATGGTCTGGCCAGCCGCGCCAGTGCCGAGCTTGATGCCGCTGCCCAGGTCGTCGCTCATCACGATACCCAGCTGCGCCGACTGGCTGCGGGTCTGGCGCTTGCTCTGGCGATTGGCGGCCTGATCCGCACACGCGGACAGGTCACAGCAAGCTTTCGCGCCCGCAACCATGTCGAAAACCTGGTCACGGCCATGCTGTTCCTGTCGTCAGTGATCGCGATCATGACGACGGTCGGTATCGTGTTCTCGCTGCTGTTCGAGAGCATCCGCTTTTTCTCAACCGTGCCGCTGACCGAATTCCTGTTCGGGCTGCAGTGGTCGCCGCAGATCGCCCTGCGCGCGGATCAGGTCGGACAGTCAGGCGCATTTGGTGCCGTGCCCCTGTTCGCAGGCACTGCGATGATTACCTTCATTGCGATGATCGTCGCGGTCCCGATCGGATTGCTGTCGGCAATCTACCTGTCCGAATATGCCGGTCCGCGTTTCCGCCTGACCGCCAAGCCTGTGCTGGAAATCCTCGCTGGCGTTCCGACGGTGGTCTACGGCTTCTTCGCCCTGTTGACCGTCGGTCCGGCGATCCGCGGATTTTTCGCGATGATCGGGTTCGAGGATGTGGTCACGCAGAGCGCCCTGTCGGCCGGACTGGTCATGGGCGTCATGATCATCCCGTTCATTTCGTCGCTCAGTGACGATGTCATCAATTCGGTGCCCCAATCGCTGCGTGACGGGTCCTACGCCATGGGCGCCACCAAGTCGGAAACCATCGGCCGGGTGATCATGCCGGCCGCGCTGCCGGGCATTGTCGGGGCCATCCTGCTGGCCGTGTCGCGCGCCGTGGGTGAAACGATGATCGTCGTCATGGCCGCCGGCCAGGGCGCCAATCTCACCGCAAACCCGCTGGAATCGGTCACCACGATCACGGTCCAGATCGTGATGTTGCTGACCGGCGACCAGGAGTTCGACAGTCCGAAAACCCTGTCCGCCTTCGCGCTGGGTCTGGTTCTCTTTGTCATCACTCTGGTGATGAACGTCATCGCCCTGCGCGTCGTGCAACGATACCGGGAAAAATATGACTGATAAGCCCGACATCTCGCCGATCCGGACCGCGGTCCGCAAAAATCTGGGCGCGCGCTACCGTGCCGAGCTGCGCTTTCGTGCGGCCGGGCTGGGCGCTGTCGCGGCGGCGGTTGGCATCCTGATTATCCTGCTCAGCTCGATCGTATCCGGTGGCCTGCCGGCCTTCACTGCGCACGAGCTGGCGCTGACGGTCGACCTCGAACGCGAGGCTGTCGACCCGATGGGCGATGGCAGCGAGGAATCGCTGCGCCGGGGCAGTTACAGCCGGATCCTGCAAACCGCCATGCGGGCGGAGTTCCCCGAGGTCCAGGCGCGCCGCGACCTGCGCAACCTGTTCAGCCTCTACACCGCACTCAATGCCACCCGGCTGATGGATGATGTGCTCGATGACCCGACCCTGATTGGAACGCAGCATGACTTCACCATGCCGCTGGCTGATGATCTGGATCTCTATCTGAAGGGGCAATTGGTTGATGACCGTACCCTGGCGGCCAATGGATCTCTGACCCTCACCGAAGAAGACGGTGATGTAGTCGTGCGATCCAGCGCAACAGACTTTCGGGACATGGCGGCCGATGTGACCCGTACCCTGCGGGCGCGGGCCACGGTGCTTGAAGTCGAGGCCGATGCGTTGGAGCAACGCGCCAATGGCCTGTCCGGTGCCGAGGCCGAGGATATGCTCTACAACGCGCAGACCAACCGCCGTCAGGCCGGGGAAATCCGCGCGACCCTGGACGCGGGCGCCGGCCCGATCGAGCTGGATGGCAGTCTGCCGAGCATTATCGTCGAGGCTGATGACCGCGCTGTATTGCTGACGAGCCTGGCCCGTGACGGCGCAACGGCCACGGGGCGCTACCTGCTGGGCAGTGGCGGACTGGAGGCGGCGGAAGCGTGGGCGCTTTACGTGATCGATACACCGGCTGAACGCCGCCGGGTGTCAGATCAACTCATCGTGTGGACGCGGGCGCTGGAGGCGCGCGGCGCCATCCAGTCAGTGTTCAATACCTATCTTTTCGCCAATGCCGACAGCCGTGAGCCCGAGCTCGCCGGCGTCAAGGGCGCGCTCTACGGCTCGATCCTGACCATGATCATCACCATCATGATCTCGGTCCCGATCGGTGTGTTCACGGCGCTCTATCTGGAAGAGTACGCGCCGAAAAACCGGTTCACGGCGCTGATCGAGGTCAATATCAACAACCTCGCGGCGGTACCGTCGATTGTGTTCGGCCTGCTGGGTCTGGCGGTTTTTATCAACGCATTCGGCCTGCCGCGTTCGGCGCCCCTGGTCGGCGGCCTGGTGCTCTCCTTGATGACCCTGCCGACCGTGATCATCGCTACCCGTGCCGCGCTGCAAGCGGTGCCCCAGTCGATCCGGCAGGCGGCGCTGGCGGTCGGAGCTTCGCGGACCCAGACCGTATTCCATCACGTCCTGCCGCTCGCTGCCCCGGGCATCCTGACCGGTGCCATCATCGGCCTCGCCCAGGCGCTGGGCGAAACGGCGCCGCTGCTGATGATCGGCATGGTCGCCTTCATCGCCGATGCCCCGACGCTGGGGCTGGAGGGTTTCACCCAGCCCGCCACCGTCATGCCGGTCCAGGTCTTCCTGTGGTCGGATGGTGCCGAGCGTGCCTTCCAGGCACGGACCGGTGCCGCAATCCTGGTTCTTCTCGCGCTGATGATCGGGTTCAATGCCCTGGCCATCTATCTGCGCCGTCGCTTCGAGCGGAGATGGTAGTTTCATGACCGATACCCCTCTCAACCCCACACCCGATCTGCCGATCAAGGTCACCGCGCGCAAGGTGACGGTGAGTTATTCCGGCAAGCAGGCTCTGCATGATGTGTCGATCGACATTCCGGACCGCTCGGTCACGGCCTTCATCGGCCCGTCGGGCTGCGGCAAGTCGACCTTCCTGCGCTGCCTCAACCGGATGAATGACACGATCGACGGCGCCGTCGTTGGCGGTTCGCTGACGATTGACGGCCAGGAAATCAATGACAAGACGATCGATCCGGTGGTGTTGCGAGCCAGCGTCGGCATGGTGTTCCAGAAACCCAACCCCTTTCCCAAGTCGATCTACGACAATGTCGCCTACGGTCCCCGCATACACGGCCTCGCCCTGACGCGGCCGGAACTGGACGAAATCGTCGAGAGCGCGCTGCGCAAGGCGGGGCTGTGGGACGAGGTTTCCGATCGCCTCAACCATCCCGGTACCGGCCTGTCGGGCGGCCAGCAGCAACGCCTCGTCATTGCTCGTGCCATCGCGGTCAATCCGGAAGTGATCCTGATGGACGAGCCGTGCTCGGCCCTCGACCCGATCGCGACGGCACGGATTGAAGAGCTGATCGACGAACTTCGCGAGAATTACTGCATCATCATTGTCACGCATTCGATGCAGCAGGCGGCCCGGGTCTCCCAGCACACGGCCTTCTTCCATATGGGCCACCTGGTCGAATACGGGCCGACCGAGGACATCTTCACCAATCCGCGCGACACCCGCACGCAGGACTACATCACAGGACGCTTCGGCTAGGCCGGGGTTTCCATCGAGAGGAGGGCCAGCAATGGCGCTTTCCAGAACGTCACACATTGTCACCGCCTATGGCGAAGAGCTGGACCAGCTGGCGGACGATCTCGCCCGGATGGGTGGCCTGGTCGAAACGCAGCTGGAAAAGGCCATTGCGGCCGTGGTTCGGCGCGACGCGAGCGTCAAGCCGGACATCAAGGCGCGTGAAGCCCAGGTCAACGCGCTGCAGGTTGAAGTCGAAAAGCGTGTCCTGCGCCTGTTCGCCCTGCGCCAACCGCTGGCAACCGATCTGCGCATGACCATTTCCGCCCTCAAAGTCGCCACCGACCTCGAGCGGGTCGGGGATCTGGCCAAGAATATCGCCTACCGGGCCGGCGATCTGGCCGACTATGCACCGGTCGCGCTGACCCAGCAGGTCGAGCGACTCGGTGCCATCGTGATCAAGCAGTTGCGTGAAGTGCTGGACGCCCTGTCCTCGGCCGATGTCGAGCCCGCCGTGCGGGTCTGGCACTCTGATGACGAAGTGGACGAGCGCTACAATACGCTGGTCCGCGAAATGCTGATGTCGATGACCGAGGATTCAGGCCTGGTCGGTCCGGGTGTGCACATCCTGTTCGTCGCCAAGAATCTCGAACGTATCGGCGATCACGCCACCAATATTGCCGAAGCCGTCCACTTCATGGTCACGGCCTCGCCTCTGGTCGAAGACGGCCAGGCCTGACAACGCCCGCAATCGATATCCGGAGCCGGTCGATGAAAGCCCATGTTCTTGTCGTAGAAGACGAAGATGCCCTGGCCACCCTGCTTCAGTACAATCTGGAGAAGGAAGGCTATTCAGTCGCGGTTGCTCGTGACGGTGAAGATGCCCTGATGCAGGCCGAGGAGGCGACGCCGGATCTGGTCCTGGTTGACTGGATGCTGCCGAAAGTCTCCGGCATCGAGGTTTGCCGCCGCCTGCGTGGTCGCCAGGATACGGCCAATGTCCCGATCATCATGCTCACGGCGCGCGGTGAGGAGACCGATCGCGTGCGCGGTCTCGATACCGGTGCTGACGACTACGTCGTGAAGCCTTTCTCGATGACCGAGCTGTTTGCCCGCATCCGAGCCGTCTTGCGCCGGATCCGGCCGGGGCTGGCAGAGGATGCGATCGAGGCCGGCGACATCACCATGGACCGGGTCGCGCATCGCGTGAAACGGGCCGATCGCGAGATCCATCTCGGACCAACCGAGTTTCGTCTGCTGGACTATCTGATGCAGCATCCGGGGCGGGTCTTCTCGCGCGAGCAATTGCTGGACGCGGTCTGGGGTTCGGACGTCTATGTCGAGGCCCGCACGGTCGACGTTCATGTCGGTCGGCTGCGCAAGGCGCTCAACAACAAGGAAGAGCGCGACCCGATCCGGACTGTTCGCTCGGCCGGGTATGCGTTCGACGTGAACGCCTAGATCGCTCCCCGCAGGGGTTCAGCTTTACCCGCAAAAAAACGGCCGCCTCGAGAACGAGGCGGCCATTGTCTGTCCCGGTACCTGGGTGAGGGGTCGGGTCAGAAATTGAAGCGGCGCGTGGCGGCGATGGCGTCAAGCGCGGCGTTGGCGTCAGATGTGCGACGGCGGCGTTTCTGGCTCGGCTGGTAGGCCATGTCGGAATGCGCGTTGCAATAGGCTGCACCGGTATCCGTCTTGCGACCGCAGAAGCGGAATTCGGACTGGGACGGATCGCCGATCGGCCATTTGCACATGCTTTCGCGAAGCGTCAGCACGGTGGCAAATTCACCGGACGGAAGAACGGCTGGCTCCACCGGCGCCGGCGTAGCAGCCGGGGGCGCTGAGGGGGAGGGGCGCGCAACGGTGCGGGCCGCCGGCGCGGTGGTAGCCGTTGGTGTGCGCGGACGGGAAGGCTTCGTGGCCCGGCGGGCCGGACGCGACGGCGTCGCGCGACCTGACAAACCGAGGCGGTGCACCTTGCCAATCACGGCATTGCGGGTCACACCACCGAGCTGTTTCGCAATCTGACTCGCGCTCAGGCCTTCCGACCAGAGTTTCTTGAGTTCTTCTACGCGTTCGTCAGTCCAAGCCATCGCCCTAGTCTCCCGTTTGGGATGCGCTTGCCTACCTTGATGATGGTAAACCGCGCATTGCTCAATGCATGTTTAATTACACTAGATATTGTAGCAACACGAACCACCGCCACAAGATGGGGTTATGGTCATACCTGTGGAAAGCTCACTTGCACGACCAATCGTTAACGAAGATGGTTACCGGGAAATTAAGGGTAATTCGATATGAGTAACGCTCGCTTAACTGATTTTCCACAGCCCAAAAGTTTCGGACTTTTCAACGGCTTGGGGCTTTGGACTCTGTACAAGAAGGAAGTTCGACGATTCCTCAAGGTCGGCATGCAAACCGTGCTCGCTCCGGTCGCAACGACGCTGCTTTACATGACCGTCTTTACTGTCGCGATCGGTGCCCGGCGCGGCGATGTCGGCGGAATTCCCTTTGCAGAGTTCCTGGCACCAGGCCTGATCCTGATGGGGCTGTTGAACAACGCCTTTGCCAATTCAGGGTCTTCAATCCTGGTGTCCAAGGTCCAGGGCAATACGGTCGACTTCCTGATGCCGCCGCTATCCGCGCTCGAGCTGTTCATTGCCTTTGTGGCCGGAGCCATGACCCGTGGCGTATTGGTGGCGGCGGTGACGGCGGTAACGCTCATTCCCTTCATGAACATGATGCCGGCCCACTGGTGGGCGGTGGCGTATTTCGGTCTGAGCGCGGCGGCGATGCTGTCGATGATCGGCGTTATCGGAGGATTGTGGGCCGAGAAATTCGACCACATGGCAGCCGTCACCACATTCGTGATCACGCCGCTGACCTTCCTGTCGGGGACGTTCTACTCGATCACCAATCTGCCCGGTCCACTGGCAACCATCAGCCATTTCAACCCCTTCTTCTATATGATCGATGGCTTCCGTTATGGGTTCACCGGCCATGCGGATGGCAACCTGATGATCGGGGTCATCCTGCTCGGAGTGATCAACCTTGCACTTGGCGCTCTCAGCTATGCGCTGTTGCATGCAGGCTGGCGCTTGAAGAGCTGATCGGCCCGGCCTAGAGGAGAGGAAAGGCCCGCATCGAGACAGGGCCGGACACGCCATTCAGGCAATCCAGGAGGATATGAACATGCCCGCACCGATGATGGATACCTACGCTCCGCCGGATCTGGTCTTTGACCACGGCAAGGGCCCGCGCCTGTTCACGGCGGCAGGGGACGGGTATCTCGACTTCATTTCGGGTATTGCGGTAAATTGCCTGGGCCATGCCCATCCCAAGGCCGTCGCCGCGCTCACTGAGCAGGCCGGCAAGCTGTGGCACCTGTCCAACATGTTCAAGGTCCCGGCCGGCGTCGAACTGGCCGAGAAGCTGACCAAGGCGACCTTCGCCGACCGTGTCTTCTTCACCAATTCCGGTGCCGAGGCGATGGAATGCGCGCTCAAGACGGCCCGTCGCTATCACTATGTGAATGGCAATCCGCAGCGCTATCGCATCATAACCTTCACCGGCGCTTTCCACGGCCGCACCTATGGCGCAATCAATGCCGGCGGCAATCCGAAATACCTGGAAGGCTTCGGCCCGGCGATGGAGGGCTTCGACCAGGTCGAGTTCGGTGACCTCGACGCTGTCAAGAACGCCATCTCCGATGAGACCGCCGCCATCTGCGTCGAGCCGGTCCAGGGTGAGGGCGGTGTCCGTGCTCCCGAAGACAGCTTCCTGCGCGGCCTGCGCCAGCTCTGCGACGAGCACGGCCTGATGCTGATCTATGATGAAGTCCAGTCTGGCGCCGGTCGCACCGGCAAGCTGTTCGCCCACCAGTGGGTCGACGGCGCCGAGCCCGACATCATGGCGGCCGCCAAGGGTATTGGTGGCGGCTTCCCGATGGGCGCCTGCCTCGCCACGGAAGCGGCCGCTGAAGGTATGGTCGTGGGAACCCATGGCTCGACCTATGGCGGCGGACCGCTGGCAATGGCAGTCGGTAATGTCGTGTTTGATGAGCTGACGTCTGACGGATTCCTCGACCAGGTGGTCGAAGTTTCCAATTATCTGACCCAGCAACTTCACGGTCTGATGGACCGCCATGCGGACAAGGTCGAGGAAGTGCGCGGCAAGGGCCTGTTGATCGGCATGAAGCTGAAGCCGGGATTTGATCCCAAGAAGCTTGCAGGTCTGGCTCGCGATCGCCATCTGTTGATCGGCGCTGCCGGTGACAATGTCTCCCGTCTGGCGCCGCCCCTGGTGATTACCAAGGACGATGCCAGTGAGGCCGTGGCGGTTCTCGACGAGGCGCTCGGCGCGCTTGAAGCCACAGCCTGACGCGTCCTGCAGCCTGCAACGACAAGGATTTCGACCGTGAGTGACCCGCTCGGAGAACACGACAACATTGTTGCCGGCTTTCAGATTGAAGGCCGGACCGTGCGTGGGCGGGTCACCCGGATCGGTTCGGTGCTCGACGAGATCCTGTCGGCCCATGATTATCCCGAGCCGGTGGCACGCCTGCTGGGCGAGGCCGTACTGGTCACGACCCTGGTCGGTGACGCGTTGAAATTCGATGGTCGCCTGATCGTGCAGGCCCAGGGCGATGGCCCGGTGCGCTTTCTGGTGGCGGAATATGTCACCGGCGAAGGTGTGCGTGGCTTTGCCTCCATGGACCGCGATGCGGTGGATACGGCCTTGGCCGGCGAAATCGCGCCGGAGGCGATGATGTCGACCCTGCTCGGGCGCGGCTCCTTCGCCATGACGATCGATCACGGCCCCGACATGGACCAGTACCAGGGCGTGGTCGCTCTGGAGGGCACCTCGCTGAGCGAGGTTGCCGAGACGTATTTCCGCCAGTCGGAACAGACACCGACCCGCCTGCGCTGCGCGATCGGCGAGATCTGGACCGGCGATGAGGCCCGCCAGTGGCGTGGCGGCGGCGCGCTCCTGCAATCTGTCGCGGGCGATGAGGCTCGTGGGTCTGCCGAGGAGGACTGGGATCACGCCCGGGCCCTGTTCGAGACTGTCGAGGATGGCGAACTGCTCGACCCCGACCTGTCCGCCGGGGCGCTGCTCTATCGGCTCTACAATGAGGACGGTGTCCGCTTGCTCGAGCCGACAGCTGTGACCAGGCGCTGCTCGTGCGAGCGAGAACGCCTGCGTCGGATCATCGCGTCTTTCCCGGCCGACGACCGGTCCGCGATGGAATCCGATGGCGCGATTGTCATGACGTGCGAGTATTGCAACCGCGACTGGCGTTTCGAACCGTCTGAGGTCGACGCGCCGTCGGCCTGACCCGGCCCGGTCACCGATTGCCATTGTTGCGGTGCAACACAGATAGTTTGGTTCTGCAAACCCCGTGGTAACGCCTCCGCGTCACTGTCCGCGCCGACGGGAGAGGCAGAGCGCGACACGATGGATTCAAAGACACTCATACTGGCGCTGGTTCCGGTCATTCTGGCTGGCGTGCTGATCCACGCGGTCAATGCCTCCATCCAGAAAACCAGCGATGGTCCGCGCTGGTGGCTGGCCGGAACGGCGGCGCACGGTATCGGACTGGGTCTGATCTCGTTGCGCGGCTTCGTGCCTGACGTGGTGGGTGTGGTGATCGGTGACATCCTGGCCGCCGGTGGCTTCCTGATCCTGCTGGAAGGCGTTGCCCGTTTCGCCGGCCAACGGGTGCCGCACTGGCAACTGGGCGCGCTTGCCGGCTTGGTTGTGTTCGGCTTCCCGGTGTTTACCTGGGCCGTTGACATTGCCGCCTTGCGTTTCGCCATCTTTGGTATCGGCGTGATCGTGCCTTGCTTGTTGATGTTGCCCTATCTCACGGTCATTGGTCACCGCGACGGCCTGCCTGGCGTGCGATTGCTGCGCTATACGATCTTCCTATTCGTGATTGCCCTTGCCGTGCTCAGCAGCAGCATCCTGCTCTTTGACCCGGACCTTCCCAGTGTCCTGGCGCCCAGCCAGATGATGGCCCTGGGTATCCTCTTCTTGATGGTGGTCGAGACCAATCTGGTATTCGGATTTGTGTTGCTCTCGGCTGGCCGTTCGGCGTCGGTATTGAAGCAGGCAGCGCTGACCGATCATCTGACGGGGCTGCCCAATCGCCGGGCCTTCGAGGCCGTGGTCAATGAGAGCTTCCTGTCGTCACCGGCGGCTGTGGCACCGGCAGCCATTGCGGTCTTCGATGTCGATCATTTCAAACA
The DNA here is from genome assembly GCF_048268525.1 of Maricaulis sp. GTDB lineage: Bacteria > Pseudomonadota > Alphaproteobacteria > Caulobacterales > Maricaulaceae > Maricaulis. The sequence goes on along the minus strand of NZ_JBLWVH010000024.1, from coordinate 22,721 downwards.
GGTCAACGACACGTACGGGCATGATGTCGGAGACGCCGTGCTGCAGCATGTCGCCGACATCCTGAAGTCCGCCATCCGGGAAACCGACCATGTCGCCCGCCTCGGCGGCGAGGAGTTCGTGGCGCTCATCCATTCGCACAGCAGCGTGACGGTGCAGGATGTAGCCGAGCGGGTCCGCGAGGCGGTGCAGGACCACCCCTTCCGTCTCGATGGACGCGAAATCCCGGTGACGATTTCGGCTGGGTTGGTCGAGGTCACCGACGCTCACCCGACGCTGACAGGCCTGTTCAAGCGAGCTGACGCGGCGCTGTACAGGGCCAAGGATGCCGGCCGAAACCGGATCATCACCGCTGCGGCCTAGGGGCGCCAGAAACGCGGGCTCAACAGGATCAGGACGGCCAGCACTTCCAGCCGACCGATAAACATGTTGGCGGTCAGCACCCATTTTACCGGATCCGACAAAGGCTCGAACGTGCCCGCCGGGCCGATGACCGATCCAAGACCGGGGCCGACATTGGTGAGTGTCGCGGCGGCGCCGGACAGGGCCGTGATCAGGTCCAGTCCCAACGCCGAAAGGATGGCGGCGGATGCCGCGTAAACCGCGAAGAACACGAAGAAGAAGCCCAATACCGAGTGGAGGATGCTCTCCGAAACGGGTCGACCATTATAGTGCATTGGAATTACGGCATTCGGGCGCAACAACCGGGCCAGGTAGCGACGCATGGCGGTGCCCGCGATCTGGTAGCGGAAAATTTTCACCGAACAGGTTGTCGACCCGGCGCAGCCGCCGACGAACATGAAGACGAAGAAGCAAGCCTGTGCCAACGGCCCCCATTGGCCATAATCGGTCGTGGCGAACCCGGTGCCGGTTATGATCGAGATGGCGTTGAACGCGGCGTGGCGCCAGGCCGGCACGTCGCCGGTGAACAAGTCCTGCGCCATGATGAGTGTGGTCAGTCCAATCGTCGCCACCGCGACGACCAGTAGGAAACCCCGCACCTGGGCGTCCCGGAACAGACCGCTGAACTTACCGCGTGAGGCCAGAAGAAACAGGCCGAAGGGCAAGGAGGCCAGGATCATGAACACGACGGTGATCATGTCCGAGCCGAGGTGCACATACTCCCCCATCGAGTTGTCGGATGTTGAGAAGCCGCCCGTTGAAACGGTGGACATGGCATGACAAAGCGCCGGCAGCCACGCCATGCCCGTCCCCATATAGGCGACGAAGCAGACGATGGTCAGGGCCAGGTAGATCGCGGCAATGCCCGCGGCGATCTGGGTCGCGCGTGGCAGCACCTTTTCGGAGGTGTCCCCGGTTTCAAGCTGGAATAACTGCATGCCGCCAATGCCCAGCATCGGCCAGAAAGCCATTGCGGTGACAATGATCCCGATCCCGCCGATCCACTGCAGGATGGCCCGCCAGAGAAGCAGTCCGGGTGGTCGCAGGTCCAGCCCGGTGATGACCGTGGCACCGGTTGTTGTCAGCCCCGAGATCGCCTCGAAAATTGCGTCGGTCCAGTCTAGTCCCTGACCCGAAAGGCGCAACGGCAAGGCGGCGCACAGGGCCAGTCCCAGCCAGGCTCCGACGATAAGTACGAACGCGCCCCGTGCCGGCATGTCTCCCACCGGGCCACGTGTGCTCAGTGTGATCGCCCCGCCCACAAAGACGCCGATGATGGAGGACAGGATGAATGCCGTCGCGCTTTCTTGCTGGCCTGACGCGAAGTCGACCAGCGCGGGCGCCAGCATGGTCGCGGCCAGCACGGTGACCATCATGCCGATCATGAACAGCACTTGCCGGAGGGCCTGGGTCACGGGCGCCTGTCTTCCTGGGGCCGGGATTTCATCGCGCGCGGATCATCAGATCAATGCAGCCACAGGCGGTCGGACGGCCGGTCCAGCGAGAAACCCGGAATGGTGGCCGCAAAGCTTTCGCCATCGCCGCGCCGCATCTCGTAGCTGCCACTCATGAATCCGGACGAGGTCGGCAGGGGCGCGCCGGACGTGTAGCGAAATCGCTCGCCCGGCTCGATCACCGGCTGTTCGCCGATCACGCCCATGCCTTGCACGTGTTCGGTGCGTCCGTTGGCATCGGTGATAACCCATTTGCGGGCGATCAGCTGAACGGGATGCTCGCCGGTATTCTCGATCTCGATCGTATAGGCCCAGACAAAGCGGCCCTCCTCGGGGATGCTCTCATCCTCCAAGTAGTCCGGACTGACACTGATCCGCACGCCGCAGCTTTCGTGCTCATACATTGGATGCCCCTGCGACCGGTCTGCATCACGCAGGTCCGACCATCAATAATGGCCATATAATCAACCCGTGCGCCATGTGGCTCAACCCCCACGGTCAGCATCGCTGGACAGGGCGCGCCGGATGTTGGACATCTGCCTCTTCCAACACATGCTGATTGTGATCCATGGCCGATACCGGAATCCTGCCTGACCATCATCTTGCCGCCCTGACCGGCCGCGGCGTCGTGACGACAGTCGCTCCGCTGGCCGAGGGACAGGTCCAGCCGGCCAGTATCGACCTCCGCCTCGGCAGCAAGGCCTGGCGACTGCGTGCCAGCTTCCTGCCCGGACCCGGCCGGACTGTTGCCGAGCGTCTCGACGATGACCTGGTCATGCATACGGTCGACCTGACCGCCGGGGCGGTCCTGGAGACCGGTTGTGTCTACCTGGCGCCGCTTCAGGAAGGCCTGAAGCTGCCCGCTGGCCTCAGTGCTGCGATGAATCCCAAGAGTTCGACCGGGCGCATCGATGTCTTCACGCGGGTCATCACCGATCACGGTGTCGCCTTTGACCAGGCCCCGGTGGGCTATGAAGGTCCGCTCTATGCCGAGATCTCGCCCTGTACATTCTCGATTCTTGCTCGTGAAGGCGACCGGCTGAGCCAAGTGCGTTTCCGCCAGGGAGAGCACAAGGCCCTGCGCGAGGTCACGGTCAGCGTTGACCTGGCCGGATTTGGTGACGGGATTGTCGGTTATCGGGCGCGGCGGCACTCAGGCCTGGTTGATCTGTCCAGGATTGGTGGTCATGCCGCAGCTCGATACTGGGAGCCGTTGACTGCCCCTGACCGCCGCCTGGTCCTGGATCCTGGTGAGTTTTACATCCTGGCCTCGCGAGAAGCCGTCAGGATCGGATGCGACGAGGCGGCTGAAATGGCGCCGATCGCCACCGAGATCGGCGAGTTCCGGGCTCATTATGCTGGCTTCTTCGATCCGGGCTTCGGGACCAGTGAAGCCGGTGGCACTGGAGCCCGCGCGGTCCTGGAAGTGCGCGGCCGCGATGTACCATTCCTGCTGGAACACGGCCAACCCATCGCCCGGCTGGTTTATGAGCCGATGCTGGGCGTACCGAATACAGCCTATGGTCAGGTCGCGTCCAATTACCAAGCCCAAGGGTTGAAATTGTCGAAGTTCTTCGCCAGCGAATAACCGGATTTTCTGGGTTTTCTCCTTGATTGTCGCGCAACGAGGCTGAACCTTACGGGCGGCTTACCCTTTTGTGGGCTTTTATTTAGGGAGGGGTTCATGGTCAGATTATCAGGCCTTTTGATTATGCTTTGCGCGGCGGTTGGGGCTGCCCACGCACAGCCGCCGGTGCCGTCGATCGACGATTACGCCGCCATGGCGAACATGTCGGACGTCAGTATTTCACCCAATGGCGAGCGCTTGGTCTTCATTTCCGGCGAGAGCCGGGCAGAGCGCTCGATTGTCATCTATTCGCTGGTGGGCGGTGCGCCTTTCGTGATCGATGGCGGGGATGACCAGGTCCTCGCGGCGGTCTCCTGGGCCAATGACGAAAATCTGCTGGTTACCTATTCCGACCGGCGGGATCTGGCGGCCGAAGGCGAGCGAGCCGACCTCTTCCGGACCTATGTGGTGCGGGCGGACGGCAGCGGAAACTGGGAACTCAACCGATTTGCCACTATGGCCAACAGGGACATTTCCGATCCGGACAGCATGCTGATCTGGTTGCCCGTCATTCAGGACAATCGCGGTTCGCGGACCGTCGGTGACTCTGTTGAGGCGGCAAGGGGCCTTTTTCGGCAGGAATTCACCCGTGACCGGGCCCGTCGCCGCGTTTTCATTGGCGATGGCGGGTTCACCTATCGGTTGAACGCGGACAACGAGCCGGTGGTCCGGTTCGCCTTTGACGAGGGGGAGTTCGAGCTTTGGTCGAACCTCGACGGCAATGGCTGGGATCGCGTGTACTCCGAAAATCTCACACGTGAGCGCTTCCGCTTTGGCGCCCGGCGTGCGGATAGCTGGGTCGGTCGTATGACCAGCGTGGCAGGTCTGGATGCAACGGGCCAGTACGGCTATTTCACCTCGCGCGTGAACAATGACCGATTGGCCGTTTTCCGCTTCAATTTCGAGACCAATGAGATTGAAGGGCCGGTCGTACAATCGGACCTGGCCGATGTCGGCAGCTTCATCAGAGACTGGCGAACGAATGCAGTCATCGGTGTGCGTTGGGCTGAAGAGCGGCAGCGTGTCGAGTATTTTGACGAGACCTTCGCCAACATCCAGACCCAGCTGGAGGGTTATTTCCCGGATTCGAACGTTTCGATCGTCAGCTGGGACCAGGACTTTACGAAGGTCGTGATCAGCATCAGCGGCGGGCAGACAAGCGAGAGCTATTATCTGCTGGACCGCAATACCGGTCAGATGGCGTTCCTGTCGGGTGCCTACAGCCGTATTCCGGACGAAGCCATCGCTCCGGTCGAGGTGGTGCACTACACGGCGCGTGACGGTCTGGAACTGTTTGGCTATCTCACCACGCCGCCAGGGCGTGAAGCACGCGACCTGCCTCTGGTCATGATGCCTCACGGTGGCCCGCAGGCCCGGGACTATTACGGCTTTGACGCTTGGTCGCAATTCCTTGCCGCCCGCGGATACGCGGTGTTCCAACCGCAATTCCGTGGCTCGGACGGGTTCGGCCGTGACTTCATCACCATGGGCCATGGCGAGTGGGGGCGCAGCATGCAGGACGACGTGTCTGATGCCTTGCGTCACCTTGTCGAAGAAGGTGTGGTGGACCATGAACGGGTCTGCCTGTTCGGATGGTCCTATGGCGGGTACGCCGCACTTGCGGGTGCCACGCTGACGCCTGAGCTGTTCCGCTGCATCATCGCCGGTGCGCCCGTTTCGGACGTCTTCGCTATGATGGATTACGTCACGGGCCGCTTTGGTGGTGCCTCTGTCACCTACTGGGCCGAATATATCGGCGATTGGCGCAGTGAGACCGACTACATCACCCGGATCTCGCCGGCGCTGAATGCCAGCGACGTCCAGGCTCCGATGATGATCATCCACGGCACCGACGACCTGATCGTTCCGTTCGAGCAGGCCGAGTTGATGGCGGAAGCCATGGAGGCTGCCGGAAAGCCGTATGAGCTGGTCGCCATCCAGGATGGACCGCACCAGTCGTACAGGATGACGGTGGACAATACGCGAGAGCTGTACACGGCGCTCGAGCGCTTCCTGTTCGAGCACAATCCGCCGGACCCGCGCTGACGGATCAGCCGGAAGATTTGTTGAGAGCGGGTCCGGGATTTCGGACCCGCTCTTTTTTGTTTGAAATATCGATCAGGCTCTGCTTGAAATCAGAAGTTGAGTGATTTTCGCCTGAAAACGGGCGACGTGTTTCGGGGGATTTCATGCGCTTTGTTTTGAATTGTGTCGCTGCGGCAGTGACGTTTGCCGTGGTTGGCTCAGGGGCATCAGCTGTTCTGGCGCAGTCGGGCCCGGCTCTTGAAATCGAGGATTTCCTGGCGCTGCCGGACATGAGCGGGGTCCGCCTGTCACCGAACGGCGAGAGGCTCGTCTTCATCAGCGGGCAAAGCTGGGAAGAGCGCGCCATCGTGGTCTATACGCTGGACGGTAGCGAACCGCCACTGGTCATTGACGCCGGTGACGATCAGGCGATTTCCGTCGCCCGCTTTGCCTCCGACACCCATCTCTGGCTGGAATACACAGACCGTGGCAATTGGTGGGGGATGGGTGATGATTTCTATGTCAGCCGCCCCTACATCATGCGCATTGAGGACCAGCGCTCTATCGAGCTGGAAGTCTATACCTATTTTGCGGGCATCAATGAGGAAAACCCGGATACGGTCCTGACATGGGTCCGCGCCCAGCGCGCCGGCGGCGGCATGATGACGCGCGTTCGCGGTGGCGTTGGCTATGGCCTCTTCGAGCAGGATCTGGATCGCCGCACCGGTCGCAGCCGTGTCGAAATCGGTGTTCGAGATTTCGACATGAGCCTCGGCCCGAATGACCGACCGGTCATCCGCCAGCGTGGTGGGCGCGACGCCTCCGATCCGTACGAGTTCTGGGCTCGTTCGGACGGTGGCACCGGCAGTTGGGAGCGGCTCTATACCGAGCGCCACCAGATGATGCGGGAATTCTCCTTCGCGGCACGCACCTGGCATGACTGGCTCGGCGTCATCGAGTGGGTCCAGGGTGTCGATCCGACGGGGCGCTATGCTTACTTCTTCTCCGAGACCAATGGCACACCCACAGGGCGGATGCCCGGCCGCCGCCGCGCGCTGTTTCGGATGGACCTTCAAACCAGCGAGATCGAAGGTCCCATTGTCCAATCCGACATCGCCAGTATTGGCAGCACGTTGGTTGATTGGCGCACCAACGGCATCATTGGTGCGAGCTGGGATGATGGGCGTCGGCAGGTCGAGTATTTCGAGCCGGAATTCGCTGAAGTCTACAATCAGCTGATCGGCTTTTTTCCAGAGTCCAATGTCAGCCTGGTCAGCTGGGACAGGGCTTTCGACAAGGTGGTCATCTACATTGAGGCAGGTGGAACGGCCGGGGCCTATTATCTCCTCACCCGTTCAACCGGTGATGTGATGATGCTGGGAAATTCGCGGTCGCGAATTCCCGACGCGCAGGTCGGTAATGTTTCAGTCGTTCGCTACCAGGCGGCGGACGGGGTGGACCTGTTCGGCTATCTCACCACCCCGGCGCAGACCGAGGCGCGGGATCTGCCCTTGATAATGATGCCGCATGGCGGACCGGAATCGCGTGACTCCTATGGTTTCGATGAATGGGCGCAGTTGCTGGCCTCCCGTGGCTATGCCGTTTTCCAGCCGCAGTTTCGCGGATCTGGCGGTTTCGGGGTCGAATTTGCCGAGCTTGGCTATCAAAACTGGGGCGAGAGCATGCAGACGGATCTCAATGACGGGATCGACCATCTTGCTGCCCAGGGGATCATCGATCCGGACCGTGTCTGCATTTTCGGCTGGTCCTATGGCGGCTATGCCACCCTCGCCGGGATGACGCTGACGCCGGACCGCTATCGCTGCGGCGTGGCCGGCGCCGGCGTCTCCGACATCCTGGGCATGATGGATTATGCCCAGGAGCGCATGGGCGGCGGGTCGCAGCTTTACTGGGCCCGCAATATCGGCGACTGGCGCGGCGACAATCGCGAGCACATCATCTCCATTTCACCGGCCCGTCAGGCGGCGGCGGTCCAGGCCCCGCTGATGATCATCCATGGTACGGAAGATATTGTCGTCCCATACAGCCAGGCCGAGCTGATGGTCGAGGCCATGGAAGAGGCCGGCAAGCCCTATGAGTTCATTCCGATCGAGGGCGGTCGTCATTATTCCGCTCAGATGACCGACGAACACAGGCGCTTGCTGTACGAGAATCTCGTCCGTTTCGTCGAAGAGCACAATCCGCCCGGTCCCCTGGACTGATGCAGCCGGAATGCCTGCGTCCCGGCACTTCCGCCGGGCGCAGGCTATGCCTATAAAAAGGTGTTTCCGGTTGTCGGCCCGCCGACGCCCCAAGCGGGTGTAGCTCAATGGTAGAGCAGAAGCTTCCCAAGCTTACGACGAGGGTTCGATTCCCTTCACCCGCTCCAGCACTTCAAGCCCTTCAGCGTATGCGTTTTGCCATCCGTCACCGTCCTGGGGCGGTGACCGGCCTGCTAGTCGCACCACGCCTTACATCCGCCGCGGTCGGAACGCCGCCGGGTCCATGCCGGCCAACTCTACCAAGTGCACCACCAGGGCGACGCACATTGCGGCTGAGATGATGGCTATCAGGATCCAGGGGATGAGGCGGGGTCCGCGTTCGGGCCGGACCGGCTGTCCGGATCGCCAGCGGGCGACAAGGAAGAGCGCAATGAATCCGGCAAGGGCGATAAGCGTGGGGATGAGGGAGAGATACATGGCGTGTCCGTCAGGGCGCTGAGGCCGTGTTCGGTTTTCTCCCAGTAGTGCGGGTTGCTGATGAGTTGGCGCAAGGCGCGAGCCGCCGCAAGGGTCTGCAACAGCCAATAGACCGGCATTCCTGCAAGGTCGCGGGCGCGTACCGGTAGTCCGGCGCGGCGCATGGCCACCGCTGCACAGGCTATGGCGCTGGCGTATCCTGTGGCCATGAAGACCAGTGCTGTCAGGCCGGACGCTTCAGGTCCGGCCCCAACGGCGAGGGCCAACAGGCAGGTCAGGCTGAGCGGTGCATGCAGCAATGCCGATGCGACGGCGCCGCCCAGCACCAGCACGCCGGGCCAGACACGGCGCCAGGGCGTGTCCCTGCAGGCAGCCAGAACGCCGATGGTCTGGGCATAGCCCTTGATCCAGCGCGTCCGCTGCTTGACCCATGGGACTAGCTGCAGCGGTGCCTCCTCGAGCGTGTGGGGCTCGATCAATCCGCATCGATAGCCGGCCGCGTGCAGGCGCAAGCCGAGATCGGCATCCTCCGTCACATTCCAGGCATCCCAGCCACCGATGCGGACCAGTGCGTCACGACGGAAGTGATTGCTGGTCCCGCCAAGAGGTAGTGGCCAGCCCAGTCGCTGGTAGAGCGGTAGCAAGGCATGGAAGTGGGCGGCATATTCCAGCGCGAACTGGCGGGTCAGCCAAGTCTCCCGGCGGTTATACCAGTTCAGCGGTGCCTGGATGCAGGCGAGGCACTGCCCGGCAACCCTGAAAGCTTCCGCGGCCCGCCTCAGCTGGGTGGGGTCCGGGCGGTCTTCGGCATCATGGACGGTGACCAGTTCCGAGCGGCACATACGCAGGGCGTAGTTGAGCGCGCGCGGCTTCGTACGCGGCTCGCCCGGCGGTACGACGACAATCTCGAAGCGACTATCGAGCGCCAGGCGACGGGCGACATGGATGGTTTCACCATCATCGGCTTCCAGCACCAGCTTGAAGGCCAAACGATCTGCGGGGTAGTCGATCGCGGCGAGGTTGCGGGCGAGGTCCGGAAGGACGGCGGCCTCGCGGTAGAGGGCAACCATGATGGTGGCCGTGGGCAGGTCCCTGTCGGCGCAGGCAGGTCCGTCCAGCCAGACGGGCTTCAGCGCCACGGCAGCAAGTCGCAATGCGATCAGGCCGGTGAACAGGGCGCAGGTCATGACGCTGGCGGCTGCCAGCGCGACGACTGGCGAAATGATGGCGAACAGTGCGAGGGCCAAGAGGAGCGCCAGCGACAATCGCCCTATTCGGGCGGATGTCGGACCAAATGCGCTGAGTTCGGCGTGTCGTCCTGGTAGGCCAAAGGCGGCCTGTTGCGCCCACAAGCTGGCGAGGTGTACCGGCGGGCGGGCCAGACGAGTAGGCTGAAAGGCATGTCCGCCACGCGGCCGCGACTGTCGTCGAAGTTCCACTGGGTTGGCAGGAGTTTCACGGAAATGCTCGTCGATCAGCGTCAAGGCCGGCCTCCTGCCACTCGGATTGCGGGCAGATAAGCACAAATACACGCTGAGCGCGACTCTCGGCGTGTTACGCCTTCGGATTGATACAGGCGACGAAGCTCGGCTGCATCAGGTCGGCTTCGGTCAGTTCGAACACGCAGGCGGTTGCGGTGGGATATCCGATCGGCAGTTGGCGGGTGGCCTTGCACCGTTGGGCCAGCTTGTGGGCAAAGCCGCCAATGCCCGGATTGTGACCGACCAGAAGAATCGTCCTGGATGGTCCCAACACCTCGCGACTGGCCCGTTCAAGCATGTCGGTGGAGGCGTGGTAGAGCACCATTGGATCGTCCACCTTGGGGGCGCCGAGTTGCGGGGCCAGCTGGTCAAAGGTCTGACGGGTCCGCCAGGCCGGTGAGACCAGGGCAAGGTCGACGCTCAGGCCGAGCGCGGCCAGCGCTCCAGCCACCTCGCCGGCATCGCTCCGTCCGCGCGGGGTCAGCCCCCGCTGGAAATCGTCTTCGGCTTCGAGCCGGTCGACAGCCTTGGCATGTCGCATCAGGATCAGGGTAGTTGTCATGGTGTCCGCAGCTTGGGAGACAGGTCGTCCGGTTCACATTTGGTTGCGCGGGCCGCGCGAAGGGTTGCACTCTGCCCGCTCAAGGCGCACCTACTCCTAGGCCAGTTTCATCGCGTTTTGAACCGAGGAGAGAACCATGGGTCTTTTGTTGGGTGATATCGCCCCGAATTTCCAAGCCGAGACGAGTGAAGGTCCGATCAGTTTTCATGACTGGATCGGCAGTGATTGGGTGATTTTTTTCTCTCACCCGGCTGATTATACCCCGGTCTGCACCACCGAGCTGGGCTTCACGGCCAAGCTGAAGGACGAGTTCGCCAAGCGCGGCGCCAAGGCGATCGCCCTGTCCGTCGACAGTGTCGAGGACCACAAGGGCTGGATCAAGGACATCGAGGAAACCCAAGGTGTCCGCATGAATTTCCCGATCATCGCTGACACCGACCGATCGGTGTCCGAGCTCTATTCGATGATCCACCCGAATGCCGATCCCAAGCTGACTGTCCGTTCGGTTTACATCATCGACCCGAACAAGAAGATTCGCGCCACCTTCACCTACCCGCCCAGCGCCGGCCGCAACTTCAATGAAGTGCTGCGCCTGATCGACAGCCTCCAGCTGACCGATGGCTACAAGGTCGCCACGCCGGTCAATTGGGAAGACGGTCAGGACGTGATCGTCGTGCCGTCGATCTCGGATGCCGAGGCCGATGCGCTCTTCCCCGCCGGATACAACAAGATCAAGCCGTATCTGCGGGTGACCAAGCAGCCGAACAAGGTTGATGAGCCGGCCGAATAGCTCGCTGTCATTGACCTCAAGAGGGCGCCCGGCGAGCCGCGGCGCCCTTTTTCATGTGAAGTCTTGTAAAGCACCCTTGACGACAAGCTTACTTTACATCATATAGTAAAGCACGCTTTACATGACTGGAAGGAGATCCTGATGACGATGCGTGAATGGATGAAGGGCTTTGGTGATGCAGGCGAGGCGCCCAGCCTGGTCTCGCTGGCCCTGTTTGCGGCGGTCTTCCTGCCAGCCATCTTCTTTGCGGGAATGATTGGCCCGTCCCTCGACACGGTTCGGGATTTTGTCGCCAGCCTCTCCGCCGAGATGAAGATGGCAGGCCTGACCGTTTTCATCCTCGGCTTGTTGGCCATCGCCCGGATCGTCACATTGCTGTTTGGCCGTCGCGACCGGGACGCGTCATGAGCGTCAGTGAGAAACAGGCGTCCGTGACCCGGCGTTATTTGTGGCGGACCTTCGTGGCGATGATCGCCTTCACCGCGATTCTGGTGGCCATCGACAAAACGATCAATCCGTCGGTCAATGATTGGGACGCCGTCTCGGCCTGGCCACTGGTGGCGCTCACCTGCCTGCCGCTCCTGGTCTATGGCTATGAAGTCGTGCGCTATGTCCGTTCGATCGACGAGATGCTGGCGCGCATGCAGGTCCGGGCCGCCGCCGTCGCGACCCTGGCCATGTTGCTCGCCAGCGCAATCTTCGGTGTCGCCGAGATTTATGGGGTCATGGAACCGCTCAACATGACCATGTTGCTGCCGATCGCCGCCGTGGCCCACAGCGTCGCCTCGATGGTCCAGCAGGTGCAGGTGCGATGAAGAACCGGCTCAAGGAGCTGCGCGGCGAGAAGGGGTGGAGCCAGCAGGCGCTGGCGGACCATCTCGACGTCTCACGCCAGACGGTCAACGCGTTGGAAACCGGCAAGTACGATCCGTCCCTGCCACTGGCCTTCAAACTGGCGCGCCTGTTCGCCACGCCGATCGAGACGATTTTTGATGATGGAGGTATGCAATAAACTCAGGCTTCGCCGTGGCTATTCTCAAACAGAGCGCCGATTGACTCAGCCCAGTTTACAAACGCTCGAATTAGATCGAAGTGTCGCGCCTCAGCGGAAATCGACCTGTTTTCCCACTGATCTGTGTTGGCGAGTATGAAGGGCCGCAAGGCCTCAACGCCCTCTCGAATATCGGTCGTGCGCAAGGCTGAAAAGTCGATGCTGAACCAACGGTCAACCGAGCGATCCTGAAACACCAGAAAAGGCCCCCGCTTGTGGAGGTTTACACTGCTCCGGTTTCCGGCACGGTTGGTGTACTCTGCCCAGGACCGATCAGTATGAAAGTTGTTGCTGAGATCCAGGCAGCCACCGCCTTGCCACGGGCGCGCATCCGCACTCGGTCGCCTGTCATACCAATAGAGCAATCGCGTGGATGGAGCGACCGATCCTGAATGGGGTGTTGCCGCTTCCTGCAGCCCTTCACAAACAGCGCGAAGGCGACGTCTGGCGGCCCTGTCTGAAGAGTGGCTGGCAACAAACCCGACAATCGTTGGCGCATTGGTTGTGCCAGATGTGGCAGGGTATGGGGGGATGGCTTGGTCGCTATAAAGAATTGACCTTTCCAAAGTGGCATTGAAATGCCCGCCCACTCGAATGGTCCGCGTTTCTGGTGGAGCTGGCCACGGCACTACCGGACTTGGATAGTCGTGCGAAACCGTGCTCGCGCAACCCGCCAAAAAAACGATCAGGGCAAGCGGGATGATCGAGGCCATCCTGACAGTCATGGCCTTTCCTTTCTCATCCATTTATTGATTGCCAGTATTGCCCCTTTAACGATGTAATACAGGCTATAGAGAATGAAAAATATGACGCTGTAAGTATTGATTCCTGGTGCCTGATCGCAGGTCTCAGTCTCACAATAGCTATAAATCAAAAAGTGTAGCAGCAGCGTGAGGAGTGCGCATGCTGTGGCTGCGATGCCTAAAGCGGTAACCTTCGCCAGTATCGACTCTGGAACAAATGGCATGGGCCACCTCCGCTGTGCACCTTAAAGGTGCATCGTGGAGAGGTCCAGAAAGTTCTAATCCAACGTTTGCCTATAGCGGACCATCGCCACGGTCGCGATGACAGTGAAAATCACCATCAGCGGCCAGACCTGTGGCCAGACATGCTCCAGCCCGGCCCCTTTCAGCATGATCGCCCGCACCGCCCGGATGAAATGGGTCGCCGGAATGGCCTGACCGATCGCCTGTGCCCATTGCGGCATGGCGGCGAAGGGGAACATGAAGCCGGACAGAAGGATCGAGGGCAGGAAGGCGAAGAAGGTCAGCTGCATGGCCTGCATCTGGCTGCGCGCCACGGTCGAGAACAGAAAGCCCAGTGCCAGATTGACCAGGATGAAGAGCGAGACCGCGACCAGGAAGGCGGGCGGCGAGCCCTCAAAGGGCACGTCGAACAGGAAGCGGGCACCCAGCAGCATGATCGCTACCTGGATGAAGCCGACAACGACATAGGGGGTGATCTTGCCGATCATCACCTCATGCGGCCGTGTCGGAGTCGACAGCAGGGCTTCCAGCGTGCCGCGCTCTGCCTCGCGGGTCAGGGCCATCGAGGTCATCATTGCCATGGTCATGGTCAGGATGATGCCGAGCAGGCCGGGTACGATGTTGAGGGCGGTCCGCCCGGCCGGATTGTAGCGCCGGTGGATGATGGTCTCGACCGGCGGCGTCATCTCGCCCAGCATGGGCTCCAGCGCCTGCTGCACGATCGTCGCAAACGCGCCGGCTCCGGCGCCCGCTGCGACCGGGTCCGTGGCATCGGCATCGAGCAGGATTTGCGGTCTCTCGCCGCGCGCCAGGTCGCGTTCAAAGCCGGGCGGAATGGTGACGATGAAGACGGCCTGCCCGTCGCGCATGGCGGTCTCAACATCGCCGCCGCGTGCGACCGTACCGATCAGGTCGAAATACTCCGAAGTCTCCATGGCCTGCAGAATGGCGCGGCTGGCCGGCCCGCTATCGCCCATCTCGATCAGGGTCGGCAGATGGCGCGGGTCGGTATTGATGGCATAGCCGAACAGGAGGAGCTGCATCACCGGAATGCCGACCATCATGCCGAAGGTCAGTCGGTCGCGCAGCATCTGGATGAATTCCTTGCCCAGCATGGCGAGGATGCGGGAGAGCGATTTCATGTGAAATTGTCCTCGGCGCCGGTCATCAGCCAGATGAAGGCTTCCTCCAGCCCCGTCTTGGCCTCGGTCACGCTGAGCCCGTTGCGCGACCGATAGGGTGCGGATGCCGCCTCCAGGGCTTGCCGGTCGCGTCCGGAAATGTGCAGGGCGGCACCAAAGCGGGCGATCTGCTCGATGCCTTTCGCGTTCTCCAGCGCGTCATAGACCGGCTGCAGGCCGGGGCCTTCAATACGGATCGTGTGCAGGCCGATGCGGGAGGGGATCTCGCCGGCCGGCGCGTCGATGAGTTTGCGGCCATAGGCGATGAAGGCGATATTGTCGCATTGCACGGCCTCATCCATGTAATGGGTCGAGACCAGCACAGTGACGCCCTGCCGTGCCAGACGGCGGATCCGGTCCCAGAAGTCCCGCCGCGCCTTGGGGTCAACCCCGGCGGTCGGCTCGTCCAGTAGGAGAAGGCCGGGCTGGTGCAGCGAGGCGGCAGCCAGCGCCAGGCGCTGTTTCCAGCCGCCGGAGAGGTTCGCCGCCAATTGCCTGGCCCGCGGCGCGAGATCGTATTCTTCCAAGGCTTGGTCCACCACTTGCCGCGTCTTGGGCAGGGCATGCAGGCGCGACATGAAGCTGAGGTTTTCGCGCACGGTGAGGTCGCCATAGAGCGAGAAGCGCTGGGTCATATAGCCGACGCGCGCCTTGATCTCGCGGCTCTGGCGGATGATGTCGAGGCCGAGCGCCGTACCACCGCCACCATCAGGCTTCAGCAAGCCGCACATCATGCGGATGGTCGTGGTCTTGCCCGATCCGTTGGGGCCGAGAAAGCCGTAGATCTTGCCCGGCGGGACAGCCATGTCGAAATCATCGACGACGCGGGTGCCGCCAAAGGACTTGCTCAGCCCGGTCACGTCGATGGCGAGCGCTTCGCTCATGGGCGCGGCTCGAAGAAGAGCGGTGTGCCCGGCGGCGGCGGTGTGTCGTCGAAACGGGCCTCGGCGCGGAAGACGAGACGCGCCCGCGAGGAGTCCGAATACAGGATGGGCGGGGTGAATTCGGCGGCGTCGTCAATCGTCGCGATCGTGGCCATCAAATCGGCTGCGCAAGCATCGCAACTGACCGCGAGCCGGCTCCCGACGGGCAGCGCTGCGAGCTCCGGTTCCGGAATGAAGAGGACGGCATGGACCGCACCGTCCGGCAGAAGTTCATAGACCGGCGCAGTCGGTCCCGCCTGTTCGCCGACGAAGCGGAGCTGGCGATGGAGGCGGGCGTTTGCCGGGGCTGTGACGGTGTGCGGGGTCAGCAGAGATGCGGGTCCTTCACGCTCGGCCTCGCCCGCCGCGATCCCGGCCTGCAGGGCGCGCAGCTGGCCGGACCGGGCGGGCAACCGGACGATATTGAGCCGCTGGCGCATTTCGTCGACGCGGGCATCCGCCGCCCGGGCGGCCGCGATGGCGGTGTCGAGCCGGGCCTGGCTGATATGGCCGTCGGTAAACAGGGCCTGGCTGCGGTCGCGCGCCTGGTCGGCCTCGGCCTGGGTGGCCAGCGCCTGGCGGAGTAGATCCCGGGCGGCGGCGACTTCCGGGTCGCGGGCACCGGCGAGGGCATCGTCATAGCGGGCGGTCGCCGCATCCATGCGGGCCTCGATGGCGGCCAGCGCCGCGCGTTCGGCGGTATCGTCCTGGCGTATCAGCAGGCTCCCGGCGAGCACGTGCTCGCCCTCGGCGGCGGGAGCCTCGGTGATGCGGCCAGGCTGATCCGGCGCGATGCGGATGAAATCGCCCTCGGCGTAGCCGACAAGCCCGCTGTCTTCGGGCTCGCTGCAACCGACCAGGGCCAGCAGGGTGAGCGGGAGGAGCGCGGTGAGCGTGAGGCGGGTGATCATGATGCAGGGGCTCGCGGCTTGAGGCCATGTAGGAGGATATCTGCCAGCGCATCGGCCATGTCGGCCGGGTCTGTCAGCGTGTCGGGGGGCAGGGTGAAGATCGTGGTCAGTGCCATATGGGCAAAGGCCGGCCCGGCGACCGCACGCATGAAAGCGTCGGCATCGACCGGGCGGAAGACATTGGCGCCGACACCGGCTTCCAGCAGGGCGCGCATTGCCCCGCGCGCTATCTCGAGCACCTGACGGCGATAGAAGTCCGCGATCACGGGGAAGCGTGCGGCTTCGGCAAAAACCAGGCGCGGCGCGGCGCTGATCGCCGGGTCGGCCATGCTGGTAAACAACATGCGCAGGAGATTGCGCAGGCCGGTTTCCGCGTCCCGAGGGGCGCCGCTGGCGACCATGGCCTCGGCAGTCTTGGCCAGATGCCCGGCGGAGCGCTCGACCAGCTCGTTCAACATCGCTTCCTTGGACGGAAAATAGAGATAGATCGCGCCCTTCGACAGGCCGGCGGCGCGGGCAATGTCTTCGACACGGGCTGTGGCGAACCCCTGTTCTGAAAAGACAGACAGGGCAGCGTCGAGGATTTCCTCGGGGCGCGCTTCGGGGCGGCGGCGTCGGCTGGTCTCTGGCATGACGCCAATATAACTGACCAGTCAGTCAGTAACAAGTGCGGGATGGCAGGCGGTCCGAATCCGCGTTCTCTGTCGTGCTGGTGAAAGAAAGGGAGCCCGCCATGTATGAGATCTTGTTCTCGGCCATCAATATCGCGGTATTTCCGGCCTGGTTCCTGCTGATTTTCGTGCCTGGCTGGCGCTGGACCGGGCCGGTTGTTCACACGGCGCTGGTGCCGCTGGCGCTGGGCGCGGTCTATCTCAGCTTCCTGACGCTGGGGATCGTCTTCGGCCAGTCCGATCCGGAGGCCGGCATGTCGAGCCTGGCCGCCGTTCAGGCCCTGTTTTCCCACCCCGTCGGCTTGCTGACCGGATGGGTCCACTTCCTGGCATTCGACCTGTTTGTCGGGGCCTGGATCAGTCGCGATGCCCGGCGCCGCGGTGTCGCTCGCGCCCTGGTCCTGCCATCGCTGATACTGGCCTTCCTGTTCGGGCCAACCGGCCTTTTGCTCTACCTCGTTGGCCGCAAACTGACCGGCAAGGCCGGTTGGTCACTGGATGAGGGGACGCAAGGCGTCACATGAGCCTGGCGAACCTTAGCGGGAGGGAGCGCGTCGGGGGTCGCGCTCCCTCCCTGGGTCTGCATTCCGGCCGCCCTTGGGGGGAGAGGCGGCGCAGAATACAAAAAACCCTCCACAAGCGGGCGCTTGGGAGGGCCATCAACCGGGACTGTGGGGCCAGTCTACCGGGTGGAAGCGCCATCCTCCGCGCGCACAACCGCTGCCGGCCAATAGACCGGGCGGGAGAGGCGATATCGGGTCTGAACTGCGTTCATGATCGTCTCTTCATTGTGCGCGGAACCGATGGGCTCGGTCCCGGGCGGGGTTGACGGGAGGCGGCTTATGACGCCGCAACAGTTCGCGTTCAAGGCGAAATCGACACGGTGTGGTTGGATCGTCGAGAGGTGTGGCTTTTGGGTGACGGAAAGTGGTGTAGGGCTACCGCCGGAATTCTTCTCCCGCGGGAGAAGGGGCCCGAAGGCCCGGCGAGGGCGCGGTTCACAGTTTCCGGGATATCCGCCTCACCCGGTCTCTCTCCCGAGCCAGAGGGAACTGGCCCCCACCAAGCCCAGCCCGCTTGACCATCTCCCGCTTCCCCTCTACCTCGCGAGCCTCTTGTGTCCACAAACAGAAAGACCACCGGGATGTCTGTCTCCGATCTTGCCCAAAACGCGAAAGCCTGGCCGTTTGAACAAGCGCGCCTGCTCAAGAAGCGTCTGGACAAGCTGGGGCGAAAATCCGGGCCGGTCGTGTTCGAGACCGGCTATGGCCCGTCGGGGCTTCCGCACATGGGCACATTTGGCGAGGTTGTGCGCACGACCATGGTGCTGCGCGCGTTTGATGCGCTGACCGGCGGGGCCTATGAGCCGCAGCTGATCTGTGTCTCCGACGATATGGACGGCATGCGCAAGGTTCCCGACAACCTGCCGCAGCAGGAGATGCTGAACCAGCACCTGCAGGAGCCGTTGACCGTGGTGCCCGACCCGTTCGGCACGCATGAGAGCTTTGGTGCCCACATGAATGCCCGCCTGCGCGGCTTTCTCGATGGGTTCGGCTTCACCTACACCTTCCAGTCGGCGACCGAGCTGTACAGGTCGGGCGCTTATGACGCGATGCTCAAGCGCGCCGCCGAACGCTATGATGACATCATGGCGGTGATGCTGCCGACGCTGGGGGCGGAACGCCAGGCGACCTATTCGCCTTTCCTGCCGATCTCGCCGAAGACGGGCCGGGTCCTCTATGTGCCGATGAAGTCCGTCGATGCGGTGGCCGGTACGGTGACCTTTGATGATGAGGACGGGACCGAGACCACGCTGCCGGTCACGGGCGGTCATGTGAAGCTGCAATGGAAGCCGGATTTCGGCATGCGCTGGGCAGCTCTGGGCGTCGATTTCGAGATGTTCGGAAAGGACCACCAGACCAATGCGCCGGTCTATTCGCGGATCTGCAAGATTCTCGGTGCCGAGCCGCCGACGCAATTTGTCTATGAGCTCTTCCTCGACCAGAAGGGCGAGAAGATTTCCAAGTCCAAGGGCAATGGCCTGTCGGTCGAGGACTGGCTGAAATACGCCCCGGCGGAGAGCCTGTCCTATTACAACTTTGTCAAACCGAAGACGGCCAAGCGCTTGTATTTCGACGTCATTCCCAAGGCGGTCGATGAGTATATGCAGCATCTGGCGGCCTATGCCGATCAGACGCCGGACAAGCAGCTGGAAAACCCGGCCTGGCATATCCATGACGGCAATCCGCCAACGGATACTTCGCCGATTTCCTTTGCCTTGATGCTCAATCTCGCCTCGGCCGCCTCGGCTCATAATACCGAGGTGATGTGGGGCTTTATCGGCCGTTATGTCGACGGCGCGACGGCGCAGAGCCATCCGCTGCTCGACCAGCTGGCCGGCTTTGCAGTGCAGTATTTTGCCGACTTCGTCGAGCCGACCAAATCCTTCCGTCTCGCGACGGAGATGGAGCGGGCGGCGATGGAAGATCTGCTGGTCCGCCTCAGGGCCATGGATGCGGATGAGCGCGATGCCGTGAAGATCCAGGACGAGGTCTTCGCTGCCGGCAAGACGCAGGAGTTCGACAACCTGCGCGACTGGTTCCAGGCCCTCTATGAAGTCCTGCTCGGCCAGTCGCAAGGGCCGCGCTTTGGCTCATTCGTCGCTATTTACGGGGTCGGCGAGACAATTGCACTCATCGAAAAGGGCTTGGCCGGCGAGCTGGTCAAGTCCTGACGCGTCCGGACTGCGGCGCGGGTAGAGAAACGGGCCTGACAGGCTGTGCAGGGTTCAAAGGAGCGCAGCCGGGCTTGGGGGCTGCAAGCCCGTTTCTCTCGCCATGACACGCGCCGCCGCGCCCATTCCGTCGGTGCCTGCACAAGTTTGTGCGGATGCGAAAAACACGCCGTCCGACAGGCGCAATGGTAACCGCGTGTAAAGTTTTCAGGCCTAGGCCTCAACCTGTTCAAAGGATCGCAGTCGCCCGAACCCGTACCGTCCTGTGCAAGCGGCCGGTACCGACACAGGAGCGACACCATGATCGGTGCAATGCAATCCATGCCGATGTCCGGCATGAGCGGGCCGCAAGGTCCGAGAGGCGGTCCGCCGCCACCCCCGCCCCCGTCCGAGGAAGAGCTGGTCGACAGCCTCCAGGAAGCGATCGAGGCCGGCGAGATTGATCTGGAAGCCCTGGACGCGACCCTGACCGAACGTTTCGGCTCGGCCGCCTCCGGCGTTGTCTCTGACAACGGTGAGGTCGATTACGAGGCCCTGTCAGGCCTTATGGCCGAGGTTCGCGAAGAGGAGAAGCAAGCCCGCGATGACCGCATGATGGCCAGTCTCGCCGAGCGTTTCGGCGAGGATGCAGCGTCCTCCGTGCTCGGCGATGACGGTGAGATCGACCATGAGGCCGTCCGCAACCTGTTTGCCGAGAACGGCGAAACCCCTCTGTCCGGTGGTCGTGCCGGTGGACTGGCCGGTGGACTGGGCGGTGGCCCGGGTGGTGGACAGGTCGGCGCCTATGGCGCAACGGGCGGACAATCCTCTCCGCTGATCGACTTTCTGGCCTGATCGCCTCCCGATCTGACAGGCAAAGGGCCCGGCACAGAAGTGCCGGGCTTCTTTTTCTGACGTGGTGTCGAATAAATTTGACACCACGTCTGCTCCGTCTTACATAAAGTCATGTTAAAAATTGCAGACACAAAGAACGGAGTGCTTGACATGAGTTTTCACGAGAAAAGCAATATCGCCATGCTGGTGCTGACCGGCGGCGTCTATGCCTGGTATTTCGCCAGCACGGCGAATGTCTTGCTGGGCGGGAGCGTGTCGCCGGAAGAGGCGCTGGAGCTGACCAATACCAAGATGCTGGTGACGGTGGGTGCCGTCATCATCGCCTCGATCGTCGCCCATATCGCGCTGGCCATCGCCTCGCCGTCGGAGGCCGAAGAGGCAGCGGACGAGCGTGACAGGCTGGTCGAGATGCGTGGCGACCAGCGCGGTGGTTTTGTGCTGGCCCTGTTCGCCCTCGCGGCCATGGCTTCGGCGATGACTGCCCAGCCCTATTATCTGATCGCCAACCTGGTCCTGGCCGGCCTTGTCGCCAGTGAGCTGGTCAAGGGCGTCACCAAATTGATCGGCTATCGGAGGGGTGTGTGATGCCCGGCTTTCTGGAAAAAATGAACCGCTCTGCCGCCATCGGCACCATTCTGGCCCTGGGTTGGTACCTGATCCGTGTCGCACCGCAGGTCGTCACCCATCCCCTGGACGAGGTTTCCTGGAAGGCAGAGATGGTAATCGCGGTGGTGATCTTCGTGGTCACCCTGATTGCCGACAGTATCCGGGCCGCCATCGCCAGTCAGGGACAGCTCGACGAGGCGGATGTGGTCGATGATGAGCGTGATCATGCGGCCGAGCGGCGCGGTGACGCCTGGGGCGGACATGCCATGCATGCCGCGGCCTTCATCGCGCTGATGCTGCTCGTCTTCGAGCTTGATCCGTTCTGGGCTGCGAACACCCTGTTCGTCGGCGCCATGCTGGCCGGGCTGACCAGCATCCTGGTGAAGTTCCTGACCTATCGCGGGAGTGTTTGATCATGGCCAAATCCACACCCATCACCAATGAGATCCGCACCCTGCGCTTTCATGCCGGCGAGATGACCCAGGCCGAGCTGGCCAAACAGGTCGGTGTGACGCGGCAGACCATCATCGCCATCGAGCAGGGCAAATACTCGCCCTCGCTGGAGGTCGCGTTCAAGATCGCGCGTGTATTCAAGGTCGGCCTGGACGCTGTGTTCCAATATCCGGCCGAATGACGGTCATTCGGTTGCGCCAGACAAATACACGCTGCATTTGTTTATGATCAGGGGCTGGATTTTCGGCCGATTAGAAGCATTTCTCTAACCCATTGCAGCGAATTTGGCTGGAAATGGCTTGGGGCATGTTCAAATTGACTGACACGTTTCATCGTGCCGTCGCCGTCAGCATTTGTCTGGCGGCGACGTCGTATGCACCTGTCTGGGGACAGGATGCGACCGAAGATGCGGGTATCGCCGTCTACCGACCCGCCGCCTTCGCAGAATTCCTGCCCCGCAATGCCCTGGACATGGTGTATCGCCTGCCGGGTTTCAGCCTGAATGGCGGCGACAATGTTCGCGGTCTGTCGGGCGCAGCCGGTAATGTGCTGATCAATGGCCGCCGCCCGCCGCGTGGCAGCGGCTCGCTGGAGGCCCGTATTCGGGCGATCCGCGTCGAGGATGTCGTCCGCCTGGAGCTGATCGAGGCCGGCGCCCGTGACGTCGAGATGCAGGGCTATCCGCTGGTTCTCGACATCGTTACCACGCAGACAAGTGCGACCCGGGTCGACGGGCGGATCGAAATCGAGCCGCGAGACGATGGTGGCGAGGAATATCAGGGCGAGCTTGCGACCTCGATCACCGGCGGCAAATTCGAGCTGGAAGCGCGGATCGACCTCTATGACGAGACCCTCACGGATTATGGGGCTGTGCGGACGTCCACGGCCGATGAGCCGGGCGCGCGGGTCTCTTCCGACGAAGTCGAGAGCCAGACCCGGCGCGACTGGCTGGCCCTGGCCCGCTACCACGCCAATCCGCGCAATGATTTCGGGTTCTCCCTGTCAACGGAGCGGCGGGATGAAGCGTCCACGCCTGTCCTGAGCTCGCTGTCGCCCGGTAGCACGGTCGAAGCTGGTGCCTCGGAGTCGATCGCCCGTTTCGGGTCGGCCCGATGGCGCCATGACTTCTCCGACACCATCGAGCTTATTGGACTCGTCACTCGCCGCCAGGGCGAAGCCGTGGCCAGCGACCATTACCTGTCCGCCGGTGTCACCAGCCACTCCGCCTCGACCCGGGAAACCAGCGAAACGGCGGCCCGCGCCGATCTGCGCTGGCGGCCGGGCCGCTCGTTGACGCTGGAAACCGGTGTGACCTGGGCGTCCAACATGCTGG